>DCWS01000007.1 GCA_002328165.1 Desulfobacteraceae bacterium UBA2156 | reverse complement strand
GTCAGTAATATACTCGAATAAGAAAAAGAAAAAACAAATGATGATGAATACCAAAATCAGGATTCGACTTAAGGCATATGATCACAAACTTTTGGATCAATCGGCATTGGACATCATTGACACGGCGAATAAAACTGGAGCAAAAGTAGTTGGGCCCATACCCCTTCCAACAAGGATACACAAGTATTGTGTTTTACGATCTCCACACATAGACAAAAAGTCCAGAGAACAGTTTGAAATCCGGACGCATAAGCGGCTGTTGGATATCATTGATCCGACTCAACAGACCATAGATGCTTTAATGAAACTCGATCTTTCGCCCGGCGTGGACGTGGAGATAAAACAGTAAACAGGGAACCGGAAATAAGATGTGTAAAGGATTGTTAGGAAAAAAACTAGGTATGACGAGTCTTTTTTCTCCAGAAGGCAACTATGTACCGGTTACTGTCATGGAAGTAGGCCCATGTGTTGTTACTCAGATTAAAACGCAGGCCATTGATGGTTATAATGCACTTCAACTCGGTTTTGGGGAGAAAAAACGAAATCGTATTAATAAACCGCTACAAGGCCATCTGGAAAAGAGTAAAGAAGGTAATTCCGCGTTTCTACGGGAATTTTCGGTTGAAAGCCCGGAAGATTACAGAATCGGCCAAAGCGTCACCCTGGATGTTTTCCAGGTTGGCGAGCGTGTGGATGTATCTGGAACAACAAAAGGGCGAGGCTTTGCAGGGGTAATAAAAAGGCATGGATTTCATGGCGGGGGAAAAACCCACGGAAGCCACAGCCATAGAATTCCCGGTTCTATCGGTTGCAGTGCTTGGCCGGCAAAAGTTATCAAAGGAAAAAAAATGCCAGGCCAATTTGGAAGTCGACGAAAAACCGCTCAAAATTTGAAGATTGTAGATATCAATCGGGATCAAAATTTGATCATGTTGAAGGGGGCGGTTCCTGGAGCCGTAGCTGGGCTGGTTGAAATTAAAAAAACACAAATTCGGGAATAAATTTTAATGTGATGGATGCGGGGAATCCACGCTTTTTTGTATCCTGATCGAAAAAGAAAATGGCTGTTGTAGATATTCAAAATATAAACGGGGAAACTGTTTCACAGATTGATCTTACAGATAATATTTTCGATGTGACTGTGAAACCGTATGTCTTGCATGAAGTCGTTACCATGCAGCTGGCGAATAGACGGATGTCATCTGCTTCTGTTAAGCATCGGAGCGATGTTAAAGGTAGTGGGAGGAAGCCGTTTCGTCAAAAAGGAACTGGACGGGCTCGCCAGGGTGATATTAAATCGCCGCTTTTAAGGGGTGGAGGTGTCATTTTCGGGCCGAATCAAAGATCTTATGTTCATAAGGTTAACAAAAAAGTAAAAAAATCAGCGTTCAAGATGGCTTTAAGTTGCAAATTAAAGGAGAATAACCTGATAGTGATTGATCGGCTTGAACTTGACCAAATTGGTACCAAGGGCTTTATAAAAGTACTCAAATCCTTGAATGTGGAACATGCCCTAATCGTCACCGAAAAATCGAATAAAAACTTGGAACTTTCTTCTAGAAATATTCCGGATGTGAAAGTGCTGAGAACTGAAGGATTAAATGTATACGATATTTTGAAATACCGAAGCCTGGTTTTGGTAGAGGCCTCGATAAAGGGCATTGAAGGGAGGCTTTTAAAATGATTCGGTATGACATTATCAAAAGACCACTGATAACTGAAAAGGCCAGCATACAAAAAGAGGTTTCTAACCAACTATCTTTCGAAGTGGAGAGAAAGTCGAATCGGGTGGAGATCAAAAGATCCATAGAAAAAATATTTAATGTTAAAGTGATCGGTTTGCAGACCATGCAGGTCAAAGGCAAGAAAAAACGAAGAGGACGAATTATAGGGAGAAGAAGGGACTGGAAAAAAGCGATTGTGACACTTGCCCCCGGGGAACGGATCGATTTTTTTGAGGGTGTTTAGTTAATTCTTACCTGGCGATCGAATCGGTAGCAATTATGGCAGTTAAAAAAGTAAATCCAACATCTCCTGGACGACGGTTTCAGGTTTATTCAACCTTTAAGGAGGTTACCAGATCCACTCCTGAGAAGAATCTGCTGAAAGCCCTCAGAAAGAGTGGTGGTCGTAATGCAAATGGTCGCATTACCAGTCGTCATAAGGGAGGCGGACACAAAAGGCATTACCGGATTATCGATTTCAAACGAGACAAGATCGGAATCCCGGCAAAGGTTGCTTCGATTGAGTATGATCCAAACCGAAGCACCCGAATTGCTCTTTTACACTATACTGATGGGGAGAAGCGATATATTCTGGCACCGCTTCATCTCACGGTAAATGATGTGGTGATGTCCGGGCCTGAAGCGGACATCAAACCGGGCAATACGCTTCCTCTTAGTAATATCCCTTTGGGCACGCATATTCACAATATTGAATTGCGTGTTGGCGGCGGTGGAAAGATTGTCAGAAGCGCAGGGACATTTGCTCAGCTGATGGCAAAGGAAGATCGGTATGCGCTCGTCAAACTTCCTTCCAGCGAGGTTCGCATGGTTCTTTTGAGTTGCAAAGCAACCGTTGGACAGCTTGGAAATGTGGTTCACGAGAATCTATCTCTCGGTAAGGCAGGTCGAAAGCGCTGGCTGGGCAAACGACCCAAGGTTAGGGGTGTTGCAATGAATCCGGTCGACCATCCAATGGGTGGGGGTGAAGGAAGGTCCTCAGGCGGTCGCCATCCTTGCTCCCCGTGGGGTATGCCGACCAAAGGGTATAAGACGCGAAAAAACCGAAAAAGTGATCGCTACATCGTTAAAAAAAGAACGAAAAAATAGTGTCAGCTGTCGAGCATTCCGTAAATCGGAACCTAAAAAATACCAAATTATTAGCAGGAGAGACTATGCCGCGGTCGTTAAAAAAAGGTCCATATATTGATTCAAAATTGTTTAAGAAAATAGTTCATGCCCAGGAGACCAGGGGCAATCGGGTTGTCAAAACGTGGTCGAGACGGTCAACGATTATCCCTGAAATGGTCGGAATTACGTTAGCGGTACACAATGGTAGGAAATTTGTTCCCGTTTTTATATCAGAGAATATGGTGGGACACAAGCTGGGGGAATTTTCACCTACAAGAACATTTTACAGTCACGCCGGCGATAAAAAATCGCAGTTAAAGAAGTGATGGTGTTTGAAAATAACAATTTAGGATTGAGGGCACCGACATTTTCAATAGTCAATCGGCGAACGGAAAGATAGATAGAAGGATATGACGCGATGAAAGTCAGAGCGGAGGCAAAATATGAGCGTATCTCTCCTCAAAAAGTGAAAAAGCTGGTTTGCATCATTAAGGGGAAGCCGGTTGAGAAGGGGCTGGAAATGCTTAAGGTTATGCCTCAAAAAGCGGCAGACGTTGTTGGAAAGGTTGTTCGCAGTGCTGTGGCAAACGCCGACCAAAATCCAGACATTGATGTTGACTCTCTCGTTATTGAAAACGTTCTCGCTGACCGGGGTCCGACGTTGAAACGATTCAGAGCAAGAGCGCGAGGTCGGGGAACGAGGATATTGAAAAGAACAGCGCACATTACAGTCATTTTAGCTGAAGGTTCTGTTTAAGATGGAGGGAAAAGCTTGGGCCAGAAAGTAAATCCAATAGGATTGAGGTTAGGGATCGTTAAAACTTGGGACTCCAAATGGTATGCCGGAAAAAATTATTCGAAGTATATCTTTGAAGATTTCAAAGTCAGAAAATTTTTAAAACAAAAACTTTACCATGCAGGTGTTTCTAAGGTTGAAATAAAGAGATCATCGAATTGGATCAGGCTCGGCATTTATACGTCGAGACCCGGAATTATTATCGGAAAAAAAGGAGCTGAAATTGCCCAGCTTAAGAAAACGCTTGAGAAAATGGTAAAACATGAAGTTCTCATCGACATACAGGAAGTCAGAAAACCGGAGATTGACGCCCAGCTTGTTGCGGAGAATGTAGCACTTCAAATCGAACGTAGAGTTGCATTTCGACGTGCTATGAAGCGTTGTGTTTCTTCTGCAATGCGGTTTGGTGCAAAGGGCGTAAAGATAATCTGTTCCGGACGTCTTGGTGGAGCTGAGATGGCAAGGAGAGAGTGGTATAAAGATGGCCGAATACCATTGCACACGTTAAGGGCTGATATAGACTACGGTTTTGTTGCAGCGCAAACCACTTATGGAATTATAGGTGTGAAGGTGTTCATTTTCAAGGGAGAAATCCTGAAGAAAGATCAGGCGGAGGTCAGCTGATAGGAGACATGGTATATGCTGAGCCCTAAGAAGGTTAAATTTCGAAAGCAGCAAAGGGGTAGAATGAGGGGTGTTTCCCGCCGGGGGAGTCGTCTGAATTTTGGAGAATTTGGTTTGCAGGCGACAGAATGCGGTACCATAACCGCAAAACAGATTGAGTCAGCCCGTATTGCCATAACGCGTCATGTCAAAAGGAGTGGGAGGATGTGGATAAGGATATTTCCTGACAAACCATTTACCAAAAAACCTGCTGAGGTTCGGATGGGGAAAGGAAAAGGGGCTCCTGAAGGATGGGCGGTTGTTATTCGTCCGGGTAGAATCCTCTATGAAATGGAAGGCGTAAGGAGAGACCTCGCAAGGGAGGCCTTTCGACTCGCCTCTCACAAATTGTCAGTTAAAACAAGATTTGTTGAGAGGAGTGATCTGTAATGAAGGCTATAGAAATAAGAGAATTGAGCCGAGAAGAAAGGCAACAGAAAGGGGAAGATCTGAAAGAGGAACTTTTTAATTTGCGCTTTCAGCACGAAATCGGCCAGCTTGAAAATGCACAAAAGATGAAACAAATCAAACGCGATATAGCAAGAATAAAAACCATCACACGGGAAGTTTCATAAACAAATAGGGACAATCAAGAACAGTCGTAACTATGAATAAATCAGACATGAGAAGAGAAGTGATCGGGACGATCGTCAGTGACAGGATGGAAAAGACCGTCATTGTCCAAGTCGAAAGACTTGTTAAACATCAGTTGTATAAGAAGTATATCAGGAGACGTTCCAAATATACCGCGCACGATGAAGCCAACGCCTGTCGGATTGGAGATCGGGTGTTAATTGCTGAATCGAGACCGATCAGCAAGACAAAAAAATGGCGAGTCAGAGCAATTGTCGAAAAAGCGATTTAACGGAAAGGGAAAGATAGGGAGATGGTTCAGGCAGAAACAAGGTTGACGGTAGCAGACAATTCAGGTGCGAAGGTGTTATACTGCATTAAAGTTCTGGGCGGCTCAAGAAGAAGGTATGCGGGTGTGGGCGATATTATTGTTGTTGCCGTGAAAGAGGCGATACCCAACGCTAAAGTTAAAAAAGGAGACATTTTAAAAGCTGTGGTGGTTCGAACAAAAAAGGAAATCAAAAGGTCTGATGGATCCTACATCAGATTTGATGACAATTCGGCCGTATTAATAGATCCGAACAAGGAACCGATTGGAACACGAATATTTGGCCCTGTGGCGCGAGAATTAAGGGCTAAAAGATTCATGAAGATTATTTCCCTTGCCCCTGAAGTATTGTAAAGCATTGACGAAAAAACGCCATGGTTGCAGATTTAACCACCCGCAAGTTGGTGATGAGGATATGACTCAGGATGTATCATAAATGCCATTTACGCAAAGATGATAAGGTAAAAATTATTACCGGTAAAGACCAGGGTAAGATCGGAAAGGTATTGAAGGTAATTAGAAAGGCAGACCGGATTCTTATCGAAAACATCAACATTGTGAAACACCATTCAAAACCCACGGCTAAGAATAGGCAGGGAGGAATTCTTGAGAGTGAATCTCCCATTCATTGGTCTAACGTCATGTTGATGTGCAACAAGTGCATGACGCCGGTTCGTATTAAAATGCAACGGTTGGATGATGGGAAAAAGATACGCGTCTGCAGAAAATGTAATGAAATAATAGACTCCTAGATTAAATATTCAGGAAGATCATGTCAGCACTAAAAACCTACTATTATAACGAAGTCATACCCAAGTTAATGGAAACCTTCAAATATAAAAATACGATGCAGGTTCCGAAATTGTCGAAATTGGTGTTGAACATCGGTTTGGGTGAGGCAATTCAAAATATAAAACTCCTTGATGGTGCTACCGCGGAGCTTAAAATCATCGCAGGGCAACAGCCGGTTGTGACCCGAGCAAAAAAATCTATTGCAGCTTTTAAACTGCGAACCGGTATGCCGATAGGTTGCATGGTTACTCTTCGTCGGAATCGCATGTATGATTTTTATCAAAAGTTGGTCAATGTTGCGCTTCCACGGGTGCGTGACTTTAGAGGCCTGTCAGGCAAAGCATTTGATGGGCACGGCAACTATACCCTTGGTATTAAGGAACATATCATATTCCCAGAAATTGACTATGATAAAATAGACAGGATTAATGGGTTGAATATCAGCGTTGTTACGACTGCCCAAACCGATAGAGAGGGAAAAGAGCTTTTAGCCCTGCTGGGTATGCCCTTCAGGAACTGATTGTCAATGATGATTTATCGCAAATTCAGATACTCAATTATCGATTGTTAATGCAAACCGGAGGATGAATTGGCAAAAACATCTCTCAGAATGAAAGTAAAGAAAAAACAAAAGTTTAATGTAAGAGCATATAATCGATGTCCAATGTGCGGCAGGCCGAGGGGTTATATGAGAAAATTTGGCATTTGTCGGATTTGTTTTCGAAATCTTGCCTCACAGGGGATGCTTCCAGGGGTGACAAAGTCGAGTTGGTAAACTCATTTATGGAAAATGAAATTTATTTATAATTCATTTTAACCCAACGACGATAACGGAGAAAACAATGGCAATGAGCGATCCAATTGCGGACATGCTAGTTCGAATCAAAAATGCCGGAAAGGCAAATTTTAATAGTACGGATATTCCAGGATCAAAGTTAAAAAGCGAATTAGCAAAAGTATTGAAGGATGAAGGGTACATCCGAAACTATAAATTCATAAAAGACACAAAACAAGGTATCTTGCGTATCTATCTTAAATATAGTCAAGATCAGACGCATGCAATTTTTGGGATCAGGCGCGTTAGCAAACCCAGTCGAAGAATTTATGTTAAAAGCAAAGACATCAAGCCGGTCTTAAAAGGGATGGGTGTTTCAATTTTATCCACATCCAAAGGAATAATGACCGATAAAACAGCCAGAAGAGAAAATTTTGGTGGTGAGATACTTTGTAATATTTGGTAAATTTGTCACTCGATGCGATAATTGGTCAGTGACAACAAGGAGCTGCACATGTCGCGTGTTGGTAAGAAACCGATTCCAGTCCCTGATAAAATAAAGATATCGTATCAGAACAGGCGGGTTACCGTCCAAGGCCCAAAAGGCAAGTTGGAGCGATTAATTAATTCTCGGGTGGACCTCAAATTAGAAAATGGACTGGTAAATGTGAATATAGCGAACAATGATAGAACGAGTCGGGCCTTGCAAGGCCTTACCCGTAGTTTGGTCGCCAATATGATCACCGGTGTGGAGCGGGAGTTTGAAAGGGTACTGGAGATAAAGGGTGTTGGCTATCGTGCGATCCTTAACGGTAATCGTATAGAATTTAGCCTTGGGTTTTCACATCCGATCAATTTTGATCTTCCCGAAGGTATTTCAGCAACTATTAATCGAAATAACATTATTATACTGTCGGGAATCGATAAAGAATTGATAGGTCTTACTGCTGCATCAATCAGACAATTAAAACCACCTGAGACGTATAAGGGCAAAGGGATAAAATATGCCGAAGAGCGGGTGCGATTGAAAGCCGGGAAGACGGGAACGGAAGGGCAGACGGGAACGAAATAGCATAATGCATTTGTAGTTATTATTGGGGTAAGGTGGCATGGATTCGCTCAATTTCAGAAAGAGGGCACGTTTAAAGAGAAAAAAAAGGATCAGAAAGAATATTTTTGGAACAACGGAGCGTCCAAGGCTCACCGTGTTTCGGACCACAAAACATATCTATGCGCAGATCATAGATGACACGGCGGGACATACGTTGGCTTCAGCATCAACAATGCAAAAAGCGATAAATAAACATTTGGGAAAAGGGAAGCGGATCGCGGTTGCAAATTTGGTGGGGAAGTCCATTGCTGAGCGGGCGATTAAAAAAGGGATTCAAAAAGTTATTTTCGATCGCAACGGGTTTTTATATCATGGCCGTGTTAAAGCGGTTTCAGATGGTGCAAGAAAAGCGGGTCTAGATTTTTAACCCTTATTTGTTAAAGCACGTGAAGGAGGTAAATGTTTGTACAAACAAGACACCGGCGAAAATGAGCTGATCGACAAAGTAGTCCATATTAATCGGGTAGCAAAGGTCGTCAAGGGAGGGCGCCGGTTCAGCTTTAGTGCCATCGTTGTTGTTGGAGATGGCGAGGGAAGTATCGGCTTCGGACTCGGTAAGGCCGGAGAAGTACCGGAAGCGATTCGGAAAGGTGTGGAAAAAGCAAAGAAGAATATGGGCAAAATCCAACTGGTAAATGATACGATACCCTTTGAGGCCATCGGAAAATTTGGTGCAGGGAGGGTTTTACTCAAACCCGCTTCGAAAGGTACAGGCGTTATTGCCGGTGGTGCTGTCAGGGCGGTGCTTGAGGCTGTGGGTGTTCAGAATATTTTAACAAAATGTCTTGGATCGAATAATCCTCATAATTTGGTGAAAGCTACAATACAGGGGCTTAAACAATTGCAAAGCCGTGAGCAGGTGGCTAAACGGCGTGGTATCCGTGTGGAAGATCTTTAACTGGAAAAAGGTCAAATGGCTGAAGTATTATTAATAACAATGGTCAAGAGCATGATTGGCAGGCGGGAAAAACACCGCAGGGTTTTACGTGGCATGGGACTGACAAAACTGGGAAGAACTGTCGAGCTTAAAGATACCCCTGAGATCAGAGGGATGATTCATAAGGTATCACATCTGGTGAAGGTTGAGGAGAAGAAATGAGATTGGACGAACTATCACCGGCAGCTGGATCGCGTAAAACACGAAAGCGTCTTGGCCGTGGCGTCGGGTCGGGCAGCGGAAAAACCGCTGGCAGAGGAACAAAAGGGCATAAAAGCCGATCGGGTGGGGGGGTAAGACCTGGATTTGAAGGTGGGCAAATGCCATTGCATCGCCGTCTTCCCAAACGTGGTTTTTCAAATATTTTCAAAAAGGATTTTGCCATAATTAATATTCGAGATCTGGCAAAATTTGAAAAAGGTAGTATCGTTGATGAAACGGCATTAATTCAATCAAGACTGATACGGGGCAGAAGAGATGGTGTCAAACTCCTTGGTCAAGGTGAAATAGAACATCCTCTTACCCTAAAAGTTAACAAGGCGAGTAAAGCTGCAATAGGGAAGGTCACCCGCGTTGGCGGGAAAGTAGAGGTTCTGCCATTATGATCAGCAGTGGTTTCCAGAATATTTTCAAGATTCCGGAGCTGAAAAAACGAATCCTGTTTACACTCGCCTTCCTTTCCATATACCGTGTTGGTGTCCATGTGCCTACGCCGGGAATAGATGCGGTAGCCCTGGCCTCTTTTTTCGCAAGGGCAAAGGGTACGTTACTCGGACTTTTTGACATGTTTTCTGGTGGCGCCCTAGAGAGGTTGTCTGTCTTCGCCCTCGGCATAATGCCCTATATCAGCGCATCCATTATATTACAGCTTTTAACGGTGGTTATCCCACATCTCGAGCGTCTGTCAAAAGAAGGTGAACAGGGCCGCAAAAAGATTACCCAGTATACCAGATACGGAACGGTGATATTGAGCATCATTCAGGGTTTTGGCATTAGTGTTGGCTTGGAAAGCATGACATCACCGGGTGGAGCCCCAGTCGTCATCGATCCCGGGTGGCATTTTAGGATAATGACCGTCATGACCTTGACAGCAGGGACGTCCTTTATCATGTGGCTTGGCGAACGGATTACCGAGCGGGGGATTGGAAATGGTATTTCCCTGATTATTTTTGCCGGGATTGTGGCCCGGTTACCTGTTGCCATCGGCAATACATTCCGCCTTCTTTCAACAGGTGAAATGGGGATATTTCCCATCCTCATTTTAATTGCGCTGATGATTTCTGTTGTCGGCGTCATTATTTTTATGGAGCAGGGGCAGCGTCGCATATCGGTTCAATATGCCAAAAGGGTTGTTGGCAGAAAGATGTATGGCGGCCAGAGTACCCATTTACCTTTGAAAATCAATACGTCCGGTGTGATACCCGTTATTTTTGCATCATCCATTATCATGTTCCCGGCAACCGTGGCCAGCTTCATGAATGTGCCATGGATGCAAAACATCGCGTCCGCAATGAGACCGGGAAATGTGGCGTACGAATTGCTATTTGTCGGATTTATATTCTTTTTCTGTTATTTTTACACCGCCGTGACATTTAATCCTGTTGATGTGGCGGATAATATGAAAAAACAGGGCGGTTTTATTCCGGGTATCCGCCCCGGAAAACGGACAGCGGATTATATCGACAGGGTTTTAACCCGCATTACATTGGGTGGTGCCACTTATCTTTCGGCGGTATCTGTTCTCCCGTCTATTTTAATCACTAAATTTAATGTTCCATTTTATTTCGGTGGAACGGCACTGCTTATTGTCGTGGGCGTGGCGATTGATACAATTTCCCAGATGGAATCCCATATGCTGAGCCGACATTATGAAGGTTTTTTGAAAAAAAGCGGGGGCAGAATGAAAGGGCGGTTCTAATATGGTGGTTTTAAAATCGCCCCAGGAAATTGAGAAAATCCGGAAAAGCAACGAAATTGTTTCGGAAATTCTTCAGATACTCGAATCGGAGATTCAACCAAAGGTCAATACGCTTTATTTGAATGATCTTTCGGAAAAACTGGCCAGAGAAAAAAATGCAATTCCGGCATTTAAGGGGTACAGAGACTTTCCTTATTCACTCTGTGCTTCTGTAAATAACGTAGTCGTACACGGATTTCCAAATAAAGTACCCTTGCAAGAGGGCGATATTGTTAGTCTTGATTTTGGTATTCTTTTTGATGGGTATTATGGAGATGCTGCCAAGACAGTGGCAGTTGGCAAAATATTGGAGTCCACTAGACGGCTCACCCAGGTTACCGAAGAATCTCTTTACAAAGGTATTGAGAAAGCCGTGCCTGATGGTCGACTTTCAGATATTTCTCATGCAATTCAATCGTACGCGGAAGCTGAAGGCTTTTCCGTTGTCCGACAATTTGTAGGCCACGGCATCGGAGGAAAATTACACGAGGATCCCCAAATACCCAATTTCGGAAAGCCCGGCATGGGTATTCGCCTGAAGAGCGGGATGACACTTGCGATTGAACCGATGGTCAATGAAAAAGGGCATGATGTTGAAGTACTTGAAGATGGTTGGACAGCTGTAACTAAAGATGGATGCTTATCTGCTCATTTTGAGCATACCATCGCCATCACAGATGAAGGACCTGTTATCTTGAGCAATCTATATCGGAGTTGAAATATGGCAAAAGATGAACCGATTGAAGTAAAGGGTATAGTGATTGATACACTCCCAAATGCAATGTTCAAGGTGGAACTGGAAAACAAGCATAAGGTACTCGCCCACATTTCGGGAAAAATGCGTATGCATTTTATTAAAATTTTGCCGGGAGACGAAGTTACGGTGGAACTCTCCCCGTATGATCTTTCTCGGGGAAGAATAACATACAGGGAAAAATAACTGAAAACCAAATGCCAGCTTTTTCGGTTGAGGCTCACGCGCAGGTTATCTGAAACTAAACAACTACAATCTGGTATTGGGGAAGATAAGTAGGGAAAATGAAAGTCAGGGCTTCGGTAAAAAAGATATGTAGCAAGTGTAAAATAGTTCGCCGAAGAGGGGTTGTAAGGGTGATCTGCGAAAATAAAAGGCACAAACAAAAACAGGGATAGGGGAGGAAAAGGTTTGGCAAGAATTTCAGGCGTCGATTTACCGAAGAACAAGCGGGTTGAGATTGGACTGACGTATATTTATGGGATCGGAAAATCCACTTCCATGCATATAGTTTCAAAGCTAAATATCGATCCGAATACAAAGACAGATCAGCTCACGGAGTCCGAAGTCAATAGCATCCGCAAGGTCATCGATAGCGATTATAGGGTGGAAGGTGAACTTAGAACCGAAGTTTCAATGAACATCAAAAGGTTAATGGATCTCGGAGCTTACCGAGGACTTCGCCATCGAAAATCGCTTCCTGTTCGAGGGCAAAGAACAAGCACCAATGCGCGAACACGAAAAGGGCCGAGGAGATCGGCCGTTAAGAAAAAAGGCGGCATCAGAAAGAAGTAGTCTTAATTATAAAATTCGTCGCCGGTGAGATATTAAATCAGATAAGAGGATGTCAATGGCAAAAAAAGTCCGCACGGGAAAGAAAGAAAAGAAAAACATTTTGAGTGGGATTGTACATATTCAGTCTACTTTTAACAATACGATTATTACAATCACAGACTCTGCCGGTGATGTCATTGCATGGTCAAGTTCGGGAGTTCAAGGTTTTAAGGGATCGAGGAAAAGTACACCTTTTGCTGCCCAGCTGGCTGCAGAGAACGCGGCTAAAAAAGCAATGGAACATGGAATGAAAGAAGTGGAGGTTTATGTAAAGGGCCCTGGCGCCGGTCGTGAATCCGCTTTGAGGTCCCTCCAAGCTACGGGGTTCAAAATAATAAAGATTAAAGATGTGACACCTATCCCACATAATGGTTGTCGACCGCCAACAAGGCGCAGAGTATAACTGTTTGAAAGGAGATAAATTTGGCACGATATATTGATTCGCGTTGTCGACTCTGCCGACGCGAAAATTTGAAATTGTTTCTTAAAGGTGATCGCTGTTATTCTGACAAGTGTGCCTTCGATCGCCGCGGGTATCCACCTGGCCAGCATGGTCAACGCCGTGGAAGGAAAATCTCGGGTTATGGGATACAACTTCGGGAAAAGCAAAAAGTTAAACGGATGTATGGACTTTCAGAAAAACAATTCCATCTTTTTTTTGAAAAGGCCGATCGAAAGAAGGGAATAACAGGAACAAATCTGCTGGTATTTTTGGAGCGACGTCTCGATAATGTCGTCTATCGTTTGGGTTTTGTCAATTCACGTGCACAGGGGCGACAGCTTGTGAGGCATCAACACTTTTTTGTCAACGGAAAAAAAGTAAATATTCCCTCCTATTTGATAAAGATAGGTGATGTCGTCGAGATTCGAGAAAAAAGTCGCAAAGTAAAAACCATTGAAGATTCTCTTGATGCAGTGGTTCGCAGAGGCGTTCCGCAATGGCTCGAACTAGAAAAAAAAGACCTAAAAGGTATTGTAAAAGGTTTTCCGATCCGAGAAGATCTGACAATGCCCATCCAGGAGCAGTTAATCGTTGAGCTTTATTCCAAGTAACTGGGATGATCAATTCAGACGTTTGTCAATGGAGACACGATAATGTCATTAAATGAACCCATGTATATTAACTGGCAGGAGATGATTAAGCCGGAAAAGGTTCAGTTTACCACCAAACCCGCCTATGGCAAGTTTGTTTGTGAACCGCTTGAAAGAGGATTCGGTATCACAATTGGAAATGCTCTAAGACGGATCATACTTTCATCATTGTATGGTGCGGCAGCAGTATCTGTCAAATTTGATACCGTGATGCATGAATTCAGTTGTATTCCAGGTGTGTTAGAAGATGTTTCAGAAATTATTCTTAACATAAAAGAGGTGCACTTTAGACTTGCTGATTTAGAACCGAGAACCGTGAGAATTGACACTGAAGGAGAGGGTGAACTTTTGGCAGGGGAAATCATCAGTGATGAAGGAAAGTGCGAGGTACTGAATCCAGATCTGCACATTGCAACGCTTTCAGAAAAAACAAAACTGAAAATGGACATTAATGTAAAAGTTGGTAAAGGGTATTCACTCGCGGAAGCCAACAAAGATGAAGATGCCCCTATAGGCACGATACCGATAGATGCCGTATTCTCCCCCATCCAGCGTGTAAATTATGTTGTAAGCAATGCTCGCGTTGGGCAGAAAACGGATTATGATAAATTGACGCTCGAAGTCTGGACAGATGGGAGCATTTTGCCCGAGGATGCGGTGGCCTATGCCGCTAAGATCCTAAAGGAGCAGATGACGATTTTTATCAATTTTGATGAAGATCTGGAACCGGTGCCGGATAAAAAACCGGAAGATTCTGACAAGCCGCAGTTTAATGAGAATCTATACAGAAGTGTTGAGGAACTCGAGTTTTCTGTTCGTAGTGCCAATTGCCTCAAGAATGCCGACATATTTAATATATATCAGCTGGTACAAAAGACCGAATCAGAGATGCTGAAGACCAAAAATTTCGGGAGAAAATCATTAAATGAAATAAAAGAGGTTTTGAACGAAATGGGCCTTTCTCTCGGGATGAAACTTGAAGGGTTTGTGCCTCGTGAAGAAGACAAAGAGGAAGGGGAGCAGACGATTCTATGAGACATCGAAAAGCCGGTTTAAAATTAAATAGAACCAGCAGCCATAGAAAAGCCATGTTTAGAAATATGGTGACCTCACTTTTCAAATATGAGCGTATTCATACGACAGATGCAAAAGCAAAGGAGCTCAGGCGTTGGGCAGACCATTTGATCACCTTAGCAAAGCAGGGCGATTTGCATGCCAGGCGTCTGGCACTTTCAATCATACGGGAAAAAAACATTGTTCATAAACTTTTTGATGAAGCTTCCGACCGGTTCGGTGCAATATCCGGCGGATATACACGTGTTGTTAAATCGGGAAGACGGCCAGGCGATGCTGCCCCCATTTCAATCATTGAACTGATTTCGCCTGAAAAAAGCAAAGAAAAGAAAACAAAAAAGAAGACCAAAAGTGCTGAAAAAGGAAAAAAACAGGTAGCGGAAGAACAAAAGGCTTCTGATTCTAAAAAAGGCAAACCTGATAAAAAGACAGAAAAGAAAAAGCGCATGCCGGATACCTCAGGTACAAAGAGCGAATCAGATGACTCATCGGCAACATCTACTAAAGCTGTGACGGGAAAGGGTAATACAGTTGTAAAACCGAAACCTGAAGTGGATGAAGAAAATACCAAGCAAAAAGAATAGCAACTTTTTTATTTCATATAAATCAATACCGTTAAAGGGCCCGCAAAAAAGGTAGGGCCTTTTTCATTTGTTGGCGGCAAATTAAATCAACCCTAATTGCATGATGTTCACAAAAAGGGATATTTCTGTTGGAGAATAAACATGCCCGCTTCAAAGCTTTTCACCATGTTTGAAGCCATATCCCGGTTTGTCCAAAACGGCAGTGCAGTGGCGTTGGGTACGGCCCAGGAAACGCTTATCCCTTTTGCTGCGGGTCATGAGCTTATTCGCCAACGCAAACGCGACCTTACTCTAATCGGTACTATTTCAGATATTCTCTTTGATCAACTGATCGGTGGGGGTTGTGTGCGTAAAGTTCAGGCCGCATGGGTGGGGAATGTTATCACCGGCTCCTCCTATAATTTTCGACGTGCGATTGAGAATGGTAATACCGAAATAGAAGACCATTCAAATCTAACCATGTCCATGTCCCTGCGGGCTGCGGCCATGGGCGTCCCCTTTATGCCGGCCCGAACGGCCCTGGGCAGCGATCTTTTCAAAAGCAACGCCCGTCTGAAAACGATAACATGCCCTTTTACCGGCGATACCCTGACTGCGGTGGCGGCTATTCGTCCCGATGTAACGATTATTCATACTCAGCGGGCAGATGAACAAGGCAATGCACATATGTGGGGGAACATGGGCATCACCCGGGAAGCGTGTCTGGCCGGCGAGTATGTGATTATTATAGCTGAAGAGATCGTCCCTACGGATACCATCCGGAGTGACCCCAATAGGGTCGTCATCCCTGGGTTTCGGGTCTGTGCTGTGGTGCATGCACCGTGGGGCGGACATCCGTCTCCGGTGCCGGGGTGTTATAACAGGGATCACCAATCATTTATTGACTACCGAACCGCGAGTCGAACACCGGAAAGTTTTGCCGATTGGAAGGCATTTTGGATAGATAACGTGAAAGACAGAGTGGATTACTTGAACCGGGTGGGAAAAAATCGAATGGATCGGTTAAAAATAAAACATCACCTTCGATCCGCACCTGCGGACTTTGGGTGTTAGAAGCTTTGTTAAGGAAATGCCATGAAATCAACGATCACTAAACAAGCAGAAATCTCTGATTACACCCCCCTCCAACTCATGGTGACAGCTGCCGCCCGTGAGATTGCGAATAAAGAGATTGTGTTTGTAGGGATGCGGCTTCCACTGCTTGGTTTCTTGCTGGCAAAGAGCACTCATGCGCCTGATGCTATCGGTGTTTACGAGCTGGGCATCGTGCGAGATACCCCGGCGCCTGGATCGATTCTGACCATGGGTGACCTCCCCAATCTATTTTGTGCCCAGTGGCTGACCGATACGGCTGATCTGATGGGACTTCTTCAACAAGGGAGGGTAGATGTTGCATTTATCGGCGGAGCACAGGTGGATCGTTTTGGAAATTTAAATACCAGTTATGTTGGCGGCACAAAAAAAATAAAAACCCGACTCCCAGGCAGCGGTGGCGCTTGCGATCTCGCCAGTCTTGCCAAACGTCATATCATTATAATGACCCATGAAAAAAGACGGTTTGTCCCACGGGTAGATTACATTACTTCTCCCGGCTACGGTGATGGACAGGGGTGGCGAGAGCGGGTGGGGCTGCCCCGGGGGGGGCCATGTATGGTTATCACCAACCTGGGCATTCTCCGTTCTGACCCAGGTACCCGTGAAATGGTACTTACTTCGATCCATCCGGGAGTAACCGTTGAGGAAATTGTGGCAAATACCGGTTGGCGGCTCTGTATGGCACCAAAGATCACCCGGACCCCGATACCGGATGACACGGAGCTGGCCATGCTCAGACGGTTTGACCCTCAAGGTTACTGGACATCGTAACAGCCTTCCATGTTGAAGATGGGCGTTTAGGTCGAAAATATTCTTTAAAACAAATGAAGAGGGTTTCGGCGCCGCGCACGGGGTTTTTCCCTTGACTAAACCATACTGTGGCCATAATGTAACATGATTATATGTTTTATTGGGATGAAAGAGGCACTCATAATGGGACAACCAAGTAAAAGGAGGAAGAGATGAAGACAAGAAAAATGGCAATCATCACAACGGTATGTCTGTTCGGCTTTGGATTACTGCTTACCCCCACCATGGTATTTTCCGAGAACTTAAAAGTGGGGGCGGTCTTTTCAGTGACTGGACGAACCTCTTTCTTAGGGGATCCTGAAAAAAAGACGGCAGAGATGGTCGCAGAACAGATTAACAATGCCGGCGGAATTAATGGGAAAAAGTTGGAACTTATTATTTATGACACTGAGGGTGACGCCACCAAAACCAATCTGGCTGTCAAAAAACTGATCACCAAGGATAAGGTTTGCGCGGTAATTGGCCCTTCGCTGAGTGGAACATCCATGGCGGTTGTGCCTTTAGCCGAACAATACAAAACTCCTCTGATTTCAGCCGCTGCCAGCTATAAAATTACCTGGGATGAAAAGAAAAATAAATCAAGGCATTGGGTCTTTAAGACCCCCCAGACCGATACGATGGCCGTGGAAGCAATTTACACCCATTTGAAAAAACGGGGTATCAATAAGATCGCCATTGCGAGCATTACAACTGGGTTTGGAAAAAGTGGCCACGGAGAGCTGGTAAGACTAGCCTCGAAGTACGGTATAACTATTGTAGAGGATGAGTCCTATGGGCCCAAAGATACCGATATGACCGTCCAGCTGACCAAAATCAAGGGTGCAGCACCCGGGGCCATTGTCAATTGGTCTGTCGGCCCGACCCAGGTTGTGATCCTTCGGAACTGGAAAGATCTGGGGATGACTGAAATTCCCTTCTATCAAAGCCACGGTTTCGGTAGCCGCAAGAACATCAAACTGGCTGCCGGCGCTGCCGAAGGTGTTTTTGCCCCGTTGGGGGCGGTCAATGTCGCTGAACTTTTACCTGCCAGCCATCCACAAAAAGCGGTGACCATGGGGTATATGAAGAACTATACGGCAAAGTATAATGAACCCCTGAGTTCTTTTGGCGGCCATGCGTGGGATGCGCTGCATTTGGTAGCAAAAGCGCTTAAGGCCGTGGGCTGCGACAGGGCTGGAATCAGAGATTATTTGGAAAATAAAACCGCAGGATTTGTCGGCCAGCATGGAATTTTTAACTTTTCTACCAACGACCACATCGGGTTGACCTTTAATGAAGCTTTTCTAATGGTTGTTGTCAAAGGTGACGACTGGGCATTAGCTAAATAATCATCATTTTTTTCAGAGCCAAATTTAGTGAGGGTGGTTTACATTCACCACCCTTGCTTTTTATCAAGTAAATGCCGATGGAAAAAATTACTTTTGCAAATCAGCTATTGCAATATTTGATTACCGGCCTGACGGTTGGCAGCACTTATGCGATGGTGGCCATCGGATTCAATATTATCTACAATGTAACCGAGATCATTAATTTGGCTCAGGGCGAGTTTGTCATGTTGGGCGGTTTGGTTATGGTCTTTTTACACGTTGCTGCTGGCCTGCCCATTGTACTGGCTTTTCCACTGACGGTTATCATTGTCACTTTGGTCGGGATGCTGCTGGACCGTTTGGCCATCCGACCCATTCGCCAGCCTTCCGTTCTGACGCTGATCATCGCAACGATTGCGGCTTCCATCATTATCAAAGGCATTGCCATGTTTATCTGGGGTAAAGACCCCTTTGATCTGCCAGCCTTTTCCGGACGACATCCCATCCATTTCCTTGGGGCAGTAATCCAGCCCCAGTATTTCTGGATCATTGGTTTTTTGATTGTTATCGTCATTTTTTTAACCCTTTTCTTTGAAAAGACCATCATCGGCAAGGCCATGAGCGCCTGTGCCGACAATCCTGGTGCAGCCAGCTTAGTGGGTATTAATGTTAAGCGGATGATCCTGTTATCTTTTGCCCTTTCAGCCGCTATCGGAGCAGTGGCAGGTATTACAATAACGCCTATTTCCCTTATGGAATATGACCGTGGGGCCATGCTGGCCATAAAAGGGTTCGGGGCCGTTGTCTTGGGCGGACTGGGCAGTTTTCCAGGAGCCATTCTGGGTGGATTGATTTTGGGCACCATTGAATCTTTTGGGGCCGGGCTTATTCACTCAGGATACAAAGATGCGTTTGCCCTGATCGTTCTTTTGGGTGCGCTGTTTTTAAGACCAAGCGGTCTTTTGGGCAGCATCGAGGTTAGCAAGTTCAAAAGGTTCTAGGCATGCTACGAATCCGTAAGCTCCCGATTATCATTTTTGCGCTGTTCATTATTGTTTTTCCCCTGGTTTCACGTCTGATTCCTGCGATCCAAAATTATCCCGATCTCATGATTTTTGCCGGAATCTATAGTCTGATCACCATCGGCCTCAGCTTGTTGATGGGTTATGCCGGACAAATATCTCTCGGGCAGGCTGCCTTTTATGGTATTGGTGCTTATGTATCGGCTATTCTGACGGCCACTTATGGTTTGAATCCATGGTTTTGCATGGTAATTGGAATGATTGTTGCCGCGATTGTGGCCGTGCTAGTGGGCGTCCCATCCCTGAAACTCAAGGGCCATTACCTGGCAATGGCAACTTTGGCTTTTGGAATCATCGTATTTATCATCTTTAATGAAGAAGTAGAATGGACTGGCGGTCCAGACGGTATGAGCGGCATTCCAGGATTAAGTTTGTTCGGGTTTGCGTTCGATTCAGTCGAAAAGTATTATTACCTGGTTTGGTTTTTTGTTTTTTCTGTCTTTGTATTTACCATTAATGTCATTCAGTCTCGCACGGGCCGCGCCTTACGGGCCATCCATTCAAGTGAGGCAGCTTCGAGCGCCATGGGTATAAATGTCTCCAGGTTCAAAGTAGTGGTCTTTGTCTATTCGGCCATTTTGGCATCACTGGCCGGTAGTTTGTATGCATATTATTTAAATTTTATCAATCCATCCACTTTTGACCTTTTCTTTTCAATTAAGCTTTTGATCATGATTGCTTTGGGAGGGATGCATGACATCTGGGGCGCCATTATCGGGGCATTTCTGATTACCTTTTTAAGCTTTGAATGGCTCCATTTTTTTGAGGAATTTGAGGTCATTGTTTATGGAGTCATTCTGCTATTGGTCATCATCTTTTTACCCCAAGGCATGGTGGGAATTCCGAAAATTTTGAAAGGCCTGTTTAACAAAAAAGTTTCCAATGGATAAGGAAAGTAGGGGAAAAATTCTTGAGGTGGAAAAGGTCAGCATGGTCTTTGGTGGGCTGATGGCATTGATTAACATACATTTTAATGCCAAAGAGGGAATGGTCAAAGCCATCATTGGTCCAAATGGGGCGGGGAAAACCACCTTGTTCAATATAATTACCGGGACTTTTTCGCCAACCGAAGGTGTGGTTCGGTTCAGGGGAAAGCCAATCCAGAAGCTAAAGGCCCACGAAATTGCCGAACTCGGTATTTCTAGAACTTTTCAAACCATTGAACTCTTCGGTAACATGACGGTGCTTGAAAACGTCATGGTGGGCTGCCACACCCGCACTCGATCATCATTTATCGCATCCGGCCTGCGGTTGCCCCATGACAAGCACAAGGAGGAGCAAATTCGTGCAAAAGCGATGGAAATTCTTGAATTTGTCGGTCTGGCTGAAAAATTTAGCGAATCCGCTGACAGTTTGCCACTGGGTGGAAGGAAAATGCTGGAAATCGGCCGGGCGTTGGCCACTGAACCGACACTCCTCTGCCTGGATGAACCCGCTGCCGGGCTCAATGAGACAGAGACCGAGAAGGCATCTTCTCTGATCAATGCCATCAAGGAGAAAGGGATCACCGTATTACTTGTCGAACACGACATGAAGGTGGTGATGAATATCTCTGATGAGATTATGGCACTCAATTATGGCGAAAAAATCGCCGAAGGATTGTCTGAGGAGATACAAAACAATCCAAAGGTGATCGAGGCTTACCTGGGGAGTAGCGAGGAAGACCGTGCTTAAAACCGAAGGTCTGACTGCCTATTATGATAATATTCCTGCTCTTAAGGGCATCTCAATAAACGTACCCAAAGGGCAAGTGGTTACTATTATCGGGGCCAATGGGGCCGGAAAATCTACGCTTTTAAAGGCCATATCCGGTCTGATCAAAAGTCTGGAAGGTCGCATTATATACAAAGAAAAAAATATTGCCGGGCTGCTTAGCAACCAGATTGTGGGGTTGGGTATTTCTCAAGTTCCGGAAGGAAGACAACTCTTTAGTCATCTGACCGTTCAGGATAATATCAATCTCGGGGCCTATCTTAAATTCAAGCGCCGATACCGTCATGAGATCGACGAGAGAATCAAAGAGGTATTTGGAATGTTTCCCATTTTAGAAAAACGATCCGAACAGATCGCCGGCACCCTGTCAGGGGGCGAACAGCAGATGCTTGCCATTGCCCGGGCACTAATGGGACGACCAAAACTCTTACTCTTGGATGAACCTTCCATGGGGCTTGCGCCGCTGATTGTAAAGGAGATATTTGAGGTTATCGAACGGCTAAATCAGTCAGGAACCACGATCCTGTTAGTAGAACAAAACGCAAGGGCTGCACTTAAAACTGCCGATTACGCCTATGTGTTAGAGACAGGTGAGCTTGTTCTTGAAGGTTCGGCCAAAGATCTCTCTGGCAACATCAAAGTCAAAGAGGCCTATCTTGGAGGATAATCTGGTTATATTTGTTTGAAAACCCATTTTGAACGTTTTTTGCTATTTGAAGAAATCAAAAACAAAAAACCTGGGTTTTGAAATACTTCTAATTTTTATCTTTTTCCTTTTTCAGGGCCTGCTCGAATTTTTCAAAGAATTCATTTCTTTCTTTCCAATCCGGCCCAAAACGCTTATTAAAAAAAGATCCAAGTCGATCAAACAATTTTTCCCAAACCGGTTTGCCGCCTCCCAGCACAACGTCCGCCAAGAAATCTTGAAGCTCGGTCATTTTTTCTTTTGGAAGAAAAGAAACCGCACCCAGTTTTATCGACTTTTCCAATGCTTCGGGCGACAATGCGTAGGCGGTGAGCATGACAGTGGGGAATCCTCTTTTTACTGATGTTTTCAGGAGATCAAAACCATTCACACCCATAATATCTAAAATGACAACATCATATGTGTAGCTCATTAAATATTGATGGGCGGTATCGTAATCGTTTGCCTTATAAATTAGGCACATATCCAATACTTCTTCGACTGTATCAAGCACATCCACTTCATCATCTACCACCAGGATTATCTTATCTTTCAAAAGGCTTGATGCTTCCATAATCTTTTTCCTCCTTTCTGCTTCAGCTTTATCCGTAGTTATGACCCGGCACCCGGCGCATAATTTTTTAGAGCATTGGAAAATCAATTAGCAAGACTTATATATACTATAATAAGAAAATGGCGCTGTAAAAACAATAATTTTTTTATACTTGATAAATTGTCCACCCTATGAGCGTAACAAAGAACGGTTCAACCAAAAGGTTTTCAAAATCCATGAATTTTCTTTCTCTCTTGACATAACCTACTCATTTTTCTACAAGATATCGCTGACATGTTTATAATCTTCCTTAAAAATTCCATCTCAGCTCCGAAAAGGACAAATTGTCAGTTTTACACCAGCGGCTGATAAATAACTAAAGGAGGAGTTATGAATTTGAAAAAAGTAAAAATCCGGCCCCTTCGCCGCGACGACTTCGATGACGTTGTGGAGATTGATGAACGGGTTTTTAATCAATCGAGATCCGAGACTTTTCTGCCAACCGAAGGTGTGGTTCGGTTCAGGGAAAAGCCAATCCAGAAGCTCAAGGCCTACGAGATTGCCGAACTCGCTATTGCTAGAACTTTGTATTATGAGACAAAATTCACCCGGGCTCTGGATCAAAAAGATCGTCTGACCATCTCTCTTGTGGCAGAGGAGGGTGAAAAAGTGGTCGGCTTTGTAATGAGTGAGCTTTTTGTGGGAGAGTACGGCATTTCGGCTACCACCGCTACTCTCGATACTATCGGGGTCCATCCTGATTACCAAAAGAAAGGCGTGGGCGAACAGTTGATGGTGGAATTTATCGGTCATCTTCGGAAAGCCGGTGTGAAAAAATTAAATACACTGGTTGACTGGAATGATTGGCAACTCATCCGTTTTTTTAACAAAAACGGCTTTGAACCGGCCAAGACAATGAATCTTGAGTTAAGCATTGAGTAGCTGATCCGGCCGGATCTTTAAAAAAAATTATGTGTTTTGCTAGAATTGTTAAAGTCTCTGTCACGATCGGAGCAAGTCCTGCTGAAGCGGCAACAAGTTCTTAACAAAAAAATGATTTCTAAGTTTTGCATTCGTACATTGGGCTGTAAAGTGAATCAGTATGAGTCTGATGTGATCGCTCAAACCCTGACAGAATCCGGATCTGTTCTCACGTATGCTGAAGGAGATTCTGGCCTCTGTATTGTAAATACCTGTGCAGTCACCCAAAAAGCGGCCATGCAATCAAGACAGGCTGTCCGGCAAACCATTAGGAACAACCCCATGGCCCGAATATTGGTGACCGGTTGTTACGCTCAGACGGAACCGGATGAATTTAAACAAATCAAAGGCGTTCATGTCATTGTCGGCCATAAAAATAAGTATGAGATTCCCCAATTGGTCAATGCTTTGACCGAAGCGGAGAGCCGGATTCCGGTGTCGATTTGTCAGAATGTTACAAACGAAAGAATTTTCAGACAAACTTCCTCGATCCCCAGGCAGGACCGCACAAGGCCAATTTTAAAGATTCAAGACGGGTGTGATGCCTGTTGCACGTATTGTATTGTACCACGCGCCAGGGGGCCCAGTCGAAGCATGCCTGTAAAAAATGTATTGGATAGCATTCGGGAACTTAAACAAGTTGGATATCATGAAGTGGTCCTTTCCGGCGTTCATCTGGGTCGATATGGACTGGATCTGCACCCCAAATTTTCTCTCTCTGAGCTGCTGGGTCGCATCTGCGCGTCAGGTGCTATAGACCGGGTGCGGCTTAGCTCAATTGATCCGTTAGAAGTTTCACCTGATATCCTCAAGTTTACACGCAAATCACGCTCTGAATATGGACGGTTGTGTCGTCATTTTCATATTCCTCTTCAAAGTGGCGATGATTTTATTTTGAAAAAGATGAAGCGGTCGTATGGGCGATCTTTTTTTAGGGCATTGGTTCGTAACATCCAAGAAACCATCCCTGATGTCGCCATAGGCGTTGATGTTCTCATCGGATTTCCAGGAGAAACCGAAGAGGCATTTCAAAACACATATAATTTGATTTATGAACTGCCGGTAGCTTACCTTCATGTGTTTCCTTTTTCGTCTCGGAAGGGAACGCCTGCGGATACTTATTCAGATAAGGTCCCGACAAAAGCAATTAAAGAAAGATCTCGAAAAATGCGTGAGTTGGGTGATCAAAAAAGGAAAACTTTTTTAACCAGATTTATCGGAGAGAAGGTTGAGGTCCTTATTGAACGGAAAGCGACCGGTATTCAAAATTTTTTCAGGGGAATTACCTCAAACTATATACCGGTTCTGGTCAGAAGTAATGAGGATTTGAGAAATACCATTATAGACGTACGGATCGAAAAACTCCATGGGGGCACCTCGGCGCTGGGTACCCTTTGTAAAATGTATTGAACCGAGCTGCGAACGGTTAACCGAATCTTCTTTCCTTTTTGATGACTTCATACGCTTCCTGGATTTCCCGAAATTTATCATTGGCAAACTTCATAAACTCTTCCGGTAATCCTTTTGATGCGATTGTATCCGGGTGATATTCCAGTACGAGTTTTCGATAATGTTTTTTAATTTGATCATTTGAATCGCTGCTCTTGCTTTTGAGGATAGCAAAATATTTTTCAAAATTCCTAACATATTTTGATTTGAGTTTTCTATACTCCTCCTCGGTAAATTTGAATGTCCTTGCAGCCGAGAGAATCAGGTTCTCTTCGTCTTCGCTCAGGAAACCATCAGCAACAGATACCCGTAACAGTATGTCTATCATCAGGTCAAGGAGCTGGGGTTGGGATTGAAATTCCTCATAGAATTGTGCGGCAAAATCACGAAAGGTCCCTTGAGAATCCATTGCTGTATGGAAGATGTTCATGGCAATCCTTCTGCTCTCAGGGTTTAAACCCAAATCGTGAAGCATAAATTTCTCAATGGAATCGATCTCCTCTTTCGAAATGGATTTGTCGACCTTGACGAGTTTTGCCAGCATCGAGAATGTGGCTACAAAAAAGGTGAGTTGGGCTTGCTCACCCGATGAAAGGAGGGTTTTTTTGTATCTGTTGTCTGTTTCGTTTTTCGAATCGAAAGCGTGTCCAAATGTGGTACCTAAAATTGCCCCTAAAGGTCCACCCAAAGCAAATCCAATGGTTCCTCCGATCAATTTTCCAAACCAAGCCATAAAAAACTCCTTTTGAAAATTCCCTTCACTATTAAAATCGGGGAGGGTGAATTTTTAAAAATAAACTTATCAGAGGTGTCTTATCTTTTCAAGGCGGTTAAACCAAAACTGTGAGCGGGGCTTTAGTCAGACAGTTTGCCTTGATCGTGGATGATGTTCGATCATGCATTATATTTGGGATCGGATATTTTTATTTGAAGGCGATTGCCTATTATTTCTTTTACTTGGTTCACAACGCTTTGAGCAGGCGGATAACATCTCATACATGTCCATCCGTCTTCTGACGTCCAACGAAACTTTCTGCATCTACAGGTAACGCATTTTTCTGGTTTATCGTTGCTAACCATCAACCGTGTCACTATCATCGATAGGTGTAAGAACCAATCCTGAAAAGTTTCCTACAAATTACGTAATGAAATTTAGTGTTTTGTTTAGATGCCTCTGATAATTCATTACTAAAAATGAAAGAAAGCGCAACATTGAAATTATGCGCTTAATGGTTATGTTCTTGGTGCCGAAGGGGAGACTCGAACTCCCACGGAGAAACCCCCACTAGACCCTGAACCTAGCGCGTCTACCAGTTCCGCCACTTCGGCACTTAGATGGTGGAAAGTATAAAGAGTTTGATTTATAAATGAGGCTATGCTAATTATACAAGTTTTATCATTTTGTCAAGCAAATCTTGTTATTAAACTAAAAAATTCTCTAAATTTTGGGTGGTTTTGTTTTTTATCAGCGCTCTTTTTTTCGGTGTGTTTTTATAAAAAAGATCTATCAGTAATTTGTTTGAACAGTCTAGGGATTTCAGATAATCGTTTGGAAAGGTAATAATGCAATTTATAAATGACTTAGATGACATTTCAAAACCCTTCAAAAATGCGGTCATTACCATCGGTAACTTCGATGGGGTGCACATTGGGCATCAAGTCCTTTTAGGCAGGGCGGTTGAAAAGGCGGGAGCCATGGATGGCTTATCCCTGGCTATGACTTTTGAGCCGCATCCCGCCCGGGTGTTGGGACAAAACAACCATCTGCCCCTTATCACCCTATATGAACAGAAAGCGGAACTTATTGAGAGATCCGGCATAGATGTTTTGATTACAATCCCGTTCACCCGGGAATTTGCAACAATAACGGCAAAGCAATTTGTGGGGGACCTGCTGGTAGGAAAAATCGGCATAAAAGCCATTGTGATCGGGCAAGATTACACATTTGGGAAAAACCGTGAAGGGAATGCTGCGCTTTTAAAATTTTTCTCGAAATCCTTCGGTTTTGAAGTCATTGTAATTGATTGGATACCCGCATCCGATCGTATCCATGGAAGAATCAGCAGTACCAAAATACGTGAACTTCTCATGGAGGGAAACGTATCAGAAGCCAGAAAATTGTTAGGGCGCTTCTACCAAATAAAAGGTACGGTTGTCAGTGGACAAGGCCGGGGAGGCAAGGTTTTGGGATTTCAAACCGCAAATATAAATCTGCAAGATGAGCTTTGCCCCAAAACTGGAATCTATGCGGTTACGGTGGAGTGCGACAACAAAAAACATGAAGGGGTGGCCAATATAGGGTACAGTCCAACCTTTGATGAGCATATATTTACAGTGGAGGTTCATATTCTCGATTTTAATGAGAACATATATGGACAAAAAATTCGAGTTAATTTTATCCAACGAATCCGAGATGAAATTAAGTTTTCGAATATCCCGGCCCTTTCCAAACAGATTGAAAAGGATGTCAAAGAGGCACATAACATCCTATCCTGACCGTCCTTTATTTTATGAAAAAGAATAACATAATCTTTCTGGGTATCGGGGTATGCCTTTCGGCCATTGCTCTTTTTTTTGCGTTCAGAAATGTTCCCTTTGTTCATCTGGTAGATTACATATCATCCATAAACTATTTTTGGACCATACCTTCCATACTGGTTGTCTTCATTAGTTTTATTTTAAGGGCGTTGCGGTGGCAACTGATCCTTAAATCCGTACAAGAGGTGAGTTATTGGCGGGCATATCATCCGATAATGATCGGGTTTATGATAAATTGCATTCTTCCAGGGAGAGTTGGAGAGGTGGCACGGCCTGTCATTTTGAAAAAAAATGATCATGTGCCGGTTTCAAGTGGGCTAGCAACCGTAGCGGTCGAGCGGGTATTTGATGTCGGTATCTTGGTCATCCTTTTTGGTGTGATGATGATGACAGTTCAGGTGGACCCCAATTTTGATATGGTGTTCGGAAAATATCACCTCAACAAGGATATGTTGATGACGATTCGCAGCAGTATGGTAAAATTGATCATTGTACTGATTGCAGGAATTGTCATGGTGAGTACAGAAAAAGTCAGAACGATGATAAACAGGTTAATTATCAAGATGTCATCGTTTCTTTTTTTTGTGAGCGAGTCGTCAAAGGAGAAAATTAAGCAAAAGATCTGCATCCCCCTTGTAAAGATGGTCGAAAATTTCGCCTCTGGGTTTTCCCTTATTAAATATCCAAAGGAGATGCTTATTTGTGTCGGACTGTCTTTCGTCATATGGGGCCTTTCAGCATTTTCATACTACATCTTTGCCATGGGTTCGCCGGGGATTGATCTGTCTTTTATGGAAATTTTTTCTGTAATGATTATTGTTTGCTTCTTCATTGCTATTCCATCTGTGCCCGGATTTTGGGGTATCTGGGAGGCTGGAGGCATTTTTGCTCTTTCCCTTTTTGGGATTTCGGGGAAGGAGGCCGCCGGTTTTACTCTGGCAAACCATGTCATCCAAATCTTTCCGGTCATTGTCATGGGGTTCGTATCGGCTATCGTGACAGGTGTGAATATATGGCAGGTCACAAAAGAAAAAGGAGAATCCGATATATCACATGCAAATGTTGTACGATAAAATGATGGGGATCTCAGGCAATGGCCATACTTAAAATTTTAACATATCCGGATCGATTTCTGAGTCGCCCCGCAATGCCAGCCGAACATATTGATGAAACGATCCAGACATTGATCGGCGATATGGCGGCAACCCTGTACGATGCGCCTGGTGTCGGGCTCGCTGCAATACAGGTTGGGTATGGGAAGCGTGTTATTGTTTATGATGTTTCTTCACAGGACAAAGGGCGATCCCTTCAAGTCCTGATCAATCCTCGGATTGTTGATATGGACGGCGAAGTCATTTCGGAAAATGAGGGGTGCTTGAGTGTCCCTGATTTCAGGGCGGATGTGAAACGTGCATCTTCAATTTTAGTGGAAGGCTTAGACAGGGAAGGAAACCCTTTGAGTATCGAAGCTGGTGGGCATTTGGCTCTTGTGTTGCAACACGAGATCGATCATTTGGACGGAACCCTGTTTATCGAACGCATCAGTTCGTTAAAAAGAGAAATGTATAAAAGACGAATGAGAAAAAGAATTAAAAACAAATGAACAAAAAATTTAAACTTGTCTTTATGGGTACCCCGGACTTTGCATTACCAACCCTAAAACGCCTCCATGAAACCGAACATACAATATCTCTGGTCGTGACACAACCGGATCGACCAAAGGGGCGAGGCCGCAAAATAACAGCCCCTCCTGTAAAGAGAGTAGCCAACGAGTTGGGGTATGCTATTTTGCAGCCGGTATCCATCAAGACCGATGCGTTTGCGCATAAACTTGGCAAATTAAAGCCAGATTTTCTTATCGTTGTTTCCTATGGTCATATCATACCCGAACGTATCCTCGCAGTACCACGTTTTGGGGCAATCAATCTGCACGCATCACTCCTTCCAAAATTTCGTGGTGCGGCACCGATTCAATGGGCCATAATAAACAGGGAACAGGAGACGGGTGTTACCACTATGTTCATTGATGGCGGATTGGATACCGGTGATATTCTTTTATATGATAAGCTTGAAATTAATCCCGATGATACATCGGCTACTCTGTATGAACGTTTGGCTGTTATGGGTGCAAATCTCATGATCAAGACATTAAACGCGCTCGATCTTGGTAGTGTGACCCCCAGACCACAGCGCCGTGATATTGCCACCTACGCTCCTTTGCTAAAAAGTGAGGATGGACACATCAATTGGAAAATGGCCGCCGATGATCTTGATGCATTTATCCGGGGAGTGACGCCCTGGCCAGGTGCCTTTACCTATTGCGGGCAAAAACGCCTGAAAATATTCAAAGCAAGGCCGGCGCTTTTGAAATTCGATGAAATTCCTGGCACTGTTATAAAAGGGTTTTCGGACGAATTACGCGTTGCCACCGGAAAAGGGGCGCTGTCCATTCTTGAAATTCAGGGGGCCTCGGGAAAGCGTCTTTCCATAAAAGATTTCATGCAAGGGGCCAGAATAGGTCCGGGAACAGTTTTGTTCTAAGCCGAGAAAACGCGTGCATTTCCTTCGGCCTCTCCAGGGGAAGTTTTAATTCCAAGAAATTGGAAACTGACTGGGAAAGTTATTTTGTCGTGAAACCATTTTTCAGAGTCGATCATCCGATATTTCACCCCGATACAGATGTACGCCTCATCGCTTTGTGGATTTTAAATACGCTGGGGAAAAAAGGAAGAACACTCGATTTTCTATTTGAAATTGTTCATAACAAGCGTTCTCTTCCGCAAAAGGATCGCTCGCTGCTTAAAGCGCTTGTTTTTTGTGTTTTAAAATGGAGGGGTTTTCTCGATACTATCATTACATATTTCTCAAATATCCGTATCGGAAAAACAGAAATCAATATTTTAAATATTCGCAGGATCGAACTTTTTCAGATAATCTATTTATCAAAAATACCACCGGCTGCTGCTGTACATACCGCTGACATGACGCCTCCAGGATTACCCGTGGCAGCACGCTCACTCGTGAATGATCACGGGTTTCTTAAAACGTTTCCCCATCTTCACCATATGGATGGGTTTTTTGCAGTCTGCATGAAAAGAGGCGGATGATTACAAGAGTTGTGAAAATATCTGTTCTGGTTATTGCATTTTTTGCTGTTTTTGGCCTAAGCGCATTTCTCACTCTTACCTATATTATAAAGAGAGAGGATCCGATTGTCGTTCCGGATTTGGTTGGAAAAGACGTTGTTTATACCCTTAAAATCTTAACCGATATCGGGCTTAACACAAAAGTGAAGAGATCTGAGTACAGTTCGGATATTCCGGAAGATCATGTTATTTTTCAAGATCCCAAGCCCGGTGCTGAAATCAGAAGAGGGCGGGATATCCGGGTTATCATCTCAAAAGGTGCCAAAACGGTTTTGATGCCGAATCTTCAAGGTCTTTCAATTCAGCAAGCCCGAATTATATTGGAAAATAACGGTCTATGTCAGCGTGAGTTGTCGAGAATTTCCAGTCAGGATATTAAAAGAGATGATATCATTGCTCAGACCCCTAACCCCGGTGTTATGATACCCCGAGGTAAATGCGTCAATCTCCTGGTGAGTATCGGAGTCCAGGCGAAGGCATACCAGATGCCGGATCTACAGGGTCTTTCAATAGAGGATGCTATTTTCCTCATTGAACTGAACAACCTTTTGCCCGGGAAGATAACTTCAAAATTTTATAAAGAGAAACCCCAAAATATCATCGTTGACCAGGAAACCTTGGCAGGTCACCGGGTGATAGAGGGACATATTGTCAATCTCGTACGGAACAGAAAGTCCGGCCGTGGATTGCAAACATATCTAAACGATGTAAAAGGGGTCAATCTGTTCAGGTATAGGCTCGAAAGTGGGTTTTTAAAAAGTCGTATTCGTGTTAGGTTAAACAGTTTTGGTGTTTCAAACGATCTTTTGGATGATTTTATGAAGCCGGATGAAGAAATATGGCTTTTAATACCAAAAGGGAAAGATGCAACTGTTTTTCTTTATAAAGATGATGTTATAGTTAAAAGCCAGGTGTTTGACGCGTGGTAGAACGAGGTTGGACCTTAAAAATAAACACGATTTCACTATAAGGGTATATGAACATGAAGCTGTTGGCACCATCTTTACTATCTGCAGATTTTTCGAAACTGAAAGACGAGATAAGTGCTGTTGAGGCGGCTGGAGCAGATTGGTTACACTTGGATGTCATGGACGGCCATTTTGTGCCGAATATCACCTTGGGGCCTATCATTGTCCAGGCAGTAGACCGGCTTGCTTCCCTTCCCCTCGACGTTCACTTGATGGTTGAAGAACCAGACTGCTATATTCCAGCGTTTGCAAAGGCAGGAGCCAGTTTTATTTCTGTCCAGGTAGAGGCCTGCACACATTTAAACAGGACGATTAATCGGATAAAAGAATCCGGTTCAGGTGCTGGAGTTGCCCTGAATCCTACTACCGACCTATCATCGATTGAATGGATACTGGAATCTGTCGATTTCATATTGATAATGAGTGTTAATCCGGGATTCGGTGGTCAAGTCTTTATACCGAACGCTCTGGAAAAGATCAAACGACTTCGCTCGATGATTCAGGATAGAGAGCTGCCCACACGAATTGAGGTTGACGGTGGCGTCAACGAACAAAATATAGAGGAGATTTCTTCGGCAGGCGCAGACATTTTTGTGGCAGGATCCGCTGTTTTTGGTAGCCAAGATTATACCATGACAATCAATAGTTTTAGAAACAAAGTCGGTCCCTGACGCTCAAGTCAGTGCAATTCACCTTTTGAGGGCATTTGGTGTGTTCAATCTCCAGGTCCTCCAGCCTGTTTTGTTTATCAACCGCTTGGTAGGAACCCAGGGCATATTAACGACCAATGAAATTGAGGAATATCTGAACCGGGTTATCGTATCGAGGTTCAATGACTGCATGGGAGAAACCGTTGACTCCATCTTTAACCTTCCTGCAAAATAGATGAACTTTCCAAAGGCCTCGTCAAACGCCTGCAGGAGGATTTCAGTCACTTTGGTCCCCGGGTTAGCCGATCTTTATGTGAACTCCATGTGATCAATAAAAATGTGTTGGGATTTGCCAAAAACTTGTAAGAGTAAGAGAAATTAAATCATTAACGTTTCTCAAAAATGACATTCACAGCAGATTCAATTGTAAATCCGATAAAGCCTAAAAACATTTCGGACTTGGGACGTGTTGCAGTAATGGTCAGCACCCAAGCGGATCTTGTCTATTTGTGCCATTTAATGAACATGGATGAGAGCCGTTTCAGAGGACTGTTTATGAGTCGTTTATATATCGGTGACGATGATAATAGAGCGATTTCACTTGCGGGCCCCATGATTGGTGCGCCTTACTCGACAATGATATTGGAGGCACTTATTGCTTGGGGTGTGAACATATTTTTGTTTTTCGGTTGGTGCGGTTCGATTTCACCCAATGTGCGGGTGGGGGATATCATTGTCCCCGAATCATCCATTATCGACGAGGGAACATCAAGGCACTACAAAAACCATGGACTAACTGGAAGCAAAGAAACTGACGCCCTTTCATATTCATCGGAAAGGATAATAAGACAGTTAAAGATTGCCTTAAATCAATGCGGACATCAGTACCATGCCGGTACGATTTGGTCTACCGATGCGATCTTCAGGGAGACCCGTGAAAAAGTCGAGTATTATCAGAAAAAGAATATACTGGCCGTTGAAATGGAGGTTTCTGCTCTTTACAACGTGGGGAGATTTCGGAACGTTGAGGTGGGAGGTGTGCTTGTGGTCTCGGATGAGCTTTCTACTTTTCAATGGCGACCCGGGTTTAATGATAACCGTTTTAAAAGCCGGCGAAAGGCTGTTTGTGAGGTGATATACAGTTTATGTCAAACCCTGTAGATGCAGACATTGTTAAAAGGGTCGAGAACCTCAGAGATAATCTGCACCGGCATAATTACCGGTATTATGTTCTGGATGATCCGGAAATATCGGATGGGGAGTATGACAGTATGATGCGGGAACTGATAAGGCTGGAAACCGCTCATCCAGGTCTTTTAAGCCCGGATTCCCCAACCAGGCGAGTCGGGGCGCCGCCCCTTGAAAAATTTGAGACAGTTGATCACTCAATACCCATGTTGAGTCTTGATAATGCTTTTAGTGATTCAGATATTATCGACTTTGATCGTCGAATAAAAAAAATCCTTAAACACGATGATAAGATCATTTATACCGCAGAACCGAAGTTAGACGGTATTGCTGTGGAGCTTGTTTATGAAGATGGAAAACTTGGCAGGGCCTCAACCCGTGGTGATGGTGTTCGGGGGGAATTGATAACATCAAATGTGAGAACCATTCGGTCAGTCCCGATTTTACTGCAGAAAAACAAAACAATCAAGGTACCCGCGATCCTCGAAGTGAGGGGAGAGGTTTTTTTGGGCAAAGAGGGATTCAGACAGCTAAATGAGGAGCGACTCCGTCAAAAGCAGGCTCCCTTTGCGAATCCGAGAAACGCTGCAGCAGGATCGTTAAGGCAGCTCGATTCCAAAATTACTGCAAAGCGTCCCCTGGAAATTTTTTTCTATGGGATTGGCATTATCGAAGGTCCAGTTACTCAGTCGCATTGGGAAACACTGCGGGCACTGCAACTTTTGGGTTTCAGAATTAATCCGCACATTCGACCGAGAATATCTCTTGAGGAAGTTCTTGAATATTATCAAGAACTCAAAGAAAACCGATCGATGCTACCTTATGATATCGACGGTATGGTTGTTAAGGTGGATCGCGTTTCATCTCAACAGCGGTTGGGTACAACCTCCAGGAGCCCCAGGTGGGCCATTGCCTACAAATTCAAGGCGATGCAGGAGACCACCCGAATTGAGGATATCAAAATTCAGGTTGGGCGGACCGGTGTGTTAACACCCGTTGCCCGGCTGATGCCGGTTATTGTCGGCGGTGCAATGGTGAGCCGTGCAACATTGCATAATGAGGATGAGATAGAAAAGAAAGGGATCAGGATCGGAGACGCTGTGCTGGTTCAACGTGCGGGTGACGTGATTCCGGAAGTTGTCAAAGTGATTGTGTCAAAGCGAACAGGAACGGAAACTGCTTTTGTTATGCCGAAAAGATGTCCTGTGTGCGATTCTTTTGTAACTCGAGCTAGAGATGAATCAGCCACTAGGTGTATCAACTCAACCTGTCCGGCACAGGTAAAGGAACGTATCAAGCATTTTACGTCCAAAGGGGCATTCGATATTGATGGGCTTGGAGACAAACTGGTGGAACAATTAGTCGACAGGGGGCTGTTATCATCTTACGCAGATATTTTTCAACTGGAGGAAGAGCAACTCATCCATCTCCAGCGAATGGGGACGAAATCGGCCCGGAATCTGCTCCTCGCCATTGAGAGGAGTAAAAAGGTTACGTTGAGTCGATTTGTTTATGCATTGGGCATTCGGCATGTCGGTGAACACGTAGCAGGGATACTGGCAGATAAATACCGGATTTTTGAAAGTCTCTCGAATGCATCGACCGATGATCTCAAATCGATTGAAGGAATAGGACCGGTTTTGGCTGAGAGCCTACCTAAATTTTTCAAGCAGAATGAAAATCGGGTTACCATTTCTCGAATTCTGGATTTCGGGGTACAGGTTGTTCATCATAATTTTGAAAAAAGAGATGTGCTGGACGGAAAGATATTTGTCTTAACCGGAACCCTTGTGACCATGACAAGAAGTGAGGCCCGGAACCTCATAAAGATGGCAGGTGGCAATGTGGCCCGCTCGGTGACTCGAAATACGGATTATCTCGTCGTTGGCGAATCACCGGGATCTAAACTCGACCTTGCTAGAGAACGCCACATTGAAATCATTGATGAAGCTGTTCTAAAAAGGCTAATATCAAAAAGTTGAAGTTGAAAAAGCAGAGCGACATCAAAAAGAATAGATTTCCCCGGATGATGTAAGAATTCCTGTCTCACGGAAAGCGGGCTGGCAGGACGATTAAAATTGAAACGCATGCAACCCTGGAGAGGTCATGGATAAAAATGTGAGGGCCCGCGCTATTATCAGCGGGAGGGTTCAAGGCGTCTTCTTCAGGATGGAGACGCACCGTGCTGCTAAAAGATATGGGGTTTTCGGATGGGTGATAAATAGAAGGGATGGGACTGTTGAAGCGCTATTTGAAGGAGATAAAAAGTGCGTTGAGTCAATCCTTCAATGGTGCAAAAAAGGACCTCCCCATTCAAAGGTAAAAGATATCAAAGTGAGTTGGGATACGTATTCGGGGGAGTTCACGCAATTTGAAATCAGGTATTAAATATTTAAATAAGGCGATTTATTTGGTCCCCTTGTAAATAAAGCGCCTTATTTTTTTGTATTAAATGGCCGCTTTGAGTTTCTTACCGGGACTGAATTTTACCGCATTGTGAGCCTTAATTTTAATGGGGGCGCCTGTTTGAGGGTTTCGACCCTTGCGTGCTTTGCGGCGGATTTTTGAAAAGGTTCCAAACCCAACTAGTGTGACCTTACCGTTTTTTTTCTTTAAAGCTTTTGTAACATTTGTCATGAAAGAGTTGAGTGCGGCATCAGCCGCAACCTTTGTAACGCCTGCATCCGTTGAAATTTTACCGATTAAGTCTGCTTTTGTCATGGTGCATTCCCCCCTTTTTTTGTGATTAAAATCAGTTACTGCAAGTAATTTCTACAAAACTTTATAACCTCTCATTTTCGATGTCAATAGAATTTTTTTTATTTTACCCGTGATACCCCCCTAGGAATGGATCTATGAACATCGGTTGGGTCTGATCCCTTTCAACAAAGCTTTGGATCGGACAGCCGCAACCAACATTTCAGCGCTTAAAACAGCGCCTCTGTGAATAATGCGGGATCAAAATCCTGCAAATCATCGATTTTTTCTCCGATCCCAATATACCTTAGTGGAATTTGGAGTGTCCGGCAGATGCCGACAACTATTCCCCCTTTTGCTGTTCCATCTAGCTTGGTCAACGCGATTCCTGTAATGCCAAGGGCATCGTTGAATAGCTTCGCCTGGGACAAGGCATTTTGACCGGTAGTCGCATCTAGAACTAGAAGAATTTCCTGGGGGGCGTCTGTCAGTTTTTTTGAAATCGTCCGGTTGATTTTTTTAAGTTCTTCCATCAGGTTTATCTTTGTGTGGAGCCTCCCCGCCGTGTCAATGAGGACGATGTCCACTTTTTTGGAAACGGCCGTTTCAACCCCGTCATAAACAACAGCGGCAGGGTCTGTTTTCGCCTTTCGCACGACGATTTCAGCCCCCGCTCTTTCAGCCCATATCATCATCTGCTCGGTTGCAGCTGCCCGAAAGGTATCTGCCGCAACAATCAGGACTTTTTTCCCCCTAGCGGTATATTTTGCTGCAATTTTCCCGATGGTCGTTGTTTTCCCCACACCATTTACGCCTACAACCATGATGACCCGAAGTCCCTCTATATTTTTTCCCGGAGGTGGATTCGCCATCAGAAATGTTTTTATTTCTGATTTGAGTTCTTTTTTTAGCTCATCGGCATCGGATATTTGATTCGATTTTATGGAAATGCGCTCGATCAGCTCCATGGTTGTCCGGACGCCAATGTCCGAAGTGATGAGAAGCGCTTCAAGCTCTTCCAACATCCCTTCATCAATTTTCTTGCTCCCTGCGAAAAGCTGATCAATGTCTGTTGATAGTATTTGCCGGGTCTTGGACAGACCTTTTTTTAGTTGCTTAAAAATACCGGTTGATGCTGATTCATCTTTTTTTTTCAGCCAGTTCAAGGACATTATTTTAGTTTTCTATATATATGCGGTTTGGTTTCAGAGAGGTGGTTCAGAGGGATTATGCGTTTGCTCGATCAAAGTTTACCGATACCACTTTGGAAATTCCCTTTTGTTCCATGGTGATCCCAAACAAAGTGTCTGCAAACTCCATACTCGCTTTATTGTGTGTGATCACCACAATTTGAGTTTTCTCTCCTATTATTCTTACCAGATTGTTAAAACGATAGATGTTGGCATCATCGAGCGGCGCATCGATTTCATCCATCAAACAGAACGAGGTCGGTTTGATTAGATAGATTGAGAAAATCAAGGCAATGGCAGAGAGCGCCTTTTCCCCTCCAGAAAGGAGGCTCATTCGGGTCAGCTTTTTCCCGGGAGGATGGATTAAAAATTCGACACCGGTATTCAAAATATTTTCTGGTTGAGTGAGTATAAGTTTGGCCGAACCCCCTTCGAACAAACGAGGAAATACTTCATCCAGTTTTTCATTGATCAAATGAAAAGTAGCCATAAACCGTTCCTTGGTAATCTTGTTGATCTTCTTGATTACCTTATCAAGGTCATCTAATGCCTTAGTGAGATCATCGCGCTGTATAGATAAAAAATCGTACCGGCTTTTTAGCTCCTCAAATTCCGATATGGCACCCATATGGATATCACCGATTTTGTCCATTTTTTTTCTCAAATCAGCCAATTCATTTTCCATTTCTTCAGTTGGCATCCCCCGGAGTTTTTCAATCTCCTCTGATCCGCCTTCGGTTTTTCGATTAAGGTCTGCTCTCAATGCGGCAGGAGGTTTTCCATAACGTTCTTGCAACCGGTCTGAAATATTCTCACGCTTGATCCGCCGCTGGGATTGTTCTAGTTCGAGAAGGCGAATTTTTTCCAGTAATTGTTCACGTTGATGCTGTATACCGGATATGATGTCGTCGTTTTCTTCCAGCTTCTCATCAATCGTGTGATATTCATCTTCATTCTGCTCGAGGGTCGCTTCAAGTTGTCTGATAGCATCGTATCTATCTGAGAGGGAACGGCTGTTTCCAACATTTTTTTCTTTCAGATTGGTTATCTTTTCCTTTTTTTGTGTCATCTCCCGGACAAGACGATCGATCTGTTTAATGCCGTCGTCGTGAAACAGATGAAGTCGATTCAAATTGTTAAGGTTATTTTCCAATTTGGCGTTTAATCTTGTCAGTCTGAGTTTGAGCTCAACGATCCTCTCGTTAATATCTTCTGTTTCAGATGTTGCAATCTGAATCTTTTCTGAAAAATTAGCCACTTTGTCCTGCGCTATCTGGATCTCCTCGGTGATTTCAGCCAATGCGCGATGGTAACCTTTCATTTCCTCCTCAATATCATTTTTTTCGCCGAGCAGTTGTTCCTGTTCGAGACGTATGATTTCAAGGTGGCGGCGGGCATGCTTGAGCTCCTCTGTCGTTTTATAAAAAACCTTCTCTGCTTCGATTTCCTTTTGTTCAGCATGCTTCTTTTTGGCTATTATTTGTTGCAGGTGGCTTTCGATTTCCCGAACTTCAGATTCAAGCTTTTTTTGAATCCGGTGTCCGGATTCCAATGCCTGATGGAGTTTGTTGATTTGGCCTTTAATCACTCTCAGTTCATGCTTTTTAGCGAGGATTCCCGACAGCTTTTCTTTACAACCTCCGGTTATGACTCCTTGATAGGAAATTACATCACCCTCTTTGGTGACAATCGTTTGTGGTGGGCCGTTGCGATTCCAGATATCTATCGCCTTCTCGAGGTCATCTGTAACGATGACATGTCCCAACAACGCATCCGTAATCTTTTTAAAGCCCGACTTTACAGTGATATGATTCAATAGCATTTTTGATGGTTCAGGTCTTGTTTTTGGGTCGGACTCCATCGGCCTCACCGATGACATCGGGATAAAGCCGCTTCGTCCGGCGCCGGTTTTTTGAAGATATTGTATGGAACCAATGCCCGATTTTTGATCCTCAACCAGAATATATTGCAAGGATTCACCGAGAACCGCCTCCACCGCTGTTTCAAAAGAGGGCTCAGGTATGATGATATCTGCCATGAGGCCGGTGACATTTACGCCTGGATGATTGCCCGCCTCTGGTTGTGTGGAAGCTGGATCCTTTGACGTTGAGCGTTGGGCTTTCATGATCGCCCTGACACCGTCCCGGTACCATTCGAAGTTTTCCTCCATTTTTTTTAGCGTACTATATCTTGATCTGGCCTGGTTGTGTTTAAACTCCATTGCCTGTACCGATTTTACTTGATGGCCGAGTTGATCGGTTTTTTCTAAAAGTTGCTCCCCGAGGATGTCTGTTTGCCGGATGAGATCGGCTTGTTCTTTAATGGCTGAATCCATTCGCTTTTTTGCTTTGGTTTCTTCCTTGATCAGCGCGACTTCTTTTTGGCCTGCGATTTGCTCATCTTTATCTATTTGGTTCAGCCGCCTTTTAAGGTTTTCTTTATTGGTGGATGAGGTTTGGTATATGTTTTTATACCGTGCTTCCCTGGCAACCAGATCCATCAAAGAGGTTTTATAATTTTCTATTTCTTGATTGAGTTGAGACAATCGGTCTTGGGACGCTTGGGCAGCGAACGCATCTTGGTCTAAAATAGACCTTAGATTCTTAATTTCTTCATTCAGCTCAGCGATCTGATTTTCTACCTGAACAATTTCAGATTTGATGCCCGTATTTTTCTCTTTTTGTTCTCGATGTGCTGTGTCAAGATCGGTAACGTCACTGGCGAGTCTTTTGATATCCTGGTCGATGTGGGCGATATCATTTTCTATGCGGTCGACATTCCGTTGGGTTTCAAATTTGAGCGTTCTTTGTTCGGATATTTCTTGACTCTTTTGTTGGCGCTGCAGCTTTATTTTTTCGATGGCCGCGTCGAGCATTTTTAGTTTGGATGTATGCCCAACATCATCATCCTGAAGGGTTTGCAAGAAACTGTTCGTCTCTTCGAGCTGTTGTGTATAATCGTCAAAATAACAAAAGGAAATAAGTATATCGTGTCTTGTGAAGCGGTCCTGCAAGTCTTTATAGATGCCGGCTTTTCTAGCTTGACGTTTGAGGCCGGCCATCTGTCTTTTTACTTCGGCAATGATGTCCAAAACCCGTGAAAGATTCTGATTTGTGGCCTCGACTTTACGAAGTGCCTCATTTTTTCGGCTTTTGTATCGCGAAATTCCTGCGGCCTCTTCGATAAAAAATCTTCTGACTTCCGGGCCAGCATCGGTAATCGTTTCGATTCTTCCCTGCTGGATAACCGCATATGTTTTGGCGCCCATGCCGCTTCCCATAAAGATATTGTGGATATCTTTCAGCCGGCAGGGCTGTTTGTTAATGGAATAGGCGCTTTCTCCTGATCTGTAGAATCGTCGGGTGACCATGATTTCGGTAAAATTTTTTAATTCCTCGGGTGCGTAGCCGTTCTCATTATTAAGGGTTAATGAGACCTCCGCCATGTTCAGGGGAGATTTCCCATCCGCTCCATCAAAAATGACATCTTCCATCGACTTTCCGCGGAGTTGTTTGATGCTTTGTTCGCCCATGACCCATCGAAGTGCATCAACGACATTGCTTTTTCCACAACCATTGGGGCCTACGATCGCTGAAATACCCGGAGGAAAGGAAATGCTGGTTTTTTCAGGAAAGGACTTAAATCCGGTTACTTCCAGCTTTTTTAGTATCACGGGAAAAAACCTCCTGTTTTAGCGTCTCATTCTTTTTGCTGTTATCTATTTGTTGATGAACTCGTAATAAGATCATATTGCTCTCCAAATGACCATATTGGGGCGTTTAGATAAGTAATACTAAATTTCAAGAACTCGTCGTAACCTCCTCAAACAACTCGAAATTCTTAACGTACCATCTATCAAAATACTTTATCCCAAAATGCTCAAAGTCGTTCGCAAATGACTTTTTACGAGACTGTTATCTGTTGGTGTTTATAAATAATTTATAACAGGAAAAACTCGGTTTGTAAAGGAAAAAACACCATAAAGTGTATATTTTTCAATTGATAAATACAAGATATGGTAGAAAACCCTAAAAAGTGAGGCCGTTTCCCGCACCCATGACCGAGGCTTTGATTTCAGCGATAGGGGGATAGGGACACTTGGTTTCCCATTTTGGCGGGATATTGTTCAAAGGGGTAGAAATGAGTTAAAAAATTTGACTCAGAAAAAGCTTTGTCCGCTCATGGGTCGGATGGGTGAAAAAATGCTCAGGGGTCCCCACTTCTACAACGGCACCCTTATCCATAAAAATAACTCGATCAGCTACTTCTCGTGCAAAACCCATTTCGTGGCTGACCACTACCATGGTCATTCCTTCTCTGGCTAAGGTCTTCATTACGTCGAGAACCTCACCGATCATTTCAGGGTCGAGCGCAGAGGTGGGTTCGTCAAACAACATTACTTTTGGGTCCATGGCAAGCGCCCTCGCAATGGCGACCCGCTGTTGCTGTCCACCGGAGAGGTTGTCGGGAAATACTTCCGATTTGTCGGTTATCCCTACCTTTTCCAACAGTTCCATCGTCTTATCTTGTGCCTTTTGTTTTGATCTTTTTCTAACCACTTGCTGAGCCAGCATAATATTGTTGAAAACGGTTTTATGTGGGAACAGGTTAAATGATTGAAAAACCATCCCGACTTCAGCCCGCAACTGGTTGATGTTTGTTTTTGGATCCAGAACGTCAATACCATCGATTATGATTTGGCCCGAGTCCGCGGTTTCAAGGCGATTTAAACATCGAAGATATGTGCTTTTGCCGGATCCAGAGGGCCCGCAAACCACAATCACTTCTCCGGGTTCAATTTTCGTCGAAACATCAACCAGCGCTTTGACTTCATGCGGCTGCGTAAATGTTTTATAAATATTACGGACATCAATCATACGATAGCCATCTTTCGTTCAAGACGTTGGACATACATGGAAAGTGTAAAGGTTAAAACCAAATAAAGCGCCGCTGCTGCCAAATAAATTTCAAAAGGCTGCAGACTCGCTGTTACCGCTTCCCTTGCAGCCTTGGTCAATTCGCGAATTGCAATGATTCCCAGCAATGAGGAGTCTTTTATAAGACTGATAAACTGGCCTGCAAGAGGTGGCAGAATTCTTCGCATCGCCTGGGGAAGAATGATATGCAGCATCGCCTGGGAGTATGACATTCCCAGGGATCGTGCGGCTTCGGTTTGCGTCCGGTGAATGGACTGTATTCCCGCTCTGACGATTTCCGTGACATAGGCGCCGGCAAAACAGGAGAGAGACGCCACACCGTACCAAAAAGCCGAAAGACGACCGAAGCCATACGTGGCAAGCAGGTCGTTTATCAGTGTCCCCAGGACAAAATACCAGATCAGTATTTGAACCATCAAGGGGGAGCCCCTGATCAATTCGATATATGCGATCGTGAACCACTTTAATGCCGGGTTTGAGGAGACGCGTGAAAGCCCGCCGATGGTACCGATGATAATTCCAAAGATGGTTGCTATTACACTGAGCTTCAGGGTGAACCACAGGCCGATAATCAGAAGGCCCGGCTTCCACTTTTGGTAAACAGCAAGCGTATCGCCGGGCATTATGAGATCAGATTCTTCAACGCCGATGCTTCCTGCAGGCACCTGGTATGATTCAGAACCGCCCATACCCTTGATTGTTATCGTAGCTTCCTTTTCTTTGACAACAATTGCTTCAACCTCGCCGTCTATTTCAGACGTGATTTCAATGTCATCCTTGTATACAAAATAAATGGGTAGGCGGTTCCATCGCCATATATACTCAATTTTCTGTGATGCATAATAAAACGAGCCGATCAAGATGGAGAGAAATAAAAAGAAAACACCCACCCATATATAATAAGCGGTGGGCCTATTGAATTGCCGTCGATTTTTCGATTTTTTCAGCATCAGTTTTTTTTTTTTCCGTCTAAAGTTTTTTTCATATCTGATGGGGATTGATGAACTCGCCGTTTTATCATTGAAAATGAAACAGGCCAGCCACGTCTGAACAGATGTGACTGGCCTGTTTTTACATACATACCGAATATAATTTATATGGATGGTTTACTTAAGTTCTTTTTTCCAATCTGAGCCAATAATCCACTTGTTATAAACTTTATCATAGAAACCATCGCCTTTGGTTTGTCTTAAGAAATTATTAAGAAAATTAAGGAAATCCGGGTCACCCTTATTTATTGCCCAGGCAAGGGGCTCATAGGTAAACGGTTCGTTTAAGAAAACAGTTTTTCCCTTGCCCTGGGATCCATAAAGAAATCCAATGAAAGGAAGATCGTATACCAGAGCGTCGGCATTCCCATTAATGACCTCAAGACCTGCTTCCGCTTCAGATTCAAAAGACTTATAAGTTGCTTTGGGAATCATGCGTTTGATGGCCTGTTCGCCTGTGGTTCCCAGCCGAGATGTCAGGATATATTTGGGATCATTGAGATCTTTGTAGGATTTTACCTTCCCTTCATGCTTTTTGTTCAACAAAACGGCTTGTCCGACAATAATGTAAGGATTTACAAAATTAATTTTAAGATTTCTTTCCTGGGTGATGGTCATACCCCCCATGAGGATATCGAATTTATCGGTCATCAGCGCAGGAATTATGCCGTCCCATGCTGTATTGACCGGGACAAATTTTACCCCCATGGCTTTTGCCAGTCTTCTGCCGTAATCCATGTCAAATCCGATAAATTTTCCTTTTTTATTGGTCATTTCAAACGGGACATACCCGGATTCAAATCCGACACGAAGCTCACCTCTCTTTAGAATTTTTTCAATCGTCGATTTTTTTGCCAGTTCGATGTCGGCTCCTAAAACCGGTGTAGAAGTGAAGATACAAACGACTGCCAGTGCCACCAGTACCTTTGAATTGCATTTTTTCATACCTCAACCCCCTTTTTTTATTGTATTTGGTTTGAAGATCGGCGACTTTGGGTGTCGCATGATTCTACAAGGGTTAATAAACCCAAGTTTAGCACCTCCTATCGACCGGAGCGTCGCCTTTGTCTACACTTCGGGCGCTTAATTTTAATCGCTTCTGATCGATTTTCCATGAAATCGACCCCGGATGGAAAAGGGAAGCATGTGTGTATGTCAATTAGTTAAATCAAAAGAAAATGAAAGTCAATCATTTCTCGATTTTAGTCTTTTTCAATCTGTAAAGAGGCTTTTTAAAAACATCTTTTAAATCAGACGGAGTATAGGTCTCGTGAGACAAGTCGGACCGCCCCCACCTTTTTTGCACAGGTTTTCGCCTTCAAACTCAAATACATCTGCACCTTCATTTTCGAGCATTTCCTTTGTTATCGGGTTCCCTGAAATAACGATGCAGTTGCGGGGTGCAACAGCCAGAACATTGCATCCCAAAGAATCATATTCCGTATCTGGAACTTCGATCAGTTTAATTCCTCTAGAGATCAGGAACTCCCTGAAAAAAACCGGCATCAGTCGAGAATACACAACAGCCAAGTCTTTGTCGATCGGGCTGATGATCGACATTAAATGAAGACAGTCGTCCTTACCCTGCCAGTGCGGCAACGGCACGCTGATAATTTCATCGGCAATGCCGGAATTGACTGTAAGTGATTTTAACTGTTGAATACCCTCCATATTGCTTCTATAGGTCAATCCGACAGCGATTGTTCGTTGATCAAGCCAAACCACATCGCCTCCCTCCAATTTCCCACCGCCTCGAATTGTACCCAGGATAGGTATACCCAATTCAGCAAGGTGCTGTCCCATGGCAGGCGGTTCGGTTTGTCTTTGTTTTTTACTCATTTGACACAGGATCGCTCCTTTTTTTGTGATGAGAGCCGGGTCGTGTGTATATATGGAATCGGGTCCGGTATTTTCGTTTCTGGGCAGATAATAAATATCAGGCACCTCTTTTTGTAATCGGGTTGCAAAGCATTCGAATTCTTCGATCGCTTTATCGTAGTCCAGACAGCCGGTATAATTCAAATCTTTCCAGTTTCTGTTGATATGATCCTGACTATAGAATGCATCTCTTGGATGTTTAAGTAACAACCGCTCAATCCTCCCTGTTTCAGACTGACAACCCTGTTTCATGAAGCCCTCCCTGTTTGATTTATTCATTAATTTTTTTTGATAAAGTTGACAGTCTCGAAAAAAGTCGAAATTAGACGGCAAAGTAAAAAGCTTCAAATTAAAGGCGCGCAAATCCTGGGGAATGGGGCCTACTTACAGTACGCTACAATGACGAAGGATGCAGCACAACACAGAAGTTGGACTTTTTACGAGGCCGTCAAAGTTCAAAAAGACAAAAGATCGATGATAAGGATCGTTCAAAACAGGCGGTTATTGCGCTTGACACACCTGTTTTGAGGCAGGTATTAAAATGATGCTTGTTTGAAAGGGTCAACCTGTATCGGTCATGAAAAGGTCTAATATCCGGTTTAAAGGGAAAAAACCATGTCAAAGAAATCGATAGATATCGAGAAAATGTTGAACCATCCTGAAGTTCAAAAGATAATCAGTCATATCAATCCGGAGCTTATCGAGCGAAGGGCCTATGTTCCTACAGAATGCGCTGTATTTTCCGGAACCTATACGGTTTTGAAAAATGACGAGGCGTATCAGTTTAATATTGATCGAGAGGCAAAGGTCCAACTTCCCAAAATCATAAATAATAAGGTGCAGGTGGTTGAACGAATCGATTCTCCGAAAGAATTATTTAAGGAAAAGTACGGGAAAAAACGAAATATCGGTCTGGTATTTTCTGGCGGTCCTGCGCCGGGAGGGCATAATGTCATAGCAGGAATTTTCGATGCAGCAAAAAAAGCGAACCAAAAAACGAAAATTTTTGGTTTTCTCATGGGGCCGGACGGTGTGCTTGAGAATGAATATATTGAGCTGACCGAAAATTTGGTGGACGTCTATCGAAATCTCGGTGGGTTTACCATGGTCAAGACCGGCCGGACCAAAATTGATACAGACGACAAACTGGCCTTGTCAAAAGAGACGTGCCGTCAGCTTCACCTGGATGCGTTGGTGATTGTCGGAGGAGATGATTCAAATACCAACGCTGCCTTTTTGGCCCAGGATATGTTTGATGACAATATCCAGGTCATCGGGGTTCCCAAAACCATCGATGGCGATATCCAGGTTAAAGATGAGACCGGCAAGGTGTTGTGCGCCATGTCGTTTGGCTTTCATACGGCTGCTCGGGCTTTTTCAACTGAGATCAGTAACTTGAGTACCGATTGCAGCTCCGATGTCAAATACTGGCATGTCTGCAAAGTCATGGGAAGGGTTGCAAGCCATCTGGCGCTTGAAGTTGCCCTGCAGACCCATGCGAATATAACATTAATCGGTGAAGAACTTGCTGATTATGTGGATGAAAAAAGACTTAATAAAGCGAAAACCGTAGATTATAATGCCTACGGCATGACGTTGCGGCATCTTTCCCGTGTGATCTGCAATGGCATTGTCAAAAGGGCTGCGGTGGGAAAAAACTATGGTGTCATCGTTATTCCGGAAGGGGTTCTGGAATTTATAAATGAGATCCAGATCTTTATAATAAAATTAAATGCCATTATCGCCGAGTATAACAATGCCCATGACAAGGATTTCCACATAGAATTTCCCGGGCTGGAGAATAAGCTGACCTATTTGCGGCGATTGGCCAGAAGATCCCGGGAGGAAGGCTTTTTATCTATTTGGAGCACCAGGGATGATGATCTGTTCAATGAAATCCCTCCCTTTTTTCAGGAAGGGCTTCTGACCGAAAGAGACAGCCACGGGAATTTCCAATTTTCACAGGTAGAAACAGATAAGGTATTGATGGGACTGGTGAAGGATTATTTGAATATTTTAAAAGAAAAAGGCGTTTATAAAATCGGGATAAATCGTAACTATTATAAAAAGACCCTCGAAAAGGCGGGTTTTGACCCGGATTTTTTTGGAACTCTTCTCTTTGCAGACTATGATCGGGATGAGTTTCTTTTGCTCAAACCTACCATCGTTTCCATGAGAACCCTAAAAGAGGCCTTGATAAACGGAAAGGCGGTTCAGGAAACAGAAGAAATTCCATTGGCTGTTGAAAAGATTTACAAACAATCAGTTCCGAATTTTAAGACGCAGTTTCATTCTTATGGTTATGACGGTCGGGGGAGTGACCCCACCCGTTTTGATTGTGTTTATACCTACAACCTGGGTCTGACCGTGTTTAGTCTCATCGCCAATGGAGCGACCGGACAGATGGCGGCCATCAAGAATTTGGAAATGGATTTTTCCAAATGGGAACCGATCGGGATACCGATCGGGGCGTTAATGCATCTTGAAGAAAAAAAAGGAAAATTGGTGCTTGTGTTGAAAAAAAGCGTGGTCGACCTGAATACACCCGTCTTTAAGATTGTCCAATCCCTCAGGAAAAAATGGCTGGCCGCGTCACCGGGAAAGGATGAGTACAGAAGACCCGGCCCCATACGATTCGCTGGAAAAAATGAGGAGGAGAGGCCGATAACGCTAGTATTGAATGCCCTTGAAAACCCGGAAACATAATTTGCGATACCTTCTTTTTTTTCATCAGGTTAGGGAGAAGTTTTCAATAAGGACCGGATCGCGCAGAAGAAGATCGATTGACTTTTTGGCTGTTTCCGAAGTGTTGGGAAAAGTGTGATGAAGCGCCCGGATCTGTCTGAGGTTTTCTGCTGTCCTGAGGATCAACGTGGCCAGATTTCCTTCTGGCATATCAGCGGTAGAGAGGGTTTTCTCCCACGGCTGGCCTGTGGTCCAGGTATAGATTGCAAATGCAGGCCGCATGAAAAAAGAATGGTTGCCAAATCCATGATCGGACATGATTTTTGAGAAAGATCCCAGCCCCTTTGTCACAGTGAAAAAAGTGTTTAAGAGGGTTTTGGGCATGTTTTTTGTGTCGTTCCGGTCGTCTGAATTTCCCTCATACACAAATACGGCCATGATCGCCGCGAGCAGGGCTGGGTCGGTATCCGGAAAGATGCGACGTCTGAATCCTTCGGCAATCAGGAGGGGCTGATCCACTCTGAGCTGGGATGCCCATGCACCATCATCCGTGAGTTCTCCCTTCTCGGTAACAAATCCGGTTTTTTTCAGAAACTTCAGATGCCGTTGAAAATCTTTCCACAGATATTTTTTACTAATTTTTATCCCTTGATGTACAAATTCTTTTTTCTTTCCTTTCACGATCTGAAATGTTGCAAAAGATTTTTCAAAAAGGTCTTTTATTTGATCGGGGGCATGGGACAGAAGCAGATTGAGGATCATGGAAAAGTTTATCTTAATCTGGCTGACAATATCGGATGATGATGAATCGATAAGTTTTGTGAGTAAAAGCATATCCATAAACTTGCCGGGAATTGCCACGGCAAATCCGATATGGTCCATCCCTCTCCTTCCGGCCCTTCCAGTCATCTGGTGAAATTCTGTGGGGCTAAACGGCTTAAATTCCCGGCCGTCGAATTTGTCGGAATTCAGAAAAACCACCGATCTGGCCGGAAAATTAACCCCTGCAGCAACTGTTGACGTGGCAAAGACCGCATCGAGGAGCCCTTCGGTCATCAGTCTTTCGATGACCAGTTTCCACGCAGGCAGATGGCCGCTATGGTGGGACCCCACTGCCAGATGCTCAAGTGTCCACCGCTGTCGATGATTGGCGATATGAAGACTTCTTGTTGCCAATTCTTCGATTCTTTGGCGCAGTTTTGCTTTGTGGCCTTCATCCAAATTGAAGTTTTCAGAACACCGGCTGAGTGCATGGTCGCAATCCGAACGGGATTTAAGAAAAAAGATAGCCGGAACGAGCTTATATTTTTTTAAAACCCGGAGAATATCGCCAAAAGGGGGGAATTTTCGCGAATAGGAAATCAAAGGCGGATGACTGCGGCCGAGATATTCTTTGACATTTTTGTTGAGCTTTTTGCTTTCCTTTGAAACACCTAACGTCAGAAGTGGAAAAAGCTTTCCCGAAGGATGAAAAAAAAGTGGAAAAAGGGGAACCGGTCTTTTTTTTTCTTCAACTATCACACATTTTTTTGATCGGATCGATGCCAGCCATTCAGCGATCTCTTCTGCATTTCCGATGGTGGCGGAAAGCATCAGAAGGGGTATTCGGGATGGAAGATAGATCATGATCTCCTCCCATACTACTCCCCTGTCCCCATCGCCTAAGAAATGGGCTTCATCCAGGATAACCAGGTCGGTTCGCAAGGTTTCGCCCAAATGCATGGCGTCATATAGTTGATTGCGAAGAATTTCTGCGGTTCCGGTGATAATGGGTGCATCGGTGTTTTCTTTTCTGTCACCGGTTAAAATGCCGACATTTTGAGGCCCGAAAATCCTGGAGAATTCATCGTACTTCGAATTGGTTAAGGCTTTCAACGGAGAAGCATACCATGATTTTCCCCCAACGGCATTTATCCGGGCGATGGCTTGCTGAGCGATCCAGGTTTTTCCGGAACCGGTGGGGGCGGTTACAAGACAGTCAGTGCGGTCAATAGCGGACAACGCCTGAAGCTGGAATGTATCCGGTTGAAAAGTTCCTTTTTCCGGAATACCGATAGAGGAAAAAACCTTCTTTAATTTAGGGTCGGCTCCGGGTCTGATCTCCAATATTTTTGATTTTTTGCCAAAACGGCGTTTTGATTTTCCGGTAAATCCTTTTTGCCTGTGCATTACAGCCTTGAAACCATTTCTTTAACCGCTGTTTTTGCTGCAGCGTCTGTATCAAAGGGTGAGGTATTGTTGAGATCAGCCTCGATCAAGGCCTCATCATAGGGTATAAAACCAAGGAATCGATATCCTGGGAGGTATGTTTTTAAAAAATCCCCGTCTTTTTTTCCGCGTATTTTATTTCCGACCAGAACGATGTTTTTCAGTCCAATTTCAGATGCGAGTTTATCGATGTGAAAGGCGGTATCGATGCTGCGACGTCCGGGTTCAACAACGACAATCAGTCTATCCACGGCTTGGGCGGTTGCTCTGCCCAGATGTTCAATACCCGCCTCCATATCCAGAACCACCACCTCATCCCTTGCGAGGACCATGTGGCTCACCAGAACTTTTAAAAGAGTGCTTTCCGGACAGATGCACCCGGATCCCCCCTTTTTGATCCCCCCCAGCCGTATCAGTTTGATATTGCCGAATCTAACCGACAGCGCATCGGGCAGATCATCCACTTTTGGGTTTAATTTAAAAAAACCCCCTATACTTCCCGGTTTTGCTTCAGTTCTTTCAAAAATAAGCGATTTCATTTCAGATATGGGCGTTATTTTATCCGCATCATCGATACCGAGGGCGGCTGCAAGGTTGGCATCCGGGTCTGCGTCAATTGCAAGAACCCGGCGTCCCTGTTCATTGAACATCCGTATCAAAAGGGCTGAAAGCGTGGTTTTGCCGACACCTCCCTTGCCGCTGACCGCTATCTTCATCGATCCGTCCTTTTTTGCGTTGTGAATTGATATTGCTTTGTCCTTTAGGAATCTTTATCATTTGACGTACTGATAAACAATAAAAATAGTAGAGGCAGTGGCATGTAGCCGTTGAAAACTTTTAAAAAACACCCTTATGGGGTTAATATATTTTGCCCCGAAAGGATAGCGGTTATTGAGAACTCAACGATTGGAGCGTTTCAAAGGAAGTGGACAGATTTAGGGATGAAATAAGAGACGGCTTTAGGTTATAAACAGGATTGTGAAAGGAGGATCAGATGGAATCTAAAACCAGTAAGAGCCCTGAATCTGTGGTTAGAAAGATCAAACGCAAAACCCGCTGCAATTACAATAATAATCGCTATCATGAAGCGTTGAACAACTTGACTCCAGCTGCTGTATACTACGGTAAGGGGCGTGAGATCCTGACAAAACAAACGGAATTCCACTGCATGGATTGATGGGGCACCCCGGTATGTTCATTTGTTACTCAAATCTTTTTTCAATTTTTTTTCCAGTTCAGCAAAAAGGTTCTTTTGCTTTTCCGCCTGTTTGGCTTGAACGGACTCTATTTTCTTGGTGTAGTCTTTTTTATTGTTTTGGAACTGTTTGATTTCTTCTTCAATTCCGCTCTCTTTACTGCCTTTGGGGATCCCTTCGATCATTACATGGTTTCTGACGAAAAGCCTGGTTCCGTAAGGGCCTTCAACAACTTCTATGATTTCAAGCTCTTCCAGTTTTCTGAAAAGCAGGTTTCCCTGTTCCAAAGAAACCGAGAGGGTGTCGCAGACATTTTCAACGGAGGGAGGTGAGCTGGTCCGGTGTTCAAGGATTCTTATCGCCGCGACGATCAGGTGAGCGCTGGAATATAAGTTTGTAGAGTTTATCATGTCTAATACTCAAAAAAATCGCTTTTCGCGATACGCCTGTATCTTGACATAAATAAAATATAAGGATATCATATTATCAAAATTTGTCAAGATGAACTCGTCAAATGAAAAACCTTCAAGTTGTAAACCGGCTGTAGATAAAATGGGGGAATCATGGTTGAAATCACAGATGTGAAAGCAAGGGAGATTCTGGATTCAAGGGGGAATCCTACGGTTGAAGTCGATGTTTTTGCTGCGTGTGGCGCGATGGGTCGCGCTGCAGTTCCTTCCGGCGCTTCCACAGGAAAAAGGGAAGCGTTAGAGCTGAGGGATAAACGATCAAAACGATTTGGTGGAAAGGGGGTCATGACCGCGGTTAAAAACATAAATAGTAAAATCGCCCAATCGGTTCGGGGTATGAACGTATCAGACCAGGTGAAACTTGATCGGCTTTTGATTAAACTAGACGGCACATCCAACAAATCGAAACTTGGTGCGAATGCCATACTTGGTGTATCAATGGCAACGGCAAAAGCGGCCGCATCTGCCAATGGCATACCGCTCTATAAATATCTGGGTGGATTAAACGCAAGATATTTGCCTGTTCCGATGATGAATATCATCAACGGCGGAGCCCATGCTACCAACAGCCTTGATATACAAGAGTTTATGATTATTCCGGTTGGCGCAGGAACCATCGCCCGTGCTGTACAGATGGGAGCAGAGACCTTCCACAGCCTGAAAAAGATCCTCACATCGGAACATCTCAGTACAGCAGTGGGCGATGAAGGAGGGGTTGCCCCAGATCTCGAATCAAATGAAGAGGCGATTCAATATATTATCCGGGCCATTGAATCAGCGGGTTACAAACCGGGCAAAGAGATAGGACTCGGTTTGGATGCTGCGGCGAGTGAATTTTATCAAAAAGGGAAATATAACCTTCGGTCGGAAAAGAAAATCCTCAATGCGGAGAGAATGATCGACTATTATGAAGAATTAATAGATAAATATCCGATCCTTTCCATCGAAGATGGCCTTGCAGAACAGGATTGGAAGGGGTGGGAATTGATGACCGATCGGTTGGGCGGATTTGTGCAGATTGTCGGTGACGATATCTTTGTGACAAATCCCAAGATATTCAAGAAGGGGATTGAAAAAGGAATTGCAAATTCAATTCTGATAAAACTCAATCAGATCGGGACTGTTACTGAAACTCTCGATACTGTTGAAATGGCAAAACAGGCCGGCTATACAACCGTCATATCCCACAGATCCGGAGAAACAGAAGACACCTTTATTGCAGACTTTGCGGTGGGTGTAAACGGCGGCCAGATTAAAACCGGATCGATGTCTCGGAGTGATCGGGTTGCCAAGTATAACCAACTCATCAGAATTGAAGAAGAACTTGGTGCGGGGGCCCAATTTCTAAAAGAAGCTTTGTGATGTAAATGTTTGCTTTTCAAAAAAAGACAGCCATCAGCTTTTGGTGCCTGGTTGCCTTGATATCTCTTCCCGGCAGCGCAATCGCCTATGTTCTTCCCGGTCCCTTTGTTCTGGAACTCATGATCAACCATTTTGGAAAGGCCAAACGACTTTTGGTACATCAGACCCTAAAAATTTATCGTCAGCACCTGCAAAATGGTCCTGCTGAACTCAATGAAACCTTGAGGTACATTTTTCCAGACAAATTTCGTTCTGATATTCTTTCCAAAGATACTCACAGGATTCATATTGTGTCATCAGATGGCCCTTTGACCATTATTGACGGAAAAGTCGGCGTGGGCCGAAGCGGTCGATTTGATCATTATAAGGATATTCTTCTCTATCATTCTCCCTTAATGCTTCAAAAAAGGCTCTCTTTCCTGGGAGTGGATGTGTCGGTTTCAAGTCTTGGGCGTTTTCAAGATAAAATTGCATATGTGCTCGGTGCCGAGTATCCGGATGAATCGGTTCCCCAGGTGTGGGTGGAAAAAGAGACGTTTATGCCGCTTCGATGGATCGTGACAGGAAAGACCGAAAACGATGACCTGGAGATTCGGTACGGTAAATGGTCCAAAAAAGGTAATCTGCGGTACCCGGGACATATCGGGTTTTATCAAAATGACCTTTTGTTGCGCGAAATTGATGTGAATCAGATTCAGGTGGACCCGCGTTTTTCTGAGAAACTTTTTGATATTAAGCACCTCAGGTCAATACATTCAGGCGAAACCGTATTTGGACAGGGAAAGGGAGATGAATTGGAAGATAACGAGATAAAAAAAACTATTGAGGAATTTAAAAAAATATATAATTAGAATATTTTTTGCACAATTATCAAACCACACCGGAACAACCAATGGCATATGACACAAAATTTATTTTTATAACCGGCGGGGTGCTTTCGTCGCTTGGCAAGGGACTTGCGTCTGCGGCGATTGGAGCTCTCCTGGAAAGCCGCGGACTTTCAGTAACCCTCCAGAAGCTTGACCCCTATATCAACGTTGATCCTGGAACCATGAACCCTTTTCAGCACGGTGAGGTCTTTGTAACAGATGACGGCGCCGAGACCGATCTGGATCTCGGACATTATGAACGGTTTACCAATGCCAAATTGGATCAGGGCAACAACTTTACCACCGGAAAGATCTATCACTCGGTCATCACCAAGGAGCGGAGAGGGGAGTATCTTGGGGGGACTGTTCAGGTTATTCCGCATATCACGGATGAGATAAAAAGGTGCATCAAAGTTGTGGCCAATGGTATAGATATCGTAATTGTAGAGATCGGTGGTACCATTGGTGATATTGAAAGCCTCCCATTTCTGGAAGCGATCCGTCAATTTCGGGCGGATGTTGGGAAGGAAAATGTTCTTTATATTCATCTGACGCTTGTGCCGTTTATTGCAACCGCAGGAGAGGTGAAAACCAAACCGACCCAGCACAGCGTGAAAGAGCTTCGAAGCATCGGGATTCAACCGGACATACTCCTGTGCCGGACAGATCGATACCTGTCAAAAGATATCAAGTCCAAAATCTCACTTTTTTGCAATGTGAGTGAAGATGCTGTGATAACAGCAAAAGATGTGGATTGCATATATGAAGTTCCATTGGTTTTTAACAAAGAGGGGCTCGATAACAAAATTGTAGAAATACTTCACATATGGACCCGGGCGCCCCGGCTTGAGGCTTGGGAAGCGCTTGTCGAAAAACTGAAGAAGCCGGAATGTTCGGTCACCATTGCCATCGTTGGAAAGTATACCGATCTGAAAGAATCATACAAAAGTCTCAACGAAGCCCTTTACCACGGAGGATTTGCCAGTAATTGCAAGGTGAATCTAATGTTTGTGGACTCGAAAAATATTTTAGCTGAAAATGTCGGGCAGATCCTTTCAGATGCCGATGGTATACTGGTTCCCGGTGGTTTTGGATCACGGGGAATCGAAGGAAAAATCCTCACGGCAAAGTACGCCAGGGAAAACAAAGTCCCCTATTTCGGCATATGCCTCGGGATGCAGGTTGCCGTTATTGAGTTTGCACGAAACATTGCCGGTTTGCCGGATGCCCACAGTTCCGAGTTTGATGAAACCACACCGCATCCGGTGATCTACCTTATGAATGAATGGTATGACAATAAAACACAAACCGTTCAGAAACGCGATGAAACCTCAGACAAGGGGGGAACCATGCGGTTGGGTGCCTATCCATGTCATATTAAAAAGAAAACTTTTGCCCATGAGGCTTATAAGAATGAGGATATTTCAGAGCGTCACCGCCACCGGTATGAATTCAATAACGCGTTTAAGGATCAACTCGAAGAAAAGGGGTTGGTAATCAGCGGTGCTTCACCCGGGGGCGAACTAGTTGAAATCACCGAGATAAAGGACCATCCATGGTTTCTTGGATGTCAGTTTCATCCGGAATTTAAGTCACGGCCGATGGATCCGCATCCGCTGTTTCGGGGTTTTATAAAGGCATCCTTGAACCAGAAGAAATCAGGATGAAAGATCAGAGTGTGAATACACCTGATAAAATGCATCCATAACGGTTTCAGGCGCCGTGAGGGCCAAACATGTTTTTTCTTTGCAAATCGGTTTTTCGGTTTCAAAACACGGCGCACAATCGATGTCAGGTCTTATGACCTTTACCGCCGCACCCACAGGGTGCCACCGCTGCGGATCAGAAGGTCCGAAAACCGCCACGGTTGGAACGCCGAGGAATGCAGCCAGATGACTGATACCGGCGTCGTTTCCGATAAATCCGCCGGCTCCTTTGAGCAATGCCAAAAGTGCCGTGAGATCAAAAAGGGTATGAACTCGCCGCTGATGACTTTCCTCTGTTATCAATGCGGTCTTTAAAAAAAAATCTGCGGGCCCGAGGATGAATTCAGGTCCCATGCCGTTTGATTTGAGAATTTTTTCTACTATCATAAAGTTTGCAATCGGCCAAAATTTGTCCTTGCTCCCTGCCCCCGGATGGATCAATACCCTTTTCGAGCTGCTTCGATTGTCCTCATTTTCTCCATGGACAAACCGGGGTTTGATTCCTTTGTCACCGGGTTTTGACCCATCGAGCAATCCACAATGGATGAGATGTTTCAAAATATGCTCCGCTACGTTGACTCTGTGATTTGCGACTGGTCGGGGCGGAATACGGCGCACCTTTTTTTTTATGATTCTATCAATTCTCTGTTCGAGTGGGGCGGAATATGAAAAAAGAATAACTTCATCATAGGCGGAAAGGATCTCTTTTACCTTCCCGTCGCCAGATCCGGAATAAAGAGATGTAAAAACGGCTGACTCCAAAGGAAAATATTTTTGGACGAGGTCAAGTTCCAGGGACAGTTTTCCGAGCTGGTTTTGGCATAATAGGTGGATAGGCTGGAAAACCTCTTTTAGCTTTATGATGGCTGGAAAGGTTGTAATAACATCCCCCAGTGCTCCCTGGTGGATGATCAAAAGTTTTTTGCCGATATCTGATTTTTGCCTTATGATAAAAAGCCTGTCTTAATAAACTCCCGGTTCAACCGGGCGATGTGAGTGATGGATATTTCTTTGGGGCATTCTGCTTCGCATTCCGCTTCGTTGGTACAGTTTCCAAAACCACAGGCATCCATGGTTCTGACCATTTCTGCAGCGCGTGTGGCGGCCTCGGGCTTCCCCTGGGGCAATAATGCCAATTGCGAAACCTTCGCACCGGTAAAAAGCATGGAGGATCCATTGGGGCATGCAGCGGCACAGGCGCCGCATCCAATGCAAGCAGCTGCATCCATTGCCAATTCAGCGGTTTCCTGGGATATCATAATGGTGTTTGCTTCGGGGACGCTGCCTGTGTTTACGGAGACATATCCTCCGGCCTGAATTATTTGATCGAGCGCGCTTCGGTCGGTTGCCAGGTCTTTTATTACTGGAAATGCCCTCGAACGCCAGGGTTCTATGACAATTGTGTCTCCATCGGAGAAATGTCTCATGTGGAGTTGACAAAGAGTTGTTCCTTTTTCAGGGCCATGTGGTCGGCCGTTTACTACCGCGCCGCACATTCCACAGATCCCTTCACGGCAGTCATGATCAAAAGCGATGGGGTCTTTCCCGTTTAAAGTCAACTGTTCATTGACCACATCAAGCATCTCTAAAAATGACATATCGGTTGGAATATGACGGGAAGGGTAGGTTTCGAGTCCACCTTTCACGGCATGACTCTTCTGACGCCAGACTTTTAACGTTAAATTTATCGTCGTCGTCATTTATAGCTCCTTTGCGTTAACTCGACATTTTCGAAAACCAGGGGCTCTTTGTGAAATATCGGTTCCTTGTTGTCTCCCGCATATTCCCAGGCAGCCACATGGCAGAAGTTTGCATCATTCCGTTTTGGTTCATTATCCGCTGTTTGAAAGGCCTCGTTAAAATGACACCCGCACGATTCCCTGCGAGCCAATGCATCCCTAATCATCAATTCTCCAAATTCCAGAAAATCAGCAACACGGCCGGCCCGCTCTAAACTCTGGTTGAATTCTTTCGTTGTCCCCGGGATCACCACATTTTCCCAAAACTCCGATCGCAGGTCCTGAATCAACGTCATGGCTTTTTTCATCCCGGTGTCGTTTCGGGCCATTCCGCAGTAGTCCCACATGATCAGGCCCAGACTCCTGTGGAAGTCGTCTGCCGTGCGTTTCCCCTTTATGGAAAGGAGGGTGTCGAGACGACCGGTTACAGTCTGTATTGCCTCTTTGAAAGCCGGGTGTGAGGTTGTTACCTCTTTTAACAGGGTTCCTGCAAGATATCCCCCGATGGTATACGGTATGGTGAAATAACCATCCGCCAGACCCTGCATAAGAGCGCTTGCCCCGAGTCGGTTTGCCCCATGGTCCGAAAAGTTACCTTCACCTAGTACAAAAAGACCATCGATGGTACTCATGAGGTTGTAGTCCACCCACAGGCCGCCCATCGTATAGTGAATCGCGGGAAAAATCATCATGGGGGTTTCATATGGATTTTCAGCAGTGATTTTTGCATACATTTGGAAAAGATTTCCGTACTTTTTTTTGATCGCAGCTTCCCCTTCCCTATTAATAGCGTCTGTGAAGTCAAGATAAACCGCAAGTCCTGTCTCGCCTACACCTCTTCCCCGGTCGCATTGTTCTTTGGTGCTTCGGGATGCCACATCCCTTGGGACAAGATTTCCAAAGCTGGGATATTTGTTTTCAAGGTAGTAATTTCTTTCAGATTCCGGTATTTGTCGCGGAGGGCGCTTGTCGCCGGGCGTTTTGGGTATCCAAACACGACCGTCGTTTCTCAAGCTCTCGCTCATCAAGGTCAGTTTGGATTGATAGGTTCCATGTACCGGAATACAGGTCGGATGAATTTGTGTAAAACAGGGGTTGGCAAAAAAAGCCCCTTTTTTAAAAGCGTTAAAGATGGATGTTACATTCGATGCCATGGCGTTGGTCGAAAGAAAAAAAAGGTTTCCGTAACCGCCTGTCGCCAGTACAACTGCATGACCCGCGTGGTATTCAAGTTCGCCGGTGACCGAATGTCTGACCACTATTCCTCTGGCCTGATCATTCACCAAGACCAGGTCGAGCATTTCCCGGCGAGGAAACATCTTGACGTTTCCTGCCGCCACCTGCCGCATTAATGCCCCGTAAGCTCCCAACAAAAGTTGCTGGCCGGTTTGGCTTCTGGCGTAAAAGGTTCTCGAAACCTGAGCGCCGCCAAAACTTCGATTCGCAAGGAGCCCCCCGTAATCCCTTGCAAATGGTACGCCTTGTGCGACACATTGGTCGATGATATTATTGCTTACCTGTGCAAGACGGTACACATTGGCTTCCCTTGCCCTGAAATCACCCCCTTTGATGGTGTCATAAAAAAGTCGCCATATACTGTCGCCTTCATTTGTATAGTTCTTTGCCGCGTTGATTCCCCCCTGTGCAGCAATACTGTGGGCCCGGCGAGGACTGTCCTGTATACAAAATGTCTTAACATTGTACCCGAGTTCGGCAAGTGAGGCAGATGCGCTTGCACCTGCCAGGCCGGTTCCAACAACGATAATGTCAAATTTTTTTTTGTTGGCCGGATTGACCAACTTCATCTCAAATCGATGTCTGTCCCACTTCCCGGTGAGAGGGCCTCCGGGGATTTTTGCATCAAGCAGCATATTTTTTCCTCTTAGCCGGTCAAAGACATATAGATTGGAATGGAACCAAATCCTATCCCGAGGATGATTGAAAATAGGATACTGATTACCCGGATAACTGGCATATATTTGGGGTGGTTGGCACCGATGGTCTGAAAGGCACTCCAAAACCCATGGCGGATATGGATGGCAGTGATGAAAATCGCAGCGATATAAATTGTCACATATCCAGGTTTTGTAAATGTACTCGATACGATTTGATAAATTGTGGCGTAGGTTTTATCTGTAAAATGAAAATTTATCAGATGAAAAATAACAAAAGTCAAAAGCAAAAAACCGGTATACGGCATGGTGGCTGATCCAATTGTGCGGCCTCCCGCGCGTTTATTGACAATGTACTGAACCGGCCTGGCTTTCAGATTTTGAAAAAAAAGAATGGCACCGATGATAACATGTATAACAGCAAAAAAGAGAAGCCCCAGCTCAATAAACCTACTGATCAGCCCCAGTGAATTGAGGCGTTCAGAATAGGCGTTAAAGGTCTCTTTTCCACTATAAAGCAGTAGATTTCCGAAAAGATGAGTTATTAAAAATCCGCAAAGACAAAAGCCGGTGAGGGCCATCAACAATTTTTTTCCGATAGAACTCCAAAACATACTTGCGGTCCATCGCATCTTTTTACTTTGCATTGACGCCTGATATAAATTGAAATTATTTTAAAATAATTTTTATAAAAAAACCAAAATGACTTTTGAAACTCTTCTAGTGATTTCCGGTAATTTTGTCAATGTAATTCTTGAATTCATCATCCGCTCGTCGCAGTTTTCATCGTGCTTTCATGGTAAGGTTTTTCATTTTTGTTTTCTCAACATCTCTGCGCAATTTCAGCCATTTTTAAAGATTTTCATCCTTTTCGGATTGTAAAATAAAAGCCAAATTTCTTGACACCATGATAAAGTTCATATAATAAAAAAAATTTTAGAATCAAATTTTAAACCTTACAATCTGCCAATATTATTAGGGAAAATTAAACAGAAACGGAGTTATTGAATGCCCATTCAAGAGATTGACTTTTTCTACATGATCGCTAACGCCAGCCTGATGGTTCAATTTGTGCTCCTTCTGCTCCTTTTTTTCTCTATCACATCGTGGGCGATCATCATTATCAAATATCGATTCATCAGGACGGCATTTAAAGAATCAGCGTTTTTTGCGGAATTTTTTTGGGAGAGCCGAAATTTTTCAGAAGTTTTTACAAAAACAAAGCAGTTTCAGGGTAGCCCCATTGCAAGGCTTTTCCGCATTGGATATATGGAACTGAACAAGCTGCCCCAGACAACATCACAGGCCCATCAATCCTCTCAGCCTTCCGGGATGGACGTTTCATCGTTGAGCGCTCAATTTGCAGGAACAGACAATATTAAACGGACATTACACAGGGCGATTACCACAGAAACAACTCGGATGACCCAGATGGTCCCTTTTCTTGCTACAACAGGGAGCACAACGCCTTTTATTGGATTGTTCGGGACCGTATGGGGCATTATGAACTCGTTTCACGGCATCGGCCTCATGGGATCAGCCAGTCTGGCAGTAGTTGCGCCCGGAATTTCTGAGGCGCTGATCGCAACCGCTGCCGGGTTGGGCGTGGCGATACCTGCGGTTATCGCTTTCAATTATTTTATGTATAAAATAAGGATAATCGAATCTGAACTTCAAAGTTTTTCCGCAGATTTTCTAAATATTATTGAGCGAGATCTAGTGATGATTAGGGAGAACGGAGGATGATGTCAGAGGGCAACAATGATGGGTTGATGTCTGATATAAATGTGACACCCTTTGTCGATGTGATGCTGGTTCTGTTGATCATTTTCATGGTAACGGCCCCCATGATGATTCATGGGGTAAATGTTTCCCTGCCTGAAGCGACCCTGCAACCCATTCCGTCGGAAAAGGAGCACCTTGTGGTGACCATAAATACCGAAAATGAACTGTACATCAACGACTTTCGTGTTGAGTTTGATTTTTTACAGGAGAAACTCAGAAAGATCTTTGAAAATCGAACCGATCGAGAAGTTTACCTGCGAGCGGACAAAAGGATACCTTATGGCATGGTTGTTCGGGTGATGTCTGAGCTAAAAGGGGCGGGTGTCGAGAAATTGGGTATGGTGACCGAGCCGTTTTCGCAAGATAAAAAAAATAAGGCAAAGACAGCAAAATGACTATGAATGAAAGTCCAAAGAGTCATGCTTATTTTCTCCGGGGAGCGGAGAATGAGTATCGCTCGCTGTTTTTCAATGGCACCGTATCTGCCATCTGCCACATTGTTATTTTTGGTGTGTTGATATTTTTGCCGGGACCAACGCCCGCCAAAAAAAAATCACCATCGGTTGTAAATGTTAACCTTGTATCATTGCCGATGCCGAAGAAAGCGCCGGAACGCGAAGTGCCTAGCGCTGTGATACCTAAGGTGCCCACGATAATCGAAAAAGAGAAACCAATCCCCAAAATGCCGACAAAACCAGCTATCACACCCAAACCTGTCATTATAAAGGAAACGAAACCTGTAAAGAAGATTTCTTTGGCACCCAAGAAAAAAAAGATAAAACGCTCTCTGAAAAAAAAGACTTACAAACCTTCAAATGTGATCCAAAGTGCAATAAAACGAATCGAAAATAAAGCAGAGACATCAAGACCCGACCCGCTTGCCGAAGCCATTGGTCGTTTAAAATACAAAGTCGCAAAGACCGGGCCCAGGCAGGGTTACGAAAAATCCGATGGCATCGGGATTGGCGGCAAACTGGGTCTGGAACAGATCGATATATATAAAATAGAAATTGCATCTCTGATTAATAAAAACTGGGCCTATTCGGAGCAACTTGCCGGCGGGCGCACAGACCTGGAGGCATGGTTGGGCATTAAAATCATGAAAAATGGCCAGATAAAGGATATTTTTTTCGAGACAAAATCCGGAAATGCCTATTTTGATGAGTCAGCTCACAAAGCGGTTCAGAAGTCAAATCCACTACCACCACTGCCCAAAGGATATTCACGCTATTTTTACAGTGTGGGCTTGCACTTTACACCTTCGGGTTTAAGGTAAAAACAGAAAAAGGAGCGGGACAACTGTTATGAGGGTTCGTCGGAGCAAGGTGATGTTTTTGATTATTATATCTATACTTTTCATCAAACCGGTTTTATGCTTGGCCCAGTATGACTATATCGATATCAACAACCCTTTCCTAAAAAAGATTCCCATTGCCGTTCCCCTTTTCAAGACCTTCTCCGATAAGGAAGTTGAGAAAAAAATATCAAAGAGCGCACCCCGTCTCATTTCAGAAACACTCACCTTTACGGGCTATTTTAAACCACTTGACCGTGGTGCTTTCCTTGAAGATCCTCAGAAATCCGGAATTGTTGCAAACCGGATCAAATTTAAGAACTGGACCGATATCGGAGCAGAACTTCTGGTTACCGGAGGCCTTTTGATAAAAGAAGATATCATCGAAATGGAGCTCCGGCTGTTTGATACATTTAAAGGGCGACTGCTTGTGGGGAAAAGATATAAAGGATGGATGACAGATCAAAGAAAGATGATACGCCGGTTTTGCAGCGAGATCATTTATAGTCTAACCGGCAACCGGGGAATTTTCAATAGTAAAATTGCATTTATCAGCACAGGCAGTGGGAATAAAGAGATATATATCTCTGATTTTGACGGGTACTCTCCGAAACAGTTTACCCATAACAAATCCATTACGCTTTCGCCGGCTTGGTCATCAGACGGGAAATGGCTCTCTTACACTTCCTATGAAAGGGGTAATCCCGACATTTACATAAAAAATTTGCAGGAAAAACGTGGCACCGTGATTTCAAAAAAAGGTTTAAATATAACCCCGGCATGGGTTCCCGGAAAGTTTGAACTTGCCGCCACGCTTTCATTCTCAAATGATCAGGAAATTTATCTGTTGACTGGAGCTGGAAAAATTATTAAGAGACTGACCAATATGAGGGGGATTGATGTGTCGCCCACATGGTCCCCTGATGGGAAAAAGATGGCGTTTGTATCCAAAAGATCCGGTACCCCGCAGCTTTACATAAAAGACATCGGTTCCGGACAGGTGAACCGTTTGACATTTAATGGGCCGCACAATTCAACGCCAAGCTGGTCTCCCGCAGGGGACCGGATCGCCTATACGGGTATTGAGAACGGACAAAGCAATATTTTTGTGATAGGGGTAGACGGTAGTGGTCCGCTTCAATTGACTCGTGATAAAGGGGATAATGAGTCGCCCTCCTGGTCACCGGATGGTAGTCTCATTGCTTTTGCTTCAACACGCGAAGGGTCATCCAGAATTTATGTTATGACCGGATTAGGAACCGATCAGAGACGTCTGCTCAGCTTGACGGGTGAACAGACAAACCCTAAATGGTCACCAGGGGTTATCGACCCTTAATATCTGAAATCGAAAAGGAGGTAAAAATGCGCAAAAAGTTATGGATAAGTTTAGCTCTGTTGTTTGTAATTCCCGGCCTGCTGTCCACCGTCTCATGTGCAAAAAAGAAAATTAAATCCCAGCCGTCCATTACCCAATCGGCCAAAGATGAAGCTGCAAAAAAGGCTGCCGAACAGGAGGAATTGGAAAAACAACGTGCTTTGGAGGAAGAACGTTTGAAGGCGGAGGAGGAAGAAGCCAAACAACAAGAGATAATTGCGGCTGCTAAGAGCCGATTTGAAAATGAAGATGTCTATTTCGATTTTGATAGTTCCGCTCTTCTTCCGATGGCCCAGGCTGTTTTAGAAAAAAAGGCGGAATGGCTTCGCAACAATTCCGGCGGATCAGTGGTTATCGAAGGCCATTGTGATGAACGGGGTACAGGTGAATACAACCTTGCGCTTGGCGACAGGCGAGCAAAGAGCGCAGAGGCGTTTTTGCTCGATCTCGGCATTTCAGCTTCACGGTTAATCACGCTGAGTTACGGAGAAGAACGCCCTGCTGATTCCGGGCACAACGAAGAAGCTTGGGCAAAAAACAGGCGTGCCCACTTTATCATAGAATAATTTTGACGGCTTAATAAAAAGTCCAGCTTCTGTGTTGCGCTGCATTCTTCGTCATTGCAGCGTACTGTAAGTACGCTGTAATCCTCAGGATTTGTGCGTTTTGAATTTGAAGCTTTTTACTTTGCCGTCTAATTTCGACTTTTTACGCGACTGTCAATTTTCGAATCCATTTTTCCGTGCTGTGCAAGTTCATCGCAAAATGGTCTGATTTTTTTGAAAAAATGAAGATGTTGTGATGTATAAGAGGCGGCAAAGCTGCCGCTTTGTGGATGTGATCGTTTTACCCGTCTCTTCTTCCAATGAATATATTTTTATATGACCCCTTTTTAAAGTAAGGAATATCTTTGTCATGAAATATATGATCTTTGTTTTAGCATGTACCGGTCTGTTTTTTGGCTGTGTGTCCGGTCAGGATATTCTCACGCCCGATGATAATTTTATTATTATGGAACAGCGTATTTCAAACCTTGAGAAAAAGAGTGCACAAAGCGCCCGGAGCGTTCAGCTCGAATCACTTAAATCCCGAATGGACAATTCCGTTAAAACCAGGGAGGAAAAAGAACAAAATCTCAGAAACAGGATCGCCGAAATCCGTATCACACTCAATAAGCTTACAGATGAGATCCAGATTATCCGCGGAAAACTTGAAGAAACAGAATATTTCATGAAACAGAAGATAAAACCTTTTGAGAAGGTAAACCAAAAGAGAGAAGAGCAGATAACTAAAATGGAGGAAATTCTGACCTCACAAAGAAATCGAATCAAAGGAATAGAGCAATATCTCAATATTGAATCTGATCTTTATGATGCCAAATCGAAGAGTGACTCAGAGAAAAAACCGGAAAGAAAGGAAAAGAAGAAACTTTCCGAAAATGAAATGTACGCTCTGGCAAAACAGGCACTCGATCAAGGTGATTTTGAGGCCGCGCGTGAAGGGTTTCTGGAAATAATAAAAAAATATCCCGGGTCAGGATGGGTCGACAATGCTCAATTCTGGATCGGTGACGCATATTATCGGGAAAAATGGTATGAAAAAGCCATCCTGGAATACCAAAAAGTAATAGAAAATTATCCAAGGGGGAATAAAGTACCAGCCTCCCTGTTAAAGCAAGGGTTTGCTTTTTTCAATATCGGAGATAAAGCCAATGCAAGATTGATTTTAAAAGAACTGATTAAAAAGTATCCCAAGAGTAATGAGATGAAAATTGCAATAAAAAAATTAAAGGAGTTTAAATAGCCTTTATGCACAAACGCATGAAGAGCCGATAATGATCAAGATCATTGGTATAGATCCCGGTTTATCTGAAACCGGAATTGGAATGGTCAGGGGGACTGGACAGAAAGTTGATGGCTTTTCCTTTGGCAGCATCCATACCTCAACAGAAGATTCTTTATCTAACCGCCTAAATCAAATCTTTTCAAAACTTCTTCAGATTATCAAACAAGAAAAACCAGACATTATGGTTGTGGAAGATATATTTTCACTCAAAAAATATCCAAAATCGGGAATCACATTGGGGAAGGTGACCGGGGTTATTCTTCTCGCCGGATGCCAGGTGGATGTGGAGGTTGCTGAGATTCCGGTACGGGAGGCAAAGAAGGCATTGACCGGAAATGGTAATGCCAGTAAGATACAGTTGGAGAGAGCCGTCCGTCATTTCTTAAATCTAACCGCTCCAATTAGGCCCAATCACGCCTCGGATGCGATGGCATTGGCACTGATCGGACTGTTTCGCTATGAAAACTCTCACACCAAAAGCGCATGGTGCTGAATATAAGTCAAAACAGGACATGGGCGCTGGGCCCTTTCGCCCCTGGGGAGCATTAGGTGATCGGTTATTTAGAAGGCAAGCTTTTAAAAAAAGAGACAGACCGCGTTCTTGTCCTGGCCAATCAGATCGGTTATGAGGTTCTGCTCCCTGTGATTGTGATGGAATCGTTTCAGGCAAAAAATATTGGGGATAAAATTTCCCTCTATATTTACCACCAACAAACCGAAAGACAACCCAAACCTGTTTTGATCGGTTTTAACCTGGAGGTTGAGAAGGAATTCTTTCAATATTTTATTTCAGTTGAGGACATTGGTCCTCTCAAAGCGGCAAAAGCGTTGAATATTCCTGTCCGTGATATTGCCAGGGCAATAGAATTAAAAGAGGTTGATCAGCTTCGACAGTTGAAAGGCATCGGGAACCGAACCGCTCAAAAAATCATTGCGACACTCCACGGTAAAATGGAAAAGTTTGCATTGATTCGCAAAACAGAAAAAAAAGAAACAACGATCGGAAAAGATTTTTTATTAATACAGGTACAAGATGTACTGGTCAACCAACTCGGTTATCTGGTTGCAGAGGCCAAACAGATGATTGCAGAGGCCATGAAGCGTAACAGAAATATTTCAACCCCTGAAGAACTTGTTGAAGAGATCTATCATGGCGAGGTATCGTAATGACAGATAATGAAGGGAGCAAGGCCCTTGACAGAAAGGGTATCCTTTCCGAATCCAGTCTTCAGGTTGACCAGGGGCATGAGATTTTGACATTAAGGCCGTCACAACTTTCAGACTACATCGGGCAGGAGGAGGTGGTTGAAACGCTCAAAATTGCCATTGAAGCTGCTTTACAGAGAAAAGAACCGATTGACCATGTCCTTTTCCATGGACCGCCGGGTCTAGGAAAAACAACCCTCGCATATATCATCGCCAATGAAATGGCGGGTGACCTTACCGTAACTTCCGGACCCGCACTTGAAAAGGGGGGGGATTTAGTCGGCATCCTCACCCATCTAAATGAAGGAGATGTGTTGTTCGTCGATGAGATACATCGTACGCCAAAATCAGTAGAGGAATTTCTTTATCCTGCCATGGAGGATTTTGCCGTCGATTTTGTTTTTGATAAAGGGGTTCATGCAAGGAGTCACCGATACCGCTTGAAGGGCTTTACTCTCGTGGGTGCGACCACCCGTGTTGGACTCTTGTCAGCACCGCTGCGGGACAGGTTTGGCATTTTCAGAAGTGTTGACTTTTACAGCGAATACGATTTGGTGAAAATCATCCGTCGATCTGCTATGTTGCTTGAAGTAGAAATTGACGATGAAGGTGCAGCTGTGCTGGCGAAAAGATCAAGGGGAACACCCAGAATTGCAAATAGACTCCTAAAACGGGTAAGGGATTACACACAGATCAGAGCAGATGGTGTGGTATCAAAAGGGAGTGTAGAAGAGGCCCTCTCATTGGAAGGTGTTGATAAAAAAGGGCTGACCTCATTGGATCGTCGATATATAAAAACAGTAATTGAGTTTTACAACGGGGGCCCGGTCGGTATTGAAGCCATCGCTGCCACTCTCCAGGAGGAAGCCGATACACTCGTGGATGTTGTTGAACCCTATTTGTTAAAAATCGGGCTGATCACCCGTACATCTTCTGGGAGAAAAGCTTCAGAATCCGCTTTCAGACATCTCGGATTTCGTGTTCAGAAAAAAATGTTTTCATAGATTGACGGTATTGTAGTCTGCGGATCAAATGTTCGCTTTTCGGTCCAATATGTCTTTCTTTGGCCATGTCCATCATTACACTTCTTACAGATTTTGGTATTTGTGATGAGTATGTCGGGACAATGAAGGGGGTTATCCTCTCCATAGACCCATCGGCTACCATCATCGATATTACCCACCATATAGAACCCCAGGACATTGTCCAGGCCGCATACGCGATTCAATCTTACTATAGGTATTTTCCTGAGGGAACGGTCCATGTTGTTGTTGTGGATCCGGACGTGGGGGGAGAACGGGCGATACTCGCCCTTGAGACCGGGCGTTATATTTTTCTGGCTCCTGACAATGGCGTCTTATCGCTCCTCATGGATGAAGCGGATGTTAAATCAGTTATTTGTGTGGATAATTCGGCCTATTTTTTAAAAGAGATCAGCCGGACTTTTCACGGCCGCGATATTTTTTCACCGATTGCAGCGCACATTACAAAAGGAGTTAAACTCCAAAACCTTGGATCTGTAATGGATCAAAACGACATTAAGCAATTGAATGTCCAGAAACCATATGTTGCGGATAATGGGGATTTGGTGGGGTGTATTTTATCGATCGACCGTTTTGGTAACTTGATCACCGATATTGGATACAATAGGATCAAACGGTTTTGCAGGTTACACCGCCAAAAAAATCCCGAAGTCAAAATAGGGTCAACAAAAATTACAGGATTATCCGAAAATTACGAAAGCAAAAAAGCTAAGACCCCGCTCGCCCTTATCGGAAGTCGTGGGTACCTTGAAATTGCTGTAGGTAATGACAGTGCAAAACTCTATTTCAGTGCCAAAAAAGGGGATCCGATAAGATTGATCTGCTAATTTCTCATTAGGATTCATCCGATTTGTGAAGTCTCAAAATCAAAGTGGGCGTTGGTGCAAATCAACTTATGGGCCGATTTTTGTAAAAAAACCGATGGGGAGACTATTCGGTCCAGGCAACGGATGTTTCATATATTTGGATAATCGTATTGATAATTCTTTTGGGTTTTGCAATCTTATTATTTTTTGCTTGACACGGTCTATTTTATTCAATAAGAATCGTGCTCTTTTATAAACAGGAGTAAATATATTGAAAAAATATACATCTAGCGCAAAATCGTCAGATAACAAGGGAAAATGGTGTGTTGTTGACGCAGACGGAGCAATTTTGGGAAGATTGGCAACAACGATTGCCTCCCGACTGAGAGGCAAACACAACCCTTTTTTTACCCCCCATGTTGATACTGGTGATAGTGTGATCGTTATCAATGCCGAAAAGATTGTTCTTACTGGGAAAAAATGGGGTCAGAAATATTATTATAGACATAGTGGTTATATTGGGGGCCTCAAAATGATTACCGCGAAACACCTTTTGGAAAAAAGACCCGAGGACCTAATTCGATTCGCCGTAAAAGGAATGCTACCCAAAAACAAGCTTGGCAGAAAGATTTTTGGAAAACTGAAGGTTTACAGCGGAAGCACTCACCCACATGACGCCCAACAACCCGAAGTAATTGAACTTCAACATTAGGCGTTTTGACAAGTAAATTAATCATCGGGGAATTTGATGGAAATAGATAATATTTATTACGCAACAGGAAAACGAAAGAGAGCCGTCGCTCGAACCTGGCTAACGCCGGGAAAGGGTGAAATTACGGTCAATAACATGCCGATTGACGATTATTTCTCCACGGATACAACCAAGGCTATACTGACTCAACCCCTTGTCTATACCGACACTCAAGGGATGTTTGATATCAAAATCCGGGTCAAGGGGGGTGGTATATCCGGGCAAGCCGGTGCCATCCGCCACGGCATTACCAAGGCACTGTTACAAGCGAACCCTGATCTAAGGCAAATTCTCAAAAAAGCCGGTTTTGTCAGACGTGACCCCCGGATCAAAGAAAGAAAAAAATATGGCCAGAAGGGCGCTCGTGCCCGTTTTCAGTTTTCCAAACGTTAACAGACTCTCTTCTTCAACTGGCACAGGGAATAGGGCTACCTATTCCCTTTTAATTTTTAGGGCTCATGGTTTTTCCTACCGCTTCTTTTTTATTTCCCACCTTCTTATCCGAACAAACCGAATTAAAAAAAAACTCACCAATCACTCAAAGACGCAAAGAGCGCCGAGGTTTTTTATGTTTTCCTTTGTGTGAAAAAAACAAAATTGAAAAATATGTAGACACGCAACATGAAAACTTCAGAACTGAGAATCCGTTGATATTTATAAAACAAAGAATATGGGCCTAAGCTCCGGGAGAACCTAAGAAGAGACAGAGTGATAGCCCTCTAATTTTTTTAGCACAGGGTAGGTTTAAAAAAATGTCCGAAGCAGAACGGATTATTGAATATGGTAAAAAGATTGAAGAGGTCTATCGGCTGAGAACACCGAGGTCAAAAAAAATAATAAAAAACGGTGAAAATTATGTGCCTGACGGTGATATGCGGATTTCTGTCTGGTTTGAGCCCTATCCGACTGTCATGTCAAAGGGAGATGGCTGTCGCCTGTACGATGTCGATGGCAACGATTACCTCGACTTTTCAAATAACTGGACATCGATGATCCTCGGAAACAACCATCCAAAAGTTGTCGAAGCCATCACGCGTCAGGCGCCTCTGGGTTCTGCGATGGCGGCGCCTTCAGAGAGTGTATACGATTGGGCTAAAATTTTGTGTGAAAGAATATCTTCGGTAGACAAGATACGATTCTGTACTTCAGGGACCGAAGGGGTGATGTTCGCTGTCCGTGCCGCCAGGGCGTACACCGGTAAGGATAAAATCCTGAAAATGGAGGGGAACTATCACGGAAGCTACGACATCATGGAAATGCAGGTCGGTTGGCGTAGACTCCCCCGGGGAATCCCGAAGAGCGTGGAAAAGGATGTATTGGTCACTCCATTTAACGATGAGGAGGCGGCAGAAAGGGTTATTAAGGAGAACAAGGATGAGATGGCGGCGGTGATTGTTGAGGGTATAATGGGAGCAGCCGGAATGATTCCTCCCGAGAATGATTACCTAAAGTTCCTTCGTCAGGTCACAAGCGAAAACGGCGTGCTTCTCATCATAGATGAGGTTATCAGTTTTAGACTGTCAACAGGTGGCGCTCAGCAGATCTTTGGGGTTGAACCCGATCTGACCGCTTTGGGAAAAACAATAGGTGGTGGGCTTCCGGTGGGCGCCTTTGGTGGACGCGATGATGTCATGGCCGTATATTCGCCCAAGCAGAAACACCCGGCTCACCATGCAGGAACTTTCGTTGCCACTCCCATCTCTGTGGCCGCTGGAATCGCCTGTCTAAAAGAGATGACGCCAGGGGCCATCAAAAAAATAAACGCATTGGGCGTTTTACTGAAAAAAGGATTGAGGGGTGTTCTCGATGGTTTAAAAATAAAAGCGCAACTTAAGGGTTACGGTTCACTTCAGCAGATTCATTTTACCCACGAACCGGTATTCACCGCCTCGACCGCCTTCCTAACCCAAGACAGGGATGTCCTCCGGCTCTTTCATTTGGCGATGATGAATAAAGGTGTATTTATTCCCAACAGGGGATTCTTTGCCATATCCACGCCAATGACAGAGGCTGAAATACACAAAGCGGTCAATGCCACATTTGAGGTATTGAGTGAATTGAAACCCCTTATTCGGGAGATTGCACCTCAATTGGTCGGATAGCCTTTGGGTGTGTACGTTGAAATGGGATGACGAAAAAAGTGCAACCATAACATGGGGGAAACAATGGTTTTGAAGGAGATATTAGACGCCGAATCGGTGGCCATTGTCGGTGCATCGAAAAATGAAACCAAACGAGGATTTCAGGCTATCCGGACGCTTCTGGATGAAAAATTTGAGGGTAAAATCTTTCCGGTCAACCCAAAAGAAGACCGGATACTGGGGTTAAAATGCCATGACAGGGTCTCGGATATTAATGACCCCGTGGATATTGTGCTCATTACCACACCGGCAAAGACAGTACCCGACATATTGAAAGATTGTGGAAGAAAAAGTGTTTGTGGCGCTGTCATTGTTGCCGGAGGATTCGGGGAACTGGGCAGGGAAGGTAAAAAGCTGGAAGATAAAGTGGCGAAAATCGCTCGGAAAAACAACATCAGGATCATCGGTCCCAATACGTCTGGAATGATAAATCTTAGAAAAAACTTAAACTTGACGGGCCTTCATGGTGCACCCAAAGGGGATATCGCTCTTCTCACCCAAAGCGGGAACATGGCCCTTACGCTGATCACGGAAGCGAAGATCAAAAGCCGAAAAGGTTTTTCCTACTATGTGGGTCTTGGAAACGAAGCGGACATCAAATTTCATGAATACCTCGAATTCTTTCAGCAAGACCCTGAGACGAGAGCTATTTTGATGTATGTGGAGGGAATGAGGGAAGGCCGGAAATTCCTTCAGCGGGCATATAAAACGACTCTCAATAAACCGATCATCCTTCTAAAAAGCGGGCGATCAAGCACCGGGAAAAAATCTGTGGGCTCTCATACCGGGGCATTGGCCGGTATATCAGAGGTGGCAAAGTCGGCATTTGAGCGGGCAGGCATCATTGTGATTGAAAAATCGGATGAACTTTTCCCAGCCGCAGAGGTCCTTTCGAGTCTACCACCAATAAAAAACAAAAGTGTTGCAATTCTGGCCGATGGCGGGGGGCATGCCACCATCGCCGCCGATCTTTTAACCGATTTAGGAGTACAAATCCCCGAATTAAGTGAAAAAACTCAAACCAAACTCAAAAAGATCCTCCCACCTGCTGCATCGGTAATAAATCCAGTCGATGTGGCAGGGGGTACGGATTCTGATCCCGCCATTTTTGCTGAATGTGCCGACATTGTTTTGAAAGATCATAATATCGGCGGCCTGTTGATTGGAGGTCTTTTTGGTGGATACGGAATTCGCTTTTCAGAGACGCTCTCCTTAAAGGAGGAGGATGCATCACATATCATGGGGAAGATGGTAAAAAAATACGGCAAGCCGATCATTCTCCACAGCCTTTTCAGCTCTGCTAAACCGCATTCCCTCGATCTTCTACGCTACTATAACATACCCGTATACGACTCTCTGGATGTGGCATGCAAATGTATTGGTATCTTGGTTCAATACGGCAATTATCTCAAGTCGTACCATGCAAAGGCAAGATTTGTTTTTAACTGGGGTGCCAAGGCGAAATCGGAAGGGATCAAAATCTTTGAAAAGGCGAGGGCGGAGGGGCGAAACGTTCTGTTGGAGTACGAAGGAAAGGAAATTATGAATTTACATGGTGCACCGGCGTGTGAGGATTGTCTGGCCAAGACAGCGGAGGAAGCGGTGAACACGGCAAAAAACATAGATGGTGATACCGTTCTAAAAATTGTTTCCCCGGATATACTACACAAAAGCGATATTGGAGGGGTTCGTGTCAAACTCAACACCGAATCGGAGGTTCGTTCTGCCTTCAAGGAGATCATACAAAATGCAAGACGATTTGATGAAGATGTGGATATCAGGGGAGTCGCAGTATCACCAATGGCCGAAGAAGGTATTGAAGTGATTATCGGAACAAAAATGGATGACCAGTTCGGTCCCATTATCATGTACGGGTTGGGAGGTATATTGGTGGAGGTTTTAAAAGATGTCTCCTTCAGTGTACTTCCCATCTCTTGGGCTGCTGCCAAGAAGATGGTTGGAGAGACAAAATCTTATCCCATTTTAAAAGGATTTCGTGGAAGTGCACCAAGCGATGAACGGGCGGTAATTGGCCTGTTGGTAAAGTGTTCCGAAATCATCGAAGCGTATCCTGAAATACAGGAGATGGATCTCAATCCGGTGATTGTCCACGAAAAAGGTCTGACGATCGTAGATGTACGAATTATAATGAAACCTGAAAGAGGATAATCTCGAGTAAAACGCATTGCCTCCCCAAAACTGCATCCTAACCATTCCTTTGTTTTATTTAAAACGATCCGTTTTCTGATCATACTTTCCCACTTGGCGGTTTACCATTGAGATTTTTTAATACGGTTCAGATCTTCAATTCCTTGAAAAGATATGAATGATGGGGTATTAACAAGATATCAACTCCAAAAAGAGGCGGAAAGAATGTGTAATTTTTCCGGCTAAAAAGCGAACATGAATCCAAAGTAATCGGTGAATTGATTATGGAACGAATGGACTATTTTATCAGGCGTTTTCTCCTTGTTATTCCAACCTTTATCGGAATTACCATTTTGTGTTTCGGGCTGATCCAATTTGTACCCGGCGGGCCTGTTGAACAGGCTATCATGCAAATGAAAGGAATCGGTGTTTCAGAATCCGGCAGAGGCATCGGCGTTCAGGGTTCCATGTCAGATCAGCAGCGAAAAGCCATCGAAGCTCATTTCGGTTTTGATAAGCCATTTTATAAGCGATACTGGAAATGGCTTGTCACAGACAGACTCGGCATGAAGATGGAATCTTACAAATTCCCCAACAAAACCACCTGGCAACTCATAAGGGAACGATTTAAAGTTTCGCTGATCTTTGGAATCACCGGTTTTCTTTTGTCTTATTTGGTTTGTATCCCCCTGGGGATCTTGAAGGCACTAAGGCATAATAAAATATTTGATCTCGTATCGAGCATCACAGTCTTTATCGGGTACGCCATCCCGCCATTTGCATTTGGGATGGTTTTGAAAATGTTATTTAGCGGGACGGTGGAGGGCTTGTGGGACATTTTTCCTGTTTCCGGATTTTATTCGGATGACTTCCACACTCTGACCTTTCCTGAAAAGGCGTATGATATTTTCAGACACATGTTTCTGCCGGTGATCTGTTATATGATTGGAAATTTCGCAGTGCTGACGCTTTTGATGAAAAACTCTCTTTTAGAACAGATCAGCAAAGACTATATCCGAACGGTTCTCGCAAAAGGTGGCAGTTTTACGCGCGCCGTTTGGGGGCATGCTTTGCGAAATTCCCTTATCCCCATTGCAACCGGATTCGGATCCATTTTAACCGTCATGTTTGCGGGATCCGTAATCATCGAGCAGGTTTTCGAAATTCCGGGGATGGGCCGTTTGAGTCTGGAGGCCATTGTCGGCCGCGATTATCCGGTTTTTATGGGTATTCTTTCTCTGACATCAGTGCTGGGTCTTGTGGGGAACATCCTTTCGGATTTTACATATGTTCTGATCGATCCCAGAATAACTTTCCAGGAAAACTGACTTCACCCGGTGAGTAGAAAAATGATGAAGGGTATGTTTAAAAATCCGATAACCCAAAAAAGGATCCGCCGTTTTAAGGAGGTGAAACGTGCTTACCTTTCTCTGTGTGTATTAATTGGTCTTTATTTAATCGGTCTGGGGTCAGAACTTATATCCAACAGCAACCCGCTCTACGTCCGGTTTAACAATAGATCTTATTTTCCTGTAATAAAATTTTATCCGGAAGATATTTTTGCCCGCAATGGCAAAAAGACAAGACCGGATTACAAAAAGCTGAATACCCTCTCTGTTTTCAAAAGAAATCCTGACAATTTTATGATTTTTCCACCCATTCCCTATGGACCATTTGAAAGCATCGACCCGGCTTCGATTGAAGTGTCAGATTATGTGGCAATCGTCTTTACAACGATGCCAATGATCGGTACGGTCAATATTAAAAAAGATTATTCCATCGCGAGATCCGTTTCATACGGTTCATTTGTCGGCATGAAAGATGGCCAGGCAAAAGGCCTCGATCTCAATCAATTCTTCCTGATTTCCGACAGCTTAAAACAGGCGATTGAGTCGCGGTTTAAAAACCTAAAAGCGCCCTTTATTTCTGAAATGGGAAAGCGGTTCAATGGCGGTGAGTTTGCGATATCACTTTCGACTTTCACACCGCGAAAAAGACCCCCAAAGACCGTTCGACTGACATTCAGAGAAGTTGAGCTAAACAGCGGGTCTGATTTACAAAAGCCGGTTAAACTTTTTTTTCAAAAGAATTTAGAGATCGACCGGCATCTGTCAAATGAGGAAAATGACAATTTTTGGAATACCATTTCAAGCCGTGACAGGGAGATGCTTTCAGGCCTTATTCAAGGTCGATTTTTCGGACCCGTTGATTCCGTCACACTGACCGTGAACAACAGGCGCTATATTGCTAATTTTATCAAAGAAGATGTTCGTTTCCCCTTTGCCCCTGTTCGAGGGCATATGATGGGGATTGACGGCGCGGGAAGGGATGTGTTGGCTAGGGTTCTCTACGGATTGAGAACCTCATTGACTTTTGGCCTGATGCTGGTGGCCTTTTCTGTGGCCATGGGCATCATTGCAGGGGCACTGCAGGGATATTATGGTGGTATTTTGGACATTACAGGTCAGCGTGTTATTGAAATATGGAGCGCCCTCCCGTTTCTTTATATTATGATTCTCATGGGATCGATTTACGGAAGAAGCTTTTCATTGCTTCTTTTCATTTATGGTCTTTTTAATTGGATAGGGATTTCCTATTACATCCGTGCGGAATTCCTTCGTCTACGCAAACAGCCGTTTGTGGAATCCGCGAAATGTATGGGAATATCTAATTACAAGATTATCTTTAAGCATATTCTCCCCAACGCAATGGTACCGGTCATTACCTTCTTCCCGTTCTCTTTGGTTGGGGCGATTGGCGCACTTGCCGCCCTTGACTATCTCGGATTCGGACTTCCCCCCCCTACACCCAGCTGGGGGGAGCTGCTTTTTCAGGCCCAACAGTACAGATGGGCGTGGTGGCTGATCCTTTATCCATCGATGGTGTTATTCATCGTGATGCTTCTCGGTGTTTTTATTGGTGAAGGCGTAAGAAACGCCTATGATCCAAAACAGTACTTCCGGCTTGAATAAAAAATTCCCAGGGCCTATCATTTCGTCAAAATAGGAACGGTGTTGAATGCAAAGAAATTTACTGGAAATAAAAGATCTAAATGTTACTTTCACAACAGATGAAGGAACTTTCAATGCAGTTGAAAATGTGTCTTTCCATGTTGGGCGTGGTGAAATTGTTGGGCTGGTAGGCGAGTCCGGATGCGGAAAATCGGTGACCGCATTGAGTATTCTCCGGCTTATCCCTTCTCCCCCGGGTAGGATAGAAAGAGGAAATATTTTCTTTAAAGGAAAAGATCTCCTGAAGATGAGTTTCGGTGATATGAGGAGATTTCGAGGCAGGGCGATCAGCATGATATTTCAGGAGCCCGTTGCTGCGTTGTCGCCTCTTCACAGGATTGGCCAACAGATGAAAGAGGTTCTGATCCTTCATAAAAAAATTTCAAAAGAAAAAGCAAAACAAATTTCAATCGAGTGGCTGGAAAAGGTTAAAATCCCGGATGCAAAAGAAAAAATGGTTGCATATCCCCATCAACTTTCAGGCGGGATGCAGCAACGGGTAATGATTGCAATGGCTTTGATGCTGGATCCTGATCTCATCATTGCCGACGAGCCGACAACCGCCCTCGATGTCACGGTACAGGCACAGGTCTTCGAACTTATTCTAGAAATGAAGCAGAAACACACTTCAATCCTTCTGATTACACACGATATGGGCGTTATTTGGGAGATGTGTGATCGGGTACTTGTGATGTACGCCGCGAGGATAGCTGAGGAAGCGAATCGAAATGATATTTTTTCAAATCCGGCGCATCCTTACACTCAAGGCCTCTTGAAGTCGATTCCAAAGCTTTCAACTGATGGTAAAAGATTAAAGACAATTAACGGTCATGTCCCTTCACCCACCAATTATCCATCTGGATGCCATTTTCGAGACCGGTGTCCCTTTGCCTTTGACCGGTGCCGGGAAGAAGAACCGCCTCTATTCGATATTGCTAAAGAACACATGGCTGCCTGTTTTCTCATTCAACAAAGAGAGTTGTTGAATAAAAGCGGGGAGTGATATGTCAAAAATCATGGATCTACAGGGAATAAAATCCTCGGTAATCGAAATCAAAGACCTGAAAACCTGGTTTCCTATTCAGCGCGGGATACTGTCAAAAACAGCTGGGTATGTCAGGGCGGTTGATGGAATCTCACTGACAATTGGTCGGGGGGAGATCGTCGGTCTGGTCGGCGAATCCGGATGTGGAAAGTCCACTTTGGGAAGGACTATCGTGGGGTTGGAAAAAGCGTGGAAGGGTACAGTTTTTTTCCAAGGACAAAATCTTTTTACCTTAAACCGCCGGGATCGAAGGCAGGTCACAAGGAAGTTACAGATTATTTTTCAGGATCCTCTTTCTTCTCTTAACCCAAGAATGAATGTTTTTGATATTGTTACGGAAGGGCTAGTCGAATTCGGCATGATCGAGGGCAACCGTGACGATCATGCCAAGAGGCTCCTAAACGAAGCGGGGCTCGAGGGTGATGTCATATTCCGCTACCCCCATGAATTTTCCGGGGGACAGCGCCAGCGGATAAACATCGCTAGAGCCATATCAATGAGGCCTGATTTTATCGTATGCGATGAACCGGTGAGTGCGCTTGACGTATCTGTTCAAGCACAGGTCATAAACCTCCTCATCGACCTGAGGGACACCCATAACCTTTCATACCTGTTTATCTCTCACGACTTAAGTGTTGTCAGCAGTATCGCAAACCGTGTGGCCGTAATGTATCTTGGAATTTTGGCAGAATATGGATCGACAGTTGACGTGATTGACCATCCGATGCATCCCTATACGATTGCTCTGATCTCGGCGGTGCCTGTCCCTGGCAGGGATAAGAAGAAACGGATCGTCTTGGAGGGTGAGACACCGTCCCCATCGGCTCCGCCACCCGGGTGTAGATTTCATACCCGCTGTCCGGAAGTCATGAAAGTATGCAGGGTGAAGGTCCCCTCCATGACGCGATCAGGAACACGACAGGTTTGGTGCCATTTGTATTAGAAAAAGCAGTTTTCAGTTTTGAGATCGGGAGTCCTTTAATGTCTGGTATGTAATGCGCCTGTGGGTAAATGCAGGATGATGGATCTATCACGGTTGTTATTTTTTTTTGCCCGGTTTTTTTGCCCCTTTATTTTTCTTTGCTTTAAGTGCAGCTATTAAATTACTGATCGTTTCGATTTTCAGATTTACCATTTTGGTCTGGGCCTGGTCAAGTTTCAGGGAAGCCGCCTTTTCAAGATAACGCTTTGCATTTTTCAAAGCAGCCATGGTTCCCTTGCCGGCCGCCACCTCCGCCTTGTAGAGAAGAAGCATCAGGTCGATGTTGTTCAAACGCCGGATCGTAGCATTATGGAGGGTTTCGGTGGTTGCATACGACAGGGCGATATCCAAATACGTCTTAATTTTCTCAAAATCGGGCACTCTTGAAACGCTCAACAGGGAGTCTGCCCTATCCATGTAGTAATAGAATATTAACGGAAATACTTCGTTTTTCCCATAAGCCGGCTTAATTGATGCCGGTGGTCGCATTTCCGGAAGATGAAGAAAAAGTTCCATACCCATGGGGGCAAAATAGCCTTTCCAGACTTCAACAGCGCCATCGGCAGTTTTGATATAATATTTCTTCATATTCGAAAAACTGGTGCCGATCACCACCATAATCAGCAAGACAAATCCAGCAGCAATGAATCTCATTACCTTATCGATGAGGACTGGTCTTTGCATATCAACAGGCGGTTTGTCGCCTTTAGATCGCATGGGGGAGTATTTCGCTCTCTTTTCTTCGGTCAACTCTTTTGCAGCACCGGTTTTGGTGGCTGCCTTGGTTTCCTTCGGGCTTTTTATTTTTTGGGCTTCTTTGCCTTTGATTGGTTTCGTCGTCAGTGTTTTTGTCTTTTGTTCCACTTTCTCGCTTTTTTTCAATTGCCCCTTTTTCTTTGATGTGGCTTTGATCAAACTGCTCTTTCCCATATAGACCTCTTCAAACCTGCGGCATTCTTGTGTGTTTGGTTAAAGACGAGTAATATATTGGTTTAATCGATTTTTGTAAACATTTTATTGCCATCAACTGATCGCCGAGCCTTCCAAAGGCCCCAAGTCATTTGATCAAAAAGCAATCTGGGTCGGTTGCCGGATTAACCGGTTAATATATCGGCTTTTTGAAGTATCCCCTTAATTTCAGATTTTTCCTTTTCAGACGGAGGAAGGAGGGGGTGTCTTGGATCCCCCCCATAATAACCGAGCATATCCATGGCAGCCTTTAAACCGCTGATGCCATAGGTGGTCGTGATGGTTTTATTGACCGGGATCATTTTCAGCTGAAGCTTTCTTGCTTTTTCGAATTCATCCTTTTTTAACAGCTCAAAGATTTTTACACAGTTTTCGGGCGTTATATTAGCAAGGGCAAGGATCCCTCCGGTGCAACCAAGTGTCAGGCCGGCGAACCAAACCCCGGCGGTGCCTACCAGTACATCAAAATGTTTCCCCACCTGATTTAAAAACTCACTGAGCAGCTGAATATTTCCGGAACTGTCTTTTATGCCGATGATGTTTGGGTGTTCCGATAATGCCGATACCAAATCAGGGGCCAGGGTAATGTGTGTAAATTTCGGAACGTTATACAAGATAGTCGGAATGGGGGAACGGTCTGCGATGAACGTAAAATGCTTCATCAAAGCTTTCCCTGTCATCTGATTGCTGTAGTAGTGGGGTGTAACCACCAAAGCGGCATGGGCGCCAAGGTTGGCACAGTCACAGGTCAACTTTAAAGTCGCTTCAGTCGATTCGCATCCGGAACCCGCGATCACCACCAAATCCTTGGGTGCAGATTTGACAACGGTTCCGATAACGTTTCGTTTTTCTTCTTCAGATAGGTAAACGGACTCCCCGTTGGAACCGAGCACCACAACCCCCCTTATGCCGGTTTTACTCCATTTTTCAACATTTGCCGCCAATTGTTGATGAGCCACTTTCCCATTAAAAAAAGGGGTGGGAATCGGGGGAAATATGCCATTGAGATTTACTTTGGCCATGTGAGTTCCTTTCATTTTCCGATTTTGGGATATCGACCGATTAGCTGAAATGCCAATAGATCAAATGCTATGTTTCATGCTGCCGGGGAAAGAAGTTAAATCTAGATTACAAGTATTATCCGCATGTCCATCACATTCGTGTTGGTGGGACCTGTTATAAACAGGTCGCCCAGTTGATCAAAAAAATGATAAGAGTCATTGTTCACCAGGAATTGACGTGGATCTAATCCCATCGATACGGCTCTTTTGAACGTGTCGGTATCTGCCACAGCACCTGCGGCCTCAGTCGGCCCATCTGTTCCATCTGTCCCGGCGCTCAAAGCGACGATGCTTTCGTTACCGGCGATATCTATTGCCATAGCCAGTGAAAACTCCTGGCTTCGCCCGCCGAGACCCTTCCCCGTAATTGTTACGGTTGTTTCTCCCCCGGAGAGGATGCAGGCCGGTGGCGGAATGGGATTGTCGGTTTTAAGGATTTCCCTTGCAATGGCTCCGTGAACATGGGCGACATCCTTTGTTTCCCCTTCGATCATGGAAGAAAGTACAAGCGTGGTGTAGCCCAGACCCTCAGCCTTTTGTTTTGCCGCGATAATAGCTTCAAAATTGCTCCCAATGATTTGATTGCGTGTCCGCAAAAAAGCCGGATCGCCTTTCTTCGATGTTTCGGAAACTTTCCCGGATATACCGGCTTTGATATGCCTTACCACAGATGCGGGCAATTTTTTTATGATGCTGTACCGGCGGAAGATTTCCATGCAATCAGAAAATGAACTCGAATCCGGAACCGTGGGCCCGGATGCGATCACGTCCAGATTATCTCCAACAACATCTGACAGGATAAGTGAAATAAGCGTTGCTGGATGAACAGCTCTGGCGATCTGACCCCCTTTCACCGCGGAAGTGTGTTTCCGTATGGCATTAATCTCGTGAATGGTCGCCCCGCAGGCAAGTAGCACTTTTATGGTTTCCTGTTTGTCCTTTAATGTGAGGCCTTGAGCTGGAAGGGGAAGCAGGGCGGATCCGCCGCCTGACATCAGGCATAGCACCAGGTCATCCTTTTGAGCCTCCTTTGCCAGGTTTAGGATGGCCCGTGAGCCCTCCTCGCCATTCTTATCAGGTATCGGGTGGCCCGCCTCAACCAGCTTTATGCGGGTGAGTTTTGCTGTATGTCCATATTTGACATTGATGATCCCTTTGGCAATCCTTTCTCCAAGTAGATCCTCCATCGAGTTGGCCATGGGGGCTGACGCCTTTCCAGCTCCGATGACAAACAGATGATTAAATCGGGAAAGATCATACGATTTGTCGCCGATGAAAAGATGACTGCCATCGAGTCGACAGTAACGCTTTACTGCGATACCTGGATCCACAGCCTTTAGCCCTGCGTGAAAGATCTCGGCCGCATCGATTCGCAGCTGCTTTATATTTTTTGTTTTTCGAGTCATGGTATACACTTTTTTTTTACTCTATATTCGAATATATAACATGAAAACGTGGGTTTAAAAATAATGTTTTGTATTCCATTTTTTTTCTCACTCACAATAGATAAAATGTCAACCCCGATATTTATTCATGGGTGTGCGGGAAGCTTCTTTCAAATTTACATCCAAGATGAATATACGCTCAAAAGCCGACGTCGACCCAATATAAACGTCTTGACACCATTTTCAAAACGAGCTAGCTAGATGTCTTATCAAACAGGATTGTGTCTGCGAAATGAGAAAAAAATTGATACTCTTTTTGGCAATGGGTTTTCTTGCGATAGGGGGTAGTGCGTCCAATGCTTCATGGTTGATCGACATGAGACAACTTCTGGCTTCGGCCCATCCTGAAACTGGTTGTCAGGAGTGCCATGAGGATATTGAGAATGCGGATCTTCATCCGAATCCTGCAGATGTGACAAAGAAAATGATGGACTTCTTTGATATTGATGAATGTTTGTTATGCCATGACGAGGTCATGGAGAAACTGGATGAGGGTTTACACGGTGCCGAAAACGTCAAAGAACCGGAAACATATGAGGATTGTCTCCGGTGCCATCACCCACATTATATGGTCGGGTATGGTGGAAACGGAGAAACCAAGGTCGGACAATCAGATTCCGATACCCTTGGTACTGACTTTTCGCCTTCGCCTGAGGATGAAAAGTGTTTAACCTGCCATGGTTTTTTTACCCCCGAAGATTTTAGTGACAAAGAAAAGATTTTTCGACTTTGTTTTCATTGTCACGGTTCACAAGAAACCGAGCCTCAGGTGTTGACCGGAAATTCGGTTCCTTTTGTTGTGGAAAAAGAATTTAGATCAGCCCCCCATGCGGATGTCAGCTGTCTGTCTTGTCATATCCAGGCCGCAAAATTCAGCCACCAGGATTTAAAATTGCAGGACTGCCGCGAATGTCATCCGCCCCATGATGAGAAGGTCACCAATGATGCACATGCGGATGTGACTTGCCAGGCCTGCCACCTTGAAGAGATTTTACCGATTAAAGATCCCAAATCAAAAGATGTCCGCTGGGAAAGAACGAGCAAACCCGGGATGAACTCGCGCATTCATCTTCTGGCCTCAACAACGGGTGAAGCACTTTGTCAACGATGTCATTTCAGTGGAAATTCGGTAGGTGCGGTCTCCATGATTCTACCGGCAAAGAGCGTCCTTTGCATGCCGTGTCATGCGGCTACATTTTCAGTAGGGGATACAACCACGGTTTTCTCCCTGATCGTGTTTCTATCCGGATTGGTATTGACCGCTTCGATCTGGTTATCCGGATCACGGAACCTTGAAAAAACTGTAAATCCCTTTTCAATGGTCAAATCGGTAAAGGCTATTTTTTCACAAAAGGTTATTTTGATCCTCAAGTCGCTCTTTTATGATATGTTTTTGCAAAGAGGACTGTATAAACGTTCGGCACGGCGGTGGACCATCCACAGTCTGATTTTTTTTCCGTTTGTCTTCCGTCTGGGCTGGGGCTTTGTGGCCCTTTTGGCTTCCATCTGGTTGCCGGATGTATCGTTGTTTTGGCCGATGCTGGATAAAAACCATTTTGCGACCGGCTTGCTGTTTGATGTGACCGGAATCATGATTGTTTTGGGTGTTGTTTTGGCCTTGATTCGAGGGAGTTCAACCGCAACAGAAAACATCCATGGATTACCGAGACAGGATCGATTGGCACTAATTCTGATCGGCGGGATTGTTCTGGTCGGTTTTGTCCTTGAGGGGATTCGGATCGCCATGACAGGATATCCGGAGAACTCAGGGTATGCGGTTGTGGGATATGGCATTGGCAAATTGTTTTCAGGGATGACCGGGCTGACCGAGGTTTTTGGATATGTTTGGTATGCCCATGCTGTTTTATCAGGGGCATTTATCGCCTATCTACCCTTTAGTCATTTAAAGCACATTATCATGGCACCGGTAATCATGGTGATGCATGCGGCAGCGGATCGTAACTGATTAGAGTATTTTTTCAAAAAATTTATAAAAACACCTGTAAACAGACCTTGAACCGGTATGCATTAAGGCATACTGTAAAATGTTAAGAGGACTTCCAGGAGGAGCAGATGAAAGAAAAGATAAAACAGATGCTTATCGATGTTGTTGGTGATAAAAATTTCACTGATCATCAGATCGACATGATTTCCTATTCCTACGATGCCTCAGAACACCGGCACAGACCCATCTGTGGTTTGCGGGTAGAGACAACGCAACAGATATCGGAAATTTTGAAGATTGCCAATAAAGAGAGGATCCCGGTCACTCCCAGGGGCGCGGGGACCGGTCTGTCCGGCATGGCGGTTCCCATAAAGGGAGGAATTGTCCTGGACCTCAGTCGCATGAATAAGATTGTGGAGATCAGTATCCAAGACCGGCTGGCAATTGTTCAGCCGGGGGTTGTATACGCGGAGTTGGAAAACGCCCTGTCCCCGCATGGATTTTTCTTCCCACCCGATCCGGCAAGCGGAAAAGTTTCCACACTGGGGGGCAACGTGGCCACCAATGCGGGTGGATTAAAAGGGGCCAAGTATGGAACGACCCGGGATTATGTTTTGGGGTTGCAGGTGGTTTTACCGGATGGACGGGTTATGCGAACCGGATCGAAAGCAATGAAGAGTGTGTCCGGTTTTGATCTGACCCGGCTCTTTGTGGGCTCTGAAGGGACCCTTGGGGTGGTTACGGAGATCATACTTAAAATCAACCCCAGACCGCCCGCAACCAGCACAGCCCTAGCCACCTTTGACAGGTTGGATGATGCCGGCCGAGTTGTCAGTCAAATCATGTTCACAGGTATTATCCCGAGTGCCCTGGAGATCCTGGGCCGCCATACCATCCAGGCCATTAACCAAAATACAGATCTCAATCTTCCCGAGGTTGACGCCATGATTTTAGCGGAGACCAACGGATATACCGCTGAAGAAACCGATTTTCAGATGAAAAAGGTCATCTCTGTTTTTCAAAAAAATAATCCCAGAGAGATCAAGTTGGCGAAAACAGAAGAGGAGGCCAGGGGACTCTGGATGGCTCGAAAGTCCGCCTATGGCGTTCTCGCTAGAATTAAGACCCACTTTGTTCTGGAAGATGTGACTGTGCCGATGGCGAATATATCAGACTTGCTCAAAGGGATTGAGACCATTGCCGACAAATATCACCTCCAAATTGCGACCTTCGGACATGCGGGTGACGGAAACCTGCATCCCCAGATTTTATACGACGGATACGACGCAGAAGAGGTGGCGCGAGTGGAAGCGGCCATTTCAGATCTTTTCCACCTTGCCATAGATCTGGACGGAACGCTTACCGGAGAACACGGCATTGGGATTTCCAAGGCACGCTATATGCCGTTGGAACACGATCCGGTTGCCCTTCAGATGATGCGAACCCTTAAAAAAACGTTTGACCCAAATCAGATTCTCAACCCAGGTAAAATGGCATTGTAAAATAAAGGGGTATATGATGGAAAATAAATATGATTTTGAAAAAAAATACCGAGACCAGATCTTGAAATGTTCGCGATGTGGATTTTGCCAGGCGGTTTGTCCGCTGTATGGGTCAACCCTCCGTCCTGCCTTAAACGCTCGGGGGAAGATGCTTTTGTTAAAGGAGGTGATGGACGAGAAAATCGAACTCAATGATGACTTGATTGAGAGCCTGTTTCAGTGTGCGACCTGTGCCGCCTGCGTAAAAGACTGCCCTTCAGATGTAGATGTCCCCGAAATCATCAAACAGGTCAGAAAGGATATGGTCCATATCGGCTCATGCCATCCGGCGTTTAAGGGGATGAATGAGGTTCTTCAAAAACACACCAACATCTACGCTGAAGATGAAGTGCCTGATTTTGAAAGAAAAAGAGGCCAGAGGGCGGAAAATGTTTATTTTATCGGGTGTGTGGGTTCCTACCGGGAAGAGGAGACAACCGATGCCACCCTGAATCTCATGGACCGGCTTGAAGTCGACTATACGCTCATCGAAGAGGTATGCTGCAGCAGCGTGCTTGAGGATGTCGGCTTTGAGATCAATAAAGACCTGGCAGAAAGAAATGTCGAATCCATTTTGGCAACAGGCGCTAAAAGGGTGATTACCGGTTGTCCCTATTGCTGGCGGACCTTCAACGCCAAACCCGATTATGCCGTGTTGGAGCAAAGGGGAGTCACGGTCATCCATATCACGCAGCTGTTGAAAGAATTTGATTGGGATGTGAAGACCGAAAAACGGGTAACCTACCATGATTCGTGCGACCTTGGAAGACATTGTGGCATCTATGCGGAGCCCCGTCTGACCATCGGGAAGATTGCGCCGAACTTTGTGGAAATGCCCCATAATCATGATGATGCCCTGTGTTGCGGCGCCGGTGGGGGCGTCCGCGGCGCCTATGCCAAAAACTCCATTGCCATGGCCCGACGTCGCCTCAAAGAGGTCGAGGAAACCGGCGCCGAGGTGGTGTTGAGCGATTGCAATTCATGTATTCACAATTTGGTAAATGCCAAATTGCGAAAACAAAAATTTGAAATTCGCACCACTTCGGAATTTATTAACATGCTGATGGACGAGCAGCTCAAAGACGATAGCATATCATAGTTAATTTTAGACAGGAGGACAGAACATGGAGATTCAGGGATATTATTTACCGGATGGCCTCTACTACGAGGAAAATCATTTTTGGGTCAAGGAGGAAGACGGCCTTCTGGTGTTGGGGATGGATGATTTCGCCCAGAAAATGGCCGGGGAGATCGTCTATATTCAGCTTCCCGATGAAGGTAAAATAATTAAGGCCGGGAAAAAATTCGCGAAGCTGGAATCCGGCAAATGGCTGGGGAAGATTTTTGGACCGGTCAATGGTGAACTGGCGGCGGTTAATGAGGAACTGGAGGAAAATCCCGGATTGATCAATGAGGATTGTTATGGGAAGGGATGGATGTTTAAAATCAGACCGGATGATATAGGGGAGATGGCGAACCTGCTCCACGAGCCGGAAGAAATCGAAAAATGGCTACTGGCAGAGATTGAAAAATATGCCGAGGATAAATAGGGTGGACAACCGGAATTTCAGCATTAAACAGCTCCTGGAAATATCGGCCTGCACCAATTGCCGGATTTGTGCTGAAGTCTGTCCAGCGGTCTCAGCTTCTTTGGACGGCGAGCTTTCGGCTATCCATCGGATAAAGGGGCTTAATCGGATATTGAAAAGCCGGACCGGATTGTTCCGTAAACTGTTGAGTGGCAGGGGCCTGTCAGATGAAATATTGAAACATTTCAGTGAGACTGTCTTTCGGTGTACGCTTTGTGGCAACTGTGAGGAAATTTGTCCGGTGGGTATCCGTTTGAGAGATCTCTGGCTATCCCTTCGTCAGGACATGGTTCATTCCGGTTTTTATCCCAAAAAAATCGACCGGGTTCGGGACAATCTTGAGGAGAGTCACAATGTTTTTGCAGAGGATAATGAGGAGCGGGCCGACTGGGTTGAGGATATACGTGAAGCCCCGGATCATGGCTATCTGAAGGATAAGGCTGAAATTGTATATTTCACCGGCTGTGTGGCTGCTTATTTCCCCATTGCACAAAAAATTCCGATCGCCCTCGCACAGATCCTGGACCGAAGTGGTGTCGACTTTACACTTCTGGGTGAAGATGAGTGGTGCTGCGGTTTCCCCCTTTTTGGAGCCGGTCTGGGGGATCATTTTCAACAGTTTGTCGATCACAACCTGAAAGCGCTCCGGAAAAAAGGGGCAAGGGAAATCGTATTCGCATGTCCTTCCTGTTACCAGGTGTGGCGCGATTGTTATCCCGATGAATTTGCAATATCCCACGTATCCCAATACTTGCTGGGACTGGTCAAGGAAAACCGCATCCCCTTTAAGAACCTGCCGTTGACGGTGACCTATCATGATCCCTGCGATCTGGGGCGGGGTGCAAAGGTGTTTGATCCTCCCAGAGAATTAATCCGATCTATTCCGGGAGTGAAGCTGGTCGAACTTCCCGATAACCGGGAAAAGTGTAACTGCTGCGGCGGCGGCGGTAACCTCGAGATGATCGATAAAAAACTGTCTTCCGAGATTGCAAGACAAAAGATCGAAGAGGTAACAGGCACGGGCGCCCAGGCTGTCGTTACCTCCTGCCAGCAATGTGTGAGAACCATGCTAACCCATGTGAAAAGAAACAAGGTGCCCATCGAGGTCATGGATATAACCCAGCTTATTCATTCTGTTTGTCTTCATCCTTAAAATAAAGTGCCATAAAAAGGGGCAACAAACATGCATTTATACAATCTCGGAAAGGTCCCTTGGCAGGAAACCCAGTTGATCTATCACCCCTCGCCCGGCTTGGGCGCGAATCACTTGTTTTGGTTTCACCGGCATCACCCTATGTCTGCATCGGTTATCACCAGGATGTTACCCATGAGGTTGATCTCAACTTCTGTGCCGCGAACGATATTCCTGTTTTCAGGCGTGAGGTTGGTGGTGGCGCTGTCTATCTCGATGGCGATCAACTTGTTTTTCATGTCGTTTTCAAGGAAGATAACCCTGTGATCCCCGCGACAAAAAAAGCATTCTATCAAAAATTTCTTCAACCTGTTGTAAATGTCTATCGCCGGATCGGCATTCCGGCTGTTTACAAACCGGTGAACGACATCATTGTCAATACCCGAAAAATATCGGGTACCGGTGTGGGAGAGATCGGTGATTCTATTGTTTTTGTCGGCAATCTTATCCTAGATTTTAACTATGAAACGATGGCACGAATTCTCAAAGTACCGGATGAAAAATTCCGCGACAAGGTTCAAAAAACCCTCCACTAAAACCTGACAACCATCTGTCGGGAATCGGGGGAGGAAGGAGCGGATAAATGGGACGAATCACGATTGAACGCCCTCATGGCTGAAGAATTTGCAAAGATACTGGGTTCATTCGACCTGTGTGAAAAGGATGCCGAACTTCAAACCAAAATGGATGGTCTGGGCATTCGGATGATGAGCGCGACAGGCGGCCTGATGCGTGCGGATTTTGAAGTTAAGGATGGCAAATTTGCCGACATTGCCATTTCTGGTGACTTTTTCTGTTATCCCGAGGATGCCATCGTTCGAATGGAGAGGTTCATCGAGGGAGCAGCGGTGGACAATATCGCTGTAATCCTGGCAGATTTTTTAAATAGTCACGACATTGAAATACCGGTGGTCAATTCGGGTGATTGGATGAAACCGATGAAAATGTAGGAGAATCCCAATGGAGAAACCAGAACTTATCGTTCGGCTAAAAGAAATCGTGGGTTCCGAGCATGTTTTGTCCTCTGACATGGATCTTGAACTTTACAGCTATGACGCTTCCCTGGACAGGGCAACGCCCGATGCGGTAGTACTTCCTGGTTCAACAGAGGAAGTTTCCAAAGTGGTGACCTTGGCTTATAAGGAAAAGATTCCGTTTATCGGGAGGGGGTCCGGCACCAACTTGACAGGCGGCACTATCCCGATCAAAGGTGGAATTATCATTCATTTTTCCCGGATGAACCGTATTCTTGAGATAGACATTCCAAACCGTACCGCCACCGTGCAACCGGGTGTGATAACACTGGATTTGCAAACCCATGTGGCCAAACTGGGTTTTATATATGCGCCGGACCCGGCCAGCCAGAAGGTTTCCACGCTGGGCGGAAATTTTGGAGAAAATTCCGGTGGACCACATTGCCTAAAATACGGTGTTACCACAAACCATATCCTGGGGGCAGAAGTCGTGCTGGATGACGGTACGGTGATCTGGACCGGCGGCAAGGCCCAGAATAATCCCGGTTATGATTTGACCGGTCTACTGGTGGGCAGCGAGGGCACCCTTGTCATCGCCACCAAGTTGATACTTAAGCTCATCCGCGCACCGGAAGCGGTCAAAACCATGTTGGCCATTTACAATACGATTGAGGACGGCGCCAATACGGTCTCCGCCATCATCGCGGAAGGGATCATACCCGCCACTCTGGAGATGATGGACAATAAGGTTATTCAGGCGGTGGAAGCGTCGGTTCACGCAGGATACCCCCTGGACGCAGCAGCAGTGCTGATCATAGAACTCGATGGTATGCCGGATGGAATGGACAAAAAGGCTGAAAAGATCAGTGAAATCTGCAACCGGCATCACGTCCGCGAAATCCGGCTGGCCAAAACCGAATCCGAACGGGCCGGGCTTTGGGCCGGCCGCAAAGGCGCATTTGGAGCGGTTGCCCGTCTGAGACCCAGCTACATGTGTTGTGATGGTACGGTTCCCCGCACCAGGCTGCCGGAAGCCCTGGCCAAAGTCATGGAAGTCAGCAAGAAATACGATGTACCCATTGGAAACGTTTTTCACGCCGGCGACGGTAACCTGCATCCCCTTATCATGTTTGATGAACGGGATGAAGAAGAAAAGGAGCGGGTGCTCAAGGCAGGATCCGAGATACTGAAAATATGCGCTGATTTGGGCGGAACCATCAGCGGAGAACACGGTGTGGGTATTGAAAAACTTAAGGAAACGCGCCTCATTTTTTGTGAGCAGGACCTGGAATTCGCTCGACAGATTAAAAAGGCGTTTGATCCGATGGATCTGTTGAACCCGGGAAAAATGATACCGGAACCGGAAACCACCATCAAGACCATGGAGTTTTAGTGTGACAGACTTGAATAACCGATGTGACGAACTCATGGCAATTGTGGGTCCGGAGCATATAAGGACCGGTGACGGCGATGTCGAACAATATGCCGTGGACGGCATGACGCCAAAAGCCGTCGTGTTTCCGAAAGATACCCAACAGGTTTCAGATGTGGTCACCTGCGCCAACCTGAAAAGCCTAGCGGTCATCCCCTTTGGGAGTGGTACCAAAATGGCCGCGGGACATCCGCCAAAACGGCTGGACATGGTGATCAGCACGGCACGGCTCAATCGCATGGTGGATGTCGATACCGATAATCTGACATTTACGGTGGAGGCAGGGGTTAAATTCAGAGATATCCAGGCACGATTGGCAACCGAGGAAGACCGGTGTTACTTGCCGCTCGAAGACCTTGAAACCGAAACGGAAGCGTTTATCTGTTCCGAAAGATCACACAGCGGGTGCTTCATGCCATTGGATCCCCCTTTTGCCACAAGCGCAACCATCGGTGGCATCCTGGCCTCCAACTCCACAGGACCGAGAAGGCTTTTGTACGGTCTGCCCAGGGATATCCTGACCGGCATACGTTTTGTAACCCCTGACGGGGCGATCGTCGGCACGGGAGGTAAAACCGTAAAAAACGTTTCCGGGTACGATTTTTCCAAGCTGATGATCGGATCAGCAGGAAGTTTAGGGGTCCTGTGTGAAATGACCCTGCGGTTGTTGCCCCTCCCTGAACGCATGGAAACCATTTTGGTTTCCTTTGATTCGTTCAAGAACACATCTGCCTTCGTTGAGGCTATTCTTGATGCCCAGCTTCTTCCGGCTGCCGTTGAAGTTATGAACAAACGGGCATTTGAAGGTTTTAAAAACAATAAAAGCGATTTTGTCCCGGGACATTATGCGGTGGCGGTCGCTTTAGAAACATACGGGGAAGCGGTCGACCGGATGAAATTGGAGATGCTGGGCATAGCGAAAGATTTTGAGGCCGAAGACAGTATTGTTTTTTCAGAAGATGGCCACCGGCTTTTCTGGCATTCTATGGGGAATCTTCAGGCCTCAATGGCGGACCGATTCCCAGGAATGATAACAGCCAAGCTCAATTATCAGATTTCAGACTGGAAGAACATCATCCAATTTACAGACGATACGTTGTCTTCAAATCTCCTTGAATATACCCTGTTGTGTCATGCGGGAAACGGGGGGTGCACCATCAATTTTCTCCTGGATGGAGACGATACGGCCGCTTCCGAAAGGGCGGTTTCCACCATCGGCCTGCTGCTGGAACAGACGTGCAAAGCAAACGGCAATCTGGTTGTACAGACTGCACCAACCAATCTCAAAAAAGATCTTCCGTTGTGGGGCAAGCCCCGGTTTGATTTTCCGGTCATGGAGAGGATCAAGAATCAATTGGATCCAAAAGGCATCATGAGCCCCGGCTGTTTTGTGGGTGGACTTTGATTCTAATGCTACACTGTGGAAAAGGGAATCTGAATGAACATTGTTCAAATGCGCAAATTGTCCTATGACGAGGTTTCCAGGTGCAACAAGTGCGGGTTTTGTCTGCCGAACTGTCCCATATATAAAATTGAAGGGAAAGAATCTGCCGCTCCAAGGGGCCGGAACGCGATCACCCGGTTGGTGATCGAAGGGAAGCTTGAGCTGAGCCCGGAGATCGAGAAATCCATCTTTTCCTGTCTGGGGTGTGGCGCCTGTACTGCTGCCTGCCTTCCCAAAGTGGAAACAAAGGAATTGATCTTTCGCGACCGGGAATGTTTTGTTGGAGAGGGTTTCTACCCAAAGGTTGCGGATCGTCTGGCAAAAACACTCGACCGAAAGCACAACATATCGGACGATGACAACGAGGAGCGGGGCGAATGGCAGGAGTTGATCAAGAATCTGCCTGAGCACGCATTTGAAAAAGAACACGCCGAAGTCATTTTTTTTGTCGGTTGCGTGGCGTCGTTTTTTCCCATGGTCCAGAAGATCCCTGTAAGCATGGCACTCATTTTGAAACAGGGAGGTGTGGATTTCACCATCCTCGGGGGTGAGGAGTGGTGCTGCGGTTTTCCCCTGATCGGCGCCGGTATGCCGGATAAAATAAAGGCCCTTATGGCACACAACCTGGAAAAGGTGGAGCAGGTGGGTGCCAAGACGATCGTGTTTACCTGTCCTTCCTGTTACCACACCTGGAAACATCTTTATAAAACGGATGCGAAACTATACCATGCGACCCAGCTGCTCGACGAACTGATCAAGAACCAACAGATCACTCCTAAACCGGTCAACAAGACGGTTACCTATCATGACTCCTGTGATTTGGGCAGAAACAGCGGTATTTTTGAAGAACCCCGCAATGTGATCAAAGCGATTCCCGGTATCGAGCTGGTCGAACTTCCGGAGAACCGGCAGCTTTCGGTTTGCTGTGGCGGGGGCGGGAACCTCGAGATGGTCAATCCGGAACTCTCGGGCAAAGTGGCCCAGATGAAGCTTGATACAATTCAGGCGACCGGCGCGGACATGGTGGTCACCGCATGCCAGCAATGCGTGCGCACCATGGCCAGCAGGGCCCGCAGGCAAAAGATCGACCTGGCGGTCAGGGACCTGACGGAACTGGTGGCTGATTCTCTCGGCCGGAAGTTGCACGATCGCTGAAACCAATTTGTTACGCTGTCGTAAACCTTCATGTAAATGGAGAAACTGCTCGGCCATCCGGTCCAAACCGTTTAATTTTCGCAAGCTCAAATATCGAGACGGTCAGAACAAAAAAATTGACATATTTTCAAATATATAATACCATAAATTCAACGGTTAGTTCCGCCGCGCCGCTGGCCGCCGAACCGGCCGGATCAATAAAAAAAGGAAACTTTGTCCTGACCGGAGGTGTCGAAAACTCTACAACTTGTTGAATTTATGGATCTTTTGATATCTTCTAATAATATCTCTCACATGAAATGATGGAGAGTGTCGAAATGTTTCATAAACCGCCCGCCCGGTTTTCAGTCATTTTGTTTGGACAACGGTTTTGCAGTGACACGCCGTCTTTTTTGCTGCCGGGCGTTCGCGGTACCCGAATACAGGTTTTCTCCCGACACCGCACAGCCGGCGCGCGCTCACCTTTTGTGACGGCGGGGTTTATCCTGGGATGCCTGCTGGCTTTGAAATGCTTTTTTCCGCTTCACTTCGCCAGCGCTTCTGAAAAAAAAGACGTATCTTTCCAACCTGATAAGCACCTGCAAAAAAGTCCGGCCATCGACGATTTTGAGAGCAGCCGGATAAAAAGCAAGCCCGGGGCGCATCCTTTTTTTGATGCCGCCAGTCTCTTGCTGTTTTTAAAACACAGCGAAGCAAAGATAAACTATGATCAGTTCACCGCCGAAAAATCGGTTAACCGTGCCAGAGATTACATCAAGACCCATCAGGCCGCACTGGCGCACGCTGAAAAAAAATTTGGCGTGGGCAGGGAAATCATCACCGCAATAATCCTGATCGAAACCAGGCTCGGAACCAACACGGGCAAAAGACCGGTACTGGTCACACTCTCCAGCCTTTCAGCCCTTGCCGACCCGGGTATCCGGGACATGTTCCGGGAAAGATATTTAAAGTCAGGCCGGTTAACGAGAGCGGATTTCGAGAAATGGGCAAAACGTAAATCAAAGTGGGCCCATAACGAACTGAAGGCCTTTATCACGTATACGGCTGTGGAGGGCATAGATCCCCTGGTTATTCGCGGTTCCTATGCCGGCGCCCTGGGAATCGCCCAGTTTATGCCCAGCAGCGTTCTCGGCTTTGGAAAAGACGGAAACAGGGACGGACGCATCGATCTTTTTGATCATGCTGATGCTGTATCCAGTATCGGAAACTACCTGAAACGTCACGGATGGGAGCCGAACATCGATTTGCAAAAGGCCCGCAATGTCCTGATGCGTTACAACCACAGCCGCCGTTATGCGAACACGGCTTTAATCATCGCGGAACTTTTAAAAGGGTCGTGACCGGCATTTACACGGCACGGCAGCGATCCGGTTTTAAATAAAACGATAACTTCGAACCTCTGAACCTCACAAGGGGGAGACATGAACACAGGTCGGATCACCGGCGGGTTATTATTGGTTTTGGTCATAACAGTCTTTTTTTCCGCGCATTTAACCGGTTGTTCCGGAGGAAGCGGTTCGATTGCGATCCGCGCATTAGATTCAGAAGGGTCTGAGGACCCTACCCCCAGCATCCCGGCGGACGGCATTACTTATACAAAGCTGGAGGCGAGGGTGACGGTGGCCGGTGCTGACGGTGCCCTTTGTGAGGATGGGGTTGCCGGCACCAGGATTAAGTTTACGACCACCCGGGGTCAATTTATCGGCGGCGGCACGACCACAAAATCGACCACAAACGTCTGCGGAACAGCGTACGCCTATCTGATCGCCCTTGAAGGGACGACGCCAGGGAATGCAACTGTCACAGCATCGTCCGACGTCGCTCTCAATAGCGCTTCAGTGACTGTGTTGATCACTTCCCCAGAAGAATATTACCATACGATCACCCTTGTCGCTGAACCGACCAGCATCAAGGCAGACGGGATTGATACTTCAACGCTGACAGCGACGGTGACCGATTCTGACGGGGATCCGGTTGCCGGCACCACGGTAAAGTTTACCACCACGCTGGGTGAATTTGTCGGCGGCGGCACGAGCACCACGACGACAACAGATACCAACGGCGAGGCACACGCCTATCTGATCGCCCCAGAAGGAACAACGTTAGGGGTTGCAATCATCACAGCGGTATCCGAATATTCCGTCAATAGCGCCACCTCCACGGTGACCATCGGCAGCGATTCTAGTAGGATCGAGCTGAGTGCCGATGACCCGGATGATAATGGCATCTCAAAGATCACGGCCACGCTGAAAGATTCGGCCGGGAACCTGCTCGTCGGAAAAACAGCCACGTTTACAACGGATGAGGACACGTTTACAAACGGACAGGACACCATTACCCAGACAACAGACGCCGCCGGTCAGGCCATCGTCTATCTGGACCTGACAGACGTTGGAGATATTGCCCATGTAACCTGTACGGCCGACGGTGTTACCGCCACGATTGCCGTATCCTGGACCAGTTAATTGTCCTAACCTGAATCCGGCAAGTCCCGGGCTTGCCGGATATGACCGGAAAAGGGAACCCCGATCGAGCGAAGCAAAGCGGTGGGATGTAAAATCCCACTCTGCCGAGTTCTGAACCCCGTAAGGGAAATTTTGATGATCACCGACAGCATTTTGAAGTACACGCGCGAATACCCGCTTTCCGACCTGCACATTCACACGGACAAGCCGTTTGCCATCCGCGTCAACGGCAGCATCGAATCTTTTGAAGATGACCTTGTCAACCGGGAGGATATCGAAGAGTTCATCGACGCATTTCTGCGTTCTGAACTCGCAGACACGTTTGCCGAATACAGCGATGTGGACCTGGTCGTCGAAATCGAGGAGTTTCGTTTCAGGGCTAACATTTACAACACCGCAAAAGGTCCGGCCGTCGCGCTGCGCAAAATCGAATCCGAGATTCCGACTCTCGAGATGATCAACCTGCCGTCCGCCGCCCGCCAGAAACTTGACTCCAGAAACGGTCTGATCCTTGTGACCGGACCGACAGGTTCGGGGAAATCGACCACCCTGGCGGCGATGATCAACAAGATCAACGACGAGAAAAATGATCATATCATCACCATCGAGGACCCGATCGAATATATACATGAAGATCATAAATGCATCATTTCGCAAAGAGAGGTGGGCAGGGACGCGCACTCATTCGCTCATGCCCTGCGCGCCGCCCTGCGCGAGGACCCGGACGTCATTCTGGTGGGAGAGCTCAGGGACCTTGAAACCATTCAGCTTGCCCTGACGGCTGCCGAGACCGGCCACCTCGTTTTCGGGACCCTCCACACCAGCGGGGCGCCCAACACCATCAACCGGATTATTGACGCCTGTCCGCCTCAGCAGCAGGATCAGGTCAGGGCCCAGTTGTCGCAGTCCCTGGTCATGGTCATCACCCAGGTTCTTTTGAACAGAACGGACGGCAGCGGCCGGGTGGCTGCTTTCGAAGTGATGATCACGAACGCAGCGGTCAAGAACCTGATCCGTGAAAACAAGGTGTTTCAGATAACCAGCATCATGCAGACCGCGCTGGCAGAAGGCATGATGACGATGGACCGGGCCATCGGCGATCTGGTCCAGTCCGAGGTTGCCACACATGAAAGATAAAGCCGGTTTTACGCTGCTCGAGCTGCTGGTGGTGATCGGGATTCTGGCTGTCGCGGCCGCTGTTTCCCTGCCCAACCTGTCCGGCTGGCAGGGTAAACGCAACCTGAAAAACGACTTTGACAGGCTGTCCAGCTACCTGGGCACCGTAAAGGTCGAGGCGATCGCCAGAAACACAAAAACCAAACTGGAATTACGTTCCTATGGCGCCGATCACAAGCTGACCGGTTCCTGGAAAAACGGGGGCAAGTGGGAGGCATTTAAAGACATCGATGGTACGCTAGAAAAAACCACCGTCGCCGGCCCGCCTGATCTGGAGTTCAGCCCTGACGGGTCGGTCTCTTCCTGCAACGGCGTCCAAACGTGTCAATACACCGTGTCATCAGACCATGGACGATACCGGGCCACGGTTCATCTGGCCACCGGTTTTCTGGAAAAGGAGAAATACGACCCCAAAACCAAGACCTGGAGCGAGATATGAACCGCTATCGCGAGCGGGTTGAAAAAATGATAAAATTTCTTACGGTCGCCGCGCAGCACTCGCGCAAGGCAGAACGTTTTCCGCTGCCTGCGGCGGGGCGCTTCAAAAACCGGCTGTTCCGATACGGGGATCAATGCGGATTTACCCTTGTTGAAGCCATGATCTCCGTTGCCATTATCAGCTGCGGGTTTGCCGGGCTATACGCCTTTATTGCCGCGTCGGAGAGTTCGCTTGCGTCATCCCGAGCGAGACAGAAGATGAATATTCAGGGAAACGAGATTTTCGAGGTGATCAAAAGCGATCTGGGCAACATTGACAGCTACAAAGTCGATCTCACCCTGGCCCCGGCGCCAAAATCGGGCACGGTCCCATATGCCTATGACCGCCGAAAGGATTGGAATGGCAGAATTGAAGAAAAATTCGGCGCGGCCGGAAAAGGAGACACGCGGAAAATCGAGGTTTCAGAGGAAAAAACAGATCCCGCAACAAACAAGAAATACAGGATCGTCACAGTTTTCTTTGAAACCGGGGTAAAAAATGCCAGGGGGGAAAAACGGGTGGTATCAAAGCGAGTGTTCAATGCAGACTGATTCAGGATACACCCTGGTCGAGCTGCTGATGGCCACGGCGGTCGGCGCCGTGGTGGTGGCCGCGGCCTACGCCTCCTATGCCGTGGTGTCGGGTTATTATGAAAAACTGTCGGACATGGCAGACCTGCAGGATACCGGGAGGCAGTCGCTTTACATGATGGTCCGGGATATCCGCATGGCGGGGTATGAGCATTACGCATATAACAAAGCCACAAAAACATACGAATCAGAATATGGCCCTGTTTCAGGACTGATTAAAATCACGGACAGCGGCGATGCGTGCTGTGACGGCATCGATGTAACTTACGACCTGGGCAAATGCCGCGGGGCCGTGGGACGAGACCCTTCAACAAACCAGGAGGACAAGGCGATTTGCGAGAAAAACGGCGGCACGTGGGACGGCGAGGTGGAGCGGGTCAAAATCGGTTATTACACACTGGGAAAATGCCGCGGGGCCGCGGGAGGGGACCAGGCAGCGTGCGAGAAAAACGGCGGCACGTGGACCGGCAGGTTGTACCGGTCCAAAGCCATCTGGAAAAAAAATGAAAGCAAGTGGTCCACGGATGAAAAAGACGGGGCATACCAGGACGCGGTGGTCGCGGACCATATCGAAAATTTTCAGGTTCAACAGTGCCCGCTGCGATTAAAGTGGTCAGGCAAGTACACAGATATC
>DCWS01000002.1 GCA_002328165.1 Desulfobacteraceae bacterium UBA2156 | reverse complement strand
CTGCTTCGCCATACCAAATCCTCCCCTGCTTATTGAAATTATATATTAAACAAAACACTCAAATATAACACCCTTCATTTTAGCCATTTCATTTATATTCCATTAAGAGGTTGCCGGTGTTTGTCATGGAGCCCACGACCGGAATCGAACCGGTGAACCTCTTCCTTACCAAGGAAGCGCTCTACCAACTGAGCTACGTGGGCCGAACTTTTCATTTTCAATGAGGTGTAAAATGTCCGAAACCGGTATAAGTTTGTGGAGCGGGAGACGAGATTTGAACTCGCGACATCCAGCTTGGAAGGCTGAAGCTCTACCAACTGAGCTACTCCCGCCCTTATCAGCTCCAAATGCTCCCCGTAACTTTTCTCAACAACCTGCCAAAAAAATAAACATGTGGATTTTACTTTATAAAAAAACAAAAAAGACTTCAGCAGGAAGCCATGTAGTCTTTTAAGCGATCCCGATATGCAACCCGAATCTCCTACAAATGACTCAATTTGAGATTGGTGGTGGGGGGAGGATTTGAACCTCCGAAGGCTTCGCCGACAGATTTACAGTCTGTTCCCTTTGACCACTCGGGAACCCCACCAATTTTTTGATGGTAATTTTTTAAAAAAAATAAATCCGTGATTCCGATAATAAATTTGGAGCCAGCGGAGGGACTCGAACCCCCGACCCACTGATTACAAATCAGTAGCTCTACCCGCTGAGCTACGCTGGCAGAATCAACAGTAGACTTGCCTTTCGTAACTTCACCTGATTGTAAGCAGAAAATTTGTGATAGAATAATTTAAACTTCTAAGAATAACTAATTTTTTAGAAAAAGTCAAACCTAAATAACCGATGTTATATATGAATAATCTGCTTTATAGGCTATTAACTCCCATTTTTATCTAAATATCTTTTTTTTTCTACAATTTTATCGATTTAGCTCCATAATTCAAAACCACATAGTAAGGATTGTCAAGTAAGCTTGCTTGGTGTTACCATATTCAGCCAAATCCTATGCAAACAGGCTAACAGGGCGGCGCTGAAATTCAGCACATAATTATGCCATTTACTGAAATGTGATTGATTTTGTTATAAGATAAACCCTTGACAGGATACTCATCTTTTTGTAAGCGGTCAACTGACTATTTTCAAAATATGAGCCTTTTCCTTGCATCATTACGTTAATTCAAAAACGACCTGACCTTGAAGGAATACAGTTTGGACTTTTCGCGAATAATTTCCAAATATTATATACTCTCTTTTTTCATTTTTTTAATGCTGTTTTTAGGTTGTTCCCCATCCATACATTCGGTTGCAGTATCACAAAACAAAGCTGTTGAACTGCAAAAGTCTTTACCTTCCCCTGCTGAAAATCAGGCCGAAACAATTGTAAATACAAAAAACGAACCTGTTAAGGTCGATCCAATTATTTTGCCAGACCATGTCCCTGAAGAGAAAGCACCACTGGACATGGAGACAACTCAAGGTTCTGGCGCAGATCAATCCAAAACAACAGACACAAACCGATTAAAAGCCAATAAAACTGTCTCACGTTATCAGGTGGCCCAGTCCGCTCTGGATGAGGCCCTCGATTTTTGCCGCGCATCACAGGATTTCTGGCAAAAAGGCGAACTCGAAAATGCGATCGAAGCCCTTGACCATGCTTACTCGCTTATCCTGGGTATCGATGCGGATGACATGCCCAAAATCATACAACAGAAGGAAGACATCCGGTTTTTGATCTCAAAACGGATCCTTGAGATTTCAGCTTCACGCCACATTGTCGTCAATGGAAATTATAATGCCATCCCCCGGGTAATGAACAAACATGTCCAGGCTGAAATAAATCTTTTTTCCACCGGCAGAGAAAACAAATTCTTTATTGAGTCATATAAACGATCCGGAAAATTCCGACCGTATATCGCCGAAGCTCTGAAAAAAGCAGGCCTTCCAGTTGAATTGTCTTGGCTTCCCTTGATTGAGAGCGGATTTAAGGTGAATGCCTTCTCAAAGGCAAGGGCGCTTGGGCTTTGGCAGTTTATTGCCTCCACAGGATACAAATTTGGACTCAAACGCGACACCTATATCGACGAACGCCTTGATCCACTGAAATCAACCGCTGCTGCTGTCGCATATCTTCAAGAACTCCATCAAATTTTCGGAGACTGGGCAACCGTGCTGGCTGCTTATAATTGTGGAGAATTCCGGGTTTTACGCGTCATCCGAAACCAAAACATAAACTACCTCGACAATTTCTGGGATCTTTATGAACGACTTCCAAGGGAAACAGCCAGATTTGTACCCCGGTTTCTGGCGACTCTACACTTGGTTAACAACCCGAAAAAATATGGGCTGGACAAAATTCAGACCGATACGCCTTTAGAATTTGAGACCGTCAATATATCCATACCGGCCCATCTTAAAACTGTTGCCAAAGCGATCGGTCTTCCAACAATTGTACTTCGGGAACTCAATCCAGAGCTTCGATTTCAATTTTTACCCGGAGATAATTACCCGCTGCGAGTCCCATCCGAAAAAGCAGGCGAGCTGATTGCAAGACTGGTCGAAATACCTGCTTCAATTCCACCGAGCCGTCGCTTCGTTTACCACAAGATAAAACCCGGAGAGACCCTTTCGACGATATCCAGACATTACCGTGTCAGCATGCACCGGATAGCCATCGCCAACAACATAACCAAACACCATTATATTATTGCCGGAAAAACTCTGAAAATACCGCAAAAGAGTATAATTTTATCCAGATCAAAAATAGATACCACACTAACATATGAAAATATATTCACCCATATTGTCAAACCCGGGGATTCCCTTTGGATCATCGCCAAACGATATGGTACCACCACGAAAAAGATCCGGGAATTGAACAGCCTTTCAAACTCAAATCTTCACATCAGACAGGTTTTAAAAATACCCGGAAGTAAAAAAAGGCCGGCGCAAAGTGGTTTAAGGACTTATAATGTCAAGCGAGGAGACAGCCCCTTTAAAATCGCAAAACGATACAACATGTCCTTGAAAAGTTTTCTTAATGTAAACGGGTTAACGCCCAGAAGCAAAATCTATCCAAAACAAAAGCTCTACATTAAGTAGTACAGATCTCACCTAATTTTTAAATTCACTCCGACAGGTCGACTTGAACCATTTGAAGCCGAAGACTTTTGAGGCGGTATTATACGCCGAACCGAATAACCATCATGAAATAGACCAACAATGACAAAAACTGCAATGGTGATTATGGCATTTTTCTTTTTCATGCCCTCGATTTTCCTGGCAAATGACGCCGGTCCGATAACTGCGGGCCCAAAAGCGTCGGATGCACCGTATGCATCTGTTGAAATCCTGGTAAACTATAAGCCATCTCTCCGCGAGGCCACGACAGGGCATTACCAAACAAAATGGGGTATCACCACCATCCGATCGTTTCACACCGTTGGCGTCGAGCATGTGAGGCTTGCCGGAGAGATGACGGTCGCCCAAGCTGTGAAGATGTTTTGAAACGACCCAAATGTGGCATATGCAGAACCCAATTATTATTATCATTTGGATATTATTCCCAATGATACACACTTTGGCCTCTTTTGGGGTATGCACAATACCGGCCAGAATGTCAATGGAACAACGGGTACGGATAATAAGGACATTGACGCGCCTGAGGCTTGGGATATTACCACCGGCGCCGACAGAGTTGTGGTTGCCGTCATCGACTCAGGCGTGGATGGGTCACATCCAGATCTTTCTGCCAATTTGTTGACCAATTCGGGTGAAATCCCAGGAAACGGTCTGGACGATGACGGAAACGGATATGTGGATGATATCCGGGGATGGAATTTTGCCGACAAGGATAATAATCCGGCAGACGATAATGGCCATGGCACCCATGTGACGGGAATCATTGCAGCCGTGGGGAACAATGGAATCGGTGTTGCCGGCGTGGCTTGGAACGCAAAAATTATGGCACTCAAGTCTTTTCGCGCCGATGGAAGCGGGTTAACATCTGATGCCATTCCTGCGATAGCCTATGCCAATCTCATGGGTGCCGATGTGATCAATAACAGCTGGGGTGGCGTTAACACTTGGTCCCATCTTTTCCGCGTCGCTTTGGGTTTTGGCCGTTTGTTTGATCATCTCCTTTTTTATCGGATGGTTTGGAAAAAGAAGACAGTAATTAAAAAGTTTGGACAAAAAACCGTGAAACATCGATAGGCGGAGCGTTGACCCGCCCATTTTTATTTGTTAAAATAGATTGGTATGCCAGTTTACGAATATACTGCTATTGACTTAAAGGGAAAGCATGTCTCGGGCATTATTGATGCAGAAAGCGATGTCGTTGCCCGGCAAAAGCTCCGCACATCAAACACCTTTCCAGTCTCCGTTAAAACAGTACATGACACGGCCGGAAAGAAAGAACCGTTCGCATTTATACTGATTCGTCCTTTCACCCGTATTCGGCCCGTTGAAGTGTCAATGATGACCCGACAACTGGCCACGGTTGTTGGCGCTGGATTTCCGCTGGTGTCAGCGATTGAGACCCTGATCCCTCAAACCAAATCCCATGCGTTTAAAAGAATCCTGGCCAGGATAAGGGACTCAATCGTAGAGGGAAACAGTTTTGCCAATGCATTGTCCCGTTATCCGGGGATTTTTTCCCCGCTATATATCAACATGGTTCATGCCGGTGAAACCTCGGGTACCCTTGAGATTGTTCTGGAACGTCTTGTAGAGATCACCGAAAAACAACACGCTCTAAAAAACCGGATACGAACAGTCCTGATATACCCTATTTTTATGTCCTTTCTCGGTGTGATTCTACTTCTTTTTCTGATGACTTTCATCGTCCCAAACATCACATCAATTTTTTCAGATATGGACCAGGTTCTTCCTGCGCCAACCCGCTTTTTAATTGTCGTCAGTGACCTGTTAAAATCTTTTTGGTGGCTCATCTTCGCTATGATAGGGTTGATTATTTTTGCAGTCCGGGGGTTTAAAAAAACAAAACAGGGACGGCTCTTGATGGATAAAACCGTGTTGATGTCTCCGATAATCGGACCCATCATAAAAAAACTGGCGGTGGCTCGGTTTTCCCGCACTTTGGGTTCGCTACTGGAAAATGGTGTCTCTATGTTACCGGCACTCTATATTGTAAAAAATATTGTGGGAAATGTGTTAATTTCAGAGGCGGTCGAGGCGTCCACTGAGGAGGTGAGCAGAGGAGTTGGGCTCGGGAATGCAATGGCAGCTACAAAAATATTTCCTCAACTTTCCATCCAAATGATCCAGGTGGGGGAGCAGAGCGGCGAACTGGAGACCATGCTGGATAAAATTGCGGATGTCTATGAAAATGAAGTAGAAACGACTGTAATGAACCTGACTTCTTTGCTTGAACCTGTTATGATTCTGTTTATGGGTATTGTGGTCGGTTTTATCGTCCTTTCAATTTGTCTTCCGATCTTTGAAATGAACCAGCTCATTGTATAGCGTTGGTGATATCTATTTAAGATCACTCGTTTAATAGGGGGAATAATGGGAAAATTTCCAATATTTCGAACAACAGGCCATCTGGGTTTTACGCTCATTGAACTGATGGTCGTCATTGTCATTTTAGGCATCCTTGCCGGCCTTATAGTGCCTAGAATTATGGGACGGCCGGAAGAGGCAAAACAGCTCAAAGCAAAGATTCAAATCGAAAGCCTGGAAACTGCCCTTAAATTGTATAAATTGGATAACGGAACCTATCCAAATACAGAACAGGGATTAATCGCGCTGATCGAGTCCCCTGAGGTGGAACCGCTACCAAAGAAGTGGCGCGCCGGAGGCTATCTTGAAAAGGGAAAACTTCCGAAAGACCCATGGGGAAATGACTTTATCTACCTCAGCCCGGGTGTTCATGATGATTACGATTTGATCTCATACGGTGCAAACGGTGTGCCAGATGGTGAAGGAAAAAATAAAGACATTAACAGCTGGGAAATTGAATAACGGTTTTACTTTCATTGAACTTATTGTTGTTATTTCCCTGATCAGCACGGTACTTTTTTTCTCAATCCCACGTCTTCAAAACGTTCTCGGGTTTGACAACACAAAAAAGGTTTCCCGATGGATATTGACCACCGTGCGATTTTTAAAAAAAAGCGCGGTCGCCGATCAGAAGCGGCATATTCTGCATGTTCATCTCGATGCGAATCGGCTATGGATCACCAATGAATCGATGTCAGGATCGGAAATTCAGCATGCTGAGGAAAAAGGCTACAGACTGCCGGACGATGTCAGAATTTCGGATGTAGAGTATTCAAATAAAGGAAAAATTTCGTTCGGCACAGCTGATATCTCTTTTTATAAAAATGCCTATTCTGACCATGTATGGATTCACATTGTAGATGATCATAATCGGTCGTTATCTTTTCTGATCGAACCTTTTCAATCAAAAGCAAGCCTTTTTGAAAATTACGTGGGTTTTGAGGGTTGAAAAACCATCAAGAAAGCGTGCCCATGACCATCGAATTTTATAAAAACGGATCCCGGCGCACATCAAACGGCTTTACCCTTCTTGAGATTATCGTGTCGATCTCCATCATTGCCGTAGTTCTTCCCGCCATCTACAGAATGCATTTTCAAACCATCTCTACAAATCAAATTGCAAGATTTCATGTCATTGCTCCGCTGCTGGCCCAAAAAAGAATGGCGCTGGTAGAACGGACATCTTTTGCCGATATCGCAAATGAGTCAGGTGATTTTGGAGATAACTTCCCCGGATTCACCTGGTCCGTATCGATCAATGATGTGGAGTCAGAGATTCTTGGAAATGTCGCCAACGATCTCAAAAAATTAGATGTCACCGTATCGTTTAATGATGAAATGACTTACAGTATCAGAACTTACAGACTCATTCGATAAACTGATGAAAAAAGAAATATTTGGCATACAAGCCGATGGTGGGTTTACGCTCATTGAAATCCTGATTGCCATTTTTATTTTCGCGGTCCTTATCACAACCGTCTTCGGCTCCTATCGTTCGGTTTTTTCCAATACTGAAACCATGGACCGGGATATGGACCTGCATGAAACAGGTCAAAGTTGTCTTCAACGGATAATTCTTGACCTAGAATCAATACACCTATCGATGCCACCGGGATACTCACCCTCGGATTTTAATGAACCGCCAGTTCCATACCGTTTTGTGAGCGATGTCAGTTTTTCGGGTAATTCCACTTTTTCAAGACTGAGGTTTGCTTCCCTTTCACATCTTCCCTTTTTCCCCGATTTGAGGGGGGGCATTACGGAGATCGTTTATTATGTCCAGCGGTTAGAGGACAGGCATTATATACTGAAACGGTCAGACAACCTCTACCCCTTTTTATATATCAAAGAAAAAGGAATCGATCCCGTCTTATGCGAAGGGATCCGAACTTTTAGACTGAGATTCTACGGCCACGATGGCATCGAACATGATGAGTGGGATTCCGAATCTGAAGCGTTCAAATATGAAACGCCAAAGGCGGTTGAAATAAAAATTGAACTGACGAATGATTTGACCACCCAATCATTCGAGACTGTGGTCGTCCTTCCGGTTAGCAGAAAAAAAAACGAATGAACGGTCCGAAATGAAAAAAAAATGTATCGCGAATAAACGCGGAATCGCACTCCTGATCACAATTACCGTTATCATGCTTTTCATGACGGTAGCTGTGGAACTCAATCGGAAGATGCGTTCCGTTGTTCTGTCTACCGCAGCGATGCGGGATAGACTGATGCTTAAACATATGGCTTCTTCCGGAATCCATGCTGGAATGGCGATGCTGATCAGCGATAAACATCAAACCAAATCAGACTCTCTTCAAGACAATTGGGCTGATCCTGAAGCCATTGAGGCCGTCCTGAACGATATGCCATTTTCTGGTGGGAAGCTCACATTAAAAATCAGTGATGAACTCGGCAAGATTCAGATAAACGCCTTGGTAAAATTTCCAGAAGGACGCCTTTTCAACAACTTCCAAAAGATGTTGTGGTATCAATTTTTGACCCCGTTAAAATCCAGGACTGAAATTTTTAAAGAGATGGAACCCATTTCCATTATCAATTCTATCAAAGACTGGTTGGATTCGGGGGATAATGAAGCGATCACCGGTTTGGGGGGAGCAGAATCCGCCTATTATGGAAGTTTTGATCCGCCGTATCGCTCCAGAAACGGTCCACTGCCACACTTGGGCGAGTTAGTTCTTATAAAAGGGGTGCCCCATGAGCTTTTCCACGGTCTGGGAGAAACATCTGAAATTTCCAAATATATGACGGTCTACGGGGCGACCCGTTCCAAGGGCAACAAACTTACTTATGAAGGAAGAATAAATATCAACACTGCGGCCCTCCCGATTTTAGCGGCCCTTCTCCCCCTTGATCAGCAAGGACTTGCTCAATCAATCTACGATTACCGAGCGGAAATATCTAAACTGGAAAATACAGACGCTCTTTCAGATCCCGCATGGTATAAAAATGCTCCCGGTTTCAGCGGCATTAAAATCGAGCCCAAGCTGTTAACAACCCGGAGCGATATTTTCAGTATCGAATCAACTGCAAGTCTAAATGAAATGAAAATGACGACATTTGCCGTGGTTGAAAGAAAAAAAGAGAAAAAATCCGGAAAATGGATATGCAAAATCTTGAATTGGCAGACCAAATGAAATATAGTAAACAAATTTGATAAATTTTTAACTTGGAACAAAAACACTATAAATCAAATGAGCAGAAAAATACTCGGGCTTGACGTTCGGAACGATACCGTATCCGCGGTATTGGTTCGAAAAGGGATAAGGGACACATGGGTTGAAGCCCATGAACAGGTTAGGGTGACCGATCAAAATGAGATTGAAACAGCAGTTTCAGAATCGCTGAAAACAATCACAAAAAATATGGATATTGCCGGTTCGGCCTGCGCGGTTTCCATACCTGCAGATCTTGTATCTTTTCGAAACATCAATGTTCCTTTTAGAGATTTGAAAAAAATCAGACAGATTTTACCCTTTGAACTTGAACCGGCATTGCCGGTTTCGGTTAAGGATTTGATCGTCGATTTCGCGCCTGTTTATCTTGATGATCAAGATGGTAATACCGACATCATTGCAGCAGCGATTGAAAAATCACAACTCAAAAAATATATAGATACCCTTTCATCCTTTAACATTGAACCCGAAATCATAACAATGAGTGGATATCCTACGGCCCTTTGCCTGGCCCACCTGGTGCGCATTCCTGAAAACTGGCTTCTTATCGATATGGGTGCCGACAAAAGTATCCTGTTTGTTGTCGCATCCAATCAAATATGCCTTGTACGCCCCCTCCCGATGGTTTCACCGAATTCTTCCGGCAAAAAAATCCTCCCGATCAATGTGAGGCGAACGCTCTCAGCCGCTGAAGAGATTTACCCGTCCGACATCCAACCCCGTCATATCATTGTAACAGGAAGCGGGGTTGACGACCCTGATGTTCTGCGCCATATGGATCGGATTCTGAAAATCCCGGTGGAACCGGTAAATCTGGCAAAAGCTACAAACGTAGTAAAAAAAATCCATTCCAATGCGTCGTGGCAACCGTTACTGATGGACAATGCGCTGGCACTCGCCCTGCTAATGGCAGAAAGTATCCATGGGATTAATTTTTGCAAAGGTACCTTTATCCCCAAAAAGGAATCGACCGCTCGCAAAAAAAACCTGATGAGAACGGGTCTTCTATTCGGAGTGGTTCTGATTTTGGCATTGATGAGTATTGTGCTTGACTCTCGATCAATGGAAAAAAAGGTATCCGCCCTGAACAGTCAGATCACCCGTATTTTCAAAACAACATTTCCCGGCATCAAGACCATTGTCGATCCTGTACAACAGATGCGGGTAAAAATTGAAGAACTGAAAAAAAAATCCACATTTTTTGGAAGAACTCACAGGACGATCCGGCATATTGATATTTTAAATGAAATCAGCAAACAAATACCCCTGGAAATGGACATTGAAATCACAAAGCTTGTGATTGGGGATGGAGATATTACGATTTCTGGCCAAACAGGCACGTTTAATTCCGTGGATGACACGAAGAGCAAACTGGAAATATCCGGTGTTTTTCGCCAGGTCACCATCAGTTCTGCCAACATCAATCGATCCGGAAACCGGGTGCAATTTCGGTTAAATATTAAACTTTAATCGGTTCAGCAGCCAAATGAAGCTCAGCAAACGAGAAAAATATTCGATATACGCGGCCGTCAGCTTTATATGCCTTTTTATCGTCCTTCAGTTAATTCTTTTTCCGCTGATGGATAAAAGATTCCATATTCAAAAAACGTTGCAGGTCAAAACAAAAATACTTGAAGAGATGCTCTCACTCAAATCAGAATACGATATCATAAGGAAGAAGGCGGATTTGTTGGAAACACGGCTTGCTGGAAGAAAAAAAGGATTCACCCTCTTTTCCTTTCTTGACCGACTCGCGGGCGAAGCGGGGATAAAGGACCGCATCGCCTATATGAAGCCATCGACCTCAACCAAGACAAATGGTCGATATAAAATTTCATCGGTTGAAATGAAACTTGAGTCCATATCGTTGGAAGAATTGGTTACATACCTGTATAAAACAGAAATTTCGAAAAACTTGGTAAATATAAAAAGAATTTCTATTGCAAAGACAGGGACGGAAGGGGAATCCCTAAATGCCATTTTGCACGTTGAAACCTTTGAAATTTAAATCTACAATTCATCGGGGCCGTTTGAAATCATGAAAAACATCCGAAGATGGGTCCTTTATTCTCTATATATTATCATCACGACGGTCTTTTTTATTTATCACCTCTTCCCGTCTAAAACTGTGAAAGAATACATTGCGCAATATCTTTGCAGGACCACTGCGGATTGTGACATCACCATAGACCGGATAAAACCGGCATTTCCAGCCAGCCTCATGTTTAGTGACCTACACCTTTACTATCTCAATAGCCCGTTACTAACCGCAGATGAAATTAAAGTAACACCAAAATTTTCCACCCTGTTGCGGCGAAAAACCACCTTTTTCTTTAAAGGGCAGGCATACAAGGGTAAAATAATAGGGAAGATTGATATGATGGAAGAACCATTCTCTCAATCGGTTCTCGTTCATACAAACCTTTTCGATATTCAATTAATGGATGTCACTGCATTACAAAATATTTCTGGTCAAAAGGTATCCGGATTGCTTAATGGACAAGTGGCTTATAATCGCACGGAAGACGCTGAGACCATCAATGCGTTTTCCCAGCTTTCGGACTTGAGAGTGGATCTTTCAACACCCATTTTGAATCTGAAAAGCCTCCGTTTTAGGGACATTCAGACAGATATAAGCATTAACAATAAAAATCTGATCATCAAAAGGTGTATTGTGAAAGGCGTTCAAATGGATGGGCAGATTTCCGGCTCTATTGCAATTAGAAATGATATTGGAAAGAGTAGTTTAAACCTTACCGGTGCCATCAAACCCCACCATTTATTTTTAGCCGGAATAGGGAAAGGGCTATCATCCATCTTTTTTCCAAAAAACAAGACAGGTGCCAAAAGTCTCTTTTTCGGGGTAAGAGGCACGTTCGAAAAACCCAGCTTTTATTTGAAATAGTCTAGCGTGAATTCAGATAAACGTTTATGAAACGATATTTCACCATATTAAATATAGCGATCATTACAATGGCTGTTTACTGGGGAGTAAAAGTTTCCTATCAACTGATCATGACATCACTTGGCCCGATTGCGCGATCCAAGACCATTGCCATGGGCGATGTCTCGTCTGAGAATGAATCCTTTCACACATTATCTTTTTATAATGTTATTACCCAGCGCAATCTTTTTCGTACAAAAATAAAGACCGAGAAAAAAATAAAACCGTTAAATATCGAACCGTTAAAACAGACCGATCTTAAGTTGAAGCTCTGGGGGACGGTCACGGGTGAGAACGAGACCCCCTATGCTGTCATAGAAGCCCAAAATGAAAAAAAACAAAACCTTTACCGGGCCGGTGATAGCATTCAAAACGCAACGGTAAAAAAAATTTTAGAAAAGAGGGTGATTTTGAACGTGGACGGCCACAGCGAAATCCTTGAAATGGAGAAGATCCGTAGCGCCAAAAAACAGATAAAGCCGCCGGTTAAAATCCAAAACCCCTCTGACCACAATATTACCGTTGCACGATCCCAAATCGACAATGCAATTCAAAATATCAATGCCCTGATGCGGCAGGCAAAAATCCGACCTCATTTCTTAAATGGCAAACCGGATGGGCTCTTTATATCCAACATTCAGCATGGCTCCATTTTTGCTAGACTTGGACTCAGAAATGGGGATATCCTGACAGGAGTGAATGGGAAGAGCATCCAATCGGTCGACGATGCCTTAAAGCTCTATCAGGACCTAAAGTTATCCTCGAATGTAGCGGTGCAAATCAAGCGAAAGGGCAAAGTGCTGTCCATAGGATATCATATCGAATAGGGATGTGGCGAGCTGTATGTTGAAAAGTTAATAATGCCCCCACAATTAAAGAACCCGCAGCCCCGAATGATCGGATCTTCGCTGTGCTTCGACAAGGCAGGGGGAACCCATTTCTTGTTGCGGTTCACGGAAACAGATGGTAGGCAAATGAAATTCGGAGAAATGATGAAGTCAATTTTTATAGGATCAAAAAATATTCTGGGATTTCTTTTTTGTATATTTCTGATGATGTTAACCCAGGCATTTGCAGAAAAGACCCCGATTGTTCTAGATCAAAATGCCAATTTACCAAAGCGTAACGCATCCTCTATTAAAAACAGGGAAATTTCCGTAAATTTCAACAATGTTGATATCCAGGTTTTTATTAAATTCATCAGTGAGTTGACCGGAAAAAATTTTGTCGTCGATCAGCGTGTACGGGGGAAAGTCACCATCATTTCTCCTGGAAGAATTTCTGTGAAAGAAGCCTTTAAAGTTTTTGAATCAGTTCTTGAAGTCCATGGGTATACGAGTATCAGAGCTGGCGAAATATACAAGATTGTTCCATCACCGGATGCCAGAACAAAAAGTATTGAAACCAAGTTAAAAGAAGAGGCCGTAGCACCTGAAGACAAAATCGTTACCCAGCTTATTTCATTGCGATATGCAGATCCGGTGGAAGTAAAACGGCTTTTTGCACCTTTAATTTCCAAAAGTAGCGCGATCTTGGCGTATCCCGCGACAAACATTCTGATCGTAACAGATGTATATTCAAACATTAAACGGTTGCTCAAAATTTTAAAAGTTATTGACATCCCAGGCATCGGTCGTGAAATCTCCGTGATCCCCCTATACTTTGCCGATGCCACAAAACTTGTGAAGCTGATCGACACTTTTTTTAAAGCACCGAGAAAACCGCCCAAGACGACCGCCAGAAGAGAAGTCAAGCTTTTCGCCGAAGACCGGACGAACACCGTTATCGTCCTGGCCAGCGAAAACGACACATTAAAAATTAAAAAGTTGATTAAGCTGCTGGATAAGGAAACACCACGGAAAAAAGAGAAAATCCATGTCTATTATCTTGAAAATGCAAATGCCGAAGAGCTGGCCAAGGTTCTTCAAGGGCTTCAAACAAAGGAGAGCGATTCTGAAAAGGGAAGACCCCTCAAAAGAAGAAGGGCCCCGGAAATTTCTGATCGGATTATAATTACCCCAGATAAAGCCACCAATAGCCTTATCATCCGCGCGGACAAGGATACTTACCTGGTCCTTGAAGAGATCATAAAAAAACTCGATATCCCGAGATCGATGGTTTATATCGAATCGCTGATCATGGAAGTGAATATCGACAAGGAATTTGAGATAGGAACTGAATGGAGTGCATTTGCCGGAGACCTGAATGATGATGGTACCTTTACGGGCATTGGCGGCGGATCTGGAGGCGGTGGTTTTAACAAAATCCCAGCGATTGACCCGGAAACAGGTTTGCCAGTAGGGCCTTTTCCAACCGGATTTTCGTTGGGCATATTTCAAACACTCAAGATAGGCGATCTCATTTTCCCAAATTTAGCTGCCATGATCAATGTGCTCAAAAAGGATAAAGATGTGACGATTATTTCCACGCCACAGATTCTGACCATGGACAACGAAGAGGCATCTATCATTGTGGGTGCAACACGACCGTTCCAGACTTCAACCACAGTTACCGATGACAGCGAATTGCAAAATTTCGAATACAGAGACGTTGGGGTCACCCTTAAAATTACACCCCACATCACCAAGGATCGTATGGTACGGCTTAAGATATTTCACGAAATTCAAAAACTTGACGAACTCGCATCAACCGACGTCATTACACCCACCACTCTGAAACGTTCCATCGATACAACGGTAATTGTAAAAGACAAAAGTACGGTGGTCATCGGCGGTCTGATCGACGATGCCATTGCAAATGTAGAACACAAGATCCCCTGTCTTGGCGACATTCCCCTGGCGGGCTGGCTTTTCAAATCCCTTTCCGAAGGCCGCGAACAAACCAACCTGTTTGTGTTCCTCACACCCCATGTCATCACCAGCCCTGAGGAAGCAGATGAGCTTTACAACAAAAAGAAAGATCGAGCGCCGGTAATAGAAGGGGGCGAAATCAAACTCTACAAACAGGAAACGCAATAGTTTTATAACCGATTTCAATCTGTTGGATGGAACCTGCCATCCAATTTGACATAGTAAACGATCATGATAAATCACCTTTCAAACATACTTATCGAAACGTTTGGTGTCCCTTTTGAAGAAGTCAAATCAGCCCAAAGAACACAGAGAGAAAAAGGGGGTCGAACAGAAGAGATTCTCATTCAAAAAAAAAGTATCACTGAAAACCAGCTTCTTGAGGCACTGAGCGTCCTATATGATATTCCTTTCTGGCCCGACCTTCCTCTGGAGAACATCAGTCCCGATTGTACCCGGTATGTGCCGATTCATTTTCTCAAAAAATACACCATGGTCCCCTTGGAAAACCATTTTCGAGCTTCCAGCAAAAAGGAACGCGTAGATCATCAGAAAAATGCAGAGAGGAAAGTAAACCCCCATCGGCCGGATCATATTATTGCCATTTATAACCCTGCCTGGTTTCAACCGGTTGACGATCTCGCCAGGATACTCGGGATAAAGAGCTATAAAATTGTTCTCAGCACAAAAAGCGCAATCTTAACCGCCATAAACATTTCTTATGACCTGAGCCGTGATTCCGCCGAGCAGCTTGTCCAGGACATGGAAGAAAACGGCAGTACAATTATTGGACAAATTGAAGGTGCGGCTGATCTGTTGGATGATACCACTGATGCACCGATTATCAAACTGGTCAACCATATTATTTCACAGTCAATAAAAACCAGGGCGAGTGATATACATGTTGAACCGTTTCAAGACAGTTTTAAAGTCCGGTATCGCGTGGACGGCATTTTATATGATCTGATCACGCCACCGAAATGGATTCAACCGGCATTGACATCCAGAATCAAGGTCATGGCAAAGATGGACATCGCTGAAAAACGACTCCCCCAGGATGGACGCTTTGAAGTCAAAGTCGGCGACCAGGACATTGATATACGGGTGGCCACGATTCCAACATCGTTTGGTGAGCGGGTTGTTTTGAGGCTTTTGAACAAATCAGGCGCATTGCTGAAACTTTCTGAACTCGGTCTGAAGTCTGGAAAACTTAAGCTGATTCAGGACCTGATTCAATTCACCAACGGCGTCATTCTTGTGACAGGCCCCACTGGAAGCGGCAAAACCACCACCCTTTATGCTGTATTGCTATCCATCAATACACCCGATATAAACATCATCACCATCGAAGATCCCGTTGAGTATCAAATCAAAGGTATCGGACAGATTCAAGTCAACCCCAAAATAGATCTGACGTTTGCGCGGGGACTCAGATCGATTGTCCGGCAGGACCCGGACGTTATCCTTGTCGGTGAAATAAGAGATAAAGAAACAGCGGAAATAGCGGTTCAATCGGCCCTGACCGGCCATCTTGTTTTTTCCACACTTCACACAAATGACTCCGCGAGCGCAATCACCCGGCTGGTTGACATCGGCGTTGAGCCTTTTTTGATTTCTTCTTCGGTTAAAGCGGTCGTTGCCCAAAGACTGATTCGGGTGCTGTGCGAAGACTGCAAGGAATTATATACGCCGGACGAGACTGCTTTGAAAAGCATCGGAATGATCTCCAATCAAATAAAGACCGGTCGCATATATAAGGCAAAAGGGTGTCCAAACTGCTTTCATACGGGTTACAAGGGCCGCATCGGAATCTTCGAAATTATGGTTCTGGATTCCGATCTGGCAACCCTGATCCTCAAAACATATGACTCAAACAGAATTAAAACCGAAGCGTTGAATAAAGGGACGGTTTCCCTTCGTCAGGACGGAATAGAGAAGGTTTTAATGGGCATTACAACCATCGAAGAGGTATTAAGGGTTACCCAGAAGTGAAGGCTTCAAAGAACACTTTCGGCTTTGGATGTCTTAGAGGTTACCTTTTTATCCCTTTTTTATTGGTTTTAATCTGGTTTTTCTCGATTTCGCAGTCCTTTGCCGATAAAAATATGAAATATCCTCTAACGATCACCCCTGACAAACAATTTGAATTTGCAGAATATTATTACGATAACCGTGATTATAAAAGGGCTATTGGCGAATATCATCGATTCATTTACTTCTTTCCGGAAGACAGCAGGGGTGAACTTGTAAGATTTAAAATCGGCATGTCGTATTATAAGGTCCGGCATTTTAGGGAAGCGATAACCGCTTTTGAATCCTTAATCGATAAATATAAAGACACCCGTCTATCGATTAGGTCATATTATAAAATCACCGAGTCACATCTGGCCCTCAATGAGCCCGATTCAGCAATCGCCATTCTTCAGCACCTTGTTACGCTGTCCAAGGACCCGAATGTCAGGGACGAAGCCTTTTACCGCATGGGATGGATCTATATCGATAGGGAAAAATTGGAAAAGGCAAGATCGCTTTTCAGCAATATCAGCAGGAAAAACCGCAATAAATATCAATTGAAACATCTCACTGCGGAACTTGCCGAAGAGAATCAAATTCAAAAAAAGACCCCCATGGTGGCGGGACTTTTGGCCGCCCTTCCAGGGGCGGGATATCTTTATGTTGAGAGATATCAGGATGCCCTGATGTCGTTTTTACTAATTGGCGGGCTAAATTACGCAGCCTACGAGTCTTTCGATGATGATCAACCTGCCCTCGGCGGGCTCCTTTCTGTTGTCGGACTCGGATTTTATGCGGGAAACATTTACGGATCGATTTCAAGCGCCCACAAATACAATCGAACAAAATCGAGGCGATTTATCAAAAGGCTGAAAGAAAATACAAAAATAAACCTTTCCACCGGACTCACCAGATCAAGTATCCTGCTTTCTTTGCATTACCTCTTTTAAGAATTGCCCCGGAGGAAAAAATTTCAGAAACTAGCCAGCTCTTCCTCACCCCCCTGAATACATACCTTTTTTTCACTTTTTTTAATCTTTTACGCCTCCCTCTATACAATCCCCGCCCGTTTATGACTACCGGAAAACGAGAATCATAATGGCAAGAATCATTAGAGGAAGCAAACCAGATTACATTAAAAATCTCAAACCAATCCACAGG
>DCWS01000025.1 GCA_002328165.1 Desulfobacteraceae bacterium UBA2156 | reverse complement strand
CACTTCCCTTTGAAACGCTACACCTTAGACCATCAGCCTAGTTTAATCATAAAACGGGTTTAAAGGATAAGAATTCGCTTTTTGAAAAGAGATCAACGGAAAAACAGAGTTGTGTGGCCACCGGAGATGGGTCACAACATATTGTATCGCAACGATGCGACAGCAAGTTCCAAGTGACTTCGGACAACCAAAATTCAAATACCGGATGAAGATCGTATTGTCAAGAAGGCATTTTGCTGCAAATTAACTGAAAATCCAGGATGTTAGGCACAGGAAGTCTGACTTCACGAGTGTGTGTTTTTAAAAACAGGCCTCTGCGGGGTAATCCGGATCGGTGATGGTGTTAACGGCGGGAACGACGGAAAACATGCCGTTTTCGTAGAAACATCCATCGGAAACCAGCACGTGAAGGTGAGGATGGAATCCTAAAAATCCCCGAACGTCTGTATGGTGACGACAGCTCCACAAATAGCCTTTTGGTCCCTAACGCTGGCCGTGTAAAAGGCTTTCAGAGCCTCCCAATCACAGCGGCTGAGGCCGGAAAACAGCTTGCGGTCATAAAGAAAATACCGCCATAGAATTTGCAGTATGCTGAACATCACATGCCGATGAGGTACGGCCCTTATCGCCTCCTGGCAAAGCCACTCACCGAACTCCAAAGATTCGTTGACACTGAAGCCCACATATTATTATACTGCAGGGCTAGAATCACAAGTTTCGTTTTCCAATGGGCTTCACTCGAAAAAGCAGATTCTCATCATTTCATTTGATCTCCTTTGTCATTGAAATGAAATCCGGAGGTTAATTATGCTGCTGGTCATGAACATTAACAACACCAATACCATGTTAGGATTATATCAGAATAAAGAGTGGATTGCCAACTGGCGCATCGCCTCTGACCGGGCAAAACTGCCGGATGAATACGCCATGCTGTTACGAAGCCTTTTCGAATATGAAGGTCTTAATCGGGAAGAAATTTCAGGAGTAGCGCTGTCCAGTGTGGTGCCGCCGTTGACTACTTCTTTTGTAGAGATGTGTCAGCGATTTCTCAAGCACGATCCTATGGTAGTTGCACATGATATCAAAACCGGAATAAAGGTCCTCACTGATTACCCGGCCGAGGTCGGTGCCGACCGAATCTTGAACACCCTGGCCACACACCGACTGTACGGTAGCCCGGCCGTGGTCGTTGACTTTGGTACAGCCACTACTTTTGATGCGGTTTCTGCTGATGGTGACTATTTGGGCGGTGCGATCGCACCTGGGCTGGGCATTGCGGCTGAGGCGCTATTTAGCCGAACCGCTAAATTGCCACGCATTGAGTTAGCTGCTCCGCCTAAGGCTATTGGGCGTAATACGATTCATTCCATGCAGTCAGGTCTTGTGTTGGGCTACGTAGGGCTCATCGAAGGACTGGTAACCCGCATCCGCGCGGAACTAGGTGGGCAGGCCAAGGTCATTGGTACCGGAGGGATAGCACCGCTGTTAGCAGAGAAAACAAACATTATTGAAATTGTAGATCTAATGTTGACCCTTGAAGGATTGCGGTTGATGTATGAGTTAAATCACGAATGGTAATTGCCATGACTGAAATCAGTTTGTTTAAAAATATAAATGTCGTGCTGGGGGTAACCGGCGGAATAGCTGCTTACAAAGTGGTCGACTTAACCAGTCGCCTGGTCAAAGCAGGGGCTATCGTAGACGTCATCATGACGGAGGCAGCTACCAAATTCGTGGGGCCGATCACCTTCCAAGCTCTCACTCACAGGCCCGTGGTTACCGAAATGTTCTCCTTGTTGCAAGAAACGGAAATCGGTCATGTGTCGTTAGGCAAACAGGCCAACATTATGATTGTCGCACCTGCTACTGCTAACACCCTAGCCAAACTCGCTCACGGGTTATCTGACAATATGCTTACCACCACCGCCCTTGCCTGTCGAGGTCCTATTTTGCTGGCCCCCGCAATGGAAACCGGGATGTGGAAAAATTCAGCCACCCAGACCAATAGTGCTCTACTGCAAGAACGTGGAATGCATATCATTGGACCAGGGGTTGGAAGGCTGGCTTCCGGAGCTGACGGACTCGGGCGAATGGCTGAATCGGATGAAATTTTCGAAGCCTGCCGCTGGGTGTTAGGTCGCAATGGAACGCTGGCCGGTTGTCAGGTCGTAGTAACTGCAGGTGGTACCTGGGAGCCTTTTGATCCGGTACGATTTATAGGTAACCGCAGCTCCGGTAAGATGGGCTTTGCGTTAGCAAATATTGCTCGGGACCGAGGCGGAGATGTGACATTGATCCACGCTCCTACCGCATTGTCCCCAACATATGGCGTGCAAAGTATTCCGGTAGAAACTGCCCTCCAGATGCACGATGCTGTAATGGATAAAATTTCTGCCACCGATGTTTTGCTAATGGCCGCAGCCGTGGCAGATTATCGGCCTGCTTTGCTTGCCGAGCAGAAAATTAAAAAAAGCGAGGGCAGTCGCTTTGTTGAGCTGGTCCGCAATCCGGACATTCTCCAAGCGGTGGCAAATTGGCGAGAGACAAATAACCGGCCCCGGCTTGTTGTCGGATTTGCTGCAGAAACGGAAGACCTGCTGGAAAACGCACGCAACAAGCTGGCCAAAAAAAGGCTGGATCTTATGGTCGCCAATGACGTGTCGGCAACCGACAGCGGCTTTGCCGTAGATACCAATAAAGTAACCCTACTGGACACAAAAGAAGAAGTCACTCCTTTGCCGCTGCTCTCCAAAAATGAAGTGGCCGAAAGAATAATTGATACCGTCGGGGCAATGCTAAAACAAAAAGACAAGATGGGGAAGTCAAGAGAATAACACAGATTGATAATAAATTGTGAGAGCCACAAAAATTGAATCTTGATCATTGCACATTAATTCAAGGTGGGGACGATAAAAACAAGGCAATGAAAAAGGACTCGAAATGTCATCTAACTCCTTGAATGGTTGGCATATAACGTTAAATCTTCGTTCATGTCTTTAAGAGCCTTGAAGGCAAAGACTTGTCCGGCTGTATAACAATTTTGTAAATGGAGATTACGTTTTTTCGATCAACATCTTCATTCTTTTTAAGACTTCTTTATGCCCATAAAAGACTCGATCCTCAAAACCGTTTCCTCAATACCCTCTCTATTGATGAAGATAATCGTCGTGAACGCACTCGTGAATGGTATGTTCGCCATCGTTGGATCATAAGGCGATGGTGACATAGCTGGGTGAAGGAAGTTGGTCCCGCAACATATCCTTGTCCTTCAAGTTCTGCCGTAATGACACTGATGGTGCCGCCATGTGCCGTCTGCCAGTGGCACACCGTCATCTCCAGCGCGCTCTATGGGTTCGCCACAGGTGGCGCATGTGAGTGGCGTTAAGGAAAATGGGTACAATTGATCGCCACTATCGCTACCATCGCCACTTCCGACCGATAAACGCTTGGTTTCGTTACCATCGGGGTTCTCTGCAGAGGTGGCGCTACTGCCAGAGATATCGCTACCCGATCTCAAAAAGCAAGTTCTGATCAAACAAATCATTAAGGTAAAAGAAGACCTGTTCTTTCACACAGAAAATATAGATGCATTAAAAAAACGACTGGTTGACTTTCTTGAGCAACATCACGAGATCACAATCCCCCAATACAAGGAGATAACCGGTGCTTCCCGTAAATAAGTCATTCCTTTGATTGAATAGTTTGATACAAACAGGTGACCATCCGTGTCGGGGATACCCGGAAATTGAGAATGAAAACCGGTAGATAAAGAAGGAATTAAAGATCAGCTACGTTTTTTCAGTAGTTTTCGCCTGCCAACACCGGCTAAACTTATTAATCCTGCACAAATGAGAAGCACAAGCACCAGAGTCGTTGCAAGGCCAAGTTTAAGGGCGGACCAACTTACCGCTGCTAATGGGAGCAGGCCCCAACGGATTATAATTCGCACAGTATCATGTTTAGCTACAAAATTAGCAATGGGAGGTGAGTGATTATAATACAGTTTTACAAAAGCATTTCCCGCCGCATTCGTAAGCAGGTAGCGGTCACGAAATTCGCGCATCAGTTTGACGCGAGGTCTCATTGGTGAACCATAAGCGGCCGTGGTGACAAAGCAGAAGCCTCCACCTCCATCGGCACATGTTGGAATAGCGGTGTATTGAACCTGGTTAATGATTCCACCATCAAGCTCACCGCCCAAAGCATAGAAATGTTCTGTGTTCTCACTCATGGCAAAACCACCGGTATCACCACCGGATACACCGATCGACGTCGCTTTCCAAGAGGTCCAGGCACCTATGCTGCCATCAGCTTTGATATCCGTCTTGAAATGGTTCCCCTGCCGCTTAAGCACATACATGCATCCACCACGTACAAATATCTGACAACCAACCAGATTGGCTCCTTCCGAATCCGGTAGCGGTGTCGTCTCTTGCCAAGTCCCAATTGCGCCCGATGCCAGTATAGGCGCGTAGAGCACTTCCACCGCAGTCTTATCCATGTCTTTATACTGTCCGCCAGCGGTATAGACAAAGTTATTATAAGCTGTACTTGTGTGAAAACTCCGTGCTCTAGGCAAGGGTTCCGTGGTTGTCCAGTCACCCAATGTGCCGTCAGAATAGACCGATGTGTAGTACACTGTACTGACTGGTAGGTCGGTGGCGTACCAGCCTTGCGATCCACCGGTCAGATAAAGACGCTGGTTGTAAAAAAAAGCGCTGCTGTTCATCCTCGCCTCAGGTATGGATACCGTCTCAGACCAGTCAGAAATAGCTCCGTCAGCCTGGATCTTGGAAAAGTAGACCCTGTTGGACGATACTCTAAACCAAGGCTGGCCGCTGATGCTGTAAATGACACCGTTATTTACCGCAAACGCAGCATAGTTTATCCAGGCATTATAAGATCCGGCCGGAAGGTTAAGCGTTGACTTCCAGTCTCCAAGGCTCCCGTCGACTTGGACAGGTGCGAAATAGAGACTTTTTCCTGGAGTCTGCTCCGCGCCACCCGAGCTGTAGATATAATTCCCATAGACTAAAGTTAGATCCGGCCAATCGATGGCTTCAGGGAGAGATGTCGTTCCAATCCAGTCGGATTGACCGGCTGCATAAATTGGACTAATCACGAAGCATAGACAAAGCACATAAAAGAGAATCCTGTGCAATGTTCTCAGAAAGTTCTGTTTCATTGTACCTCTTCTTTGGGCTTTAGCACATTTTTAATGCTAACGTGCGGGTTTATAAACACCATTGGATCATCTGGCCTTAACTGCCTGAGTGCCTCATAATGTCAACAGGGTTGAAGCCATCTGTAAAGAAGTTTTTTCATACAGGGCAGAACCAGTGTCTTGTATTGCAAGTTGATTGTTCTTTTGATAATATCAATATGAAACAGAAAGCCTTGAAGAGAAAAAAATGAGATCTGCATTTTTGGCAAAGGGCATACGACTTGTCCGTACCTCAGATTATGTTTGTATCGGGGTCAGATAGCCCCATCATGTCATCAGCTCGGCCGTATTCAATGGCGAATTTATGAAGGCAAACCGCATTCTCAACTTAAGGGTTCCCAAATATCCGAGGCGATTCGATAATCGTTTGGAATCCTCTGAAGTCACTCTATCAAGATATTGCCAGCAATCCGGCTGGACAGGTAATCTACGGCCAAATTTGACAAAAATGCGCCAATTTTTATAAATATTTCTGCTTGACACTCCGATCGATATTTTGTATTTATGCTTCAATGTTGCCATTCTGTTTTCAAGGCGCAGTGAAAACCGGAAGATACCGTATGTCGTGGTTGATTTTAATGCCGTATACAAGACGGACTTTTCGGCTTGTTCGCTTCCAAAAAGGAACTCCTTATCTCTAAGCCCCTTTCTGTTTTCCACGATTTTCCACGAAAGGATAAATACAGCTTCGTTTTATATTTAATCCGGCGCTGGACAATAATCATTAGGTGAATGAATGATCTATCAAGGAAAAGCCTTCAAGCTGAACCATCTTGGTGACAGCATCTTTGAACTGCAGTTTGACCTTGAAGGCGAATCGGTCAATAAGTTCAATCAAACGGCCCTGACCGAGCTGAATGAAACGGTAAAGCTGCTACAACAGCGTGATGACCTTAAAGGCCTGCTGATCAGCAGCGCCAAAGATGTTTTCATCGTCGGTGCAGATATCACTATGTTCCATAGGGTGTTTGAAAAACCCGATGAAAAGATCATCGCGCTGAATATGGAGATCAATGGGACATTTTCAGCGATTGAAGACTTGCCGTGTCCCACCGTAGTCGCGATCAATGGTTTGGCCCTTGGCGGAGGTTTTGAGCTTGCCTTGAGTGCGGACTATCGCGTGATGGCTGAGGGTGCCAAAGTGGGCTTACCCGAAGTTAAACTTGGCATCTTCCCGGGTTGGGGGGGAACTGTTCGCTTGCCGCGGATGATTGGTGCGGACAACGCATTTGAATGGATCTGTGCGGGAGGTGAGAAAAAAGCCAAGGATGCCTTTTTTGAAGGGGCGGTCGATGTGGTTGTTCCGCTTGAGAAAGTGCGTGATGCTGCGCTGGATTTATTGGCCCAGTGCAACACACTACACCCCACTGGTGGGGCCAGCAAACTGAACTATCTTGCCAGGCGCGAAGAGAAGCAGCGGCCCTTGAAATTAGGTCAGTTGGACACCCTGATGGCATTTGAAACAACTAAAGGTTTTGTCGCCGGTAAAGCGGGTCCTCACTATCCTGCACCTGTGGCAGCGATCAAAACGATTCAGAAACATGCGGCCCTGGGACGTGATAAAGCCATCGCAGTTGAAGCCAAGGGTTTTGTTAAAGTAGCCAAGACCGACGTATGTCGTAACCTGGTGGGGCTGTTTCTAAGTGATCAACGGATCAAGAAAGCCGCTGCAACACTGGCATCAAAAGCGTCTAAGGTTGACCGGGCGGCCGTATTGGGAGCGGGCATAATGGGTGGCGGCATAGCATACCAATCTGCCAGTCGTGGCACCCCTATTTTGATGAAAGACATCACCGAGCAGGCCCTGCGGCTGGGCCTGGATGAGGCCTCCAAACTGTTGACCAAGCGAGTAGATAAAGGCCGAATGACCAACAGCAAAATGGCATCGGTCCTGAATAATATTCGTGCAACCCAGAGTTATGGCGACTTCGCTGATGTGGATCTGGTCGTAGAGGCGGTGGTGGAGAATCCAGCGGTTAAAGTCAGCGTTCTGGCTGAAGTGGAAGAGTCTGTGAGCGAAGGTACCGTGTTGGCATCCAACACCTCTACCATCTCTATATCAACATTGGCAGAGGGTTTGAAGCATCCAGAAAATTTCTGCGGTATGCATTTCTTTAACCCCGTACACCGCATGCCCCTGGTGGAAGTGATTCGCGGCAAACAGTCCAGTGAGCATGCGATAGCAACCACAGTGGCTTATGCACAAGCTATTGGTAAAACCCCCATTGTGGTTAATGACTGCCCGGGGTTCTTGGTCAATCGGGTGTTGTTTCCCTATTTTACCGGATTTGGCAAGTTGCTGGAAGATGGTATTGATTTTCAGCGCATCGACAAAGTGATGGAAAAATTTGGCTTGCCAATGGGGCCGGCTTACTTGCTTGATGTTGTAGGCATGGATACTGCGGTTCACGCCCAGAAGGTGATAGCTGAAGGTTATCCCGATCGTATGGCCAGTGATGTCCAGGGAGCCATCGATGTAATGGTGACAGCCGGGCGCTTGGGCCAGAAAAACGGCAAAGGTTTTTACAACTACGAGCCTGATCGCAAGGGGCATCCACGTAAAGTAGCAGCCTCAGAAACTGCCGGTTTGATCGCCCCCCTGGTCAAGCAGACTCAGGAATTAACTGATGAACAGATCATTGAGCGCATGATGATGCCACTCTGCATAGAGACTGTGCGCTGCCTGGAAGAGGGTATTGTTGCTTCTGCTGCAGAGGCTGATATGGGATTGATCTATGGTATCGGCTTCCCTCCATTCCGGGGGGGCGCCATATGTTATATCGACAGTATCGGTGTTTCCAGTTTCTGCCAGCAGGCGAAAGCTTACGAAGCACTGGGTGCCCTGTACTGTCCTACTGTTGGCATGCAAACCATGGTTGTTCAAAACAAGCGTTTCTACGCATAATCCAAAGGGGAAAACGAATGAGCTTAAAAGCAAATGATGCAGTAATTGTTGATGCTGTGCGCTCCCCTATGGGACGTTCAAAGGGCGGTGCATTTCGTCATCTGCGGGCGGATGAAATGTCAGCGCAATTAGTGGATGCGCTATTGGATCGCAATCCAGAAATCAAAGCGGCAGAAGTGGAAGACTTGATTTGGGGCTGTGTGAACCAAACCAAAGAGCAGGGTTTTAATATGGCTCGTGCGGTTGGTTTGTTGAGCCGCTTGCCGTACAGCGTGGGAGCCCAAACGGTGAATCGCCTGTGTGGCTCATCCATGTCTGCAGTTCATAGTGCAGCCCAAGCCATCCAAACCGGCAACGGTGATCTGTTTATGGTCGGTGGCGTGGAGCATATGGGGCACGTGGATATGATGCACGGTTTAGATATAACCCCCGCGTTGAGTAAACATGCTGCCAAGGCATCGATGATGATGGGGCTCACGGCCGAAATGCTGGCTAAACTGCATGGCATTAGCAGGGAGCAGCAGGAGGCCTTTGCGGTGCGTTCCCATCAGCGTGCCCACGAGGCCACAGTAGAGGGGCGTTTTGCTAATGAAATTATCGCTATGGAAGGGTACAACGCTGACGGTTTTAAGCGGCTAATTGAAACCGATGAGGTGATTCGGCCCGAAACGAATCTGGAAGGTTTGGCCCAACTGCGTCCTGCGTTTGATCCCAAGAATGGCACGGTGACGGCGGGCACCTCTTCTGCCATCTCTGATGGTGCCTCCGCCATGGTGATCATGTCTGCTGAAAAAGCCCAAAACCTGGGGCGGAAGCCGCGCGCCAAAATCAACTCCATGGCCGTCACCGGTTGTGATCCTGCGATTATGGGATATGGCCCTGTATCTGCATCTCAAAAAGTATTAAAGCGAGCGGGGGTTACCGTGGGTGATCTTGATCATGTAGAGCTGAACGAGGCTTTTGCAGCACAAGCGCTGGCTGTGTTGAAGGATCTGAAACTGCTCGATGTGATGGATGACAAGGTTAATTTGAATGGGGGGGCTATTGCATTGGGTCATCCACTCGGGTGCTCAGGGGCTCGAATTCTGGGCAGCTTGGTCAATGTGATGGAACAACACGATGGGAACTTGGGTCTTGCAACCATGTGTATTGGTATGGGGCAGGGCATTGCTACTGTAATCGAGCGTATTTAGCTGGTTTTATATACATAAACCCAATGCTTGAGCAATCGTCTTGGTATGCAAGGTCAAAAGCGGAATACGGCAGATAACCAGAACAGGTTTTAACGTTGCCTGGGGGGATCTGCCCAACAAAACAACATCGGCACGGAATTTACTGCTGGATATGTTTGGTTTCACGATACGAAAAGCCAACGGCTTCCATGGCAACATCCGTCTACCGAAAGCACGAATCTTGAAACCCGTCCTCTCTTCCCTCCTCCTCCCACTTGTCCTGATGCTATCCCATGGATGCGGTGACAACCGGGACTCAGGTACCAACGGAATTGATGAGCATTGGACGAATCCTCCTATCGACCTTCCTAACCTGTCTGGGACTGAATATGGTGCTGTGGGGAACAATATTGCAGTCGATTCAAAAGGAATCATCTATGTGTTGTTCACTCTGAAAATGGATAAAGTAGGTAGAAATATTTTACTTACCAAAAGTACCGATAATGGTTTGACCTGGGATGATCCCTGGACATTCTCCGCTAATTCAGGCTTTGGCTGGATTGGAACCATTGCTGTTGGACCCGATGACCATTTACACGTTGTTTGGGTGGAGCCTGCGTCCAATGCAGTTCACTACGCAAATAGCGCAGACGGGGGAATCACTTGGAATGATTCAGCCCAGGTTTCTGGAACACCGCGCTTTTCACCCCACTCTCCACAAGTTAGCGTGGATAAGCAATCTAGGGTCCACATCGCATGGCATGATGGCGATACGGACATAGATGGAGAGATCGGAGAAGTGTACTATCGTCGCTCAGCCAATAACGGGGCACAATGGGATGAGGTCATTCCGTTAAGCCCCAATGACAATCAGAACTCTGGTTTTCCCCGTTTCAACTTTCAATATACTAATGGAAACAATCTGGCCATAGCTTGGAGGGACGAAAGGAGCGATGGGGATTGGGATATTTATGTAGCGGTTTCGCAAGACGGTGGTGAGAGCTGGGTGGAAAAGGTAGGTGCTGACGGTGCTGGAGATCAATGGGATCCAGATCTTTTAGTCGGTCCTAATGATGAGCTACATCTCGGCATTATGGAGTATCCCCTTGGAGTCGAAAATTCACCCACCGTACTTATACACTATTCACGATCCGTCAATCTAGGGGACTCGTGGACCGAGCCCTTTCAGCTCGTTGAGAATCGAAGCCGATTCCCTCATCTTTTGTATGACGGTGGAGCAGACATCATCTGGTTCTTCACAAAAGATGAAAGAGACTACGTTGACCCAAAGAATATATATGCAGACATCGTTGCATGGCACTCATTAGATGCAGGAGAAACATGGAGCGATATGGAATTCGCAACCGATGAGGGAGATAATGATGTGGGATATCAAGGATATGCCATGGGGCCGGATGGCACCGTTCACATTAATTACAATTTCATTAATCATTCATCGAGAGACAATACATTGAAATACATTCAGAGAAAAAGACCTGAAAACGCAGAGGAAGACGTCCCTACTGAAAGCCACGATCAAACCTCCGCCAATTCTTCGCAAGGAAACTGTGCCGCTGACATGCCCTTGCCAAATGGACCTGATCCAGGAGGAAACGATCGGTTTGGTGCGAGGTGTAGAGAAGTTCGACCCTACCTGCGGGTACAAGTTCAGTAGGTATGCGTACTGGTGGATGTATGTCTTCAAAAGGTTTTGTACAAATCAAGCATAAAAATAAGAGAGGGTTTCAGGTTCCAAATACCTTAGTCTCAAGGGAGGCGGGTATGCGATGTATTGCAGGCTTGTTGTTTTTGATGTTGTTTTCGGCTGCTGCGTGCAGCGACGTATCGACGTCACCCGACCCCAGTCCGCTAGTCAGCGAATTCACGCCGGCCACCGGTGCTGCCGACGATGGACCACCGAATCTTTGGGGGCCTTGGAACAAACGCGTTCGAATCGCGGTGTCCGACAACGGTCTAGACTGGACGGCTTTTGATGTGACGGTCGCCGATCAGGCCGACGTTCCGACCGTCGTTACTGTTGACGGTGAAGTTTGGCTGTTTTTTGTCATTTGGCGAGACCGGGATAGGACCGTCCACAACGACACGGTCGTCGCTCGGTCGTGTAACCTCACCGATTGGACCTATCATTTCATCGACGTTGCGGGACTTCCGAACGGGTACACGAGCACCCCGGTCGATCCCTCGGTGGTTCCCTACCCCGGCGGCTTTCGGATGTACTATACGCTCGGGCCCGTTGGCGGCGGCGAGGGAGCTACAGCACACACGTTTTCAGCGATATCGACAGACTTGGTCAGCTGGACTCACGAGGGAAGTCGTTTCGAGGTCAATGGAACGCCTGTGCTCGATCCGAACGCACTGTGGGTCGAGGATCACTACGAGTACTTTGCTGGCGGTATCCCCAGCGTCAATCATCATGCCACCTCGAACGATGGCCTGAGCTTTACGGCCGAACCCAATTTCGAGGTCGACATCGATGGCATGAGCCTCATCGTGGCGAACGGGATGGACTTTGGTGACGGGCTATACCGCTACTACGGATTCTCGCAGGGTCCGGCTCATATCGATGAGACGGCCATCTACTCGATGATCTGGGATAAAGACGACCAATGGGTTATCGAGGACGGCGTTCGTTTGTCACTCGATCAGGGAGGCTCACAGGACGCGCAGTTCGTCGCCGATCCCGCCGTTACGGTCCACCCCGAAGGACCCGAGAGCGGCTACGTAATGGCCTATGTGACGGCTATTCCATAGACTAGTGCGAGCATCCACTATCAAGATCAGCGAACTCCGTGCTCCGGATGCTCCGTACGATGCTCGATGATTCGGCCCGATAGCTCCTTACTCATAAAAGCCCGATTATGACCCAGAGATATGCCCATCTTCGCGATGATGCATTGAAACACGCCTCCAAACTGGCCGGAAGGCTTATTGAGGAAGCCTCTAAAGATAAAAAGAATGTGTTGTCGATAAGCGATCATAAAGAATGATTCGAGAAACAAGGCTCTATGGTTAAACGGTCTGGGAGCGAATCACGTTTCAAATTATTACATCAAAAATCTCAAACTAATCCACAGGCTCATGGCCATGAAAACCGCCTGTTTCGGATATCGTCCCGTCCAGCTTTCCGGGGCCTTCGGTTACAGCCTGCGCCAGGTCACTCGCATCATCAATTCAGACCCCTTTCATGAATACGAGTCTGTCCTGATGAAAAAGGCCGAAGATGTGCTTTTGGCCGTAATGATAAACGATAATTAAT
>DCWS01000047.1 GCA_002328165.1 Desulfobacteraceae bacterium UBA2156 | reverse complement strand
CGCAGTATCAACAAGCACACCATAAAAAATATATGGATCATCCGACTAAAGCGTACTTTGCTTCGTGAAGCGCATGGATTTTAAGTTTAAAGAATTTAATGTCCCGGTATCCATAGGCCTGCCTTTGAAGGGTTTTAATTTTATTGTTTGTTCCTTCCAAAGGCCCTGTTGAGATCCGGCAGTCATAGTAATTGAGGATGCCGAATGTGTAGGCAGTCAGTGTTTTAGCGAACTTTTGCAGCATTGCAATGCCTGTACTCAGAGCCTTGTTGATCCAATCGGTTAGAATTGTCTTCGCATCGGATTTGCAATCCCGGATTCACACTTGCCTCAGATCTTCCTTCAGGTAATAGGCAGTAGCCAAAGGCTTATTGAGACCGAGAGCTTCCTCAAAGCGTTCTTTCTCATTTTTCTGATCATTGATGACAGCACCGGTCTTTAAATTCAGCACTGCGGTTAGATATCGGTGTCCTTTGCCAATGCTGATTTCATCGATGGCGATTCGAGTTACATGTTTGAGTCGTGGACTTTTGTATTTTTTGGCCAGATAGTGTTTTTGGATCTCTTTGATGAGGTCCCAGCTGACCCCCGGATGGTTGGCAGCATCCAAAATGGTCATATGCTTGGACAAAGAAAGTGCGTAACGTTCAAATGCACTGGTGCAGGTTCTGCGCTACTTGACAAGCGGATGCCATTGCAACACAAACACTGAACACGTTGGATGGGAAGTTGAATAAATACGGGTTTCGATCCAATGGGTACGGTTCTGAACATCCTTGTTTCGGTGCCTTGGCGCTTGATCTTTTTGCTGTCACAAACCTGACAGCGCAATGAAAAAGGTGCAGGCTTTAGGGCAAAAATTTTCCCCGCTCTATAGATGATCCGAACTTATTGATAGCCTTGAATACCGAATCCATGATACAGCAAACTGGTGGACACATGTTAACTCCTTTCTGTGAGGTTTAGTCACCTGCAGAAAAGGCTTGTATGTCTACATTTTTCAATAAATAGTACGCTTAAACCGGATGATCCTAAAGTCTGTGATATACAGCGTGGCATATTATTAAACCTTGGTACATCTTTTATCTTTATGTTTGATTGACACCGATCAGCTCCCTGCAGTGTATGAATCCAAAAAGGATCGGTGAACATCTTTATAAAGCATATGTATTCCTGACGCTCAAACTGATTGATTGAACCATTTCAATATAAAGGAGAATGAATGAGCATTTTATTTGACCCGATGAAAATAGAGAATATGGATCTTAAAAAAAGGCAAAGGCCGGAAAGAATTATCCGGGGCTCATCAAAATCGGCGTTCAGGACGGCTTTCCAGGTGGACTTGAGCCCAAAGGGGGGAAGGTTGGAATGTGTTCAGGCAAAGATGGATAAAACCGGTTGAGGATGTGGAGAAAAAACATGGATACGATTTTTACAAATGGAAACATATTGACGATGGAAGATAAAACGCCCCACGCCGGGGCGGTGGCAGTGCAATTCGGTCGGGTTTATCGAATCGGAGACAGGCAAGAGATTGAAAATCTGGCCGTTCCCACGACCGAGCTCATCGATCTCAAGGGCCAGACCCTACTTCCCGGTTTTATTGATACCCATAATCATTTCTCTCTATATGCACTGCTCATCGACCAGGCAGATTGCCGGCCGGCTGCCGGATGTGTGCGGTCCGGAGATGTGCTGGAAGCCCTCCGGGCAAAAGCTGAAAATACACCGCCCGGGAAATGGGTGATGGGTTGGGGATACGCATCTTATTTGCTTGACGACAAAAAAGAGTTGATGCGGGACGACCTGGATCGGGCATCAGAGAAACATCCGATCTGTCTGGTCCACGTTTCTGTCCACGGTGCGGTTGTCAACAGCCGTGCCCTAAAAGAATTGGGTTTCACAAGGGCAACACCCGATCCGCCTGGTGGAAAGATCCAAAGGGATGAAAGCGGGAATCCGAACGGAATTTTAAGCGAATCGGCTTTCATGGGCCCTATTTTTTTCAACCGGTCTTCCATCTACGGGAAAATGATGTCCGGATATGATAACAAAGGAAGGGTTGAAATGATGAGCCGCTGCGCAGCATACTACCATCGACTCGGTCTTGTCGGCGCCCACGATCCATTTGTTGACCCCTTGACGCTCCGTACCTACCAAGAGGCGGCCGAAGCCGGGTATTTTCCTTTTCACCTCTACGCATACATCCTCAACCATTGGGCGGACTCTCTCCTGTCGACTGGAATCCGTCGGGGTTTTGGTTCGGAATGGATCAAAATCGGGGCTATCAAAATATTCCTTGACGGGGGAATGAGCAGCCGGACAGCGGCCGTTTTTGAGCCCTATGTGGGTGGTGGAGGTGGAATCGGTATTCTCAATTACGATCTGGCGAGCATCAACCACGAAATCGAGAAATTTGACCGGGCAGGATACCAGATATCGGTACATGCACAGGGAGATCGTGCCCTGGACATGCTCCTTCAGGCTTTTGAGCGGGTTATGATAAATGGCAACCCGCTTCGCCATCATATCGTTCACGCCGGAAACCTAACCGACACACAGATCGATCGTGTAGAAACATTGGGCTTGCAAATTACCAGTCAACCCAATTTTTTCTCGCTCCTCGGTGATGGATTCATAGAAGCCTACGGTCCGGTTCGTTCCCAAAACCTCTACCGTTTTCAAACCCTTTTGAAAAGAAACATAAAATTGGCCCTATCCTCCGATTGCCCGGTGGCGGACCCCAACCCCTTCATCGGTATTCGCGATGCTGTCTGCAGGAGGACGGGCAGCGGAAAATCGATCGGGCTCTCGGAAGCCATTACAGCTGAACAGGCCTTGAAGCTTTACACCCGAGAGGCAGCTTATTTTTCCTTTGAGGAAAAGGATGCCGGATCCCTGAAGGCGGGGAAACGGGCTGATCTGGTTATATTGGATAAAGACCCGATGAGGTTGCCGGCGGAAGAAATCCCCACCTGCCGGGTAAAAATGACCGTTGTCGGCGGTAAAATTGTTTATGGCGATAGGTCATAACCCTCCCCGGAGCTATAATCGTATCGTCATTATTGGTTCAAACCCACTTCATCTTTCGGATGCGGATTTCAATCTCCTTTTCCTCTTTGAGCAGATTGACAATTTTGGATACGTCTGTTTTGCTGTAGTGATAGGGACATTTTTTTCTCCAAAGATTTTCTCCGATAAGGTTAAAAAGGGCCTTAAATTCTTCTTCAATCTGAAAGGGGGAGCCTGTGGAGAATAATATAAATCTCCTGACACCACTCTTCCCCATTGAACCTTCGAAAACTGATATCGGACATCCTGGAAGGAGAACAAAATGGACGAAACCATACATTCCCCACCGAGAAGCTTTTCAAAAGCAGCGTTTAAAGCGATCCTTCTTTTGGTGTTTATCGCAGGCGCTATTTTTTCGATCCGTTTCACGCCGATTCGAAATTACCTCACACCGGAAGCCTTGGGTAATTTTTTAAAAATCGCCGGAATCTGGGCGCTTGTTGTCTATATTCTGATCTATACTGTCGGTGTTTGCCTATTTCTCCCGGGAACATTGCTGACCGGTTTGGGGGCCGCGATATTCGGCGCATATTGGAGTTTTTTATATGTCTGGTTTGGCGCCATGTTCGGTGCAAGTATTGCCTTTTTTATTGGCAGGACATTGGGCAGGGAGTTTGCTGGATCGTTGATAGGCGATCGACTTAGAAAGTACGACGATGCCATTGAGCGAAACGGTTTTGCCACTGTTCTCTATTTGCGATTGGTTTATTTTCCTTTCACACCTATGAATTTCGGGATGGGGCTTACCAAAGTTCATCTCAGAGACTGTGTCTTTGGAACCGGGCTGGGCATTATTGTTGGGACATTTACCTTTACCTTTTTTGTCGGGATGCTAAAGGATGTCTGGACTTCGGGAAACTGGGGAGAGCTCATTTCTTTGAAAGTCTTTTTCTCTATCGCCCTTTTTATCTTTTCTTTTTTGATTCCCAAGATTATTAAAAAGATAAGAGCCGAAGAGGGCTAAATACAAATAAAGGAGCAAAAGGATGATGGAGCTTGACAATTTATGTGTGGATACAATTCGGATGTTATCAGCAGATGGTGTTGAAAGAGCCAATTCAGGGCACCCAGGGATGCCGATGGGTGCCGCGGCAATGGCATATGTTTTATGGACGCGTTTTTTGCGCCATAATCCCACAAATCCAAAATGGCCGGACAGGGATCGGTTTATCCTTTCTCCCGGACACGGTTCCATGTTGCTCTATACCCTGCTTCATCTGACAGGGTATGATTTGACTTTGGATGATCTGAAAAATTTTAGGCAATGGAAAAGTAAAACTCCCGGTCATCCCGAATACGGTCTTACGCCGGGAGTTGAAACCACAACCGGCCCGCTGGGACAAGGTTTTGCCGCCGGGATCGGTATGGCCATTTCGGAGCGATATCTGGCCGCTCGATTCAATAAGCCGGAACATGTCCTGGTCGATCATTATATTTATGGCATTGCCAGCGACGGCGACTTGATGGAAGGTGTCTCCCACGAGGCGGCATCTCTTGCAGGTCACCTGGGGCTGGGCAAAGTCATTTACTTATACGATGACAACCACATCTCCATCGAAGGGAGCACGGATATAGCTTTTACTGAAAACCGCCTGGCCCGTTTTGAAGCCTGTGGATGGCATGTACAGAAAGTCGATGACGGAAACGATCTCAACGCCCTTGAAAAAACAATCAGTGAGGCACAAAAAGAAATCGGTAAGCCCTCATTTATTGCCGTTCGAACACATATCGGATATGGAAGCCCAACGAAACAGGATACGCCGGCTGCCCATGGCGCGCCCCTCGGATCGGAAGAAATCCAGCGGACAAGGAAGAATTTAGGATGGCCGGCAGATTCGGCTTTTTTCATTCCGGATGAAGCATGTGATCAATTCCGGAAGGCGAAGGAGAAGGGGGGGAGACTTGAGCAAAAATGGCTGGAGACATTATCCGACTACGAGAAAGCATACCCGGAACAGGCCAAAGAATGGCATCGGTTCGTAAACCAGAACCTGCCAGAGGGATGGGATTCTGATATTCCTGTTTTTCCGCCGGACAGCAAAGGCAGTGCAACGCGAATTTCTTCCGGCAATATACTAAATGCCATCGCGCCGAAAATTCCAAGTCTGATCGGTGGCTCCGCTGACTTGGCGCCTTCCACCAAAACACTGATTGACGGTGAAAATGATTTTCAGTCGACCCATTTTGAGGGTCGAAACTTGCGCTTCGGCGTAAGGGAGCATGCCATGGGCGCCATCATGAATGGAATGGCCATACATGGCGGCTTGATCCCGTATGGTGCAACCTTTTTGGTATTTTCCGATTACATGCGGCCGGCCATCCGCCTGGCCGCCCTCTCCGGGCTGCAGGTCATATATGTATTTACCCACGACAGCATCGGTCTGGGAGAGGATGGACCGACCCATCAACCCATTGAACATCTGGCCGCCCTTAGGGCCATTTCAAATTTAACGGTCATCCGACCCTGTGATGCCAACGAAACTGTTCATGCCTGGCAGTTTGCTCTCAAAAACAATAAAGGTCCTGTTGCTCTTGCCCTGACCCGGCAAAACGTTCCAACCCTGGATCGTGAAATCTTTGGTGCTGCAGACGGTCTCTATCGCGGTGCCTACATTTTGAGCGATGACAACGCTGATAATCCGGATCTCATACTGATTGCCAGCGGATCAGAAGTACAAATCGCTATTGAAGCCGCACAAAAAATCAGGGAAAAAGGTGCGGCAATACGGGTGGTGAGCATGCCTTCGTGGGAACTGTTTGACCAACAGCCCGAGGCATATCGCCAGCAAATTCTGCCTGAGGAGATAAAAGCCCGGGTCGCGATTGAGGCGGGGAGTTCCCAAGGATGGCACCGTTATGTTGGAAGCAGGGGAAGGGTGATTACCCTTGACCATTTTGGTGCTTCAGCACCTTATAAAATTCTTTTTGAAAAATTTGGAGTAACCGCCGATCGCGTGGTCGAGGCCGCCTATGATCTATTAAAGCCGGACGGAAAAGTGATGCAAGATCCACTTTTTTAATGCATGACGCGCGGTTATTTGGCATGCAAAAGGTATTAGGGTATTTTATGGGTTTTGGAAAATTTCAGAAAACGATTGATCAAGCACTGTTGCAAATCAAAGAAAAAAAAATCTTCGATCGAATCTGGGCACATGATCACACGGTTTGGAAAGATGATCTATCGGAAATCGGCAATTGTCTGGGTTGGCTGCATAGTCCGGAAGTGATGGTGGGGGCGATTGGTCAGATCACAGCTTTTGTTGATGAAATCCGAACGGCCGGGTACACGCGTGCATTGCTGCTGGGCATGGGTGGTTCCTGTTTGGCGGCGGAAGTCTTTCGAAAAACCTTCGACGTAAAGGATGGATTCTTGGATCTGGCGGTGTTGGACAGTACCGACCCCGAAGCAATTCTGAAAAAAACCGAAAGGCTTGATCCATCAAGGACCCTATTTCTAATCTCCACAAAATCCGGCGGCACGATAGAAACCATTTCATTGATGAAATACTTTTACAATAAAACCCTCGAAGCCATTGGCGAAGAAACCGTGGGAGACCACTTTATTGCCATCACCGATCCCGCCAGTAGCTTGGAGACCATGGCGACTCAGCTACAATTTCGAAAGATTTTTTTAAATGATCCCAACATTGGAGGTCGATATTCTGCCTTGTCCTATTTCGGACTCGTCCCTGCAGCATTGATCGGCATGGATCTAAACTCGATTCTGTGCAGGGCATCAAAAATGGCTGAAACCTGTAATTATCCTGTGCACGGTGACAATACCGCTGCCCGTCTGGGTGCAGCCATGGGAGTACTCGCCATGGCAGGGAGAAATAGAGTAACAACAATTATTTCACCGCCCCTTTCTCATTTCGGTGCCTGGGTGGAACAGTTGATTGCCGAGAGTACCGGTAAAGATGGTAAGGGCATACTGCCTGTGGTTAATGAAGCGGTTTTACCTCCCGACAAATATGGAAACGATCGATTATTTGTCTATTTGCGCCTTAAAAACGACCGGACTTTCGACGAAAAAGTACAAGCATTAAAAGATGACGGAAAGCCGATTATTCAGCTGGATCTGCGAGATACATATGATTTGTGCGGGGAGTTTTTCCGCTGGGAAATGGCCGTTGCGATTGCGGGGATGCTTATCGGGATTAATCCTTTTGACCAACCAAACGTGGAATCGGCTAAAATCTTGGCAAGTGAAATGGTTACGACATATCAGACAAAAGGGATGCTTCCAGAATCAATGCCTACCTTTGTATCAGAAGGGATTGCTGTCTATACCGATTATGTATCTGACAGCGTCGGCGAGGCACTGAAAAAATTTCTTTCCCAGGCGAAACCCGGCAAGGAAAGAGCATCAAGCCGAAGCTATGTTGTGTTGCAAGCATATGTGAACCCGACACCGAAAAACAATGCCGCGCTTCAGGGATTGCGAAATAAAATTCAGCAGACCTATCGTCTGGCAGTTACGGTGGGATATGGACCGCGTTTTCTCCATTCAACTGGCCAGCTTCACAAGGGAGATGCCGGGCATGGATTGTTTATTCAATTCACATCAGAGATCGACAAAGATTTACCGATCCCAGATCGACCGGGTGAAAATACTTCATTGATCACCTTTGGCGTTTTGAAAAGTGCCCAAGCCCTTGGGGACCGGCAGGCATTGTTGGATGCGGGGCGTCGTGTCATTCGCTTCCATTTGGGTACAGACATTTCATCGGATCTAAAAAAACTGGCGGATGCGCTGGCGTAAAGGAGAAAAAACCAAGCTACAAAATCCTCCACACATTCATAAAAAATACACCTGCAACGGCTGAACCAATCCACACCGCCCATGCGCTTTCTTTTATTCATTTAACTCAAGTTTTGCACCTTTGATTTCAGAAAGACTCGCCTCCGGTCTGAGCCATAATGTTTAAGGCCCAAGGTACTCTTGACATACCACATGGTCTTTGCGATATTCTCGCTCGCAAAAAGAAAGAATCTTTTAGGGAATGGTCAATTGACGAATTTAAAAAAAGATTATGATGTCACTTTAGAGAGCTTTAACAGTCTTTATTCTTACTGGCAGAATGAAAAGTTCTCTTTAAGATGGGACTGTCTCTTTGTTCTTCCCCAATGGCTGGAAGTTTGGTGGAACGAATTCGGCGCCTCATCCGACCTCTATCTTTGTTCTATAAAGCACAGGGAAGATGTGATCGGTATCGCCCCCCTTTTGGTCAAAGGGGAAAAAGCCCTGTTTATTGGCGACAGCGATGTTTGTGATTATCTTGATTTTATTGTTGCTCCAGGAAAGGGGCCGACATTTTTTAGTCTGTTGCTTGAACATTTAAGTCAGGAAGGTATCGTTTTTTTGGATTTAAAGCCTCTTCGTCCTGACTCATCGGCACTGACAGACCTCACGGCCGCGGCCAGGAAGCGGGGGGGCGAGGTCTCCTGCGACCCGTTGGATACTTCATTCGAAATGGAATTGCCTGCTACCTGGGATCAGTATCTTTTTATGTTGAACGGAAAGCAACGACACGAAATCAGGCGTAAGCTCAGGAGATTACATGAAACAGCCCCGGTCGACTTTCGGGTGGTTGAGTCCCCTGGAGAAGTTAGAAATGAAATGGATACCTTCTTTGAGCTGTTCAGGTCGAACAGAGAGGATAAAGCGGCCTTTATGACCGATCAAATGGATTCATATTTCAGGTCGCTGGCAGAGGCCATGGCAACTGCAAAAATATTAAAATTATATTTTCTCGATTTAAATACGACAACTTCCGCTGCGACGATGTGTTTTGATTATAATTCTACAATCTATTTATATAACAACAGTTATGACTGCCGATTCAGCTCTTTGAGCGTCGGTTTATTATGCAACGTGATCAGTATCAAAGATAGTATCCAAAACCAAAAGAAAAAATATGATTTTCTGAAAGGTGTCGAGGCATACAAACATCGACTGGGGGGTCAAGAGGTCCCTTTGTATCGGTGCCGGATACAAATTTAAAGATTCCAACCCCATGAGGAGCCGGAGAGTTTTTGAAGAACCCTGTAGTCCGAAATAAAAAATAAGATGAATGCATCTAAAAATTCAGCTTTGGAAGCAAAAACCTTACACCTAGCGATGTTCAGTGTCCATTCCTGTCCGGTGGGAGAATTGGGAACAAAAGACACCGGCGGGATGAATGTTTATATTCGGGAGCTTGCCTGCGAGTTGGGAAAGCGGGGACATCGCGTCGATATTTTTACGCGTCTTCACGACCCCAATGACAGCCAGATTATCGTATTGGGGAAAAATGTTCGGCTGATTCATCTTCGGGCCGGATATAACGGATATATGTCCAAACTGGCCATATATCCCCACCTCCCGGATTTTTCCAGGGCGCTGGAAAACTTTAGAAAAAAGGAAGGTCTTCATTACGATCTGGTGCACAGCCATTACTGGTTGTCAGGTCAGATAGGAAAGTGGGCTCAGGATAGTTGGAATGTTCCTCACATTTTGATGTTCCACACCCTTGGAGCTGTGAAAAACGCGACCGGTGTGGGCGAAAAAGAACCCGTGATCCGTATAACCTTTGAAAAGCAATTGGCCAAAACGACTGGACGTCTCATCGCCGCCACTGAGCAGGAAAAAGTCGAACTCATCCGATATTACAAGGCATTACCGGAGAGAATCGGGGTGGTCCCCTGCGGTGTAAACCTGGCACTTTTTCGACCTGTGGACAGGGTAAAGGCACGACAAGAGCTTGGCCTCGGCCGCGATGAAAAAATTATATTATATGTGGGCAGATTCACCCCTTTGAAGGGAATCGACAGATTGTTGAAAAGCATGACATTTCTGCGAAACAATGGGAGACCCAGGCTGGTGATCATCGGCGGTGATGGGCAAGACACACCTGAGTTTAAAAAAATGCAAAAGACGACATGGGATTTCGGGATAAACGACATAATTCACTTTGCAGGAAGGGTCGAACAAAAAGACTTGCCGTTTTATTACAGTGCAGCCGATGTTTTGGTGGTATCATCTTACCACGAAAGTTTTGGGCTGGTTGCGCTTGAGGCCCTTGCCTGCGGTACACCCGTGGTTGCAACGGATGTGGGAGGCATGAAGCGCATTATTGATGAGGGCAAGACCGGGGTTGTGATAAAAAATAATGCCCCCTATCCCTTCGCAAGGGAGATAAGTCGGTTTCTTTCGATGTCATGCGACAAAGCGGCATCTACTGAATCAACACGTGCGTCAGTCCTTAGATTTGGCTGGTCTAATATTGCAGATGCAATCATCAGAGAATACTGGATCGCTTTAAAGGATCATAGTGACGGTTTCAACCCAATTTCTTCTCATACCATTTTGTGACCGATTGCTCTTGAAACCCCATTGAGTAGTAAAGGCGCCGAGCCGCTTCGTTTTCACTGTCTGTGGTCAATTCGACCACATCGATACCTTTATCTTTGAGATAGGATAATCCGGTTACCAATACATGCTTCCCGACCCCTTTTTTTCGATGGTCCGGATCCACACCAAGCATATGAATCTGGCCGTTTTTTCTCCCACGGGCTGTATTTTCTTCCGCGTTTATCCTGGCCCAGCAATAACCAACCGGTCTATCTTCCAAAAAGGTTATCACGACATCTTCCGGGGATCCGCCGCCCAGGTTTAGCTGGTAGACGATTTCCTCATTTGTATTGGGATTAAAACCCCATGTACCTTCAAAAGAGCGGTTTTGGATTTTTTTCAGCATCTCTTCTTCGTTTTGAAGAAGACCGCGGCTTATAAATAGACCACGCTTGACATCGCGCAGGGAAGTATTATAAAGGTCGAGCTTTAACTCGAGGAAACGGTGGATATATCTGAAACCCAAACGATTCGACAAACTTCTGGCTGCGTCATTGGTTTCGGATATGCTGATTTGTGCTACGCCCATTCCCGAATCCTTGGCGCGTTGTAAGACCAAAGCGGCCAGTTTGCTTGCCGTCCCCTTTCTTCTGTACCAGGGGTGGACCAGGCATTCCAGTAAAGCTCGCCTGATACCCAGTTCCACGGTGACACTGATATAGCCGATAATTTTCTTCTCGGTTTCAGCGACAAATACGTTTTTTTCCGGGAAATAGTTAGGTCGATCCAATTCTTCGGCCAGACCTCGAGTTGAAATATAACGGCCCGATCGATCGATTTTTTCAGCCTCGATACGTAACTTGGCGTAATTGTTGAAGTCGCTCGTACGATAGTTTCTGTAAATGACATTTTTCATTAATTTTTTGTGGAAGTCGGTAATTTTTTTATTTGGTAAGGAGGTTTGATGTGACGACACCTGTTCACGTAATGGTTGTAACACCACATCCTGATGACGCAGAATATGGAGTTTCCGGAACGGTTGCTCGCTGGACGCGAGAAGGAAAACAGGTAATGTATGTGGTATGTACCAAAGGTGACAAAGGTACCAGCGACGTTAAAATGAAACCGGAGAAATTGGCTGAAATCAGGGAGAAGGAACAATTGGCTGCCGCCAAAATCCTCGGCGTCTGTAAAGTTGTTTTTTTGCGACTTCCGGATCAAGGACTGGAGGACACGCCAGAATTCCGAAAGCAGATTGTCCGGCTGATTCGGATGTACCGACCTGAAATCATTGTGACCGCAGATCCTTACCGGCGCTATATTTGGCATCGAGATCATCGCATTACAGGGCAGGTTTGTATAGATGCTGTTTTTCCTTACGCCAGGGATCATCTCGCGTATCCTGATTTATTAGAAGAAGGTTTAAAACCTCACAAGGTAAAAGAGATGCTGTTCTGGGCCGCGGAGGATATAAACTGCCGCTTTGACATCACCGGCACCTACGACCTCAAAACGGCGGCCCTTCTATGTCACAAAAGCCAGATGAAAGAACTGGATATCTCTCGCGCGAAAAAATGGTTGAAGCAACGAAGCGAGGAGATGGCCGAAGGAGAAAATTTTCAACTGGCGGAAGGCTTTCATCGCGCAGAAATTTTTTGGTAATCGTATATGGAATATCTCCGATAGTTATGATGAAGACCAAAGCACATCGCCGCACAGATCTGGGTCATGTGGTTTGGAGGAAAATTCCTCAAATGCCTGTTTCTCTTTTCTTAATATTGTCGGTCCCCCATGACCGGGATAAACTTGGGTGTTGTCGGGCAGGTTAAAGATTTTATTGGTAATGGATTCGATGATTTTTTTAAAATCAGCGGCCGACCATGTTTTCCCGGGACCTCCCGGAAATATCGTATCACCTGAAATCAGATAGTTATCTGAAAAAAAACATAAACTGCCCGGGGTGTGCCCCGGTGTATGTAAGACATTGAGTTGAATTTTTCCGAAGGAAACAATATCACCTTCTTTCAACAAAATGTCGGTGGGTGCCGGTAATGTACCGGCGTCTGCTTCATGGGCAGCAACCGGGACCTTCAGGGCTGCTTTTAATTCGGAAAGCGCATCGGTATGATCCATGTGGTTATGGGTTATTAATATATATTTTGGATTCGTTTTTTCCAATCGTGCCAAAATCTTACTCGCTTCGCCCGGTGCATCAACGACTACACTCTCAAGCGTTTTACCACAGGTTATAATGTAAGTATTGGTGCCGAAAGGGCCTAACTCCATCTTCTCTATTTGGAAATGTTCATTTTTTCCCTCGATTTCCATTTTCTCCTCCAGTGACCCTGCTTTATTTGGATTTTATTTAATTCAAACCCGATTCAACTTTATAGGGAATCATGTAGTCAATGGTTGGTACCTCCTCCTTTGATGTGGTTTGATAAACAAATGTGGTAATTGACGCATGGGCCAGATATGCCTCTCGATAGAGCAAAAGCCTATCTTTCGGCGTAACCGGCATACCTTTCGCCCATAGCACCATAAAGGCGATCACATCGCCATGGGTAACGGCAACAACATGGTGTCCGCCATACTGATGGAGCATCTCACTCACAAATTGGTGCACCCGCACAAGAATATCGCCTGGTTTTTCAAACGGCGGTTCATTTCCGGAATAAACGTCCCACCCAATCTCGTCCATTTCGCTTTTCAGCCGACCTTCAAAGGGTGTGTATACTTCATTGAGAAGCTCTACAGCGCGGACGGTCAAACCGGCGTGCCGAATAGCGATGCGTTCTGCCGTCTCCACGGTACGGCGCATGGGGCTACTGAAAATCGCAGTGATAGGCTTGTATTCTAGGACGTCAGCCGCCGCTTGCGCTTGGCGACACCCCTCCTCGCTCAGAAAAAAGTCCGGCAAACGACCATAATTTACCAACAACGGATTATCGACCTCTCCGTGCCGAACAAAAGATATCCGAGTTGGATTCGTTTTCAATTAGACCTTCTCAGATCAGCGGCCACCTCATCTTTTCTTTCCGAGGAATGCCGCGCTCATGTGGATTGGAGGCGTAAGCCTTAATTTAGAATTTATATCACATCTTCAACGTAATATGCAACTGTCAGCTTTTTCATTTTTTGTAACATCCAAAATCACATTTTATCATATGATGCAAATATAAGAATGTGACTTTGAGGCGTTAGGCATCGTTGGGAACGAACAACCAGTCCCTTGTACAGAAGCACGTAAGAATTGTCCCAGAGGAAAAAATGTCAGAAACTAGCCAACTCTTCCCGCCCCCCCTGAATACGTATCTTTTCTACTCTTTTTCTAATCTTTTACGCCTCTCCCTGTACAATCCCCCCCCGTTCACGACTATTGCCGGAAAAGGAGAATCATAATGGCAAGAATCATTAAAGGAAGCAAACCAGATTACATCAAAAATCTCAAACCAATCCACAG
>DCWS01000059.1 GCA_002328165.1 Desulfobacteraceae bacterium UBA2156 | reverse complement strand
GGATTCGAAGTCCGGCGCTCTATCCAGCTGAGCTACGGGCGCAATTTTTTATTACCTAGCGTCACTTAGCATCATTTATTTTACTTTTCAATAAGTTCCACAACCATTTGTTTGTTCTAATCTATTTTGCCGTATTAAGATCATACGTTGCATATCCTAACACATTCGTGATATACATATTTATCTACTTGAAAAAGCGTCTACACCTTAAAATCCGGGTATGCAAGCGAGTTAGAGAATAATATTTTTGCAAAACTGGAATGCAGCCATCTGTTGACCTAGACACATGGGTTATAAAGCGTGAATTATGATAAAAATTACACGCTTTTCTTATTTATAACGAATTTTCCATGGACAGAAACCATACAGAATCTATGAAACTTGCATTAAACGAGGCCAAAAAGGCTGGACAAGAGAACGAAGTTCCTGTAGGAGCAGTCCTTGTTTCGGATTCGGGCCAAATCCTCTCTTTGGCCCACAATCAGGTGGAAAAGCTCTCTGATCCAACTGCCCATGCAGAGATACTCGCACTGCGTAACGGTGCCCGGAAGGCTTTCAATCACCGATTGTTAAACACCACGCTCTATGTTACCGTCGAGCCTTGTGTTATGTGTATGGGAGCGATTCTTCATGCCCGGGTGTCAAAGGTTGTGTTTGGCACATACGATCCAAAGTGGGGTGCAGCAGGTTCTTTGTACAATTTTTCAAAAGACGATAGATTCAACCACCAATTGGAAATTGTGCATGGGGTCTGTTATGAAGAATGTAAAACCTTGATCCAAGATTTTTTTAAAACCCGGCGGATTGAACACGAAAACGGCAAGTGAATACTCAGGTTTCGCACCCTCGATGGGACATGGTGTCGCATCTGGTGTATTTGTGTGAAAATGAAACAATCATTTTTTAGATTTAAAAAGGAGTAATAGGTGGCGAATATCATCATTGTCGGCACCCAATGGGGGGATGAAGGCAAGGGGAAAATTGTAGATTTTTTGGCCGAATTTGCAGATATTGTGGTGCGATTTCAAGGTGGAAACAATGCCGGCCATACAATGGTCGTAAACAATGAACAGTTTATCTGCCATTTGATACCGTCGGGTATTGTACAAAATAAAACCTGCTTTATCGGAAACGGGGTGGTGGTGGACCCTGAAGTACTGGTTGGAGAAATCGATTACTTAAACAACAAAGGCTTTCCCGTTGATTCAAACAACCTGAAGATCAGCGAAAAAGCCCATCTGATTCTTCCTTATCATAAACAGATCGATATCGCCCGGGAAGATAAGGATGGTGATAAAAAAATTGGGACCACCGGCCGGGGCATCGGGCCCTCCTACGAAGACAAGGCCGCCCGTAAAGGGTTACGGTTCGTTGATCTAATCGATGCTGATGTTTTTTGTGAAAAACTGAAAAACATCATAAAAGAAAAAAATTTTTTCCTTCAGCATTACCTTTCTGCCGATCCATTAGATTCGGAAAAAACCATCGATCAATACAGCGGATACGCAGAAAGGCTGGCGCCCCATGTGGCAGATATTTCTGTTGCGATCCATCGCGCCATTAAAAAAGGCAAACAGATCCTTTTTGAAGGCGCACAGGGCACCCATCTTGATATTGATCACGGCACCTATCCCTATGTCACCTCGTCAAGCACGGTAGCGGGAAATGCATGTTGCGGTGCCGGGATCGGCCCTAAAGAGATCACGGGGGTCATGGGGATCGTAAAGGCATATACGACCCGTGTGGGCAGAGGCCCCTTTCCCACCGAACTTTTTGATGTAACCGGAGATCTGATTCAAAAAAAGGGGGCGGAGTTCGGCGCTACCACCGGCAGACGACGCCGGTGCGGATGGCTCGACGCTGTTATTTTGAAAAATTCGATACGCTTAAATGGCTTGACCGGACTTGGCATAACAAAATTGGATGTTTTGGGCGGTCTTGAGACGCTTCATATTTGTACTGCTTATGAATACAACGGAAAGATCCTTCACGATTTTCCCACCGATTTAAAAACGCTTTCAGGTTGCAAGCCGATATACGAAACCCTCCCGGGATGGCCTGAAGATATCTCCAAAATCGATAATATAGATGACTTTCCAAAGACCACCCGAAACTATCTCGATCGAGTCGAGGCGCTCGCAGAAACACCGATAGACATCGTATCGGTCGGCCCGGGAAGAGATGAGACAATAATGCTGAGAAACCCTTTTCTCTAAGTTTTCATTGACAAATCGCCGACGGTGACATAGAAACGTCGCTTGTGTCGGGACGTGGCTCAGCCTGGTAGAGCACAGCGTTCGGGACGCTGGGGTCGCTGGTTCAAATCCAGTCGTCCCGACCAAAGGTATCTACAGTAGGTTAAGTTGGATTGAATTTCTGAATTGTGCCCATGATTGTGCCTGTTTTGGTCAATTTTTGGGTTAAATCTGTCTGAGCGGCAACATAATCGCGTTCAAAAGCCGCCCAATCTTTGTGGGTCAGATTTAAAATGTAGCATCCGTTAGGTCTTGTAAACCATGCTAGTATCCACATGCCCCAAAGTTCTCGCCACGCACCCAGGAGACTCTCCTGCCGCTAATGCCTGAAAGGCAGCAAAATCAAATAAATACGAATGGTCTTGCCTGAAAGCGGGTTGCCGTAGCGATTTCATTTGTCCTTTAATTGTGCAATAAATTTTTCATAAGCACCTGTTTAAGCGTGCTAAATGACAAACGGCCAAAAAATGGCCGCAGATGGTTTTTTATGATGCTCTGATCGGATGGTTTTGTAATGACCCGGTAAAGGTGATCTCTGGTAACCATCACGAGTGTCCGGTGCTTTATGAGCTGGTTGAACAGTTTGTGAAGGTTGTGGGAAGGGGGATAATGAAGAGGCTCATTCTGGACCATTGTTTCTTAGATAGCAAAGCCATTTCGACTTGCAAACAGGATTATGGTGTCGATATTCTTATTCCGGTTCGTCGCAACATGGATATATTGGAGGATGCCATGGCGCTTTTCTAATAAGTTATGGCATTTGGGAGATTCAGATATAGCCTGAAAAACCGTATGGTAAAGAAATTTTTTGAACCGCATTAAAATCACAAACTACACAAACTAGGGGGAACGGGTTTTGCTTGACAGTCAACCGGCCATTGCTTAAATATGCTGCCTGCAAAGCGAGATATTACAAAAAGGTTAAAAAACAAAGCGAAAACTTCGATCGAAATCCAGCTTAAAACAGGATAGCAGATGCGAAGCATATATTTATTCAAGTTTCGCATTTTTGATTTTTTGAAGATCCGCCATCTGTATGGGGCGATCCGGTGGATTGGGAGAGCGAAACTTGAGTATTTACCTAACAGATCTCGGAGGTTATCAAAATGTCAATACACGCTCAACTTAATTGGACCGACGGTTCACAGTTTGTCGCACGGGTGGGCAATGGCCCGGCTGTTGTGATCGACACGCCCGAAGGTGGAAGTGGCCCGACTCCCATGGGAATCCTATTAATGGGAGTTGCCGGCTGTACTGCGGTGGACGTGGTCTCGATTTTAAAAAAAAAACGTGTCAACATGACCGGTTTTCAAATCAACATCACCGGTGAACGCGCAGAAAAAGAACCCATGCGTTATACAAACATTCATATTGAGTATATTGTTCACGGCAAAGACATCAAGCCTAAAGCCGTGGAACACGCCATTCAGCTTTCTGAAGAAAAATACTGCAGCGCCATCGCCTCGTTAAACGCAACCGTTTCTAACACTTACCGTATTTTTGAGCGCGATGAATAGGCATTGGCAGGACCATTATAGGCATGGGTATTTTGGTCGATTGCAGGCGGGACATTAGGAGGTGACGCTCTTATTCTGTGCGGTTACCCTATTTGGGACTCACTGCTTCAGCCTTTCATCTCTGCGTCTTTTAATCTCTTCCGTAAAAACCCAGTCACTCGGAATTTCTTTTTCTTTCCATTTGTTCCCGAAGAGGTATGCGGATATCTGACTTGCAAATATATGTTCATATTTGGAGAAAGGGATGTAGGCGATAAAGGAGAAGGCAAAAAGGAAATGAATCGTCCAAATGCCTATATATAGTGCACTCAATACTTTTGCCTCAAATAAGGCCTTGACCACTCCCCCGAAAGCAAAACCAATTGGCGACCAGTCCGCAGCGGGAGGGTTTAGAGCAGCTAACCGGATGCCTTCAACTAAAAACCCAGAAAATATGACCAGGAAAAGAAGCGATAGCAAAATCCCGTCCTGGGTGCTTTTGACCATCCGCTCTGGTTTACCGATGTATTTCCGGTAAAGCCCGAAGCCGGTACCGACGAGGACCACGACGCCGGCAATATCGAGCAGCAGAGAAAAAAGAAGCCAAACACCGCCATCTAGAAATTGGAACATATAGTAGTTTACACTTCTGCCTACCGTTCCTAAAAAAAGCAGGGTGAAACCCCACATGATCCCTACAAGCATCAATCCCCTGATAAAGCTCCTTGGAAAAAGGCGTTTTGCAAGCAGGCAGTCGGGAGAAAAAAACTTGATGATGCTCAGCCATATAAGCCCGGCGGGGCCCATGCCCTTCAACTCATGATCCACGTCCATCCCTTTGCTCCAGATTCTCATTTTATCCCAAAAACCTAAAACAAAAATAATAACCGTTGCAAATGCAAACACATAAAATACGCTGATCAATCCCTTGGGTATATTCCAAAATTCTGCCACCATTTTCATCCCCTTTTATGCTTCAGGTTTTTCGCCAAATATAAAATTTTCTTGCCTTCTTAATATTTTTCTGACCACAAAGGGAACATACCTGCAGTTCCTGCAATCTTCTTTAAAATCGTTGGTTCCCGGGCAGACTTCTCCACTGCCATAATTCATGATCAATTTTCCATCATACTCCTCGAGCTTGTCGTAAGGATGGAAAAACATCATGTCCAATACTTCTTTTTCATCGGCTGTAAAACCTTCAATATGTACTTTACAAAGCTGCATATTTTCTCCTCATCTCATAGTAATGCTGCCAAATATTGGGTGATATCGTTTATTTTAAGCGGATCGTCATAGTTTCTCCATTCCTCGACCACCGAATTAGGCGCGGCGTGGGTTCTGGTAGCCAAATTAAGATAGCAGGGTGGACAGTTGGTCAGCATTGTATCAGCACCTGTTCTTTTGGCTTCGAGAAACAATTCCTTTGCGATATTGGCGGAAACGTCCGAGTTTACCGCCCTCATACCGCCGGCACCACCGCAGCATCTACTCAGTTTACCGTGTCTATCCATATCGACCAATTTTATCCCGGGTATTGTACCCAACAGTTCTCGTGGTGCATCAATAATAGGTTTACCCATGAAGGGTCTGGCCATCGCACAGGGGTCATGATAGGTTACGGTTTCTTCGATCTGTTTTGTAAATTTCAATTTACCCTCTTCAGCCCATTCAGCTAAAAGTTCGACTATGGCCAGGGGTTCAAAGGGGAGTTCTTCTCCATAAAAATATGGCCAGAGGTATTTAACGATATCAAGGCACATGGGGCATGAGATGACAAACTGTTTGATGCCCTTGTCTGCGATGGCCTTTACCATATGATTTACCAGTTCGGCCATAATGCTCCATTCACCACTGCCGGTAAGTTGGGGAAAACCACAGCACCACGATTGGTCGGGATCAAGCATTGTGAACGGCCCAACCGAACTGAGCAACCTGACCGCTCCTTCGGCCATTTGAGGCGAATCCCAGGTACATCCGCATCCTTCATAATAGCCAATCTCGGCTTTATCCGCAAGTTCGATATCGTCCGGCAGCCAAATTTTATATTTACCGCCGAGCGGAAAGGGAAAAGGGGAGCGAAACTTATGGTAATTTTGCAACGGTCCTTTTTCAAGCGGTTCAGGGCAGCCAACCTCGGACTCCTTCAGCTTACGGCGAACGCTCCACCACAGCTTCTTGGTGTCGATTCCAACTGTACAGACCTCGCCACAGGTACCGCAAAGGGCGCATTTCCATAAAGAATCTTTAAAACTTTTCAGCTCTTCAGCGGTTACCTTTCCCGATGAAAACAATTTCCCTTTGAGCGTATGGGTCCGTTCTACAAAATCCTTGTAAGCGTGTATTCTCGCGGGTGGCGATGCGTCGCGGTCGTCTGTGACATCCTGTATTGGACACCAAGCAAGACATTCATTACACCGGGTACATGAATCGAGTTCAATTAGCTCTTTCTTTGTTAGGCCTTCCATAAAATCAAAAGGTTTTTCCGTCATTTTATGATCTCCTTATAGGCTTGGCGATAAAAAGTGAATTCGATCTCTATCACCCTGTGGTATCGGCGTCAACAATAATAAATACCTTGTTAATTGTCTATAATAATTTCTAATTTTCAGCAAATAAGTCGTCCGGATTTACCGCTTCCTGACCGATGGTTCGATATTTTTTCTTCAGGATCGGTTCAGTATTCATTGGTTCATGCAGACCCTGCAATCGAGATGAACACCAGATATTTCCACAACGCTAAAAACCAGATACATATTTCCACCTGACAAAGTTCAGTTTATTGAATACCACAACGTGGTACATGGCACACGCAGTGTTGTATTTCATCAGAGATTACGTTAAGCGCGGACGAGCCGGACATGCCCTGTGGAACCGACACGGCAGCCTACCCCGTGGAAATGATCCTTCAAGCCTATGGCGCCTGTCTGACAATTGGCTATGCGATGAATGCAGCAGTAAGAGGTATTAATTTGGACGATATTCAAGTGGAGCTTGAAGGCGAAATTGACCTGCCAGGCACAACTCTGTTTTTCCGTTGATCTGTTTTCAAAAAGCGAATTCTTATCAAATGTCATAGCTGCAACCGGTCGGCGTAACCTTGTTCCGAGGGGTAAACCTGTCAACTTCACTTGAGGTTGGCTGAAACCTGTCTCAACGTTCCTCCCAACAGTCCCGTTCTAAAGCGGAACTGCAAAGTACCTTGCTCAAAAACCGCTTATTTCGTTTTGAGATAATAACGGGTGAAGCCGTCTTCATCCTTTGATCCGAGGTACTGATGACCGGCATTGCCGGCAAAAGCCGGAAGGTCGTTCCCGGTTGCAGGATCCGTGCCCAAGATCTCCAGTATTTGACCCGATTCCATCTGGTCCAAGGTCTTTTTTGTTTTGAGAATCGGCATCGGACAGTTCAGTCCTTTGCAATCCAATGTTTTATCCGGTGTGATATTCTCAACCATCTGACACCCCCATTCGGTAGTTATTTTATCGTGTTTTATTTCACTGCAATATCTGTGCCCTGTTTCAACAGATAACATCGCCGTCTGGTAGAGAAGTTGTACAATCAAAATCACAGCGATCAGGGGTAACGCGAAACTTGAGTTAGCTATTCCTGTTTACCGGCACTCTACCATGGTGCGGTTAGCGTTTTAATTGAAAAATTATCACAACGGTAAGCCGACAAATTAACTCAAATCGGTAAGCCACTGGTTTGACCTTTAATTGCAAATACCACATTGTTTTTATCCCCAAATATCGAAAAAAGCAACTGTTTAATCGAATACTAAGATATTTGGGCCCAGTATTTCATGAATTGTCTAGGCAGAAGGACAGTAAGACTCTTGAAGGGCATATGATGAACGATCATGTTCATATGTGTATATCCATTCCTCCAAAGCATTCGGTCGCGCAAGTAATCGGTTATATAAAGGAAAAAAGCGCAATTGCAGTTACACGACAATTTG
>DCWS01000039.1:72043-72342 GCA_002328165.1 Desulfobacteraceae bacterium UBA2156 | reverse complement strand
GGAGGCGCCTCACTCCTCAGATGGTAGGGAACGACAACCGACCGGGCCATTTTCCCCCTGATTTCAATTTGTAACTCGTCTCCCTCGTAAAGGTCGCTGTTCAAAAGCGCGAGACAGATTCCCCGAAGCCCCTTTTCTTCAGTCAACCTGGTGGCAATTCCTTCTCCCTCACTTTTCCAAAAAGGAACCATTGTGCCGCTGGTCACATATCCCACCTGATGCTCCCCCTGAAAAACCTTATATCCTTGCCGGGGCACACCCTTATCGATCAGGGCCACCGGCATGATGATCCGGGGCAG
>DCWS01000039.1:0-71648 GCA_002328165.1 Desulfobacteraceae bacterium UBA2156 | reverse complement strand
CGACCCACATAATCGCCTTTCAAAGGCGAAAAACTAACGGCAAACCGGGCAAGGGCAGAAGCAAAAACCGGGATTTCATTCCCCTCAAGGTCCGTTCCCAATTCATGTCCATAGAGGGGCAACCCGGCTTCCAGCCTGAGGGTGTCTCTGGCGCCCAGACCGGCCGGTTGTGCGCCAAGATCGGTCAATCGGTCCCAGATCACCACCGCATCCTTGCGGTTGACAAAAAGCTCGAAACAGAGGGGCTCACCGGTATAACCTGTCCTTGCCATTAAAACCCGGGCAGCGTCGATGTGGGTTATCGCAAGCTCATTTCTCAGCGGTTCAGGCAGGTGCCCCCGGCTGATGGCTTTTTGCATGATTTTTTTTACCGCCGGTCCCTGCAAACTCAGCATAACAAGGTCTTCGGTTTGGTCCTCGAAAATCACATTCCCACACGCTCTCAGGTACGGCTGAAAATGACGGAACACCTTTTCACGGTTTGCCGCGTTTACCACCAACAGATATTCATCTTCAAAAAATCGATAGAGATAGGCGTCATCTATAGCGCCACCCTGCTCATTGGGAATGGTGGTATATAGACTCTCTTCGACTTCAAGGCCTGCTGCGTTGTTTGAAAGCACATGTTGGAGGAACGGCAGTCTGTTTTTCCCCCGAACAATGAATCGACCCATGTGGGAAACATCAAAAAGTCCGGCGTGTTTTCGGGTTGCGAGATGCTCCCTTATAATACCCGAGCGATAATGAAGTGGCATATGCCTACCTGCAAATTCCACCATTTTCGCTCCTCCATGGACATGTCGGTCATGGAAAACGGTCTTAAGCAGTTTTTTATTGATGGTAACCTCTCTTTCAATGGCGAGGTCAAAACATTTTCCAAAAAGATATTAGTAAAAGGGGTGTTGAGTGTCAAATTGATATCGTGCAGAAGATTTTGCATGATCGATTGGCATAAACCCAATTTCTCTCCATATTTACAAAATATTGTCATAAAATCGAGTAAAAAATTAAATCACCAATATTATATGGAATTATTTTAGGTTGAGCCGAAACAGTGAGCGCATTCCCCGCAGCTTGTCGAAGCGTAGCGAAGATTTATTCGCCTCTGGAGGATCCCGCCATTCGGGGCTTCAGAGTTTTTCAATCAGATAAAAATTGTACCAAACTTTGCAGTGTGCATTGAAAAGCTGTATCGATAAAAGTTTGGGGAATGGAAAAATTATTTGCGCTTGGGTCCCATCTTCCGGTATAATTAGGATGGACAATATTGATAGGCTGGATGAGGCGCTTCGGTCGATTTGAGGCGCGACCCTTAAGTTTTTAAATGACCTTGAGAGGTGAAGATGACAATGAATAATGGGATGATCACCTATTCGAAAACCGGCAAACTCAATGTGCCGGCCTATCCGATAATTCCTTTTATTGAAGGAGACGGAGTGGGACCGGATACCTGGAAGGCATCCCAGGGGGTGATTGATGAGGCGGTTTCGAAAAGCTATGGGGATCGCAGAAAAGTCAGGTGGTTGGAAGTACTGGCAGGAGGGAAGGGCTTTCATCAGACCGGAAGCTGGCTTCCGGAAGAGACGGTAAGGCGTATAAAGGCCCACCGCGTTGCCATCAAAGGTCCCCTGACCACTCCGGTAGGAAAGGGCATTCGGAGCATCAATGTTCGCATCCGCCAGGAGTTGGACCTGTATGCGTGTCTGCGCCCCGTAAAGTATATCCCCGGTGTGCCCAGCCCGATGAAACGCCCGGAGGATATAGACATGGTGGTCTTCAGGGAGAATACGGAAGATGTATATATGGGCCTCGAATGGGAAGCAGGTTCGGCGATCGTCAGAAAAATCGGAGATCTGGTTCAACAGGAGGATGGAAGGCGGATTCGTTCCGATGCAGGTATCGGACTTAAGCCGATCAGCCGCTTTGGAACCCATCGACTGGTCCGGATGGCCGTTGAGTATGCGCTGGAACACCAAAAGCGGAGTGTCACCCTGGTCCATAAGGGTAACATCATGAAATACACCGAAGGTGCTTTCCGAACCTGGGGATATGAAGTGGCAAAAAAATCATTCGGAAAATCGATAGTGATCGAAGAAGATCTTGCAAAGGAACATGGGGGAAAAATTCCCAAGGGAAAAATCGTGATGAAAGATCGGATTGCCGATGCCATGTTTCAACAGATACTCTTAAGACCCGGGGAATATGACGTACTGGCAATGCCGAACCTCAACGGAGACTATATGTCTGATGCATTGGCAGCCATGGCCGGTGGGCTCGGGATGGCGCCCGGAGCAAATATCGGCAACGGGTATGCCCTTTTTGAGGCAACACATGGCACTGCGCCGAAATATGCCGGACAGGATAAGGTAAACCCGGGATCATTGATCCTTTCCGGCGCCATGATGCTTGATTATTTGGGATGGAAAGAGGCGGCCGACCGGATACGGAAGGGACTACTCAAAGCCGTTGAAGAAAAACGGGTTACCTATGATTTGGCCCGGCAGATGCAAGGGGCCGTTGAGGTGAAGTGCTCTGAATTTGCAGCGGCGGTAATAGGGAACCTGTAGGTTATCTGGAGAATCCAAAAGAAACAGAGGTGATTTCTGGAGTTTAATATGAGACGAGATGAGTATATCCGACAAATAGATGTAGGTGGGAGCCTATACCGTATTATGGATATCAATTTTCTTGAGAAAAAGGGGGTAGCAGAGATTCAAACGCTTCCGTTTTCCATCAAAATTCTAATCGAAAATCTTTTGCGAAAGCTCGACGGAAATGTGGTTCGAAAAGAAGATTTGGTTCATATCGCCAGGTGGGGGAAACGGTATGCCGGCCCTGTTGAAATACCGTATCATCCCTCCCGCGTCTTGATGCAAGATTTTACAGGTGTCCCCGCAGTTGTCGACCTTGCCGCCATGAGAGATATGGTAAAAGATCTAGGTGGCGATCCGGAGAAAATAAATCCATCGATCCCTGTCGACTTGATTGTGGACCATTCCATTCAGGTCGACTACTACGGTACGGCGGATGCGCTGAAAAGAAATGTGGAAAAAGAATACCAAAGAAACCGGGAAAGATATGCCTTTTTAAATTGGGCACAGAAAAGTTTTGAAAACTTTCGGGTTATCCCGCCCAATTCAGGAGTTTGTCATCAGGTTAACCTGGAATACATCGCAAGGGTGGTGACCACCGAAGAGATTGACGGCAAGCCTTTTGCCTATCCGGATACGTTGGTGGGAACAGACTCCCATACCACCATGATTAATGGCATCGGTGTCATGGGATGGGGTGTCGGCGGAATTGAAGCTGAAGCGATCATGCTGGGACAACCGTACTACATGGCTATTCCGGAAGTTATCGGTGTAAAACTGATCAATGAACTCAGAGAAGGGGTTACAACTACCGATTTGGTTCTGGCTTTAACCGAAAGACTCAGAACGCATCGCATTGTCGAAAAATTCGTTGAGTATTTCGGACCGGGAGTAAAAAAGCTGACCATACCGGACAGGGCAACGATTGCCAACATGACACCGGAGAACGGGTCAACACTCGGGTTTTTCCCAGTGGATGAAAAGACCATTGAATATCTGAGGATGACCGACAGAGATGATCGGGCTGAAGTGACGGAAATTTACACAAAAGCGATCGGTCTTTTCTATACAGGGGAAAACGACCCGGTGTATACCGAAACCGTTCTCTTGGATCTGTCTGAAATAGAACCTTCGGTAGCCGGTCCTGCCAGGCCCCAGGATAGAATCAGCCTAGAGAATTTAAAAGGTGCTTTTTCCGATGTACTGGGGTGTGAATATGACCGGGATACGAATTTGGCTCAGCTGTCCACGTTTCATGATGAATCGGGTTGCCGGACGGTTCGAGCCACGACCTGTCGTCCTGTCAGCCCAAAAGTGTATACAGTGAATCTCGATGGAACCGAAGAAAAAATTGGTGACGGAAATTTGGTCATTGCGGCCATTACGTCCTGTACCAACACTTCCAATCCCTATGCCCTGATCGGTGCCGGATTGGTGGCAAAAAAGGCAATTAAAAGAGGTATCGGGGTGCCATTGTATGTTAAAACCTCCCTTGCGCCGGGGTCAAAGGTTGTCATCGACTACCTTGAAGACGCCAACCTCATGCCTTATCTTGAAGCACTGGGTTTCCATCTTACCGGTTTTGGTTGTACCACGTGCATCGGTAACAGTGGCCCGCTTCATGAACAAATCGAACGTGTAATTTCAGAAAATGACCTTACCGTAGGGGCCGTTCTATCCGGGAACCGGAATTTTGAGGCCAGGATTCATCAGAGCGTGAAGGTAAATTTTCTGGCGTCCCCGATGTTGGTGGTCTGTTTTGCCATTGCCGGAAGAATGGACATCGACCTGACGATTGAGCCGGTATCGATCGATCCAAATGGGAATCCTGTTTTTATGTCAGATATCTGGCCGACCACCGAAGAGATTGACGTAGAGATTAAAAAACATGTTAAAAAAAAGTTTTACAAAAGGGAGTATGGGAGAATTTTTGACGGCGATTCATTCTGGCAGGAACTAGCGGCAAAGAAAAGTACGACCTATGATTGGGATGACCACTCTACCTATATCAAGAAGCCGCCCTTTTTCGATGATTTTAGCTTGGAGTTGAAGAAGCCTTCAGATATTAAGAATGCCAGAGCCCTTCTTGTGCTAGGAGATTCCGTGACCACCGATCATATCTCCCCTGCAGGTGCGATCCCTGAAGAGTATCCGGCGGGCCAATACCTGAAAAGGAATCAGGTAATGCCGGAGGCGTTCAACTCCTATGGTTCCAGAAGAGGAAACCATGAAGTCATGATGCGGGGTACATTTGGAAATATCCGGATAAAAAATAAAATCGTGGCACCCAGAGAAGGGAGTTATACAAGAAAAAGACCAGGGGATGATGCCATGTTTATCCACGATGCAGCCATGAAATACAAGGAGGAGAACACGCCTCTTGTGGTATTGGCCGGTAAGGAGTACGGTACCGGCTCATCAAGGGACTGGGCTGCAAAAGGAACCCAGCTTTTGTGCATAAGGGCTGTTTTTGCAGAGTCGTACGAACGGATTCACAGGAGCAATCTGGTGGGAATGGGCGTTCTTCCATTGATGTTTCAAAATGGCGACAGCCCTGAACGTCTTGAAATAATGGGGGATGAAATATTTTATATTTCCGGCATCGAAAATATAAAACCCCGAAAAAAGTTGCAAGTAAGCGCCATCAAGGAAAACGGAAGTGAAATCCGCTTCGAAGTCTTAGCGCGGCTGGATACCGACATTGATGTTGATTACTTCAAAAATAATGGTATCTTGCCATATATTTTAAGAAAGCTTTTAAAAGGCCGACCGCTAGCCTCTGATCCGTAAAAAGACAGGTGGAGGCTATGGACGATTCGCAGGGCTAAATTTCTAAGGTAATTGCAAGTGGGAAAGGTAAAGCTAAAGGAACACATCATCAGAAGGGATTGGTGCAAAGGATGTGGCATATGTGTTGAATTTTGTCCTGGGACCGTACTTGAACTCGATGAGATGGACCGGTCGGTTGCCGTTCGCCTAGAGGATTGTATTTGTTGTAAACTCTGTGAAAACAGATGCCCGGACCTTGCCATCGAAGTCCTCACAATGGGGCCAGATGATGAATGAAAATGTTAAATTTTTTCAAGGTAACGAAACATGTGCAGAAGCTGCACTCTATGCAGGGCTCGATTTTTTTGCCGGATACCCCATTACCCCTTCATCCGAAATCGCTGAACATCTCTCCCACCGTCTCCCTCAAATTGGTGGTAAATTCCTACAGATGGAAGATGAAATAGCGTCCATTTGCGCCATCATCGGGGCATCTCTGACTGGCCATAAAGTGATGACGGCAACGAGCGGCCCCGGTTTTTCCCTGATGCAGGAGGCGCTTGGCTACGCAATTATGACGGAAATTCCCTGCGTGATTGTCAATGTCCAGCGAGGTGGTCCATCCACCGGTCTGCCAACCCATGCCAGTCAGGGGGACGTGTGTCAAACACAATGGGGAACCCATGGGGACCATGCAATCATTGCGCTGACGGCGTCCAACCATCAGGATGTATTTGCAATGACGGTCGATGCCTTTAATCTTGCGGAAACTTACCGAACACCGGTCATTCTCCTCTTTGATGAAGTGGTGGGGCACATGCGGGAGCGACTGATTTTACCCAAAAAAGGGGAGGTTCCGCTGGTGAAACGGTTGCGGACATCTGTGGAGGGGGGTGTTGATTATCACCCCTATCTCCCGAGGGAAGACGGCCGTCTTCCGATGTCCGATTTTGGCGGGGTGCACCGTTATAACGTAACCGGCCTGTTTCATGATATGTGGGGATTTCCATCCGATAATCCCCGAATTGTGCAAGACCTTCTCCACCAATTGGTTGACAAAATAAATAACAATGTACATCAGATCGCCAGGCTGAAAGAGTACTACCTGGAAGATGCCACGACCATCCTGATCTCCTACGGGTCTTCGGCCCGAAGTGCACTGCATGTAGTGGAAAACCACAGGTTGAGAGGGGATCGGCTCGGACTACTGGAACTCCAGACCCTATGGCCTTTTCCCTATGGCCTTATTCGTGAAAAATGCGTCAATGCCAAATATATCGTTGTTGTGGAAATGAATATGGGCCAGATACTCCGGGAAGTGAAAATGGCTGTCGATCAACCGGAAAAGGTTTTTTTGGCCAACCGGATTGACGGAGTTTTTATTACGCCAATGGATATCAGGAATCTTCTAGGACTTATCCAGGGAAAGGGCGTCTGACAGGTGCCGATTAAAGATTATATCAGAGAGCGATATTTCCCTCACCTGTGGTGTTCGGGATGTGGTCATGGAATCGTTTTAGGCAGTTTTCTTCGGGCGATTCAACAACTGGGATTGAGCAAAAATGAAATTGTCATGGTATCGGGCATCGGTTGTTCATCTCGGATTACAGGATATGTCGATTTTCATACCCTCCATACCCTCCACGGTCGTGCCTTGGCATTCGCCACGGGTGTCAAAATGGGCCTTCCGGAATTGAATATCATCGTTCCGATGGGTGACGGGGATGCACTTGCTATCGGCGGAAACCATTTTATACATACCGCACGGCGCAACATTGATATCACGGCGATTGTCATGAACAATCGTATTTATGGCATGACAGGGGGACAGTTTTCCCCCCTCTCCGGTTACGGAATCAAGGCGACCACCGCGCCCTATTTTAATATCGATCATGATTTTGACGTGGTGGAGTTAGCGACGGCCGCCGGGGCGTCTTTTGTAGCTCGAACGACCACCTACCATGAGAAACAGCTTACCAATATTATAACAAAGGCAATACAACACGTCGGATTTTCCGTTGTCGAGGTTTTAACCCAATGCCCCACCTATTTTGGAAGGAAAAATGACATTGGGAGTGCCGTTGATATGATGAAGCTTTACAAAGAGAAAACCACCCCGAGGGGATCCAAGGCCAAGAAAGAAAACCCGGATCTGATTGAACGGGGGATTTTTGTTCAGAAGGAGATGCCGGAATACTGCAACGAATATAATAAGATCATTGAAAAAGCGATGAAAGGGCATTAGCCATGGAGAAATGCAGGATGCTTCTTTCAGGGTCAGGTGGTCAGGGCGTCATTACGGCCGGCATTATACTGGCCGGGGCTGCGGTGCTTCATGAAAATCTGATCGCTGTTCAGTCTCAAACCTATGGCCCTAGGGCCAGAGGCGGAGCGACCCGCAGCGATGTCATCATCTCAGATTCAGACATATATTATCCCAAGGTCATCCAGCCGAATGTGCTGGTATGTCTGACCCAGGAGGCTTACAATACATTCTACCCGATTATTCGACCCGGAGGACTTTTGGTGATTGACACCGGTTTTGTCGAGCCAAAAAAAAGCGTGGACGCCCGGCAAAAAGCGCTTCCGATATATCAGTCAGTGATGCAAGAGATCGGAAGACCGATCGTGTTCAATATTTGCATGCTCGGGGTCGTGTTGGGTCTGATCGATCTGGTCAAACCGAAATCGGTTATGAAGATCCTGGAAACCCAAATACCCAGAACCTTCCTGGAAATAAATCGAAAAGCACTTCACCTGGGTATGAAGCTGGCGGCAGGTAATCAAAACTGATAAAGTTATGCATCCCCACCCTTGCGAACCCGCAGGGATATATATTCATATCCCATTTTGCAAAAAAAAGTGTCGATATTGTGATTTTTATTCCATAACCGACCTTTCTCAGGCACCATCATTTATCCGGGCATTGGTGCAGGAGATGGACATGGTTTGCACGGCACCCTTTTTGTTTGACACCCTTTATCTCGGTGGTGGAACCCCTTCTCTCCTTGAAGCGGAAGTCATCGACTCTATCATTGATGCTGTCCGCAACCGGTTTAAGTTTCTTAAAGCTGCAGAAATCACCGTGGAAGTCAATCCGGGGGCCGTGACGTTTGGCCAGTTGAAAACGTACCATCGGGCAGGCGCCAATCGAATAAATATCGGGGTGCAATCGTTTGATCAATCAAATCTCGATTTTTTAGGTCGGATACACACTGCTGATGATGCGATTTATGTTTTAAATGCGTCGAGAAAGGCCGGGTTTGAAAATATCGGCCTTGATCTTATTTACGGTATTCCGGGACAGACAGTGACTTCCTGGCTCGCTGATTTGGTTAAGGCAGTTGAATTCGCACCTGAACATCTCGCCTGTTATATGCTCACCTATGAACCAAAAACTCCCTTGTCTATAGCCAGGAAAAAAGGAAGATTTAATCCTCTTTCTAAAAAAATTGTCTTTGATCTATTTGAAACCACTCTCACGTTCTTAACAACAAACGGTTATGAACAGTACGAAATATCAAACTTTTCAAAAAAGGTGATAGGGTCTCCCGGTCTCAGAAGATCGAGACATAACCAAAAATACTGGTCCGCCGTCCCTTATCTCGGACTCGGACCGTCTGCCCATTCGTTTTGCAGTCCCAAGCGACAGTGGAACCACCGGTCGGTCAGAAGGTATATCAACGATTTGAACAACGGCGTACTTCCAATCATGGGGCAAGAGGTATTAACCCGAAGCCAGCGCATGATTGAGGCATTTTGCCTAGGGCTCAGGCGAAAAAACGGAATCAGTTTCGAATCTTTCAATCAAGCATTTGGGGTCGATTTTGAACAGGTTATTGGGGACGTAATACCCGATCTGGAAGAAAAGGGATTGATCAAGGCCGATCAGCACCACTTTGCGCTTTCCCAAAAGGGATTGTTATTTCTTGATAGCATCACCGAAATGTTTATCACACATCCAGCCTTCAGCGCCGGGACCCGACTCTAAGTTTTCGAATATCGCCCACCCGTATGGTCACATTCTTTGAATCAAAATATTCGATGAGCGGGATAACATATTTTCGTGAAACACCTGTCATGTCCTTGAATTGAGGTGTTGTGATTTCTCCTCTGAATTTGAGAAAATCGACCAATCGACTCTCCAGGCGATTGACAGCTGCGGCATGAAAAAACATATCTTCTTTTATCTTAATCAGTTCTCCTTCGTTTACCAGCAGGATCAGGATATCTTTTGCCCGTTTGCTATCAATATCAAACGTTTTTCCAAGCTCTTTGAAATAGGGCGGGGTAAGCCCACTTTTCTGATAGACATCCAATAATTTTTCTCGAACACTCGCTTGATCCTCCGCCAGCGCCACCGTGTGTGAGGCAAGGCGGACAGACTCTTCCTCCTGGAAAATGAGATCTTTCTTTCCCATCTGATAAAGCATCTGATTGAAAAGTTTCGAACCGAGGAGAGATGGGAATTTGGATTTAAGTTCTTCTTTTGGCATCCCCGGTTTGAGTGGATGGATACGATGGTACTTTTTCAAGTGTTCTGCAGCCTCTCTTTTCAGTTTCTCAAAGGTTTTTCCAGCAATGAATACTTGGTTCTCTTTGTCTGACAGGATGAGTTCCTTTTTGGAAAGAAGCGCCTGAAAAATTTGATGAAGGCCTTTTTCATTCATATTCGTCATCAGCAGCAGATCGGAAATTAAAACGCCGGCATAGCCGGATTCTTCCGCGTGGTAAAGAATAATTTCTTTGGGTGTATCGCTGAAAATTCTTTTCAGCCCATTAATAATTTTGGGTTTAAAGCGTTTGTGTTTTTTGGGGATGGGGTTTAAAATGCGGCCGCCCCCGACCGTTCGAACGGGAGAATAACTTCGAACAACAAACCGGTCATCCTTTACCCCTGCGATAGGCGAGTCGAGTCGGATCTGTACGAGCGCTGTGGCACCCGGAAGAAGTTCATCATTTTCAAGGAGGATCAGGTTCCCCATCACCTCACTGGTTCCGGTGTGAAGCCTAACACGTGTTCGATTTTTGATCGATTTTTCGTTGCTGCTCAAAAAATGAAACGATACATCGAGCATATAAGTTGGTTTTAGAGCGCCTGGGCGGGATATCACCTCGCCCCGATTCACGGCGCTCTTTTCGAGCCCCTGAAAATTAATGGCGGTTCGCATCCCAGCCACCGCTTCATTTACGCTCTGGTTATGGACCTGAATCCCACGTACTTTTGAGATGGTTTGAATCGGATATATCATAATGGTATCACCCACCTGAACCTGCCCTGAGGTTATGGTTCCTGTGATGACGGTTCCAAATCCCTTCATGCTGAAAACACGATCAATCGGAAGCCGGAACAGGCTTGACTGCGGGCGAAGGGGAATTTTGGCACTCAGTTCTTCAAGCGATTGAATAAATTCCGGTAAACCCTGGCCGCTTGAAGATGACACCGGGATGATGGGTGAATTATTAAGAAATGTGCCGCGGGTAAACTCTTTGATATCTTCCGTTACCAGTTCGAGCCATTCCCTTTCAACCAGATCGGTTTTGCTGAGGACGATAAGCCCATGTTCAATGTTTAAAAGCGTGCATATTTCCATGTGCTCCTTGGTCTGGGGCATCACGCCTTCGTCCGCGGCAATTACCAGGGCAACTATGTCGATCCCGGTTGCGCCTGCGACCATGTTTTTTACAAATTTTTCATGGCCTGGCACATCGACAATCCCAAGATGCTGACCGTTGGGAAGCACCATAGAGGCGAATCCTAGCTCAATGGTGATGCCACGAATTTTTTCTTCCTTCAGCCGGTCGGTATCTATACCGGTCACTGCCTTAATTAAGCTGGTTTTGCCATGATCAATATGGCCGGCTGTTCCGAGGATAATTGTCTTCACGTGAAATCTTTTCTTTGATTATCTCGATTTTTTGTTTCTAAAAAACTCCGTAACGTACACAAAACCCACCATGAAAATGCCGAGTCCCAGCGAATAGGGAAGACTTGCACGGGGGAAAAAAAATCGCATGAGCAGAACGGCGAAGACCGCACCGAGGATGCATCTGATGATAAAAATATGAAATTTGTTCATGGAATAACTTTTTTTACGCGATCCATCATACTGTATGATAATTATAGTACAAGCACACACGGGTCAATAACCCTTTTTTAAAATAGCTACCGACCTTGACGACCTTTTAAAAGCATGTTACTCAAGTTTCGCACCTGATATTTTGAGAAAAGACGCATCAGGCATAGGGTAAAAAGAAATTTTTATGGAAAAAATTGATGATGAGCGCTTTGACAACGGCACAAAACCTTTTAAGAGTTATCATTCCAGAAGCAACTGATATCACAAAAAAAATCCAAATCATCTCGTGCCTGTGCACGGTGATTACTTTATGGATTCCGGTTTACAACAGCTGCCTCATTGTTTTTCCAAAAAATTTTATTTACCCCACACCAGATGCGGCATTGTGCCCCGTTGTGGGTGCAAAACTTGAGTAAAAAGTGAATGAACCGCATAAATTGGAGAAAGATTAATGGTGAGAGTTGGAATTATCGGCGGATCCGGGCTGGATGACCCGAAAATCCTTCAGGAAGTAAGCGAGAAGGCGGTTGAAACACCTTATGGAAAACCGTCTTCCGTCTTAACCTTAGGGCAGATTAACGGAACAGATGTCGTCCTCATCGCAAGGCATGGGAAAAAACACCAACTCAGCCCGACACAGGTGAATTTCAGGGCAAACATATATGCTTTAAAAGATCAAGGCGTTACACACATTATCGCCACGACTGCCTGTGGGAGTTTAAAGAAGGAAATTGGTAGAGGTGATTTTGTGATTCTGGACCAGTTCATCGACTTCACACGACGTAGAAAAACAACCTTTCATGAGTCGTTTGAAGAGGGAGCACGACACACCCCAATGGCAAATCCGTTTGACGTGGGCCTGCGAAAAGTGTTGTGTGAGGTCTCCCAAATTTTGGGTTTCAAAACACACAGCAGTGGAACAGTGATTACCATCGAGGGACCCAGGTTCTCGACAAAAGCAGAATCGCACATGTTCAGGAGTTGGGGGGGAGATGTGATCAATATGTCGGTGGCGACCGAAGCGATACTCGCGAACGAAGCAAAAGTTCCATATGCAGTTGTTGCCATGTCCACAGATTACGATTGCTGGAAAGAGGATGAGGAACCGGTTTCCTGGGAAGAGATTGAGGACGTTTTCAATGCGAATGTCGATAAGGTCAAAGCGCTTTTGATAAAGAGTGTCTCAAAAATAGCATGACGGGATGATGATCAATTTAAAAGAAACAATCCGAACCGTTCCACACTGGCCGATCAAAGGGGTCATGTTCAGGGATATCACAACACTACTGCAAAACCCGGAAGCATTCCGATCGACATGTGATCAATTCTACGACCGTTATAGGGAAATGGAGATCGACAAAGTGGTCGGAATCGATGCCAGGGGTTTTATCTTCGGTGCCGTACTTGCTTACAGACTCAACGTCGGGTTCGTTCCTATCAGAAAAAAAGGAAAATTGCCGCACAAAACCATCAAGGCGGAATATACGCTCGAGTACGGAAAAAACATCATCGAGATGCACGAAGATGCAATTGAAAAAGGTGAGAAAGTTTTAATATGGGATGATTTAATCGCCACCGGTGGAACTGTTTTGGCTGCAACAAAGCTGGTGGAAAAACTCGGTGGTGAGATTGTTGAGTGTGCCTTTTTAGTTGAACTCCCTGACTTAAAAGGTCGGGAGAAAATAAAAGCGTATAACATATTCACTTTAACATCTTTTGAAGGGGAATAGGCTTTAGCGGTTTATGCCCGCGGACATTATTTTTTCGTCAATTCTCTTTTAATGGTATCTCCGATAGATCCGACACGTTCAAGAAGATCATCCAGATCGATCGTGAGGAGTTTGTGATTCCGAACGACTATCTTTCCGGAAACGATGACATCCCGAACGTCCGATCCGAGGGCAGCATAAACCACCTGGGAGATGGGGTTGTAAAGTGGTGCAAGACGGGGATTTTTGGTATCGATAACAATAAGATCCGCCTCCTTCCCCGGTTCAAGAGAGCCGATTTGTCTGTCTAAACCGATCGCTGCAGCTCCCCCGGTTGTGGCCATTTGAACCACGGTTCGGGCATCCATAACGGTCGGATCTAGGGTGTTTACCTTATGAAGCTTCGCTGTTGTGTCCATTTCGGAAAAAAGATCCAGATTGTTATTGCTTGCACACCCGTCTGTGCCGATCCCAACGGTGATATCTGCCTTCAATAAATCCGGGACCGGCGCAATCCCCGATGCGAGTTTCATATTGCTCTCCGGATTATGTGAAACTTTTGCCCTGCGCTTTGCGATGATGTCGATATCATCATCATCCACCCATACGGTATGAACGAGAAGTGTATTTTGATCGAGGACACCAATCTGATCAAGATACTTGATCGGTGATGCCCGGTGCTGTGACCAAACCTGATCCCATTCACTTTTTGTCTCTGCGGCGTGGATTTGAAAAAGGAGGGCCCTGTCGTTGGCAGCCGCCTTGGCCTTTTTTAATGTTTGGGTCGAACATGTATTCGGTGAATGGCAAAATATGGATGGATTGATTGTTGAGGCGGCGGCTTGCCATTTGTCCATAAAAACGATGGCAGAAGAGATATTGTTTTTTGGATCAGGAATACCGGGTGCCGGGAAATCGATGACGCCCTGTCCGAGGACCGAACGTATACCGCATGCTTTGACTGCTTCTGCAATCTCATCCTCAAAAAAATATCCATCGCAGCAGGTTGTCGTTCCAGAAAGCAGCATTTCGGCACAGGAAAGCCGTGTGCCGATTCGGACCGACTTTGGAGTTATGTATTTTTCTTCAGCAGGGAATATATGCTCATCCAACCACACCTGCAGGGGGAGGTCATCTGCAAGCCCCTTGAAGAGCGACATCGGAAAATGGGTATGTGTATTGACAAGCCCGGGCATAATGATGCCTTCGCAAGCATCTATCGTTTGTGACATATCCCATGATAAAAATTCATCCACCTCTCCTACTGCAACAATTTTTTTTCCTTTGATGGCGACAGCACCATTTTTAATCTGGGTGTCGATCGAATCCATGGTGAGAACAATACCGTTTAAAACAAGAAGATCAGCAGATTTGATGGTCATATATGGCTTCAAGAACCTTTTTGAGGATAGTGGTGAGAATCGGAGATGTTTTTTTTGAAACCGCGATCACCTTGTCAACCGTCACAGGAGAAGGTGTATCCGGATCGTTTATGTTGGTAATGATCGACAACCCAAGCACCCGCATCCCTGCATGTACAGCTGAAATAACCTCGTGAACCGTCGAGAAACCGACCGCTTCACCACCGATCATTCTTAAAAATCGCACCTCGGCGGGTGTTTCCAGGGACGGACCTTTTAACCCCACGTAGACCCCTTTTCCCAAACGGATCCCGATCTCCCTCCCGATCGACTCCGAAATCTTTAAAAGATTGTTGTTGTACGCTTGGCCCATATCCGGGAACCGAATTCCCCACGTTTTCTCATTTGGACCGATCAGAGGGTTTGAGCCGGTGAGGTTGATGTGATCGGTGATGAGCATGATATCCCCTGCTTGAAACTTGGGATTTAGGCCTCCTGCTGCATTCGATAGAATGAGAATTTTAACACCAAGCTCCTGCATCACCCTCACCGGGAAGGTCACTTCAAGCGGCGTATACCCCTCGTAAAGGTGAAAACGACCTTGCATGGCGATAATATTGAGCCCCTGTGCATTGCCGAACAAAAGTCTCCCAGGATGACTTTCAACCGTTGAGATCGGAAAATGGGGGATTTCGTGGTAGCAAAAAGTTTTTACCGTTTCAAAGAACGCCACACTTTCACCCAATCCGGTTCCGGTCAAAAGACCGATCTTGGGGAATGTGTGTGTATGCCTTTGAATGAACGACACGGATTCAGACACCTTATCTTTAAACGACTTCATGGCACCCCATTGATAACCTCTAGACTAGCGCAACACAGTTTGTTGTTGGTGGATTTTAATCCGGCATTTTCTTAGGGTCAAGGATTCAAATTCAATTTATTATCAGCCCAACAGTATTGACATTTTACCCCCATATTGCTAAATGGTGAAATCGAAAAAAACTATTTTTCAGGACTTAAATTTTGGCTACCGAAGAAGGAATTGTAACAGCACTCCACTCCACCACAGCGTGTGTGAAGACAAAAAGAACAGGCGCGTGTGAATCGTGTGCTTCAAAAGATGCCTGTGTTACTCTGGGTGGGAGTAAGGAGATGGAGGTTCAAGTGATTAACCCGGTAGGGGCTAGGGTGGGAGACCGGGTGGTCATCGGTTTTAAAACTGAATCTCTTATCAGGGTTTCGTTTCTTCTATATATCTTCCCGATATTCAGCATGATTTTGGGTGCGGTTATCGGCCACAAACTTGCAACTATTGTTTCTGGGAACCAGTCCGGCTTTTCAGCAGTTTTTGGATTTTTATTTCTGTTTCTTGCATTTGTGATTGTCAAATTTACAGGAGATAAGCTCACTAAAAAAGATAAATATCAGCCTAAAATCATTCGAATTTTGACCTGAAAACCTGTTTGCGTTCCCGGAGGCTGAAAATGTGAATACAATGCAATCAAAACTCCTCAAGCCATCAACTATATCTAGTCATCTGATATTAAAATCAAATCCGATTCAGAGTTAAATTGGAGGCTATCACGATATCGGAAAAAGTCTTTGTATCTTCAAGGAATGTGGTGACTCTCACCCGCCCCAAATGTTCTAAAGCAAAAGCGGCCGACGTGTCCAAATATATGGGCCATGCTACTGAAGTGAAAATAAGAGCAAAATGCGCTTGTGGAAATACCTTTCGTGTTACCCCCGCCTTTGTGCTGCGCCAAAGGGCGGATCTTTCCAAAATCAAAAATAAGAGACCGGGGACAGGAACTGCTTGGCCGGAAAAAAAGGGAGAAGGGAATGAAAACAAGGTGCGGGTGGGTGGGTTCAGACTCGCTCTACATCGAATATCACGATAAGGAATGGGGGGTTCCATCCCATGATGATCAAAAACTTTTTGAGTTTATTATTTTAGAGGGTGTTCAGGCCGGATTGAGCTGGCAAACCATTTTGAAAAAGCGGGGAAATTACCGAAAAGCATTTAATGGATTTGATCCCCAAAAAATTGCAAAATACGATGCCACCCGGATCAAAGAACTGCTTTCAGACAGCGGCATCATCCGGAATAGGCTTAAGGTTGAGGCTGCTGTTCAAAATGCAAAGGCATTTTTGGCGGTTCAGAAAGAATTCGGAAGCTTTGACGCTTACATCTGGAGATTCGTCCATGGGAAACCTGTGGTGAACAGATGGAAAGAACTATCTAAGATCCCTTCAAAGACCAGCGTATCTAGTGCAATGAGTCGGGATTTGAAAGTTAGGGGTTTTAAATTCGTTGGCCCTATTATTTGTCATGCATTCATGCAAGCCGTGGGGATGGTCAATGATCATACAGTAGACTGTTTTCGATATCAGGAGATAAAAGCGGCAATCGGAATCGAAGGGGAGTGATATGGAAGGAGAGTGGATACAAATGAATAAATGTGCATTTTGTGGTGGCACTCACAATATCGGTTTTGTTTCAACCCGGCTTGTAGGCATCGACGGTGTTTCTTTGTAAAATCGGGCAAGCATGGCCGGCGAAACACCGATGAAAAATAAAGAAACCAACATCCAATTTCTTACCGTGCAATAGAGGATGCCTTCTCTTTCCCATCGCCGGGGAACTGTTTGAACCTTCGAGGATATAATGGTAATCTTTCCACCGCTATTTTTTTTCCGTCTGATCAGGTCGACATCTTCCATTATCGGGATTTCTCGAAAACATCCAATTTGGTGAAAGAACTTTCTTTTTATAAAAATGACCTGATCACCATAGGGCATATTCATTATCCGGGACCTTATGAACACCACCTTTTCAATGATTCGAAAAACGACTTTTTTGGGATCGAACCCCCAGGTCAAACGCACCGCCAACCACTTGCTGATGATGCAGTGTGTCAAGAATTCTCTCGAGTGCATGGTGTTCCATTGTCGTGTCCGCATGCAGAAAGATGGGGTTACGCTCAAATAAAATCGCATCCTCATTTTTTCACTTGACGGTCACTATCGCTATGGCTTATACGAATTATTAGAAACAGTTGTGATCTACCGGGTCTTGTCGCTATAAAGGGACAGTTCTTTTATCGGCGTGACGACCTGGAGCTTAGGGCAGGTTCGCGTAACAATCAAAAGGAGGTCAGGGTTTGGCACAAGGAACAGTGAAATGGTTCAATGATCGTAAGGGATACGGTTTTATTAATCAAGAAGAGGGTCAGGATGTATTTGTCCACTTCTCTTCCATCGATGAGGCCGGGTTCAAGTCACTATCCGAAGGTGATCGAGTGAGTTTCGATGTGGAGGAAAGTGACCGTGGACCCGAGGCCAAGAATGTCAAAAAGATGTAGTCCATAAGATTTTTTCAGGGCATCGTTTTGTTTTTTTTTGCGGATGCCCTTTTTATGTCGTCGACTCGATATAAGAATTAGTTTTTCTCACCCAAAATCCTTCTCTTTTCTACTTATAATGAATTTTTCTTCATTTTTATAAAAAGCTTCTTTTGAATGGCTTTTTATGTCTAATCGACTCTCGCCCTATTTATAACCTTTAGATATTTAAAGTATTATTTAAAACCAACTTTTTCAATCTTTTCTCTTGACGACGGAAAATTTCCTCTGATAAATGAATGAATATTCATTCATATTTCAAATAAACAGAGCGACCAGGAGGTTTCCCATCCGGATAAAAGGAAAAACAAATGATAAACACCATCGAATCCTTGAGGCGGCCGTAAAGGTATTTGCCGAAAAGGGATTTTTTCAGTCGACCATTTCACAAATCGCCAAAGAAGCGGGAGTTGCTGACGGTACGATTTATCTCTATTTCAAAAATAAGGATGACATTCTTACTCAGTTTTTCAGCTACAAAACAAAACTGGTATTTGACCGGTTCAAAGAAGCGGTCGAAGAGGGTCCCAATGCTATTGAGAAACTCAGAAATCTTATTCGGAAGCATCTCGAGGAATTCCAGCGTGACCGAAACATGGCGGTGGTATACCAGACTGAAACACACCAAATCACTCGAATGGCAGAATATCAGATTAAAAAAATGTCAAAGAAATATCTCGATATTGTTTCGGAAATTGTCGAACAGGGCCAGCAGGAAGGGAGCATCCGCAGGAGTCTGTATCTCGGTTTAGTGAAGCGTCTCATTTTAGGGTCGGTTGATGAGGTGATCAATACCTGGCTGCATTCTAAAAAAAATTATGATCTTATTTCCATGGCAGATCCGCTGGTCGAGCTTATCATAGAGGGGTTGGGGAAGAAGCGTGAAACGGACCATAGCTCATGAATCTGTTCCATGGATGAAAAATAAATAAGGAGAAATGATATGTCAAAACGAAAGATTTTTGTCGGCGGTGAGTTCCTGATCACCGACAGCGAACCGGGCGATATGTTCATCGTTGAAGAGATGACCACGGAACACAAGATGATTTATAGTGCGGCAACCGATTTTGTGAAAAAGGAAATTTTGCCGAATGACGAGCAGTTTGAGAAGATAAATGAAGACTATGCCCGGTCACTGCTTGAGATGGCAGGTAATTTGGGGCTCAATGGAACAGATATCCCTGAAGCCTATGGGGGAGAAGACATGGACAAGACCAGTACCTGTCTGGTGACAGAAGCGTTGGGAGGTGCGCCTTCTTTTTCAGTTTCATTCGGCGCACATACTGGAATCGGCACCCTCCCGATAGTTTATTTTGGATCCGATGAACAGAAAAGAAAATACCTTCCCAAGCTGGCGACCGGTGAATGGTTTGCATCCTACTGTCTGACCGAAACAGATGCAGGATCAGATGCACTCAATACCCGGACAACCGCCAGCCTTACCGAAGACGGTAAATTCTATATTTTAAACGGCGAAAAAATTTATATTACAAATGGTGCGTGGGCCGATATTTACATCGTCTATGCAAAGGTAGATGGGAAAAGTTTTACCGGATTTATCGTCGAAAGGGCTTTTCCGGGCCTTTCTTTGGGAAAAGAAGAAGACAAAATGGGGATAAAGGGGTCTTCGACCACTTCCGTAATCTTAAAAGACTGCCGGGTGCCGAAGGAAAATGTTTTGTTTGAAATCGGACAGGGGCACAAGGTTGCTTTTAATGTTTTGAATATTGGTCGTTACAAACTCGCGGCAAGTACTGTCGGGGCGTGCAAAATTGCGATTACAGAAGCTGTAAAATATGCAAATTCGAGGGAACAGTTTGGTCGCAAGATCAGTTCATTCGGCATGATCAAAAACAAACTGGCCGATATGAGCATCCGCACCTTCATGGCTGAGTCCCTTGTATATCGTCTGGCAGGTGCAATCGATGACAGATTCAACACCCTGGATGAGACAGCAAAACAACAGGTAACAGAAAATGCAAAAACGATTGAAGAGTATGCTTTGGAATGCTCCATTGCAAAGATTTACGGAAGTGAATGTGCTGATTTTTGCATGGATGAGCTGGTTCAGATATTTGGCGGCAGCGGCTATATTGCAGGCTATCCGCCCGAACGGATGTACAGGGATACGCGGATCAACCGGATCTTTGAAGGAACCAATGAGATAAACCGGCTGTTGATTCCTGCGACCATTTTAAAAAGAGCGATGAAGGGGAGACTTGACCTTCTCAATGCGGTCCAGGTTGTGGGAGAGGAAATAAGAAATTATCTGTCCGATACCGTAATAATGGGTGATGCTCCCCTGGCAGTTCAGGAACGGCTGGTAAAGATCAGCAAAAAGATCTTCCTGCTCGCTGCGGGTAAGGCTGCAAACAGGTTGGGAGCAAACCTGGAGGAAGAACAGGAAGTGATGGGATTTATGGCCGATATGATCATCGAGATTTATGTAATGGAGAGTGGTCTGTTGAGAGCCATGAAAATCATTTCGAAAAAAGGCGAATCAAACGCCCAATACCATGATGCCACAGCTAAGATCTATATAAATGATACATTCCCCAAAATTGTGCACTGGGCCAGGCAGATTCTCTCCTATGTTGAAGCAGGGGACGATCAGGCCGCCCAGATCGCCACAGTTAATAGACTGGCCGATTATCCACCAACCGAAACCATTGCCCTGAGGCGTCTAGTAGCGGAAAAAGTGATAAAAGCAAGAAAATATCCGTTTTGATATTTAGAAAATAGGGTCTGATTTACGCTTCTCCAGCCCTTCGGCCCGGAGTTCCTTCCTCAAAATCTTTCCCACGTTGGTTTTGGGGAGATCGGTCCTGAATTCAATTTTAGTGGGAAGTTTGTATTTGGCCAACCGGGTTTCACAGTATGAGATAAAATCTTCTTTGGCAGCGGTTTCACCTTCTTTCAACACCGCAAAGACCTTAACCGCTTCACCACGGGTGGGATGCGGCATTTTGTATTAGAAACCGGTAGACCGACACTCCCGACCTTTCGCTTCCAACCGGCGAACGGGTTGCAATGGGTTGCGGGTGGCGTCTCCGTTAAGCCGAATCCTTCAACAATAATCGCCCCGGTCTTTTTCTCAAACTCGTGAATAACTTCAACCGGAAGCGGCGCACTGCCTGAGAAACACCCCTTGATGGAGGTGAGATCGGTCTTATCAATATCTGGATGATTTAATATTCCAATATACATGGTAGGAACGAGGGGACAAAGGTCGGTTTGAATTTTCGGATGGCTTCAAGAAGCGGTTCTGGTTGTGGTTTTGGGACAAGTATTTGGCTCCACCCCATGAATACCGAAAAATTCATGGCGCCGGAAAGTCCAAAAACATGAAAATAGGGAAGGGCGCCCAGCATGACCTCTTTCCCTTTTTCAAAAGCCGGAAACCAAGAGGCGATCTGTTGGACCTGTTTGCTCAGATTCCCATGGGTCAGTATAACGCCTTTTGAAACGCCGGCTGTTCCACCGGTATACTGATACATGGCTATATCATTAAAACTGAAATTGACCTTTGGCAGGACGGTAGGACGATCCTTCAAAGTATCTTTCCATTTGTAAACATCCGCAGCAGATTTGACTTCAGCGGATAGTTTTTTCTTTTTTGCTACAAGCGGAAACAGCAGGTTCTTGGGAAAGGGAAGATAATCACCGATTGAGGCATAGATGATCTGTTTAATCTTTGTTTTTGGCCTCAGATCAATCATTCGATTTCCGAAGAGACCCAAGGCAATGAGAATTTTTGATTCAGAATTATTGAACTGGTGCTCCAGTTCCCGATCTGAATATAGCGGGTTGTTCATCACCGCAATGCCACCGATTTTCAATATGGCGTAATAGCTGGCCAAACAAGGAATGATGTTGGGCAAAAGTACCGCGACGCTCTCCCCTTTTTTGATACCAAAATCGGTCAGGCAGCCGGCAAGGGCGTTGACCATCTCATTGAGCTTGGCATAGGAGATGGTGTACCCTTGAAAAATCAGGGCGGTCTGTCGGGAAACTTTTGAGCAGACGCCTCCAAAAATTCAGGAAGGCATGTTTCTTCATAGACAATATTTTCCGGAACTCCTTGTTCATAATAAGCAAGCCACGGTTTATCCTGATAGGTCGTATGGTCGGTCATGTCTCCCTCCTATTCGGTTTATTGAACACTCAAGTTTGACACTCTATATTTTATGAAGACCCGCCCGGCATAGAGCGAGGTGAAATTTTTTGCATAACGAGAGGCGTAAGCGCTTTTGATTTGAAACAAGGGCATTCGTAGCTGGCAATAATCATATTGTTAAGAATGCTGACGGGTTGGATTGGCGGCAAAGGCTGAAACCATCGGACTTTCAGTCTATTTTATTCTTGACAGGGAGATAGCGCATTTATAAGAAATAAATGAACGTTCATTCATTTAACATCCCTATGGCTGCCTGCCAAAGGGTGCGGGTAAAGGAGAAAGCCACGGATATGGGGACCGCTTTGATTGCTCCGGCCGAAGCATCTTTTTTCGGCATACCGACCGTGATTTTTTCGGTTTTTATTCTAATTTTTGGTATCGGTATATTTACGTATATAATTGTTCGAAGGATTGGTCCCCTTCTGAATGCTGCAGCCGATCCAAGGCTCGACCGGATCATGGACCGGGCCAAAAATACGGTTAGAATAGCAATCTTTCAATATCGCCAGCCAAGGTACCTCTTTGCCGGCATCCTGCATATTCTCATTTTTGCCGGTTTTGTGATCATATCGCTTCGTTCGATTGCGTTGGTGATGTTCGGGATTTTCGAAGGCTTTTCCCTGCCGGGATTCGAAGGTGCCCTGGGAAACATTTATGACCTGTTTAAGGATTTGGCAGCCACCATTGTTTTTGGATCATGCGTCATAGCCGCGATCCGTAGGGGATTTTTTCAACCTGAAAGATATTCAGTCCCACCAAAGTATGGCAAGGGACACACGGGGGAAGCGATACTGGTGCTGTTTATGATATCAGGGCTTATGGTATCTGACGCAATTTTTGAGGGAAGTAGTATTGCCGCACAAATCCAAAAGGGGTTTGGAATAGAAATGCCGATACCGGGGACCATCACCGGAATCGCTGCCATGATCTTTATAAAAACGCCGCTGAGTTCACTTCAGAATATTCACCTTGTCGCCTATTTTTCCCACGAGTTGATCTTTTTCTTTTTCCTTTGTTTTCTTCCGTTGGGAAAACATTTTCATGTAATCACATCCATCCCCAATGTATTTTTCATGAAGCTGAACAAAGGAACGGTCAAGTCGGTGAAATGGGGCATGGCAGAAGAAGAGATTGAAACGCTTGAGTCCTTTGGTGTCAAGAAATTCGAGGATTTTACATGGAAACATATGCTCGATTTTTATTCATGCGCAGACTGCGGGAGATGTTCGGATAATTGTCCGGCCACTGCTGTCGGTCGTCCATTATCTCCCAGATTTATCTCTATAAAATGCCGCGATTATGCTTTTGATAAATATCCGCTGTATGGCGCCTCAATCAAAGGGAGCAATTTAATCGGACATATCCTTGAAGAGGACGAGATATGGTCATGCACAACCTGCGGGGCTTGCGAAGAAGAATGCCCGCTGATGATCGAGTATATAGACAAGATCGTCGATGTGAGAAGGAGTCTGGTAGATGGGGGAATCGTTCCCCAGTCACTGCAAAAACCGCTCAGCGCGTTAGAGAAGCGGGGAAACCCGTATGGCAAGATGGAGAGGAAACGGGCGGATTGGGCAAAAAATCTCATGGCGACAAATGCCGTAAAAATATTAAAAAAAGACGTTAAAACAGATACTTTATATTTTGTGGACAGCATTACTTCCTATGATGACCGGATACAGGCAATCGGCCAGGCGGTTGTTCGGGTCTTACATGGCGCTGGTGTTGATTTTGGGATTTTGGGACCCGCGGAGAAGGATAGCGGACATGAGGTCAAAAGATTTGGTGAGGAGACGCTTTTCCTCCAATTAAGAGATCAAAACATTGCTTCGATCCACGACTCGGGTGTCAAAAATATCATCACCGCCGATCCGCACGCCTTTAATGCTCTTAAGAACGATTATAATGGAATTCCGCCTGTGGAGCATATCGGCCAAGTGATGAAAAGGTATATCGATTCTGGAAAAATTCGTTTGAAACCGATAGAAGATAACCGCGCTGTTTACACCTATCACGATCCATGCTATCTGGGTCGGCACAATGGTATCTATGATGCGTCAAGGGAAGTCATGGATGCGATTGCAGGGATCAAAAGGGTGGAAATGGTTAAATGCAGGGATCGTTCGTTCTGTTGCGGTGGTGGTGGTTTGATGCTATTTTATGAGCCGATCGAAGAGACGAGAATGGGCAGGTTAAGGGTTGAGATGGCGAAAGACGCGGGTGCTACCGTGATCGTGACCGCTTGTCCATTTTGTATGGTGAATATTGAAGATGCCATTAAAACTACTGGGATGGAAGGAAAAATGGAGGTGATCGACCTGGTTGAACTGGTCGATCGTCATATGATCGCTTAAAAAATAGACTCGAACATTACGGTTCAACACGGGGTGCAGGGGTTTTGATCATTGCCATTTGCCCATTGCCGAAAGCGAGTCTTTGTAAAATCTAAGGTGCGCATTTTGAGTGTCTTAGTTTTAAATGGTTACGAATAACGATTTAGGGGCGGAATATGGAGATTTTGGTATGTGTGAAAAGGGTTCCGGATACGGCGGAAAACGAGATTGAGGTCAATAAAGACGGATCTGACATTGAACGGGATGATCTTGTCTATTCTATAAACGAATGGGACAACTATGCGGTTGAAGAGGCCATTCAGATCCGGGATAAAGTTGGGGGAAGCGTGACGGTGGTTTCTGTTGGCGGTGAAGAAGCGGAAGAAATTATTCGACGAGAGATGGCCATGGGTGCAGATAAAGGGGTCCATCTCTCGGATCAAGCTTTTGAGGAATCCGACGGAAAAGGACTTGTCCGTATTTTACAAGCTGCGATTGAAAAAGGAAGCTATGACCTGATCCTGACCGGTGTCCAGGCAGATGACGGGGCTGGCCAAGTGGGAGGCATGCTGGCCGCCATGCTCGATTGGCCCTTCGCATCCCTTGTCAACCATATCGAAGTGATAAATGATAGAACCATAAAGGTCGGCCGTGAAATTGCCGCCGGAAACCAGGAAATGAATGAGATAGACCTTCCGTGTGTTCTTTCGATTCAAACCGGTATAAACGAACCGCGTTACGTGGGGATAAGAGGAATACGGAAAGTTGCCTCGGTTGAAATTCCGGTTTTTGGTGCTTCAGATATCGGTTTATCCCCTGATTTGGTTGGAAAATCTGGAGCAACAATAAGTCGTGTCGATTATTTTGTACCGGATCTCGGTGAAGGGGCCGAAATTCTGGAAGGTGACACCGGCGAAATTCTGGAAAAATTGATCGAGATTTTGCAATCAAAAGGAGGTATCAAGTAATGGCTCTACAGATTTTTTCATATATTCTTCACAAAGGGGGGGGCGTTGATGATTCGGCTCTCGAGTTGGTTACCGCAGCCCATGAAATAGATCCGGACGCTTCGGTGACTGCATTGGTTATCGGATCAGGAACCGATCTATATTCGGTCTGCAATGAAGTGGCTCCTTCCTATCAAAACGTATGGAAAATCGATAACAGGGACTTATCGTATGCAAATGGAGAGGTGATTCGGGGATTGCTGCCCCGTATCCTGCCAAAAGGAAGTATCGTCCTTGTTCCGCATGAACATTTTGGGATGGATCTCGCACCGGGATTATCCGTAAAACTTGATACCGCCTATCTTCCGGATGCTGTTTCTTTTGAAGGTATAGAGGACGGCAAGCTCAAGGCGATTCGGGAGGAATACAGCGGAATGGTGAGCACCCATGTGCGATGTGATATTTCGACCGGTGCCGTCATCACTGTTCGTGCCGGGGCATTCAAAGCGGATGAAAGTAAAGGAAAAACCGGGGAGGTTGTCGATAAAACAACCGAAGCATTGACAGGGGGGCTTCCTGGAGGTGCCCGTCGTTTTATAGAAATTGTTGAAGCTGAGGTTGGGGATGTCGATATCACTAAATCTGAGTCCCTTGTTTCGGTGGGAAGAGGGATTGAAGATGAAGATAATATAGAAATAATCCATGATCTGGCTGAAGCGATGGGTGCAGATGTTTCCTGTTCCAGACCGATCGTGGATGCAAAGTGGCTCGAAAAGTCACGCCAGGTCGGCACTTCCGGTCAGACCGTCCGACCGAAAGTTTACATGGCCCTCGGCATCAGCGGATCATTCCAGCACCTTGGTGGGATCAAGGGTGCCCCCTTTATGATTGCGATAAACAAAAATGTTAAGGCGCCGATCTTTCAGGTTTCAGACATTGGGGTTGTAGCAGATATTCTTGACTTTGTTCCAGAACTTACGGATAAAATAAAGGAGATGAAAGGTTAAACACTTGAGTTTCGCATCCTAGATTTAGCGAAGACTCACCTTCGCCCCACGCCGAAAGCGACAATGCGAAGGATTGGGGGTACGAAACTCGAGTAAAATATCTTTCCAAACGGAAAATACGGTTTTGTCTGTTGCTTGTAAAAAATTTATCGGTGTTAATTTATGAAAGTCCCTATCATTTCAATTGTCGGAAAATCGAATTCAGGGAAAACGGCCCTTGTCGAAAAGCTGATTAAAGAACTCAAAAAGCGAGGCCACCGAATCGGCATCATTAAACACGCCCATCATGGGTTCGATCTCGACAAAAAAGGAAAAGATAGCTGGCGACACAAAGAAGCAGGTGCGGATACCGTTGTTGTTGTGTCGCCCGGCATGCTTACAATGGTAAAGGATCATGAGGATGAATCGATAGACGCCCACAAAAAATATTTTATGGATATGGATCTGGTTATCACCGAAGGTTTTAAGAAAGAAAGCAAGCCGAAGATCGAGATCCTACGAGCCGCAAGAGACAGCAAACCACTTTGTGGAGATGATGACAGCCTTATTGCGCTGGTGACGGATACAGATGCAACTTTTGATGTTCCAACATTTGGGTTGGAAGATATTGAGGCGATAGCGAGCCTGATCGAAGAGAGATATTTGTCAACCGAAATAAAAAACTAACATTTAACAAGGAACGATCCCGCACAGCTTGCAGTCGGGAGACTTATTCAGGGGTAAAACAATGATGGAAATTGCTATTGTTTTTATCGTTTTCGGTGTCTGGTTTCTCCTTCAGGCCTATATCCTGCCAAAGTTCGGGATTTCCACCTGAATGCGAGACGCTTGTCAGGTGACAAGAAAGAAAGATCATACTACTACAAATACCGATTGACATCACAAGACAGGACCTGGAACACCTTGATAACAGGATGATGCCAAATAAAGGGTTTTTGCCAACACTTTTGTTCCCGGCTTCGATCGATCTAAAATTTAAAGAGAAGGTTAAAGACGTCAGGTTTTCAGGGGATGAACCATTATGAGTAGGGATATATTTTATGGTTCAGACTTTTAAGTTTGCCATCAAACTTGACATCATCGTCCATCCACTATAATCAAATATTTTCATGTTCATAAAAAATCAAACAGCATAGGGTTGTTGTATGGATTTTAATCCCTGCATGAAACATAAAGTGATTCGGAAATCGGTGAGGGCGTTTGCCGAGGCAGAGCTCGGCCCCATTGTCAGCGACTTGGACCGAGAGGCCAGGTTTCCGTGGGAGATTGTCGAAAAAATGCGGCCATTGAATTTTTTCGGACTCCAGGTTCCTGAAAAATATGGTGGTGCCGGCTTGGACAGTATCAGTTATGCGATTACCATTGAGGAACTGTCCAGGGTTTCCGGCGCCATGGGACTGAGCATAACGGTTCATAATAGCGTTGGTGCCTATCCGATTGTAAGATTTGGGACCGAGGAACAGCAAAAACGATTTCTGCCGTCCCTTGCCAGCGGTGAACGAATCGGTGCTTTCTGCCTCACGGAAGCAAGCGCTGGTTCTGATGCCTCCGGTGTGGAGACCTATGCGACCATAGATGGGGATGAATATATCATCAACGGAACAAAAATATTTGTAACGAATGGCGGGGTGTGCGGGCTGGCTCTTATTTTTGCCAACACCGATATCGGGCCTGATAGAAAGGCACCCAGCATCTTCATCGTTGAAAAGGAGACACCCGGGTTCTCAGTTGGCGAGACTGAGGATTTGTGCGGTATGCGGGCAAATCCGGTCTCGTCTCTTTTTCTTGAAGACTGCCGTGTCGAATCGATGCATCTTCTTGGACAAGCTGGCGATGGACTTAAAATCGGCCTGGAGAGTTTGGATGTCGGGCGTTTAGGCATTGCCGCTCAGGCGCTGGGGATCGCGCAGGCTGCATTTGAGGTATCGGTCAGGTATGCAAAGGAAAGACAGCAGTTTAAGAAACCGATTTCCCGGTTCCAGACGATACAAAATTATATTGCGGACATGGCGACTGAGATCGATGCTGCGAGGCTCCTGCTCTATCGGGTGTGTGCGATGAAGGACGACCATATGCCCTTCACCGCCGAGGCTTCGATGGCCAAACTGTTTTGCAGTCGGGTCGCCAGGAAGGTGACGGAAAAAGCCGTCCAGATTCACGGGGGATACGGATACAGCAAAGAGTATGATGTGGAGCGTTATTTCAGGGATGCCAAGGTTACGGAAATTTATGAAGGAACCAATGAGATCATGCAGGTGGTGATTTCACGATCGGTTTTGACCCGGCCGAGCTAGCCGGTACTTCTTTAAGATAGGACGTCGCAAGCAAATTGATTAAAATCTGATTGTGGTTTTATTATGTTAAATCTTATTGTGTGCATAAAACAGGTCCCCATCGTATCGGAGCTACCATGGGATTCAAAAACAGGAACGTTGCGGAGGGAGCTTGCGGAAGGCATGGTGAATCCTTCCTGCAAACACGCACTTGAGGCGGCCATACGGCTATCCGATCAGCACAATGGCAAAATTACGGTCTTTAGCATGGGTCCGCCAATGGCAGAGGAGGCGCTCTATGAGGCAATGGCAATGGGAGCGAACAGGGGTGTACTCCTTACGGACAAACGGATGGCCGGAGCAGATACCTATATAACCTCTCTTATCCTTGCACGGGCTATTAAAAAGAAATGCCCGGATTTCGATCTGGTGCTTTGCGGAGACCAGACCTCCGACAGCGAAACAGCACAGGTCGGCCCCCAGCTTGCAGAGGAATTGGGAATTCCCGGTGTTACAAATGTTGAAAAACTTGATCTGTCGACGCACACTCTCTGTTTGGAAAGGCAGACCGATGACTTCCTGGAAATTCTGGAGATGGATCTTCCCGGCCTGGTGACAATATCTCCCCATTATTACGTCCCGAGGCATGTATCCTTGGGGGGGGTGCAACAGGCGTTTGATTACCCGAATGTGGACATCCTCGGAACCGATGATCTGGAGCTTGACCCTGGGCTGGTGGCGCTAAAACATTCTCCGACCAAAATTATCCGCGTATATTCTCCTGCCACAGAAAAAGAGAATATTGTGCTGAAAGGTGCTGTGAAACGGATAGTTAATGAGCTTTTCGATAGGTTTGGAGATAGAATCGGTGGTGCCATGGGCAAGGATTTGAAAACACACGATCATCCATAGTATCGCTTCACCAGAACTGCCGTCCGCTTCACTAAATTTCAAGTGAGATATGATGAAAACTTTAAACCGTGACATATGGGTGTTTGGAGATTACCGCAACTATTTTCAAAACCGCGTCACACTACAATTACTGGCAAGGGCGGGTGAATTGGCTCCAAAAACGGGAGGCTCAATTTGTGCAATCGTTTTCGGACATGACATTGGCGAGTATGTCAGCGAATATATTGCCCATGGTGCAGAAAAGGTATACGTTGTTGATCATCCGCAGTTGAAACAATACAGTATTGAAGCCTATACCGGACTCATGGAAAGGCTGATCAAGGCGCATCGGCCCGAGATCCTGCTGATCGGCGCCACATGTTTTGGAAAGGAGTATGCTCCCAAGGTCGCAAAACGACTGAAGACGGGATTAACGGCGGATTGTATTGACCTCGATATTAATAAAGACGGTCTCATGATTCAAACGTCCCCGTCGTTTGGCGGTAACCTCATTGCAGAAATTTTGACACCGAACAACAGACCCCAGATTGCAACTGTCAGGGCGGGAACGTTTCAGGAGATCTCCCACAATGCCGATGCGAAGGGTGAAGTCATATCCATGCCGATACCGGATGATTTGCCGATGGAACGTGTTCGGCTGATTCGCTCCGAGCGGCTCCCCAAAAAAGGACGCAAGATTGAAGATACGAGCGTCGTAATTTGCGGTGGGCGCGGTATGGGAAGTAAACAGAAATTTAAAAAAATTTTTGAACTGGCACACCTGATGGATGGCGAGGTCGGTGTGACCCGTCCTGTGGTTCATGCCGGCTGGTCGGGCCCGAATACGCTGGTTGGGCAGGCGGGAAGACAGATCAGTCCTAAAATATTAATATCTTTCGGCATTAGTGGTGCCATCCAACACACGGCTGCCATAGATGACGCGGACTTCATTATCGCAGTCAATAAGAATCCAAATGCGACCATGATGAAGTTGGCAGATGTGGCTGTTGTGGCAGATGCAAACCAAGCCTGCCTTGCCATAATCAAGGAGATTAAGAAAAAAATTCAACTATAAACCAAAAAAAGACCGAGCATGTCTACATTTTCTTTTTTATTTCTTTATAAACTTCATGACCTGTTTTTTGACATCCAGGTAGTGCAGCGGAATATTGGAGACTTTTGCGTTGCCCGGAAGAGCAAGCGCATGAATGAATTTTAAATTTTCCGTCGGTTTTTTGATTGCATCAATTAGCTGCTTTTTGTCTGCCGCCTTAAGAACATTTCCAATACCAAAACCTTTTGCAAGCATTGCAAGGTCGACACATGAACCGGTCAATGTCGGCTGTCCGCCTGTTGATCCATAGGATCTGTTATCAATAGCACATATGGTAAGGTTTGAGGGATTGAAGTGGGCGGTTGTTGCAAGAGTGCCCGGATTCATAAGGATACTGCCGTCCCCATCTATCACAACAACTTCTTTGTCAGAAGCGAGACTTATTCCGAGACCTATCGGAGTCGCCATTCCCATGCTTCCCAGCATATAGAAATTTGAAGGTTGATGTTTTATTTCAAATAGCTCTTTTGACGGAATTCCAAGGTTGCAAACAATAACCTTGGAATCAAGGTGCGGTGCTATCGTATTCAAGATATCATATCGCGTTAATTTAGGAGAATATTGATGATTGATCCTTTCATCCATCCCCTGTTGTCGGGTCTCATCCCTTTGGAGTCCCGCCCATGGCCCCAGGTCCCGGGTATTTGTCGTTTCAAAAACAGCAGGACTAAGAAGAAATGCGTGTATCTTATTTTGCTTATACATCCCGGGAAGTTTATATTCCATGATACTGACATCGTCAGCGGTGCTGATCGTAGAACAGGCGATGCCGGCGCCTTTTAATATTTCAGGAAGCCTTTCCCCCATCGGTATTTGAGCTGCAATTCCTTCTTTATAAATACCACGTTGGCTGACAAATATGGCAAGAGGTAACTCATAAAAGCCGGTCAGTGATAAAAGAGCGGTGATCATATTGCCAATACCCGAGCTCTGGACGAACATGGCAGGTCTTTTTCCTGCAAGTGCTATCCCTGCAGCAATGCCGACCCCCTCTTCTTCCCTTGTCAGGGGAATATGGAAGAACTCTTTTTTAACCCGTTCGAGCAGAAACTTAATCCTGTCGCAGGGGAAGGTGGACATAAAATCTACACTGTTAGTTTTCAAGATACCTATCAGTCGGTCTTCAAAAGATCGCACATTCGCTCCTTAATTTAAGTAAATATTCAAAACGAATCAGGCGGATCAGGTAAATAAATGAAGATAAAGATATTCGAACCGGGAAGGTTAATCACTTCGGCATATATCTCAATGGGATTTTTAACTGCAATACGGTCTCCTGACCGCGAGAGCATGTCTGAAATCTGAATCATACACGCCGGACATCCCGTGGCAGCTGTTGAACTCCCGGAGATCTTGATATTGTTTCTTTTTCGCATTCCAATATCGGATGAGAGTTCATACTGCTGGAGATTAAAACTTCCCCCCAATCCACAGCACGCATCCGCTCCAGGCATTTCTTTAAAACAATACTGGGAATTGGTTTGAATAAGGGCCCTTGGTTCACTCGATACACCCAAAGTTTTTTTGAGATGGCAGGGATCATGATATGTTATGGGTGATAGCTTCACCTCTTTTTATTGCTTCACTCTTTTTCAACCCTGTAATCAATCCCAGAAATTGGTTGATATCCAAGGTTTTTTCAGACAGTCTTCGGGCCTTGGCTTTGACATTTCCCCGGCTGTCCGAGAGCATCATCGGCCAGATTTTTTTTATGGTGGACGTGCAGGTGGCACAGGACGTAACCAGATAATCAAAGTCTTCGCTGTCAAATAGGTTTAGATTGCAACGAACAAGCCGGTTGAATGTCTCCGTGTCACCGGTGGAGATCGCAGGAATACCACAACATCCCCGGGCTTTTGGCATAAAAACCCTCACTTGATGTTGATTCAGAACATTGAGCGTTTCGGCTCCGATGCATGGGAATATTTTGTCGATTAGACAACCTATATAAAAAGCGACTTTTAAGCTGGAGTTCCGACACCGGTGCTTATTTGAGCCACCATTGGATGAAACGGTACCGGGGCCAGAGGAAGAAAATGTCGACGTGACAACAGTGGGGAAACGAACCGTACGCAGGAAGTGCCGATCAGATCATTTGCCGGCCGGATAAAGATTTTTTGGAATTTTGAACCCCACGCCAAAACCCAATCAAACATTTCTGGATGCGCCAACATCCCTCTTAAGATCCTTTTTTTTGAGGGAGAAAGCTCTATAAAGCCGGATAGAGCGGCGCGGGTTTTGATGAAAATTTCCAAAACGCTCACTCCGCTGGGACAGTTAGCGGCACATGACCCGCGAAGGCAGCGATAGAGTCGATCGGATACCCCTTTTGGGCTTTTGAACATCTCTTGCATGAGCCCATCCAGAAGGGCCAATTTCCCACGGGCCGCATCGGACTCACGGCCGGTTTGCTCAAAAAGCGGACAAACCACCTGGCACATCCCGCAGCGCACACATCGTGCCACCTGATATTCGAGTTCCCTCATCAATTTGATCGGTGCTTTTATGTCGGCCATGGTTATGTTCCAATGATGCTGTCTAGGATAGAGTGTGTTTTTTGTCAAATTGATTTTGCGTTCGATACCCCGGGCACAAGAATCTGCTTATACCCCACCGGTGATCAAGCCTCAAGTGTTTTTCATGGTTTTAATTTGACAAAAATAGATCCAACTTATAGAGGTGATCATTATACCACAACGAGTACCGATTATTCAGCGAACATTTCAAAATCGAAGGTGTCAAACATATTTCATCAGAAAATGGCCCAATTTAGATTAGAAGTTATCCGCAGATCTATAGCCCAAGGACATAAAAATGAAAGCGTTCAGCCGGAAACAGATCGAGGTGTTATCGTCTTTTGTGGAATCAAATCGTTTTTCCACCGGCTCGTCAAATCGCAAACTTCATCTACAGGATATTTCACCGCACCGCGGAATGCTTCCGGCCGGAGTTGTCTGGCCCATTCGCACCGAAGAAGTTTCCAAGATTTTGGCATGGACCCACCAGCAAAATATTCCAGTCACCCCATGGGGCGCGGGTACCAGCACAGAAGGAAATCCTGTACCAACCCGTGGCGGGCTGGTGATAGACATGACGCGAATGAACAGTATTCTAAAAATTCACCCACAGGATCTTCAGGTAGATGTCCAACCTGGGGTGTTTCGAAAGGAGTTGAACCGCCAGGTTGGAATCAACGGACTGTTTTTTCCACCCGATCCCGGAGCAGACGCCACTATCGGGGGCATGATTGCCAATAATGCGTCCGGTGTTCAAACCGTCAAGTATGGTGCCACAAAGGATTATGTGATGAGGCTAGTGGTTGTTCTACCTCAGGGAGAAGTTATTCACACCGGAAGCAAAGCACATAAATCTTCCTCCGGCTATGATCTGACACGGATCTTTGTCGGATCTGAGGGAACCCTTGGCATCGTTACCGAAGCGACATTGAGACTTACCGGTATTCCGGCACACCACCTTGCTGCCACCATCACCTTCGACGATCTTGAGAGTGTATCCAAGGCCGCGGCCTTAATGATCGGTTCTGGATTGGAACCTGCCGCTCTTGAACTCTTGACTCCAAAATTGATCGGTTTGATGAACAGGGAAAAAGATCTCGGGCTCCCGGAGATTCCTTCTCTGTTTTGTGAATTTCATGGTATCAGCAAAACCACTTTAAAGGAGGTCGAGGATCTGACCAAAGAACTCTGTAGGGACTGTGGTGCGGTCGGCTTCGAATTTGGAGTTGAAGAGGGGCATCGAAGAAATCTCTGGCGGGCAAGACATGAAGCCTGGGAAACAATCCATCGTGCACATCCGGGCAAGGAAACCATCATTGTCGATGCAGCTGTACCTATTTCCCATTATCCCGAAATGGTTGTTTTTTCACAAAACCTACTGGGTGAAAATAACGCAACCGGGTATGTATTCGGCCACGCAGGGGATGGGAATCTACACGTTGTGCTGGTAGGAGATCCGGGGGAAAAAAACGAGTGGTCGCTTTTGGAAGAAATGAACAATTCCATTGTTAAACAGGCCTTGAAACTGGGTGGAACATGCACCGGGGAACATGGGATCGGAGTTGGGAAACGCAAATTTATGAAACTGGAGCACGGTAAAAGCTATGAACTGATGAGGCGTATAAAGGACCTGCTCGATCCGAAAGGGTTGATGAATCCAGGAAAAATTTTTTCATAATTCGGGTGGTATGACAAGGGGAGAATCATGCTGAAAAAAAAAGAGACCTATGAAGATGTCTATCAGAGTTTTGAGTGGCAAATACCCGAATATTACAACATGGGAGTTGATGTTTGTGATAAGCATGCCCACCAAAGATATCGCCTGGCGCTGATCTATGAGGATGAATCGGGTCAGGTTGAAAAGTACACATTTTGGCGGCTGAAAAGGCTTTCCAACCAATTTGCCAATGCCCTAAAAGCCCTTGGATTTGATGCCGGAGACCGCATGGGGATTCTTCTGCCGCAATGTCCGGAAACCGGTATTTCACACATCGCCGTCTATAAGATCGGGGGTATCGTGATTCCGCTGTTTACGCTTTTCGGTGTGGACGCCCTGGAGTATCGCCTGATCAACAGCGAAGCAAAATGCATTGTCACCAATGGGGAGAATCTCCACAAGGTTCTAAAAATTTGGGACAGACTTCCCCATCTAAAGCATGTTTTCGTATCCTGCGGAAAAAAAGAAGAAAGGGTGATCGCATTCTGGGAAGCCATAGAGAAGGGCGCCATTGATTTCAGTCCGATTAAGACCCGGGCCGACGATCCCGCGCTGCTTGCGTACACCTCCGGTACAACAGGACCCCCTAAGGGCGCCCTTCATGCCCATCGGATGCTTCTGGGACATATTCCGGGGATCGAATTTCCCCACAACTTTTTCCCCAAAGAAGATGATTGTTTCTGGACCCCGGCGGACTGGGCATGGCTCGGTGGTCTGACCGATGTTTTGCTTCCGAGCTGGCATCACGGTATCCCGGTGGTGGCCTTTCGGGCAAAAAAATTTGATCCGGAGCACGCGTTGCATCTTATGGCCAAACACGGGATTCGAAATGCGTTTATTCCTCCGACCGCCTTAAAACTGATGCGCCAGGTGAAGGACCTCACAAAACAACATCACTATCAGATGCGAACTATCGCGAGCGGCGGAGAGACACTGGGAAAAGAGCTTTTGGAATGGGGCAGAGAGACTTTTGGGATCACTATCAACGAGTTTTATGGACAAACGGAGGTCAATCTGGTGGTGGGAAATTGTGCTGAAATCATGGAGATCAGACCCGGTTCCATGGGTAAGGCCATTCCGGGCCATGTGGTAGAGATTGTGGATGATGACGGTAATGTGCTGCCTCCGGATAAAACCGGAAACGTGGCAATCAAACAGCCCAATCCGGTCATGTTCCTGGAATACTGGCGTAACCCAGAGGCGACCCGGTCAAAGTATATAGGGGACTGGTGTTTGTCAGGAGATCTGGCCAAAAAAGACAGCGATGGATATTTCTGGTTTGTCGGCAGGGAAGATGACCTGATAACCAGCTCCGGGTATAGGATCGGACCCGGAGAGATCGAAGACTGTCTGATAAAACACCCGGCTGTGGCCATGTCAGCCGTTATCGGTGTGCCGGATGAAGTTCGCACGGAAATCGTAAAGGCTTTTATTGTTCCAACGCCTGATGCGACGCCTGACAACGACCTGAAACAGGGTATTCAGAATTTTGTTCGAAACCGTCTTGCGGCTCACGAATACCCGAGAGTGGTCGAGTTTGTCAAAGCACTCCCCTTGACCGCCACCGGAAAAATCATCCGGAAAGATTTGAGAAAAGCAGAGAGAGAAAAACAAAAAGGAGACTTCTTCTAGTAGGTCAGCACCATTCCGCCGTCAAACAAAAGGTCCCCACCGATCAGATATCTGGCAAATCGGGAAAATCCAAAAATAAACAGATTCGCCACCTCAATGGGAGACATCATCTCTCTGATGCGGGATTTGCCCATCATTACATCTTTGACGACTTTTTCGGGTGTAATACGACGTTGTTCAGCCTGGGCCGACACCTGGTTTAGGGCCAGCGGTGTTTTAACAAATCCGGTGCTGATTGTAAATGAGCGTATCGCCCCTCCTCCCTCAGCAGAGATGGATTGACTCAAGGCCCTGAGGCCGAACTTGGTGATATTATACACCGGTTTATTGACCGTGCAGATGTGGGCATGTACGGATGTCATATTACCGATCACACCGATTTTGTCACTGCCTTTTTTCATATGTGGGATGGTCAGTTTAGAGAGATAAAAAGGCGCACGGAGCATAAGCCGTTGCATCAGATCATATTTTTCCATAGGAAAGTTTTCTACCGAGTCGATATGTTGAATTCCCGCAATATTGGCCAGAAATTTAATGGTGCCGAGCTTGGCAGCCTCCTTTACCGCATACTCAATGTCTTCATCACAGGTGAGATCTGTTTTGATAAACCTCATCTGTCCACCCATCTCCTGGGCGATTCTCTGTGTCTTTTTTCCCGCTTCTTCATCGATATCCAACCCCACTGTCATCAAATTGTTGGCGGCCGCTGCAATCGATGTTGCCCGGCCGATTCCTGTTCCTGAACCGGTGACAATGCAAACATTGCCAGGATTGAAAAGGTCATCCTCCAGAATGAGAATCTCTTTGGGCTCTATTTTGGGTTCTTTGATATCCATAAGGTCCCTCAACCCTTTCATGATTTCTTAAATGGCTTTCCTGAAATTGGTTGGTTTTTCTCTCTCGACAAATCAGGACGGGAAACATATAAAATTGTATCAATTGCATGGCATATTGTCAATGAAAACCATTATTAACCCCATGCTGTACCTGTTGGTCTTTCAACAAACATAATGCGACATGGTATAACGGCAACTACCCGGGAAGTATGAACTGATCCAGACAAGCTTTTATTGAAGATAACCTGGCATTAAGGGCGACCGTTTTGCGGGGGATCCGAGCGTATTTTGCGGAGCATGGTTATCTCGAGGTCGAGACGCTGATCCGGATACCTGCCCCTGCTCCCGAGAACGCCATTGATGCAGATTTTTCTGGTGAGTTGTTTTGGCTGACATCTCCCGAGTTACAGATGAAACGGCTCCTTTCATCGGGTTATTCTCGTATATTCCAGATTTGCAAATGCTTCCGTCAAGCAGAACGGGGTAGCAGACACCTTCCCGAATTTACGATGTTCAAATGGTATTGTTCTAAAAGCAATTAGGTCGACATGATAGCAGAATGTGAAGAATTGATCCGATTTGTAGCGAGCCGGGCGGGTCTTGAAGATTTTATTCTTTACCAGGGGGAAACGATCGATCTTCGGTTGCCGTGGGAAATGCCCTTGCCATCGACCGTTTGGTGATGCTTTTTTGTGATACGACCCGCATTGATGACATCGTGGCATTTACGCCTGAAGAGTTATAAAAGCGGTTCCCGGCTTGATGAGGATTTTCTTTTAAAATATATCGAGGATATATTTCGCGGCAAGGATTGTTATCACCAAGGCAAGGATTATTTTTATTGTTTTGGCCGGCATGTACTTTTGAAGTCTTGCCCCGCAGTAAATCCCGGCAAAACCCCCTGCACCAAAAAGTGTTCCCAGCAACCAATCGGGCCGGATCGCAAGCCCTGTGTGTACAAAATAGGGTGCGAGTCCCATATAAAACACAACCCCGAACGCAGAGGTTGATAATGTCCCCAAAAGGGTCGCACCTGCGATGGTATGTACAGGGAGGTTCCAAAAAGCGACAAGGAGTGGAGCGATAATAGAACCGCCACCGATCCCGTATGTACCACCGATAATTCCAAATACCAAGGTAAGCATAAACAGGCCAAACGGGTTAAATGAAAAAGTTTCGCCATAAAAACTGTATGTGCAGTCAGTAATCGAAAACGCAACGGTTTTTATTGTGGCATCATGACCGGTATCCGGTTTTAAAGATTCTATTGTTTTATCTTTCCTTTTTCTATATCGATCATCGCGTACGCTGGCTTGTCTGGTTATTTTATTTCTTTGTCTCAATCCATATAAAAGCCGCAAACCGATATATAACAAGACGCAACCCACAAATAACTTAAAATGTTTTGTGTCCGGAAGATATTTTATCCTGATAAAAGCACCCATAAAGACACCGGGGGGGGTTCCGACCATGATCACGCACGCAAGGGGCCATGCCATTTTTCCTTCTTTGATGTATCGATACACCCCACTGGGAATGGCCACAAGGTTGTAAACCAGATTGGTTGAACTTACCGCCGGGCCGGTAAAGCCAAGGACACTGACTTGAAAAGGAAGGACCAAAAATGCACCGGAAACGCCACCCATGGAAGTAAAAAATGAGACCAAAAATGCAAATAGAAATGGTAGAACAGGTGATATCTGTACTCCTGATACTTCAAAATACATTTTGGATCTACCTTTTGATCATCCTACCAAACACCAAAGCGCGCGTTTATATTCTGTTACATTATAATCCCACGGGTAAGTCCGTTTGGTTTACGTCCATAAATGCAGACCGTGAAAAAGCAAACTCCGAACCCCATTATTAGTGACCCCAGAAAAAAAGTCTGCCGGAGTTGAAAAATATCCATTACTAAACCGGCAAGGATAGACCCGGCAAACATCCCCATGCTGTGAGCCACCGTCATGAGAGCCATAACCGATCCCATCGCCTTAGTATTATTTCCTTTTATCAGTGCAATCGCCATGAGCGCCGGCATTGAGATACTGCCACCTAAACCAAATAATACATTGTCAAAAAAGAGATCCCAAAAACCGCCGGCCCATTCAAATAAAAAAATTGCAATGCCGGTTATCAGTCCGCCGGTGATAATCATTAGATTTCTATTGACTCTATCCGCTAGAAAACCCATCGGTATCTGCATTAATCCACTGACAAAAATTCCGAGCATAACAAGGATACCGATAGATGAACTGGAGAGTGAGAATGCGGAATCGGCATAAACAGGGAGAAAGCTCAATATGATCCCGATACATGCCAAATGGGTAAACCGAAAAAGAAAAAGGCCGATCAGCTCTTTGTCTTGAAGTAATTGGGCCCAGCTGATGAGTCCATTTTTTCCGGATAATGACCGTTCTGAACGGGTTGGCGGTAGCAGAAGAAGGCTGGACAAAAAACCGATCAAAGCCAAAAATGCCATGCATACAAAGGTCGCCTGGAGGTTGAATCGATCATGAACCCATCCACCGATCAATGGCCCGATGCTCAAGCCCAAAAAGATAGACACGTTGAACACCCCCATGGTAAAGCCTTCTCTCCCCTTCGGGGTAATGTCCCCCACATAGGCCTGGGTGACCGGTAGGATCAGAGCAGAGGTTATCCCTTGAATGAACCTTAATACAATGAGGGACGCAACGCTATGTGAAAGGATGAATACAAGCGATATCAGTGCATAGGTAAAAAGGCCAATGACAATAAACGGCTTGCGTCCTTTTTTGTCCGAAAGCCGTCCGAAATAGGGTAAAAAGAATGTTCTGGAAAGGGAGAATGATCCAAAAATCAAACCGATGTAGAGGCCGCTGGCACCCAGATCACGGGCATAGACCGGCAGCAGGGGAACGACGATTCCGACGCCAGTGATCGTCGCGAATATGGAGAAAAACAGGGTGCCGAATATTTTTTTGTTAAAACTATTCAAGTATCATTTCCATTGACTCCCTGCAAAGGAGGTTGAAGATATTACACGGACATATCCTTTTTTATTTTCTCCAAAGCAGATTCAATCAACTCCCTTATCTCTGCCAGCCTTTTCTCTGACATGGCCTCAAAGCGGAGAACAAGGGCCGGTTGGGTGTTGGATGCACGTATCAAGCCCCACCCGTCTTCAAAGAGAACCCGAACCCCATCAATATCGATGACATCGTGGCACTGCCGAAAAAAGTCAGTCACTTTTGCAACCACGACAAACTTTTTTTCATCCGGACACGAAACCCGTATTTCCGGGGTACTGTACGTTTGGGGGACATCCGACAACAGATCAGATATTCGTTTTCCAGTTTTAGATAGGATTTCGATTAATCTGCATGAAGCATAAATGGCATCATCAAAACCCAAAAAACGATCGCTGAAAAACATGTGACCGCTCAACTCCCCGGCCAGTTCGGCTTTTTCCAGCCTCATCTTCTGTTTGATCAGAGAATGACCGGTTTTCCACATTATGGCCCGACCGCCGTGCTTTTCAATATCGTCAAAAAGCGTTTTTGAACATTTTACATCAGAAATAAAGGTAACACCTGGTTTTCTTGAGAGAATCTCCCTGGCAAAGATGATGATCAGTTTATCTCCATAGACAATGTTTCCTTTTTCATCCACAACACCGATCCGATCCCCGTCACCATCATAGGCGATTCCAACATCCAAACTTTTTTCCCTGATTAGTTTGATGAGATCGTTTAGATTTGATGCCACTGTTGGATCTGCTTCGTGGTTCGGAAATGTGCCATCCATATCGCAGTAAAGGTCATGCACTTGGCAGTTGAGATTTTTAATAACCGGGACCGCAACCACACCGGCCGTGCCATTACCGGCATCCAGCCCAACCTTGAGCGTCCGGGGGATGCTGATATTTTTTTCAACAAACGCCTTGTACGGCGCAGAGGCATCAGCGGTAAAAAGAGACCCGTTACTTTGCGAAAACGAGGCATTGGAAATGATTTTAAAAATTTTCTGTATATCTTCTCCAAAGATGGAATCTGTACCGATGCAAAGCTTAAACCCATTATATTCAGGAGGGTTGTGGCTGGCTGTCACCATCACACCTCCCTGCTGATCAAAATGTGTAATGGAAAAATATAAGACAGGGGTTGGACAGACTCCGATGTCGGTCACATCACATCCGGTCGATAAAAGTCCCTCAATAACATTTTTTGTATAAAGATCGGATGTCAACCGGCAATCACGGCCTACAGTCAGTCGTGATCGACCGCGCTGTTGGAGAAATGTCCCCACTCCTTTTCCGATCAACAATGCATCATTTTCCTTCAAGTCCTTACCTGCAATTCCTCTGATGTCATATTCTCTAAAAATGCCTGGATTCATGCAAATTCTCCTTTGATCATCAATTATTTCAGCTTTAAGGCGCTGGTTTCGATGTTTATTCTATCCTTTCACCACTCCAATCGGTCTCAGTCTGGCCACTTTTTTTGAGATTCCTGCACCATGGACCACCGCAACTACCTCGGAGATATCTTTATAGGCATCCGGCATCTCCTCGGCCAGAGTAGATCTGCCTGACCATCGGACGAGGATCCCTTTATCTTCCAGTTCGCGATGAATTGATCTTCCCTTGCTCTTCTTTTTCGCAGCCTTTCTGCTTAACACCCGCCCTGCACCGTGGCAGGTTGAACCAAAGGTTTCTTCCATCGCTTTTTCTGTGCCCACCAGGATAAAAGAGGCTGTGCCCATATCACCCGGAATTAGTATCGGTTGTCCCACCGGACGATAGGCATCACAGAGTGACGCGTGCCCAGGTGGAAATGCGCGTGTCGCTCCCTTCCGGTGAACACAAACAAGCCGCTTTTTTCCGTCAATGACATGTTTTTCCTTTTTTGCAATATTGTGGCAAACGTCATAAACCAGATTCAGTTCAAGGTCTTTTGGCCCGATATCGAACACTTTTGAGAAAACTTCACTGGAGATATGCATTAAAATCTGACGGTTGGCCCATGCGTAATTTGCGGCACACGCCATGGCGTTATAATAACGAATCCCCTCTTTTGATTGGATCATCGCACAGGCGAGTTGTCGATCCGGTAGTTCAAAACCGAGTTTTTGAACATGTTTTGTCATGTAAGCCAGAAAATCATCACAGACCTGATACCCAAATCCACGGGAACCTGAATGGACAATGAGCGTTACCTGCCCTTCGAAAAGCCCGAACACCTGTGCAGATTTTGAGTCATAGACCTCTTCTACCACCCCAACCTCAAGGAAGTGATTCCCCGACCCGAGGGTTCCGAGCTGTTTTTTCCCCCTTTCCAGAGCCCGATTACTGACCACATCAGGATCTGCATTTTCCATACACCCGCTGTCTTCGGTGTGATCTAAGTCTGAGTCGATGCCGAAACCCTGTTGCACCGCCCAACGGCTACCATGGGTAAGAACCTTTTTTTCTTCAGAAATGGAAAGTTTTATCGAACCGGTGGATCCAATCCCTGAGGGAATATTTTGGTAAAGCGCGTTGATCAGATCTTCCTGCTTTGGGCGAACTTCCTTTTCAACAAGTGAAGTGGTTGCCAAGCGAACCCCACAGTTAATATCATATCCAACGCCGCCGGGTGATATGATGCCGGTCTCCCCGTCGAACGCTGCCACGCCTCCGATGGGAAACCCATAGCCCCAATGCATATCCGGCATTGCCAGAGATGCTTTTATAATACCGGGAAGGGTGGCAACGTTTGCCACCTGCTTTAGTGGTTCATTTTGCTGATCGCCTTTTATCATTTCATCGGTTGCGTAAACGATTCCAGGCACACGCATCGAACCGGTTTTGGAAAGTTCCCACCGGTATTTATCTATTTGCTTTAATTCCATTGTGTTTACCTCATACATCAAAAAATATTTTGGATTTCCACCCCCCTTTTCCACCTCTCACCAAAACTTGGTGGTATGTTACACCCTTTATTTCATCTTTTATCACATGATGGTTTGGATCAAAACAATCGACCTTGACGGTTGATGACAGCTGGTATTTTGACAGAGAATCGATCACCACAACTTTTACCAGTAATGATTTACCCGTCCAGAGATATAACAGCTCTCTTAGCCAGTTGATCATAAGATCGGGCCAATCATCCCCTTTTGCTCGGACATGTTCTGTTTTTATCCCTTTTAACACCAGGGTATCGGTTATCTGATCAAACATGGCGTGAGCGGCGTTGACAAATAACGAATTGGCATCATTACCTTTAACATGCAAACCAAAATCAGCGGTATGATCGATCAGTTCATATGACATGGGGTCGACTCAAACAACGTTTATAATTTCACCTGTTTTTTCAGTATGATACCCCCCCAATTCCCCGACACGTTTTTTAAATGCCTCGCTGTTGATAATTTCAAGCAAGATCTGGATATTTTGGTGTTCAAAATGTTGTTGCGGAATAATGAGATCATACTCTTCTGTCATAATAGGGACAAAATCGAGCTGAAGTGCCTTTGCCGCCGCATGAATCCCCAAACCGACGTCCGCCCGACCCCCCAACACCGTGACCGCCACGGACATGTGGGTATATTCTTCGTTCTCATATCCATTTATGCCCCCCGTATTCAGGCCCAGCTGCTTTATTTTATAATCGAGAAGAACCCTTGTACCGGATCCGGCCTGTCGGTTGACAAATGTAATATCATCGCGGATGAGATCCTCAATACCTTTGATACCCATAGGGTTTCCCGAAGGTACAATCAGACCTTGTTCCCGAAAAACCAGTTTAACCAGATTTGTCCTGACATCGGGCAGGTATTTTTTTATATATGAAATGTTGTAAGATCCGTCTTCTGAATCTAAAAGATGGGATCCAGCAAGATGGCAAACCCCTCTTTTGATCGCCATAAGTCCACCCAAACTCCCCACATGGCTTGATGAAAGGGTTAAATGACTGTGTCTTGCCCTGATCAGATCGGTCAGGACATCAAGGGTGTTGTCATGACTTCCGACAACTACGATCGTGTTCCGGATCAAGATCGGAGATCGCAAAAGCTCGGCTGTTGCGGGCTGGCCCTCATTTAATCCTTCCACATGGGTCGGTATCCGGATGATCCCATCTGCCTCAGTGATCGAGGTGATACACCCAGCACCTCGGGGTAGCGAGGTCGCAACTACCCTGCCGCCTACGACCCCAAGCTTCACGCGCAAAAATTCTTCAATACCGAGTTTGGATGCAATTTTCCTTGTGGGTTCGACTTTAAGCTTCTCTCTTACCTTTTCCGGTTGACCGAGCATTCTGCAGATTAGGGGATAAACAAATTGCTCAAAAGCAATGATTGCAGATACCGGGTACCCCGGTATGCCAAAAACCGGTTTATTGTTAACCGCACCAATGATCACCGGTTTTCCAGGCATGATGGTGACGCCATGAATAAATATCTCACCGAGACCTTTGATGACACTTTTAGAATAGTCTTCGGATCCTGCAGATGATCCACCATCAATCAGGATGATATCGAAGTCGTTTTCTGCCGCATCATTGACGGCTTCCTTTATTTTTTTCGGATCATCGCCCAACAGGTTATGGCGCACCCAACTTCCGCCACATGACTCGATCAGTTTTCCGAGAACGAATGAATTGGTTTCAATCACCTGACCCGGCTCGAGATTTTTCAGATCACCGTCGTGCCAGTCGACCAGTTCCGAACCGGTGGGTATGATAAGCACCTTGGGCTTCTTCTTTACAGAAACCGAAAATATGCCTGCTGAAAGAAGTGCGCCTACACAATAAGGGGTCACCGTGTGGTTTTGGGGAAATAACAACTCGGTTGCCACAATGTCTTCTCCCATTTTACGCACATGTTGCCAGGGGAACGCCGGCGCTTCGATTTGGATTTGGCTTTTATCCAGAACTTGGATATGTTCAATCATGATCACGGCATCGGTATTATCCGGCATCACATTTCCGGTGTTGACATATAAAGTATCTCTGCCGACCATGAGTTTTTTTGGCATTGCCTCACTGGCGCCAAAGGTATTTTCAGATTTTACGGCGATGCCGTCCATGGCCGCCGAATGAAAATTAGGGGATGAGAGCTTGGCCTTGACCGGTGCAGAAAGGATCCGGCCCACAGCATCCGGTACCAAAACCACCTCGCTGGAAAGTATCCCGGATAGTGAAAACCGGTCAGACAGGATTTTTCGGGCCTCTTTTAGTGTTTTCATCTGAAGATATATATTCCGTTTTGAGCCCATATTCTTCTCCAACTTGTGAAACCTGAAGTGATTAAATTGACCCTATGATCCGTCCAACTCAAATAGGGATGATTTCAACTGCCGCTCCTTCATTCAATCCTTCGGTATGAATTCCGATTTCAATCAGACCGTCTGCTTTTACCATGGTATTGATCAGACCCGATTTGCCCAGAATCGGTTCAGCCCAAAGGATTCCATTTCTCTCATTTAACCGCACACGGATATAGTCGATACGCCCCTGTGCGGACGAAATATTTCGGGTCAGAGTCGCCGGAAGCCGAAATTTACTCAATCGTTGGGGAGAAAGGCCGCTGATCCGGTCAATGAAAGGTCTGACAATTACTGTAAATACGATCATGGCGGAAACAACATGGCCCGGTAATCCCCAAAACGGTTTGTGCCGGACATCAGCCAGAATTGTCGGCTTTCCCGGACTGATGGGGATTCCATGGAAAAGTATCGTCGCATCCGGAAGGGAGGAAAACACCTCGATGGTGAAGTCACGGGACCCCACCGAACTTCCCCCGGAGATAAGGGCCATATCTGTGTGAACAAGCGCTTGGGTGCATTTATCAAGCAACGAATCAAAATCATCCCCAACAATATCGAAAACCACAGGCACGCCACCTGCTTCTTTAACGAAGCTTGAGAGTGTATAGGTGTTAATATCACGAATTTGGCCGGCTTTCGGGGATTCATCGATGGGAATCACTTCATCCCCTGTAGAAATGATCCCGATGACAGGCCGTTGAAAGACCTTGACCCGTTCAATGCCAAAGGCAGCCAAAAGGCCTGTTTCCTGGGGTCTCAGCCGCTGACCGGTTGATAGAATGGTTTCTCCTTTTTTAAAATCCTCTCCCTTTTCGATCTGATGCTGGCCGGGTGCAACACTCCGATAGACTTCAATGGTGGAATCGTCTATCGTCTCGGTATGTTCTATCATCACCACGCTATCGGTTCCGGAAGGCAACATACCCCCGGTTGATATCTTGGCTGCCTCCCCCGGACAGATGGAGAACCGGGGCGACTCCCCCATGGCAACCGTACCTTTAACAACAAGATAGGCAGGGCTTCCTTCTGAAGCGCCATAGGTTGAGGCCGCCTGCACCGCATATCCATCCATTGTTGCGCGCGCAAAATCAGGGAGATTCCCATCTGCAACAATATCGACGGCCAGGACCCTGCCCGTGATTTCGGACAAAGGGACTAGATCGGTAGCGACCGGGGGAAAAACAGATCTATATTCAAAGACTTTTTCTAAATTGGTTGTTTCGAAAAATTTTTTCATGATGGTGTGGACTACCACAAGGTTCAGCTTTTGGGTAGGGAAAAAAAATCAATCGCATTTTTTCCCAAAAAGCGTTCTAGGAATTTATCCGGGAGGCGGGTTTTATGGATCCATTTTAGTTCTCGATCCCATGCAAAAGGGAGATTTGGGAAATCAGATCCGTACATTATTCTGTCCATCCTCATCTCATTCAGCTGGAAGGACTCGTTATTCGGAAAATAGTCTGTAAGTACCATGGCCGAATCGAGCCAGAGGTTATCGTATTTCTCAATCAACCGCTTATAGGATAGATATTCGTTCATTCCGAAATGAGGTACGCATATTTTAAGCCCAGGGTAATTCTTTATGACGGTTTCCAGTTTTTTTACGCCACAAATTAAATAGGGATCACATGAATAGCCGTCTATTTTTGGCTCTCTACCAACATGCATTACAATTGGCTTTTGCTGAGATGAACAAAGATCATAAATAATATCCATTTCTTCGCTGTTCATGTCAAAACATTGCACATGAGCGTGAAGTTTAACACCTCCCAAACCGGCGTCAAAAGCTGCCCTCAGGATCTGTTCGCTTTTCTCTTCACCGGGAAAGACCGTTGCAAGCCCGGTAACCTTTTGAGGGAATTGCTCACATTTATTTGCCATGTACCGGTTTAACTCAGAAGCAATTCCCGGCTTGTGTGCATATGCAAGAGCGACAATATGGCCGACACCTCGGGATAATAAAAAATCTAAAACCGTGGCCGTGCGAAACTTATATCGGATGGGCCACCCGTATTTATCGAACCATTTCCAGATAGATTTAAAGATTGGTTCTGGAAATACATGAACATGTGCATCAACGATTAATGGAAAAGAGCCTGGAACTTTAGACCCTTCAATGTCATTTAACGCGGGAAGCGGCGGTTTTACCATCACGCATTTGCCTGTTTTCGGTTACGGGAGACCCATTTTGTTGGATTGTCCCAATCAGCCGCCTTCCACGGAATGTTCTCCGGCCGTACCAACGAAATGATACCCTTTAAAAAATTCAGACGCTCCTCATCTGTCATCGGGGTGAATGATTCTGCTATCGCCAGATTCTGTTTCAACTGATCCATTGACTCCATCCCCACAATCACCGTACTGATCGGTAGGTTAAAAACGTATCGCAACGAGCGTTCCACCTCGTGCTTTAGACTTCCCAATCCCAGCACTTTCATCCCGATCGTCGCTACGCCCCTATCATTGGCAATCGACAGAAACTCCTCGGCAAAACTGAGAATAAAATGATCAAGCGCTGAAACTGCGATCAGTGCACTATCAAAGGGAAAACGGTTGAGCGCTTCAACCAGAATCTGCGGATCGGTATGCCCGCTGATACCGATGTGGTGTACCAATCCCTCCTCCCGTGCCCGTATCGCGGCCTCCAGCGCTCCTTTTTTACCTGTGAATGCGTCCAGCCGTTCGTAATTGTACAGGTTGTGCAACCGCCACTCATCCACATAATCGGTATGCAGCCGTGACAGGCTCGTTTCCAACTGACGTCGTGCTTTGTCTTGGTTGGTGCTCCAGGTCTTGGTGGCAATCCACATCTCTGACCGGCGGTCTTTGGCCACTTTGCCCAGACGTGTCTCCGCCTGCCCATCGGAATAAATCCAGGCGGTGTCGAAATAGCGGATACCTCGATCAATGGCCGTATTGACGATTTTGACCGCCGCCTCTTCTGTACAGCCATGTTCATCGACGATCCGCTGCCCACCAAAACTCAGAATTGGGAACATCTCGCCTGTTTTGCCAAACGGTCTGACCTCCATGTTAACCTCCAATCAAAATCCATAGGCCACGAACAGACGGGCCCCTTTTATCGAATTAAGATATAAAATGCTGACCATTATGATCTTTAAACCCATTTTGTCATGTTATTGTTGAAACGATTAGGATCTATTCAGGCGCCTGTTCTCTGCTGTCGGAGCCATAGTCCCTTAATACTTTTGCTACCCGGATCCTGTAATCGTTAAAAAGCTCAAATCGTCCCTTTTGTTGGGCGCGTTTATGATCTATGGAATTTCGCCAAGCCGATATAGCCTCCTCAGACTCCCAAAAAGAAAGTGATACAAGCTTTCCCTCATTTGTAAGACTTGTGAACCTTTCAACAGAAATAAAACCATCTATATCATCCAATGTTTTTCGAAACCCAGACGCCAGTTGTAGATATTCTTTGATTCCTTCAGGCTTTACTTTTACTTCAAAAATAACCACAATCATAATTTCTCCTCGTACACTGTCTCAAAACCGCCATAATCCCAATGAACAGGCTATTATGAATATGCGCTCTATTTTGGCTCGAATTTAGAATAACAAAAATTGTTGGATAATTGCAACTATTGTGCCGTTGTCGAAGGCGGGTTTCTTTAAAATCCGATTTTTGTAAACATCATGATGATCGGGGCATTGGCCGGGATCAGCGAACTCCCAATGGACCGCACCGATTTCAAGACCGTCATTTCACGATTTATGCCTCCGGGTCAGATGAAGACCAATATGGCAACCTACGACATGGGCACACAAATCATATAACGGTGCTACCCAAGCGGGCTGAACCGAAAAATTGAGCGCATTCCCTCCTCTGCGTGAGTAAAAAGCAGAAAGAAGGTATTAAAAGGGGATGAGGCATAACTTCTTCAATAGACCCTCGCCTTCCAATTTTGTGTCAATACTTGAGGTCTTGATTTCCACGTTTGGAGAAACCAACGTATTGGATTCATCCAATTCGAATTCGCCTTTAAACTGTTTGAAGGTCCCTTTACGTTGTAGATCATCATATGCATGGCCGAAAATCCGATCTGCGCGTGGTCCGGATCAATGGAAAAAACTCCGGCGATTGCGGGCAGTGAATACAAAACAATATAGAAGTTATAAGAATGAAACTCCCCACCTCAAGCGGATGGGGTATTAAAAATCATAATAAATATGGTGTTTCCCTGACCCGGAACTGGTTGATCCAATACAATATTCTTCCAAAGCCCACAAAACTATTTGGAGCTCAAGTTTTACAGAAGAAGTGTTTTCAAATCTTCTTAGCACCAGAATTTCGTCCAGTTCCGATATTGTGATCAGATTTGATGGGGTTTTAATAAACGATTCAGGAACAATAAGATAATCGCCCACGCCAACTTTGAGCTCAGGGTTCAGACTTGCATTGGTAAAGAGAGAATAATTGTTCATTAAGAAAAGGATTTATGGCCAGACGCATATTTCCTTCACCCGCCCAACTTCGCCGCTTTCCAAACGGACTTTAATGCCGTGGGAGTGATGAGAAGATTTTGTCAAAATGTCTTTCACAACACCTTTAGTGAGATTTCCCGATCGTTGGTCTTTCTTTAATACAATCAAGACCGACAACCCAGGTTCTATATTCACACGATTTGTACCATTCATAATTTTCCTATCTTATGATAAAAATTACAAAAGAGCGGGGTCAGGCTTAAATATTGAGTTTGAATATTTAATATTTGAGACGCAACCATTTTCAGAACATAATAAATCGTAGGCTACAGGGGTCAATGTGCAATGTTTTGTTGGCGGTTTTTAGTTTTGACTTCTTTAATTTTCCCTATTGTACTTAATGCATACAAGTACATGAAGCAAATTAGATATGCGAAAAAAGTCCCGCTATATATACCAAATTGAGGGTATAGCATTAGAATTGACAGATAATAAACAACCAGAGTAGTAATGCTATAAGAAAAATGTTTTAGTACATTTGGGTATAATTTATCTTTATAATTATACGCTAAAATTATCAATACAGGACATAGCATCGTTGGAAACGAAGCCATTATACCTGCCCACTTGGAGCCAATTATCTTAGCAGCACCGGTAATTATGAGAACTACTGCAGTAACAAAGAGGGCTCTAAACACCAAAACGGAAAATGTATATTTTTGAAATTTGATTTTCTTACTTTCAGGCACGGCAGTGAAAAACAAAAGCGACAGGATCATTCCAACAAGAAAAATGCTTATTCCGATAGTCAAATTTATTTTTGCTAACGAAATCAGAAATCCGCTGATAAAAAAGGCCAATATTCCGAAAAATATTGATGTTGCTGTGTGGAGCGTGTTGTTTTGTAGGAATAATTTCCCTCCTAAATAAAAGCCTATGCCAAAAGCTAATGTACTTGTTAGTCCAGCAATAGCATATGGAATGCCTGTTATGGCAAAAGCCGCACCTTGTTCAAAAGCATAGAAAAACATCAATATTCCAACGCCGAGAGGTAAACCAGCCAATAACCCGCCAATTTTAGGACGCCTTTCTGAAATGAAGACTATTCCAATAACGACAAATATTGACACGAGTGTTTTTATAGCAATAAGCTTCATTTGGTTGTTTTTGTAAATTTACTTTATGTATTGTTCCTTGAAGGCCAACGCGGAAGCCAGTGGCAGCGGCGGCTGTAAGTTTTCGTAGAAGCGAAAAATGATTTCTTTTGATTGCTCAAATTCCAGCTGACCCATTGATGATTCAAGTCTCGAACCTTCTGATGACTTCTCATAATAATTGAGAATTTTTTGATTTGACTTTTTAGGCACACATTATCTCATGGGTGTAACTCGGGCATAAGGCGCAGCTGCTTTGTGCCGTAGCCCTTAATGCCGTTGTTGTGCCGGGCTTGGCCCGTCTGCTAAATAGTGATATTCGATATAATGACACAAGTATCGGGCAAAATCCAGACTCACCCTGGCGGAGGCGCAGACCGCAAGGCGAGAACGACCAAAGGGAGCGTCAACCCGGAAGCAAAAGCGCGGGTCGACGAATGCGCCCGAGGCGCACAAGCCAAAACCGAGTTAGGCGGAGCAAGACCGAATCATATGTGTTGGGGCTAAATCATTTTATTAGGTCCAAACAATTTTATTCCCTGCGCCCGACCGAATATGCCTTGCCTATGCAGTCGCCCAGGGCATAATAATCCGAACCGGCAGAATTGTAGATAAACGGCTGTACTTTAGCGATATCGGGCAGACCGTTTTCGGCCAGAATGCTTTCATCGGCTTTGATGTCTTGAATTTCGCCGATGAACTGGGTATGCAGACCAATCGCAATAACTTTTAGGACCTCACATTCCAATACAACCGCAAATTCTTCAACATAGGGCGCGTTCACAACATCGCTTTTAACAGGCGTCAGACCCAGGGCTTCAAATTTATTTTCCTGTTTCCCGGAATAAATTCCAACACAGTCGGCTTCTTTGACAAACGAAGTGGAGGGAATATTTATCGTAAAGGCTTTATGGCGCTGAATATTCCCATAAGTGTAGGTTGCCTGCCTGAGCGATATTGCAGCACAAGGCGGCTTGCTGCAACAGATTCCGCCCCAGGCCACGGTCATAATATTGGCCTGGCCGTTTTGATCGTAACTGCCGATGATCAGGACCGGGTTCGGTTGGATAATTGCCCGGGGTCCAATTGATTTTTTCATAATTAGCCTCCTGTGATATGCACTTTAGATCTAGAGTGGTTCTTCAACCGTTTCAATATTACTCCGCCCTTTCCAATTTATCAACAAAGAAACCACGTCCCCTTCTCGCACACATCGCACCGTATCAAACGGTGCTGACGAGGGGACCGGCAATTACACTCAGGTACAATTACATGGCAATACAAAGGGCGAAATCAAAAAACACAGACAGGCTGGTAGCGAAGATCCGACGTATCGAATTGAATAATTATTAATTACGATGCTACCCCGTTAGGTTTCAAGACCTTGCGGTTAAATGATTTGAAAAAATGTGGGAGTTTGTTTCCACAAAACTCTGTTGACTTAATCGCTTGGGTATGGTCTTTGTATCATGAAAGCCAATTTATTTTGCAAATTCCGCATTTACCCTGATTATCCATTATACTCGTTTCAGGAAAAGGGTTAATATCGAGAATTTTTTTTAAAAAAATGTTCCGACTATCATTTAGAATGGGGAGGAAATCATTGCAATTAACCAATCATACAGCAAGCGAATTATTGGAACGGCTGAATTCCGGCAGCATTAGCGCAGTCGAAGTAGCGGATGAGGTCATTAATAAGATTGGGGAAACAGGCAATTTGGGCGCCATTGCAGCGTTTGATCCCAATGCTTATCGCGTACAGGCCGAGGCCTCCGATCGACGCCGTGCCAGGGAAGAGGCGGGCTGCTTGGACGGGATTCCTCTGGTGCTAAAAGACAACATCAATACGGCTGATCTTCCAACCACCGGTGGAACCGGCGCACTCGTTGGCATGATTCCGGCAAAAGATGCGCCAGCAGCGGCAGCGTTACGCCGGGAGGGTGCAATTCTGGCCGCTAAGGCTGTAATGCACGAACTCGCCTTTGGCATCACGTCAAACAATAGCGTTACAGGCCCAGCCCGGAATCCCTATAAACCGTCTATGATTCCCGGCGGATCATCTGGCGGCACGGCGGCGGCTGTGAGCGCACGGCAATTTCCCGCCGGCCTCGGCACAGATACAGGCGGCTCAGTGCGCATCCCATCCGCTCTGTGCGGCCTGATTGGATTCCGCCCCAGTGTCGGTCGTTATGACGGTGAAGGCGTGATCCCCATCTCCAATACTAGGGATACAATCGGTCTCATCGCCCGCAGCATGGCCGATATCAGGTTACTGGATGGGGTTATGGCGAACCGGTCTGCTTCCGAAAGCAAATCGCGAGACGTCCGGTCGCTAAGAATTGGCGTGCCGCGCACGCGTCTTTGGGAAAACCTGGAACCCGGTGTCGAAAAACTGGCCGATGACTTCATGACGCGTCTTGCGGTGGAAGGCGTTACATTTGTAGAGGCGGATTTCTCGGAAATTTGGGAGCTGAACGATAATACGGGGTTCCCTGTGGCTTTGTTCGAGGTGATGCGCAACCTGCCAGCATATCTTGAAGATGCAGGGTACGGCGTTTCCTTTGATGACTTGCTGGCTGGCGTTGGCAGCCCTGATGTTAAGGGCATTCTTTCCAGCCAGAAAGGCGACGAGGCCATGCCCGAAGCCGCCTACCGGGCGGCTATCGAACAGCACCGTCCCAAAATGCAGCAGATTTACAAGGATTATTTCAAAAACAATCGACTTGACGCTGTTATTTTTCCGACCACGCCCCTGACCGCCCGTCCCATTGGTCACGACGAAACCGTCGAACTGAATGGTAATCAGGAACCCACCTTCCCGGTCTTTATTCGAAACACGGATGTCGGCAGCAATATCGGGGCGCCAGGCATTTCATTACCCATGGGCCTGACCAGCGGACTACCTGCCGGGATCGAATTGGAAGGCCTGCCGGATGGCGATGACAGCCTGCTCATCGTCGCCGCCTCAGTGAGCCGATATCTCAATGACATACCCCCGCCTACCCTATAGGGCGGTACTGGGTCGGACGATCCGGTATTGATTGAAAAAAGGAGAAAGCTATGAAACGTATGAAAATTATTGTTGCAACTTTATCCTTGGTTTTATTCACCTGTGGCCTTGTTATGGCGCAGACTGCCAAGATCGGCGTCTTAATTCCGAAATCTGGCCCAGGAGGCCTGTTTGGTCCCTCGTCGCAGAATGCGGCAACTCTGGCCGCGGAACAAATCAACGCGCGCGGAGGCCTGGCCGGCCAGAAAATCGAACTTTTGTTCGGAGACGTAGGTGTGCCTCCGGCAGAGGCGGTCCAGACCGCTATGGGCTTGTGGAAGGGTATGGGCGTCAAAGCCTTTATCGGTATGCATGATTCAGCCGTACGCGAAGCATTGATTGGCAGATTCGCAGGGCAGGTACCCTACGTCTACACTCCCGTTTACGAAGGCGGAGAGTGTTCAACATCGGTATTTATTGTCGGCGAGACGCCGGACCAGCAGTTGAAACCGGTTTTGCCGTGGATCAGCAAGAAAGAAAAGGTCAGCAAGTGGTATCTGATCGGAAACGACTACAACTGGCCAAGAGACACTAACAAGGCGGCGAAAGGATATATCGCCGCAGCCGGTGGATCCGTTGTCGGAGAAGAATATCTGCCGTTTACAGTCAATGAATTCGACACCAGCCTGCAACGTATAAAATCCAGCGGCGCCGACGCTGTGCTGATCACGCTCGTGGGTGGTGCATCGGTCAATTTCAACCGGGCCTTTGCCAGTTTCGGTATGGACAAACAGGCTATCCGCCTCGGCACACTGATCGAGGAAAACACCCTAGTTGGAATCGGCAAGGGAAACAGCAAGCGGCTCTATTCTTCCGCCGCCTATTTCGCCAGCCTTCAGACCCCTTCGGCAAAGAAACTAATTGCAGCCTATACGAAGCGTTTTGGTAATGAAGCGGCGGTTCTTAATACCCTAGGGCAGTCAACCTATGACGGGTTGTTGCTGCTGGAAGCACTGGCCAAGAAAGCGGGTAGCCTTGACGCGAAAGCATTGGAAAAAGCCGCCGAGGGGGTTAGTTTTTCGGGACCCCGCGGCACTGCAACAATGCGCGGCAAACATGTGGCGCAATCAATTTATGTTGCTGATGGCAGCAGCGGCACATTTGAGGTGATTAAAAGCTTCGATAACGTATCGCCGGGCAATAACTGCAAGTAGAAACCGAGAGGAAACGATCGAATGGAGGATGCCCTCCTGCTCGGTCTCAATACAGTCTGGCAAATCGCCACTTTAGGGTTCGTCGCCCTTGGGTTGGCTATTGTTTTTGGTCTTCTCCGGATCATGAATATGGCACATGGCGAGTTTGTCATGATCGGGGCCTACGCCCCCGTCATAACGACTCAGTTAGGACTGTCTCCATGGATGCAAATACCGGTTTGTATCCTTTCGATTGGTGTAATTGCGTTCCTTTGCGAGCGGCTTTTAATACGTCACTTTTACGATAGAATTTTTGACTCTCTACTCGCTACTTGGGGCCTTTCCTTACTCCTGCGCGAGCTGGTGGAACTGACCTTCGGACGATCATTTCAGTCTGTCATCTCTCCTTTGCCCGGCACCGTTTTATTTCTCGGTATCAACTACCCTTTATACAGACTCGTGGTGCTGGCCGGCCTTTTGATATTTTTTACAGTGCTAACAATTTGGTACCGGCAATCCCTTACGGCTACCCGCATCAAGGCCATGGTCGCCAATCCGGTCCTCGCACAAGCTGCCGGAATTAAAACGGCGCGGCTGTCTGCTAGCGTGTTCGTGGTTGGCTGCATCGTTTCTGGACTATCGGGACTAATGCTAGCACCGCTGATCCGGGTGGAACCTTTCATAGGCCTCGACTATCTGCTTAGGTGTTTTTTCGTTCTCGTCCTTGGAGGTCTTGGGTCCCTGGAAGGCCTGGGGATTGGATCGGTGGGCATTGGCGGCGTGCAAACGATTGTCGGCACGATATCCAGCCAAACTGGTGGCTACCTAACGATTTTACTGGTTTCAATCTTCTTTTTATGGCTCCGACCCCGTGGTATCTATTCTAAGAACTAGCGGAACGCTTCTCATCGCTCTTCTCTTGGTGCCCGTATTGCTAGGGGAATTTGCAGCGTTTCAACTCGGGCTTTTCCTCTTGTACGGTATGGCGAGCCTGGGAGTTGGTCTGGCGTGGGGTCGCGCTGGCTTTCTGCCATTGGGGCAGTCGCTTTTTTTCGGGGCCGCTGCCTATCTGGCAGGCGCTGTATTACTTCATGTGCCTGGAGATTTCACGGCTAAACTGGCGCTGCTAACTCTCATCCCGATCGCTATGGGCCTGTTGGCCTTTGGCGCCGCCTGGATAATTTTTCTGAGACAGAGTGAAAGTGGCCCCTATTTCTCCCTTATCACGTTGGCGCTCGCCATGGTGGCCGAACAGGTGGCGGGCACCGCTACTGAACTTACCGGAGGCTTCAACGGCATGGGCGGCATCCCGTCACTTGGAAATCTCGATCCGTTCGGCAACTATTACTACCTGATTGTCATAACCGTGGTCGTTGTCTCAACATTGCTTTTATGCTTCGACCGATTGCCCGCAGGGCTGTTATCCCGCTCAATCGCCGATAACGAATCCAGACTACGGGTATTCGGGTTTCCTACTCATACGCTGAAAGCCGTGATTTTCGGGTTTTCGGCCTTTCCTGCTGGCATCGCGGGGGTCCTGTTCTCATCCCATCAGGGTATCGTCACGCCCGTCTCGATCGGTTTTTTGATGTCGGCGCAAATGGTGATCTGGACTGCGGTCGGCGGTCGCTTCCATGCACTGGGTCCCCTTCTCGGTGCCGTGGCGATCGGCCTTCTAGGTGCTGAATTGCGGGATCGTATTGCTCTTTGGGAAGTGGTAATCGCGCTCGTCTTTATTGGCGTGGTCGTCCGCTTCCCGGGCGGTTTGGCGGGCTTGATAAGCGATCTCGCCCGTCATCTGATGCCAAAATCTGACCCGTTGCCGACACTCCGAGAGGGATCATTTATACCAGCGCCCACACCAATTGTGACGTTCGAAAACCGAGCTCTGGAATTTGACGGCGTGAGCGCTGGCATTGGTGACGTGCAGATTCTCGACCGCTTGTCCATAAAAGCTGGTGAGACCGGCATAATCTGCTTAATCGGTCCCAACGGTGCCGGTAAAACCTCCCTCATAAACGCCATGACCGGTGAACTCGCGGTGAGCGCTGGCACAATAACGGTTGGCGACATCCGCGTAGATAACCTCCCAGCGTATAAAGTTCTTTCTAAGGGTATGGGGCGAAAATTTCAGATACCTTCGGTCTTTGGCGAACTGACCGTGGAGGAGAATCTTCGCATTGCAATGTTTGCCGGCCGCCTGAGGCTAGGTGATTTTTTTCGAAGCGCGCCTCTACGTTGGCAAACACCTCTGCTCGCAGATCTGATGGCAGATTCCAGAGTGCCATTTCCTCAGATTAAAGGGAGCTTGCAGGCTAGCGCCATTTCCCAGGGTCATCGCCAGATTCTGGAGCTGGTTATGGCCACCCTTGCAGAACCAAAAATCCTGCTTCTGGACGAACCTTGCGCCGGTATGTCGCCGGAGGAGACCAAAACAACCATCAGCCTGATCCAAGATCTGCAGGAACGCCTTGGGGCGCTGGTCCTTGTCGTCGAGCATGACATGAGCCTTGTTGACGCCTTGGCCAACCATGTATTTGTCTTGCATCAGGGCCGGTTATTGGCCGAGGGCTCTCTTGAAACCGTCAAGGTGAATCCGGTTGTTCAGGCGGTTTATTCGGGAGGACGAAAATGAGGGGAGGGTCTAGTCCCGTTCTGGCGTTTGCAGGTCTCTCCGGAGGCTATGGCGAAACAATAGTACTACAGGATATCGAGGGGCAGGTAGCTTCCGGACAGATTCTTGGTGTCGTGGGCCGCAACGGCGTCGGCAAGACAACTCTCGCACGCCTGCTTACGGGAGAAATTCCCGTCGAGTCCGGTGTGATTCATCTGAAAGATGCTGACGTCACCCTGGAGGGATTGTGGCGCCGCCGGGAGCGAGGACTCGGTTACGCGCCACAGGAACGGTCAGTGTTCGACCCCCTTACTGTCGCCGATAACTTGTCTCTGACTGGTGTCGACATGGGGAGAAAACATTCCCGAGAGTTGCTGGATTCTTTCCCGAAACTCACAGAGCGCATGCACCAACTGGCCGGGACATTGTCGGGCGGCGAGCGAAAAATCCTGTCTTTTGTCAGGGTCCTACTCGAGCCTACCCGGGTGATTGTCCTCGACGAGCCAAGCGAGGGAGTCCAACAAGAAAATATAGATCTGATGATCCAGCATTTGCGCCAGGCCAAGGAGTCTGGACGCACAATTGTTATCATCGAGCAGAATATTTCTTTGCTGGAGTCGGTCGCCGACAAAATCATCGGTCTCGATCATGGCCAAATGGTACTCTCCGCCGACAGGTCAGAACTCAGCCGCACTGACCTGCTAGGTGTTTTGGAAATATAGTTACGTTCCAGCTGTTTGCCGGTCTTAGTGCAAGAAAATATAATAAGGAGTTAAAGGGACATCAAATTATAAGTTTCCATTGGGCAGATAGTGAAAGATCCATTTCTAGAGACTTTTCGGCAGCCTTTAAAACCCTTTCAACAAAATCAGAATCGCCCAGCATACGCTCATTGCTTTTGAAGTGGATGTTTGCCCGTCGAAGGGATTTGACCACAGACCGGCCACCGGTTGTCCTCGTTACAATCTGTTGGTGGAATAACTTGTGTCTCTAATTTTTTGATCCAAGTTTTTCTGAAAGCCTTACAACCTCACCTATAACAATCACAGCAGGTGGTTTAATATTTTCTTGCTCTGCCCTCTTTGCAATATTTTTTAAATCTGTACAAAGGGTCCTTTGCCTTTCATAACACCCCCAGGAAATTAAGGCCACTGGTGTGTCTGCTGACTTGCCATGGATTAACAGGTTAGAGGCTATCTTTTTAAGGTTTGTAACACCCATCAAAAACACTAAAGTCCCACGATTTTTTGCCAGTCCTTCCCAATTGATTGTGTCATTTAATTTGCTGGATGGGCGATGGCCTGTCACAATTGTGACGCTTGAGGAGATATTTCTATGTGTGACTGGTATCCCTGCATAGGCGGGCACTGCAATGGCAGACGTTACACCTGGGATTACCTCATAAACAATATTGTGATCCGAAGCAAACTCCGCCTCCTCACCACCGCGACCAAGCACAAACGGATCTCCACCTTTTAGTCTGGCAACAACCTTGCCATCTTTAACATGCCTAACAATCAGGATATTAATCTCATCCTGATTCATTGTCTGGCAGTTTGCTCTTTTACCCACATATATTTTTTCTGATTCTATTCTCGCATGGTTGAGGATCTCTTTATTTACAAGGTAGTCATAAATTATCACATCAGAGACCCTTAAGGCCTCAATTCCTTTTAAGGTTATAAGCCCTGGATCACCTGGCCCCGCCCCGATGAAAAATACCTTGCCTGTTTTTGTGCTCATCTAAAAAGCCCTTTAACGTCAATACCGATACGGTGATATGGTCCATACCGCGTTGCCCCGCGGTCGGATGATTACTCTTCCGGTAGAAGCGACTGATAGTAATCTATCAGGATTTTCGCCACCTCAGGCCGCGCGACCTCGGAAGGCAGCTCCTTGCCGGCGGACAGCATGGCCCGGACCTTTGTCCCGGACAGGAATACGAAATCCTCCTTGCTGTGCCCCTCCGGCGCCTCGCGCATCATGATCACGTCACCCACCACTTTGGAGAACGCCGCATGGTCGGCCTCGAAGATCTTCAGTTCCAGTGCGCCATTGGGGATTTCCTTGAAAAGCTCCTGGGCGTCGAAGGCTCCGTAGTAGTCGCCCACACCGGCATGGTCCCGGCCGACGATCAGGTGCGAAGCGCCCATGTTTTGACGGAACACGGCGTGGAGCACCGCCTCGCGCGGACCAGCGTAAAGCATGTCGAAGCCGTAGCCAGTGATCTCGCACGTGTTCGGCTCGAAATAGAGTTCGACCATCTTGCGGATACAGGCGTTGCGCACGTCGGCGGGGATGTCACCCTTCTTCAGTTTTCCCAGTAGCATGTGGATCACTGCACCGCCCGCCCCCACACGGTCCATGGCGATCTTCACGAGCGCCTCATGGGCTCGGTGCATCGGGTTGCGTGTCTGGAAAGCCACAACCTTGCTCCAGCCGTTTTTCTCGATCATCTCACGGATCTGCACCGCCGTGCGGAAGGTCTCCGGAAACTCGGCGACAAAGTAAGAGTAGCTGAGCACCTGGATCGGCCCAGCGACGAAGAACCTGCCGACGGTGAGAAAATTCTTTAGCCCGGGGTGCTCCATGTCGGTTGTCGCAAAGATCTTCTCAGCCATGAACTTCATTTGTTCGTCCGTCGCTTCATCGATCGACTCGACATCCTGGATGGCGACCACCGTGTTGCCGTCCACGTTCGGATCGAGCAGGGCGATCCGCTTGGCATCCTGGATTTCGGAGAAGTCCTCGACGACGTTGACGATCGGCACCGGCCAAAAGAGGCCGCTGGAGGTCTTCATGCCCTCGGCAACGGAAAGCGAGTCCTCCAAGTTCATATACCCCGTGAGCGGATTGAAGTACCCGCAACCCAGCATGACCGCGTTGGCGGCCGCCTGGGAGCAGATGAGCAACTTCGGCAGCCCCTCGGCTTCTTTCAGCAATTCAGCTCGCTTCGTATCATCCTCCACATAGAGTGGATTCAACGAGTCCGAGCCGTGTGGCTTGATCAGCTGTCTCATGGACTCCCCTTTCTTTCGTTCATTAAGCAAATCGATAGAGAAAAGTCGCTCCCTTCCTCCTGATCGGCAATCCTCATTCAAAATGGTTTCACCGTTGCCGGGGAGAAACCGGTAAAATGCTAGGTTTTCTCCACCTCGTTCCTGCCGGAATGCTCGGCATAAACCAGAGCCGTAGTCCGATAGACAATGTGGGAAAACTTCGAGTACGGCAGATAGACCAGCAGTCCGAAGACAAACACGAGATGGATGAAATAGACCCCAAAAGCCGCATACTGGGGCCCGCCCGCCCCGGCAGAGTGCTCCCCGGGGTCAGCGATAAACCGAAGTATCTCGGTACACAGCCCCGTCACCGCCACGATCAGAAGGAGCCACAGGAAGATCATGTCGAAAGAGATGCCCGCCCCGGATTCGGCTTCACGATTCTTTCTGTCGGAGAGCGCTTTTACGCAACCATAAATCAGCACGACACAGCCCGCGTTAGCGAGGATTTTTATGGGATGAAGCAGGCCGAAGGGATAAAAAGAATCGATCCCGAGAAAGGGCATGACATGAAGATCGAACGCAGCCCAGGCGGTGACCACAAACAAGGCGGTGAAGCCGTAAAAAGCAAACAGGTGCGACAACCGCCGCGAAGCGTTATCCGTACACTTGCCGAACTTGTCGTGAACGAAGATCGACTTGAGCGTGTTGATAACGCTGGAAACGATACCGAGTTTGGGCGCATACGTGCCGGACGACTCGTCGGCCGCCTTCATAGCCTGCCAGAAACGCAACACCCCCGCGGCCGCCACCAGAGTCACCAGGCCGGTGAAGAAAGAATAAAAACCGATGATGAGCCAATGAGGAAAGAACCCGGCATAAAATCCGTGGGGCTCGCCAAAGGACAGGAGCTTCTCGACGGGTCCGCGTAATCCGAGGGCCACGGCCAGCAGCACAACGGGCACCAGGAGCATCAGCGGAAATCGCTTGGTATTGTTAACCCAACTGCTGAGGAATTGGGGTACGGCATAGTGCTGTACGCTTTGTTTCCGCAGCGCCGCCAGAACGTCTCCCGGCCTAGCACCGCGCGGGCATTGCGTCGAACAGTCATTGCACTGGTAGCACTGCCACACGTCCGGGTCCGCCATCAGCTTGTCTTTCAGACCCCACTGAGCCCAAATCATCTCCTTTCGGGGGAAGGGCTTCCGGCCCGTGGACAGTTCACAGACAACGGAACACGTGGCACATTGGAAGCACTTCTTCAGGTCTTCTCCGCCCTCATCGAGGATGCTGTGCAGGAACTCCCCGTCCGGCTTTACGAGATATGAGTCTGGCATTCTGACAACACTCCTTTACATTTGGCCCGCAGCTGCAATCCCACAATCCAACTCCATCAGTCCTTGAAAGGATTCAATCCGACTTCGTCGATCTGTTCCGCGAATTCGTTTATGATCTCGACCAGTTTTCCGTATTCAGAGATCGAAATCTCCTCGACGCGGACGCGCTCTTCCTCCAAGGCAAGCTGCTTCAGTTTTTCCCGGATGTTCTCGCCTCTGGTACCCATCAACTCACTGCCCCGAATGAAGTGGCACTGGTAGTCGTCGCCCGATTTGCACCCCACCATCAGAATGCCGTCATACCCTTTGGACAGGGCGTCAGCAACCCACACTATATTTACCGAACCGAGGCACCGGATCGGGATAAACCGGATAAAGGCGCTGTGCTGAAGCCGTTTGAGTCCCGCCGTGTCGAGCGCCGGATAGGCGTCGTTCTCACAGAGAAGGCCGAGCAGACGGGGTTTTTCCTCAAACTCGTCGGGGACTTCGATCGACTTGATCATCTGGCCGACGATCTCGACGGAATAGTCATTGAACGAAACAATGCGCTCCGGGCAGGCCCCCATACAAATGCCACACCGGCGGCAACGCGTCGGATTCGGCATGGGCGTGGCCTTCTCGTCCTCGTCCAGGGACCCGAAGGGACACTCCTCGGTGCACCGCTTGCACTGCGTACAGCGATGGAGGAGAAAATCCGGACAGGTCATATCCTCCCAGCGCGGATGAACGGTGGCCCCCCGAGAGGCGAGATCCAGACACTGGATGGCCTTCAGGGTTGCGCCCTGAGCGTCTTCCCTGCAAGCGTCCATGTCGTTCGGCGCACGAACGCATCCGGCCGCGTAAATACCGGTCCGCCGCGTCTCGTAGGGGAAACAGATGAAATGGGAATCGGGGAACCCGTATTTCAACGCCGGCATGTCCGGCCCCTGACGGTACGTCAGATGCAGGATGTCGGTCCCCTCATGATCCTTAAGCTTCTCGACGGTCTCTTTCGCTGCTTCGAGCTGTGCGCCCTCTTCGCCCGTCTCTATGACCGCCTGGGCGTCCTGGTACTGCCGGATCGCCTCGCCATCGGCCGCAATGGGCACCATCCCCGTGGCGAGAACGACCAGGTCCGCTTCGACCTGGATCTGCTTGTCGATGAGGGTGTCTTCCATGTTGACGATCAGGTTGCTGCCAGTCGTCTCCTCGACCGAAATCACTTCACCCTTGGTGAAAAAGATCTCGGAGTCTTCCTGGGCCCTTCGGTAGAAATCCTCGTACTGTCCCGGTGTCCGAATGTCCTTGTAGAGGACATAGGCCTGGGTTTCGCCGTCGAGTTCCCGGGCCAACATGGCCTGCTTCAGGGTCACGCGGCAGCAGACGGCCGAACAGTAGGGCAGGTGCTCCTGATCCCGAGAGCCGGCGCACTGAACAAAAGCGATCCGCTTGGCCGGCTTGTTGTCAGACGGGCGGTTGATCTTGCCCGAAGCCAAAAACTCCTCCATCTGGACATTGGTGATGACGTTCTGACTGCCGTATCCGAGATGGCCGAGTTTAGAGGCGTCATAGGGCTTCCAGCCGGTGGCCTGAACGATGGCGCCCACCCGAAAATCTATCGCCGACCCGTTGCTCTTGATCGACACATCGAACTGGCCGGGCTGGCCGCTAATCTTCGCGATAGCCGCACCCAGATACACCGTGATCTTGTCGTTTTCCTCGATCTCCTTGATCCGTGACTCCAGGTCGACAGGTTCCGGATCGCGGTAGGGTGGCTTCTTAGGGAAGAGCCGGGAGAAGTTTTTCAGCCAGCCACCAAGCTGCGCCTCCTTCTCGACGAGCACGACGTCGCTCCCGGCGCATGTGGCTTCCAGGGCTGCCGTCATCCCGCTTTGTCCGCCGCCCACGACGAGGATGGTCTTGTCGACCTCTTCGAGCACGGGCTCAGGAATATCCGTCCTTTTCGCCCGGGCAATACCGATCCGCAAATAGTCCTCGGCCAGCATCTGGGTATCTTCGTCGTTCGGCGAGTGGCTCCAGACGACGTGCTCGCGCAGGTTGACCCGGTCCGTGAAGCACCCGTCGAATGTGAACGTATCCGCATTGCATCGGGGAGAACATGCCGCGATGACCAAGGTGTTCACGCCCTCCTGGACATCCTTTTGGATCAACTCGACACCCTCATCACCACACAGAAACGAGTGCCTCCGGCAGAGTTCCACCTTGCACTCACTGATAACGACCTTCTCGATGGCTTCGATATCGAGAGCCTCGCCGATTTCACAGCCCTTGCAAATCCAAACCGCTACTTTTTTCTCTTTTTTTTCATCCATTATTCTGTCCCACACAACTCTGGAGAGCTTTCAAAGCAACACCCGTGGCGTCCCTCGTACACGCCGCCACATCGACCGGCCGCTTGGCACATCCCGCTGCCAGAAGGCCGGGCAGGTGCTGATCGTTCGTCAAAAATCCGTGCGCATCTCTTTGCAGATCCCCGCCCAATTCGAGTTGAACGCCCGCATCTGTCGGGACAATGCCCGTCGCCAGTACGACGAGATTGACCTCTTTGCTGACGCGATCCCCGGATAGGGTATCCTCGGCTTCGACGACAAGGTTCCCGCCGTTCCCCTCGGTGACCTTCGCCACCTTGCCCTTGATCAGCTCAAGCTTTTCGTCGTTCTGAATCTCCGCGTAAAAGTCCTCCTGCCGACCGGGTGAGCGGATATCGATATAGAATATAGTAATTTGGGCGTCGGGGTACTGTTCGCGGACATATCGTGTCTGTTTCAGCGACCCCATGCAGCAGACGCCGGAGCAGTGTTTCAGGTAGTTTTCATCCCGCGACCCGGCGCACTGCACGAACGCGATGCTTTCGATCTTCCCCCCGTCCGAAAGCCTTTGAATTTTTCCACCCGTCGGGCCGCCCGTCGCAGCCAGGCGCTCCATCATGACGTTGGTAATCACGTTCGGGGTGGTTCCAAACCCTAGGTCTTCGATCTTCCCGGCGTCGTAGGGCTCCCAGCCCGTTGCCCAGATCACTGCCCCAACCTCAACCTCGACGGTCTTGGGCGCCATGTCCAGCTCGATGGCCTCATAGAGACAGGCCGATATGCATTTGCCGCATTCGGCATCCGGACATACACTTCCGTCGATCACGTACTGCAGGGGGTTTGCGTTTTCGAATGGAAGATAGATGGCCTTGGTCTTGCTCATCCCGAAGTTGATGTCGTCGGGACGATCCACCGGGCAGACTTCGACACAGGCTCCACAGGCAGTGCACTTGTTGTTGACTTTCCTTGGGTTCTGCCGGATCGTTACCTGATAACGCCCCAGTTCGCCGGTGATCTTCTCGACTTCCGAGAGCGTCATGCACCGAATACCCGGAACCGTCCGGATCCGGCGAAAGTTAATTTCCAGGCCGCATGCCGGCGAGCAGAGCTTTGGGAAGTACTGGTTGGTGCGGACCACCTGTCCGCCCAGGTACGGGTTCTTCTCGACCAGCACCACATCGCAGCCCGCTTCAGACGCCTCGATGGCAGCTGTCAGGCCGCTGATTCCGCCTCCGATCACGAGGATCGTTCCATGTTTACCGTTTTCACTCATCTGCTTTCCTCTTCGGGGCCTTTCGATGGCTCCTTTTCGAACAGCTCTTTCTTTTCGAGTTTCCCTTTATATGCTTCGATAACGTGCTCCTTGACCTTCACGGCCTTCTCGCCGAAGAGCGTGAACCGCAGCCATAGAAATGCAAACCGCAGCAGTTCCTCGTCGTCGTATCGCATCTCCTCGACAAAATCCTCGTCCACCTCAAACCGCTGCAGAAGCGTGCTCTCGAAAACAAACCCACGGAACTTATCCAGATCATAGCACGCCGTGAAGAACATGTGCATCTTCTCGGGGGTGAGGACGCCCCCCTCTTCAAAAAACCTGTGAATCGTCAACTCCTTGAATCCTTCGCCCCACTTATCGTATTCGTCGATCCCCTGATTTTCGATCCACTCGCCGACCGTCCACTCCTTTGGTTCCTCGAATCCCCGGCACACCTCTTCTTGGAGGAGGAAGTAAAACCGGTCCCCGCGCCAGCCGTCAGGGGTGTCCTTCTGCGCCGCCAGTCCCAGCGGATACATCCGGCAGGGCCAGGGACGGTCCGAGTAGATTCCGCATCCCTCGTCGGTCAGAAAAGGACAGACCTTCGACTCATCGTCGTTCATCCGAAGCACGACGACAGGCGTCTTCATGTCCTTCTGGACCGGCAAAAGCGCATATGTGTTGAGAAAGTCGCTCGATGCCATACCGAGACACTTTTTCATGCGCAGAACATCGTAGGGAGAGAGGAAAATGTTCACATCGTTGCAGCATCGGTTGAAACAGGGGACGTCGGGATGACAGGCGAAGGTGAACTTGTCCTCCGAGCCCAGACGCGGATAGTCCGCAAGGATCTTGTCTTTCAATTGCTCACGTGGATCAGTGGTGTGATTCTCATCGCTCACGTGTCATCTCCTTCAGGTGCTTCAACGATCATCTCCCGCGTCGCGGTGTCGGACCAGACCGGAATCATCGATGCGCCGCCGGTAGTGGGATTGACCATGTATCGGTATGAGGCGTTCTGATTGTACTGCTCCCTCATCCAGCCCCATCCTTTCACGTAGTAGGGGCAGTCATCGTTGAAGCAGACGAAAAAACATTCCGCGTCCCAGCTTGACTTCTCCGGCACAAGCCACTTCTTAAGGCAGGATTGACAATGGGGGCAGATTCGCTGAATATCTGTCATTGATCTTTTCGGTTGATCAACGGTTTTTCGGTCCACGGTCCCTCGAACTTTTCGTCCCGCGGGCACACCTGTATAAAAGAAGAATTCTTCAGTTATAATGAACAGCAAGAGGCATTGAAAAAAAGCTGATATTCGGGCGCCGCCAAGGCAGCGCCCGAATATCCTCTGTGCTTTCGTTTACTGCGTGAGATACTTGACAGGCCTCTTGATCATCTCCCACTCATTCGTGTCCTTGTTGTACTTGCAGTTGCAGAAGGCAAGCCAGTTCTCGTTGTCGATGTTCGGCTTGTCGGTCCGGAAGTAGTAGCCCGGCCATCGCGTTTCATCGCGGAACAGGATGGACTGCACGTGGGCTTCCGCCTGGTGCATGCGGTGGACGTTCTCCCAGCAACGCATCAGCTCATGCAGGTTCGTCGCCGCGAGATTAGGGACGTCTTCCCTCAGGTAGGTCAAGAGTTCAATGCCCTTCTCGAGGAGTTTGTCGCTTGTCATGAACTGACTCGAAACGCCGCCCGCATACTCGTCCATGATCTTTTGGAGACGGTACATGAACTGCTTCGGGCGGATGTAGTTCGGGTTGATGTCCGGATCGACCGTGTATCCCTTGTGCTCATCGAAGGTGACAAGGGGCTTCAGGATCTCGACCTTCAGGGCGTCTACCTGCGCCTGATCGACGTTGGGAGTTTCGTTGTTGTCCATGATGTAATTGATGGCGGACTTGGCGGCGATGCGGCCCTCGGCGTGGGAGCCGGAGGAGAACTTGTGGCTCGACGCGCCGGAGGCGTCTCCGGCGGCAAACATGCCCTTGATAGTCGTCATCTGCGCGTAACCCCAGAAGTACTCGTCCTTGGTCTGATCGTTCTGAAGGTCCTCGGGACCGGAGACCCATGCGCCGGACGCGCCGGAGTGGGATCCGATGAAGTAGGGGTCACAGGCCATAATTTCGGAAGCCTTTTTGTCGGGCTGGACGTTCGTCGCAGCCCAGAGAATGGCTTGGGCGATCGTCATGTCGAGGAAATCCTCCCACGCTTCCGCCTCGAGCTCCTTGAGCTTTCTCTTCGCCGATTTCTCATCGGGCGCCTGCTCTGCGATTCGCTGGATCGCCTCGGCGGTCTGCATGTAGATTGGGCTCTTACCGTCCATGACATCGAGCATCATGAGCCAGTTCCGCAGGTTGGCGGGACAAGGCTTAATCCTGCTGTAGGGCTCCCACTTGTCGAGCTCCGCAGCGTTCTCCTGCATGTAGTCGCCGCCCTGGGCGTTGGTCGCAATCGCTTTGAAGAGCAGGAACCATGCGCCGACCGGACCGTAGGCGTCCTTGAAACGGACCGGGATAAACCGGACTTCCTGGCAGGTCATCTCGGCGCCGGCGTAAATGGTGAAAAAGGCGCTCGCGCCCGAGTTGAAGGGCGGATACCAGGAGCGGCCGAAGCCTTCACCCGTCGAGCGCGGCTTGAAGACGTGCACTGCGCCGCCCATGCCGACGAACACGGCCTTGGCCTTGAACACGTATACTTTGTTTTCCCTGAGGCTGAACCCGATCGCGCCTACGCACTTGTCGCCGTCCATTAGAGGATGTGACAGGTAGACGTGCTCGTAGATCTCGCCGCCGGTCTCCACCATGGCGTTCTTGGCAGCTTCGGCGACGATGACCTTATATGATTCGCCGTTGATCATCAGCTGCCACCGACCCTCGTGGACGTAGTTTCCCTCCTCGTCCGTCCAGATCGGGAGACCCCACTTCTCGAAAAGGTGCACCGAGCCGTCGACATGGCGCGCGATGTTGCTCACCTGATCTTCGCGTGTGATTCCCATGAGATCGTTGCGGACGTAATCACAATAGTCCTTTAGTGTGTTGTTGCCGCTATTGAGATCCACATACATGTTGATGGCCGAAAGGCCCATCGCGACCGCGCCCGATCGATCCATGGCTCCTTTATCGACCAGGGCGACCTTCAAGCCGTGCTTGTTTGCCCAGTAAGACGCTTCCACTGCCGCGCCGCAGGCGGACATCCCGCCGCCACAAATCAGCAGGTCGGTCTCCACAGTAATCGTTTCGAAATTATCCATTTTCCCTTACCTCTCTATTTTGTAGTTGATCAGTTCGTTTGCCGTAAAAGACAGATCCATGACGGCAATCCATCCCGATTACAGCGTCGGGACCTTGTCCATCTTCACCGGGCCCCTCTCGGTGTTCAAGCTGGCGGGCTCACACATCAACGTCGGGCTCTTCAGGTCTTCATCGCCCGTTTCGTAATGACCAAAAGGCTGAGCCTTGCCCTCTTCGACGCCTCTGCGGATCGGGAATTTGAAGCGCTTCGGCCGGATGTTTTTGTCTCGAAACTGGACGGTCCACATGATGTCCTCGGTACTGCGCATGGGCGTCACGCTCGCGCCCATCGGCACGAAGTCCTGATATCCGCGGACCTCTACCGCCTGTGTCGGGCAGATCTTGACGCAGTTGAAACACTCCCAGCACATCTGGGGATCCTGGTTGCGGGCCTTCATCGTTTCTTTGTCTAGGACCATGAGATCGTTCGGGCAAATGTGTTGGCAGGCTGTCGTGTCGAGTGCCTTGCACCCGTCACATTTGTCCAGAATCACAAAACTTGGCATGTTTCTTCCTCCCTGCTGATAGGTTTGAGGTTTTAGAGAACGGTGAACATTTATTACTGGCTAATCGTCTTTTCCCCGCTTTCCATACATATTTTAGGATTTTTATCACGTTTTTCAACCAGACACCGACGCACCGTTCCTTTGCCCCCAACGACCACGCTTACTCCTTGAGGTGATGGGTGATTTCAGATAATCCTATTGAAATATGCTCGTCACGAACCAGGACGCTCGTTTGTTCTTGTCGTTGTCGAAGGCCGCCACAATATTCAGCCCGTGGGTCCCAAAGTCCACTCTGCCCATTTCCTTAAGCCCGATGGCGGCAGAATCCTTTCGGACCTGCGTGGCGTCGATGTCGAGAGCTTCGGCGATCCGGGCGCTGGTGACGGTCGGGGCCGGGTTTATGGCCGACGATTCGGACAGAAAGCGGTAATATCGCATCAACCGTTCGAGGACAAGTTTTCGAAAACACAATTCTCCGTCGGCAGGGGACTTTCTGCACCGGGTTCCTGTATTCCATCAAGAACAACCTTCTTTGGAGCAGGGTAGCACCCCGACAGCACCACCCAACTTTCCTTATTTAATATCGCAACTCTTGAATAGGCCGAATCCTTGTTTTTGAAGGTTCTCGTTATCTGCCCTTGCCGTTTTGCCTTACCATCCGTGGGATGTCTATGCGGACGATCCGTTCGATGGGTTGGCTATCTCCAATCAGCCGTTACATGGTTATGCCGATGTCGAAGCGTTTATGGAGTCTGTGGGCACTTTGTATCATATAACAGATAAAAACTTGTTTTTTTGGAGCGACCTAAACGAAAATAATAAATTGTGTTGAGATTTTTCTCACATTTCAAACAATCTATCCTATATTGATCGAAAAAGATTTGTCAAGTCTTTGAGGTGATGGGTGATTGCAGACAATCTCAATTGAAATATGCTCGCCACGAACCAGGACGCTCGGGGGAGCCGTCAGACGGGTGGGCGTGAAGTTCCATATCGCCTTCATCGGCTGAAGGCGCAGGATGTTCGCCCTATGTCGGGAACACTTGGGTCGGCGGGGCGTACGCGACGGGTCTATGCAGTCGTTTCAGATCACATAAATTAATACCGGGCAATTCCTGGACTGATAAATAGTGATGACGAGAAGCAAATGGTCCTAAGCTGGAAATTAGAGGGCAATTAAATCAATCAGACGCATTTGGTCATATACTGGCTGCAGGTGAGAGTTTTATGATCTCGCCAATGCTTTTACAGACAGTTCAGCGACCGAACATTTCTTTAGATGCCCTTCGAAGAAAACGTTTAACTTGCCGTGGTCTTCCTTTAGCTGGTTAAGTATGAGCTCTGTTTTTTTATTGCGTATTGCACCGGCGCCCTAAGTTGCCAGTCCGCGCAGATATGGATCATCGGCCTGCATGAAAGGATGCAGGTAGTCGGTGGAATCCCTTAAAAGCTGCGGCCGCGCATGGGCGAGTCGATCCACCCCCCATAGAACCCCTCGTTGAAGGATTTTATGTTCAAGAAAGTTCCCGCCGGATCGAGTATAGGAAATCAGAATACACCAGAACTCCTGCGCCAGATTTTCATTTCTAGCCATGATTTCTCCCACGGCTTCGGGACATCCCCAGCCGATACCACCGGATCCATCGTTGAGGTGCAACATATACCGCCGCATGATGACCCAGGCAGACTCGATGTCCTCATCGGCCAACCGTTTGACGACTTTGCCCATAGCCATCACCGGCCGCCATTTCAGCAATTCATCGAGGCTGCACAGAAATGGAGAAAGCGGGTTGATAGCCTTTCTGGCTGGTATGCAGCCTATTTCCGCCAATCCGCTTTCAACGTTTTCCTGCAGAAGAAGCTTCTGGATCTTTATTTTAAGCCGCCGGCTCTTGATATAAATTTT
>DCWS01000062.1 GCA_002328165.1 Desulfobacteraceae bacterium UBA2156 | reverse complement strand
ACACAAAATATTATACACTACCCGGCATTTGTGTTACCATTCGCACCCTAATCCACCGTGATGTCACACCCGGCATAGGGAGATGGGGAGTTTTCGTGAGTATAGGGTGCGAAACTTGAGTAGCCATCTGCGGGTGGGTTACCTATCAAATGAGGATCATTCTTGAACCATGGAAAATTTCATCGATTTAGACATCGATTCTGCTTATCTAAAACAAATCATCCGGAATACAACCCACCGAAAAGCCCCTGGTGACGTTTCGTATCAACTAACTAGTGTTTTTCTTCTCCTCTTTTTTAGAAAAGAGCCCTGTCTGCTTGCCATTCAAAAATCCGACAATGAGGGATATCCATGGCGAAACCAGGTGGCTCTCCCCGGAGGGCATGTTGACAAAGCCGATGCCAGCCCAATGGATGCCGCCTATCGAGAACTTGAAGAAGAAGTGAATATTCCAAGGAATCAGATTGATTTTATCGGTTCCATGGGACATTTTCAAACCATCAACAATAAAGACATAGAGGTCTTTGTGGGAATATGGAATGGTAAGGGACCGCTGGCGTTTGATTCGGAAGAAATCCAAAGAGTCTTCGAAGTTCCGTTTAAAAAACTTGTCCGCACCCATAAAGAGGATAACTTTCATGGTCATCTGCCGGATACACCGACCCTTTTATATCCGCATGAGGATGTCGTTATTTGGGGAGCCACGGCCAGAATCCTGCACTACTTCATCGAACTGCTCTATCCGGCCCTTGATATTTGACTCAAGTTTCACACCTCCAATCAAGAGAAGCATCGCATTCGGCATAGGCCGAACAGACACCGCTTTCAAAACGGTCACTACGAACGCCAAGCTGGGCAAAAGGGCCATTTATTGATGGACACTAACTCGGAAACCGTTTAATCAGCCGAATCATCGTAGAAACGATCACCCAGCCGCTCAGCAGAAGAAGCAGGATCGGCACCCAAATAAAGCCATTATATTCAACAATCTCACTTGAAACAGATAGACCCACAATCCCAAATAAAAAGACAAGCACCATAAATAGGAGCAAAAGGAGACAGGCGGTTTTGGAGTCATACCAAGGAAAGATAATTTTTCTAAATATTGGTTTTTCATCAAGTCGCATCATGAAACCGTATGCATAGCGGACGTTTTTTAATAGTAGAAATACATTGAATTTTATCGATTTATCCAAATAAAAGCAAGGGAAGAAAGCTGTAATTTCCTATTGTTTTATTTTATTCCCCAACATATAGATATTTTTTCTTGACAGACAACAAGATATTGATATACAGATATTTATTTACCATGATGATACATCTTTGGATTGAGGCGTCATGCAACCCTGAATGGATGGAATATTCACTCTGTTTCGACAAGTTGCATGGCATTTTCCTGCATAAAGGAATTCTGTCAATTTTATAATCCATTTGCAATTTTGGTCAGGTGGACCAAATATAGACAGGGGGCATCCGTGTTTGAAGATATCAAAAAGCGAGACGGTAAAGTTGTTGCTTTCAACTCGCAAAAAATCACAGAGGCAATCACAAAAGCCGGAAAGGCAACCGAAGAATTCGGAGAAAAGGAGGCTAAAAAACTAACCCTCATGGTTCTCACCCTGGCCCATGAAATGCACCTCGATCCTCTTCCTGAAGTGGAAGAATTCCAAGATATTGTGGAAAGGGTACTTCTCGATTCCCCATATTTCAAGACCGCGAAGGCGTACATTTTATACCGGGAACAGCATGCTCAAATCAGACGTATAACGACCAAAGCCAACGTTGACCTTGTCGAGCATTATATCCAGAAGCTGGATTGGAAAATCAAGGAAAACAGTAATATGTGCTATTCCCTCCAGGGACTCAACAATTACATCTCCTCGGATATCACCGCAGAATATTGGCTGAACAGTATATATCCCCGCGAAATCAGAGACGCTCACACGAAGGGCGATTTCCACATCCATGATCTCAGCCTCCTTTCCGTCTACTGTGTGGGCTGGGATCTGAAAGACCTTCTTTTGAAAGGATTTAAAGGCGTAGAGGGAAAAGTGGAGAGTGCCCCTCCCAAGCATCTTCGATCAGCCCTGGGTCAAATCGTCAATTTTTTCTATACACTGCAGGGTGAGGCTGCGGGCGCCCAGGCGATTTCCAATTTTGACACGCTTCTCGCCCCCTTTGTACGTTTTGATAAACTCGATTACACAGATGTCAAACAAGCGATACAAGAATTCGTTTTTAACATAAATATACCCACACGGGTAGGTTTTCAGACCCCATTTACCAATATCACCCTCGATCTTTGTGTTCCATCTATACTGAAAGATCACCCTGTGATCATCGGTGGCAAGGCATGTCATGAGACATACGCTGATCTCCAGCCGGAAATGAATATGATAAACACCGCCTTTGCCGAGGTAATGATGGAAGGTGATGCCAAAGGAAGGGTCTTTACGTTTCCCATACCGACCTATAACATAACAACCGACTTTGACTGGGAAAACCCGAATTTTGAGGCGATTTGGAAGATGACCGGAAAATACGGCATTCCCTATTTTTCCAATTTTGTAAATTCGGATATGTCTCCGGAGGATGCAAGATCGATGTGTTGCCGTCTTCGCCTAGACAACCGGGAACTGCTAAAACGAGGGGGAGGCCTTTTTGGAGCAAATCCGCTGACCGGATCGATTGGCGTTGTAACCATTAACCTGCCGCGGATCGCATACCTGGCTCAAAATAATGAAGATTTTTTTAACGGCATCAAAGAAAAAGTCGTTTTGGCGGTAAAGAGTCTCTCCATTAAACGAAAGGTTCTCGAACAATTTACCGAACGAAACCTATATCCCTACTCTAAATTTTATTTGCAGGAGGTCAAACAGCTTGCGGGTGATTATTGGAAGAACCACTTTTCCACCATCGGCATCATCGGCATGAATGAAGCATGCTTAAACTTCTTGGGTGAAGATATTGCTACAGAAACCGGACAGAAGTTTTCTCTTGAGGTGATGGATTTTATTCGTGGCATTATATCAGAAATTCAGCAGGAAACCGGAGATATTTTCAATCTGGAGGCAACGCCTGCAGAAGGAACATCTTATCGACTATCGATGATCGATAAAAAACAATTCCCTGATATTATCTGTGCAAATGAAGATGCTTATCAACACGGAGCTGCCCCGTATTACACGAACTCCACACATCTTCCGGTCAATTATACCGACGATGTATTTGAAACGTTGATGCTCCAAGACACGCTGCAGACAAAGTACACCGGTGGAACCGTCCTTCATGTGTTTCTTGGGGAACAGGTCAATGATCTCGAGGCGATTAAAGGCCTCATTCAAAAGATCGCCATGAATTTTCGCCTCCCTTATTTCACACTTACACCGACGTTCAGTGTTTGCCCATCCCACGGTTACATCAAGGGAGAACAGAAAAAGTGTTACACCTGTAGCCAGGAGACTGAAGTTTATTCAGGCGTTATCGAGGACCGCAAACCGATCAGAAAAGGGAATGGCAGAAAGAAAACTGAATTCGGCGCGAAAAAAACCTTCCAAGTGGCATAACTTTTTTTTCTATTTCAAAGTGCAGGACGTTTTACTCTTTTTTGTGCTATGGTTATCGGGGGATTACAGAAAAATTCATTGATAGATTTTCCAGGAAAGGTGAGTTGTGTCCTCTTCTTTTCAGGGTGCAATTTTGACTGTCCCTATTGTCATAATCCGGAACTGTCAAAAGGAGAACCGCAAAACAAAAGCTTCTTGAGCGAAGAGCATATTTTCAGTTTCCTTGCAAGCCGGAGGGGTTTGTTAGACGGGGTGGTTTTTTCAGGTGGAGAACCGACCATCCAGGACGATCTTCTCTCTATTTGCGAAAAGGTCAAACAGCTCGGTTATTCAGTAAAAGTCGATACAAACGGCAGCCGGCCTGAAGTTATCCGGCATCTCTTGAAAGAGGGCTTTGTGGATTATATTGCCATGGACATCAAAACAGATCCGTTTGATTATTCCCCGGTGATCAAAAACGAGATCGAACCGGACGACATTTTTTCGAGCATCCGGATCATTATGGCATCAGCAATAAATTACGAGTTCAGGACAACCTGCATAAGACCGTTTGTAAACGAAAGCGTGGTTGAGCGCATTGCCCAATACATAAAAGGTTCAATGCTATATGCTTTGCAAAGATTTCATCCCGCAGTGATGCTCCACCCTGAATTTTTTCAGAACAATGAAATCGGATATAACGACCAAAAACTCAATTATTTAAAATCGATTGCAGAACCTTGGGTCGATAAGTGTATTATCCGTTAGATCTTTTAAAAATGACCCAAATTTCACACCCCAAATCCACGGGGACATCGCAGTTCTTCCAGCACCTGTTCTACTCAAAATCCTTGCTTAAGAATTCATCGCGTGGTATTAAAATTTAAATGACGAAATGACCGGCCCTTCTCTTTTTGTCAGCAAACCAAAACCCTATCAATTATGGAACCGATATACATTCGCATTCGCAAATGTGCCCATGAGATCGCTTCGCGTTTTTCAGCCCCCAGCTTTTACCACGACCTTTCCTGGGCCAATCAAATATCCAGGCAATTTTTTGACACAGATTCGATAATTTCCGAATTGCGGGTATTTGTTTCAGAGCATTTGGAGGACGACTTCGGTCATGGCTTAGAGCATGCGATAAAAGTCTCCCTAGATGCTGGAACTGTCGTGATCGTCGAAAGCAAAAATGCCGGATATTCCAGAGATTTTACAGAACGAGAACTACTCAAAGTCCAGTCTGCCGGCCTCCTTCACGACATCAAACGTAAACAAAAAAATCATGCTCTAAAAGGGGCGGATTATGCAGAACAGGTTCTGAAAGGCTACCGCTTCTTACCCGAAGAGGTGGCGATGATCTGTCAGGCCATCCGCAACCATGAAGCGTTTAAATACAATGAAGGATCGGATTTAAAAGAGGATTCGCTTGTTTCAAACTGCCTTTATGACGGCGATAAATTTCGTTGGGGGCCTGACAATTTTACAGATACCATCTGGGATATGGTATCATTTTTCAAAACTCCGATCTCCAAATTTATCGCCCACTACCCCCAGGGGATGGAGGGGCTGGTCAAAATCAAACAGACATTCCGAACCGATACGGGGAAAAAATATGGCCCCCAGTTTATTGATACAGGGATTTCTATCGGAAAGGAGCTGTTTCAGGTGATCAATACCAAGTTTCGTCCCTATTTGTAATCCCTGTTCATCGACTGAAAGCTTGGTTCAAAGATCAACTTCAAATTTTTGCTCGGTCACACGCTTTCCCCATTGACTCCCCGCCTGTTTCGCCACAAGACGGAAATGATATTTTTCATAGAGATGTCGCGCAGCGTCAAGGCCTGAGAATGTCCAAAGATAGATGCGATCAAATTTCGCTTTTCTGCAAAAATCGATCGCTTGTCCCAAGAGCCGGTTACCGGTACCGAAGTTTTGACACTCCGGCGCCAGAATAAACCACCGCAGATGAGCTTTTCCCGCGTCTACATGGATCCCGTCAATGGCTATGGCACCGACAATCTGTTTGTTTGCAACTGCGGTCCATAGGCCATCTCGGTTCTCCTCGAATCGGCCTAAAAACTCTACCAGCTCAGATGCAACCTTAGATTCAAAAAAGAGACCGAACTCCCAATGTTGATGATAGTATCTGGCATGTAATTCGGTAATTCGGCCGATTGCACCCGGACTATAGCCGTACCGGATGACCGGTTCTTCAACTTTTTTTTGTTTCACGCCAATCCTATATCCTCTGCGATCTCTCGCATACCCATAATGGTACCGGTTATCAGATCCTGCAACTCCATATCAAGCATCTGAACGCCTTTTTCGATGATCGATCTATTCACACCTGCTGCGAATCTTTTGTCTTTCCACTTCTTTTTTACAGATTTGGCCTTTAAATCCATGACACTTTTTGAGGGTCGAACCAAGGCGGTTGTCACCACCAGGCCAGTGAGCTCGTCCACAGCATAAAGTATTTTCTCCAGGTCGGTCTCCGGTTGTACATCGATACAAATCCCCCATCCGTGGCTTATGGCAGCCCGGATATAGTCCTCAGGCCAGTTCTGCTCCCAGAGTACTTCCTTGGTTTTTTTACAATGTCTCTCCGGAAACTGCTCATAATCAAGATCGTGGATCAGTCCAATAATCCCCCATTTTTCTTCATCTTCCCCACGTGTTCTGGCAAAATAGCGCATGACGCCTTCCACTGCCAGGGCGTGTTTGATGAGACTCTCATTCTGGTTGTATTTTAAAAGAAGATCAAAGGCCTCTTTCCGCGTCGGTGTTTTTGAAATCATTATGTTGCCTCCTGAATCTTTTTATGTCGATCGGCCATTTGAAGAATCCTGCATGCGAATGCCATCTGCCTCTCATCTCATTTTTTTAGCATGTTTGGCAGCGGAAAGCCCGGCGATACAACCTTCCCCAACCGCCTTGGCCACCTGCCATGGTGGCCCGCAGATATCACCTGCCGCATAGATGCCCGCCACATTGGTCTGTTGCTGTTTGTCCGTCACAATAAATTGAAATTTTTCATCATCCAAGGCAACGCCAATGCTACTCGCCAGTTCAACCGCACCCTTTGCGCCGGTTTCTATGAATACACCATTGACGTTTAAAGTTTCATCGTTGTCCATCACCACGCCTTCTACCGAATCACGACCGATAATTTCTTTGACCTTACGTCCCAAATGGACCTGAACAGCCGACTCTTTAACCTGATGCTCAAGGTGGTTTGAAACTTGAAGTCGATCTGAAACAAGGTGGACGTTTTTGGTATAAAATAGAAGCGTTAGCGCACCTGAAACAGCTGCCGATTCATTTCCGACAATAGCAACCGTTTCATTCTTGTAGAAGTTCGCATCACAGTCCACACAGTAACTCACCCCTTTTCCAAAAAATTCCTTCTCTCCTGGGACGCCCAAACGGTTGCGCGTCACCCCCATTGCAAGGATAAGGGTTCTAGCTTTGATCGTCTGGTCGCTTTCGGTCAGAAAATTGAAAAGGTCGCCTTCGTATGCAGTTTTGATAACATCTTCATGGAGAAAATCAGCGCCTGAATTCGATGCCTGCTCCATACCTTGCAAAAGAAGCGATTCTCCCGATGTTTCACCCAAACAACAGTAATTTTCGACGTGGGCTCTATACAAGCTCGATTTGTGCTTCCTCCCCATCACCAGGACGCGGACCTTGGCGCGTGCAGCGTGAATGGCTGCCTGGAGCCCTGCCGGACCGGTACCGAAAATAACCACATCATATAATGCCTGACCTTCCATATTACCCTATCCATTGGTTATGTTAAGAAGTTGTGATGCTGTTTTATCCAGGCTTATCTACCACAAAGCAATGAAAACCACAATGGGCATGAAATGCGCAAAGCATACACTCGGGCAGGAGTGGTGACCGGTGGGTTTCTGCTTTCCCAAAGCCAGGGGCTAAAAATACTGGCTTGGAATCTATTTTACAAACAAAACAGAGAAGTGTATAATGTTAAATCAAATAAAAAGAGATTCAATTTTATAGTTATTTTTCATGCAGGCCCAGAAAATTTTTTGGCTGAGATTACCAAACTGTTTCCTTCAAATCACCAATTAAAGAGAGTCGATTATGAATATGATTTCGCGCATGACCGATCTTCTTGAAACTTCCCGGACATTCTGCCTGGCAACGGTTATTTCTTCGTCTGTTAAGGACATCATGCCGGGAAACAAAACCATTGTTTTGGGTGACGGTTCCGTCGAAGGTGGTACGGGAAACAATCGATTGGACGGGCTTATAAACAAATATGCGATTCAGGCTTTGAAAACACAGAAAAAACAGACAATCGATATTGTACAAGGCCTAAGTGTTTTTTTCGATATCGTTGCTCAAAAGGCTAAATTGGTCATTTGCGGAGCAGGACATATTGCCAAACCGCTTGCCCAATTTGCCCGCAAAGTCGATTTTTCCGTTACCGTAATTGACGATCGTTCGAATTTCGCCGACCCATCCCGTTTTGAGGGGTGTGAGGTCATTACCGATGACTTTGTTGTGGCTCTTCAAAATACGAATATTAATACATCTTCATTTGTGGTCATCATCACCCGGGGACATGAATATGATACGGAATGTCTATCGGAAATTCTTCCCCGAAAAACAGCCTATGTCGGGCTTATCGGCAGTCGCCGAAGGGTGGGTTTTGTTCTTGAAATGCTTTCCAATCAGGGAATTCCTTCTGATCGGCTTAAGGATGTTTTTACCCCGATTGGATTACCGATTGGAGCGGAATCGCCTGAGGAAATCGCGCTTTCAATTACAGCTGAACTTGTCTGTGTTCGTCGAAAAACCAGTGTGCAGGCAAAAAAACTAAGGAGTGTCATCGGCATATAGGGAGAAACTGATGAACGATGGGGAAATATTTAATCAACTCGTAGATCTTCAACAAAATGGTATCGCTTCATGTCTTGCCACCATTATCCGCACCGCCGGATCCACCCCACGGGAGATTGGTGCAAAGATGCTTATCTGTCTTGATGGGACAACCTATGGCTCAATCGGCGGGGGGTGTGGGGAAAGACAGCTTCAAAGTGCGGCCATTCGGTGCCTTCTCAAGGATAAAAAACCGGAAATTCTCGACATTGATTTGACGGTTGACCTGAATGTAAAGGGCGGAGATGTCTGTGGTGGCAATCTCTCGGTTTTTGTTGAGCCGTTTTTCTAAGGTACATATTGTAGGCCATAGGCAATCTCGTCCGAATCGCCGGTCGTAAAGGCGATCCCTGTTTTCTTTACCCAAAGAGTTTTATTCAAGTTCAATCTAAGTT
>DCWS01000034.1 GCA_002328165.1 Desulfobacteraceae bacterium UBA2156 | reverse complement strand
CGTCTGCGGCTTGACAACGCCGGATTCCTCTGCTATTGATTTCTTCACTGTTACAGCAAAATGGATGCCACCATATATTGCGGTTTGCATGATTTCTATTCACAGTGATAAAATTTCAATCTGCCCGATCTCAAAAAGCGAGTTTTTATCAATTCAATAGCAGTAGACGGGCTGCCTTCGTTGGGTGATGCAGAAAAAATCAATCTTACTGGCAGGTTGGCAATATGGAGGGATATATGGAAATACTCGTATGCATTAAGCAGGTGCCGGGAACCACTGAAGTCGAAGTCGATGAAAAGACAGGTGTGCTGAAAAGAAGCGGCATCGATTCGAAAATGAACCCATATGATCTGTACGCCCTTGAAACGGCCCTGCGCATCAAGGATGAAAACAAGGCCAAACTCAGCGTGATCAGCATGGGGCCGCCCCAGGCCAAAGAAGTCATCAGGGAGGCCTATATGATGGGGGTCGCCGAAGGAGCCCTGTTATCGGACAGCAAGTTTGCCGGAGCGGATGTTCTGGCCACCTCGTTCACCATCTCCCAGGGCGTAAAAAAGATGGGAATGCCCGACCTGATTGTTTGCGGCAAACAGACCACAGACGGAGACACCGCCCAGGTGGGACCCGAGTTGGCGGAGTTTCTCAATATCCCCCATGTGACCAACGTCATCAAACTGGTGGAAGTGAAAGAAGACTGCATCGTGGTGGATATGGATCTGCCCAATACGGTCCAGACCGTTGAAATCGAATTCCCTTGCCTAATTACCGTGGAAAAGGGGATCTTCGAGCCGCGCCTGCCGTCTTTCAAGCTGAAGATGGAGACCAAAGACAAGGAAATCCCGGTGTTCCGGCTGAAGGACTTCAGAGACAAAGATGAGAAAAAATACGGTTTGAACGGCTCCCCGACACAGGTACTGAAGATTTTTCCGCCGGAGGCCAAAGCGGACAGTGAAATGTGGACCGGAAGCGGGGATGAACTGGCCGATAAGTTGTTTGACAAACTGGTCGAAGGCAAATTTGTGTAGGAGGACTGTGATGGGAAAAATAGCCGTTCATCAAGAAAAGATCGATAATCATGAAGAGTTGATTGAGCTTTGTCCCTTTGATTCCATTGAAGTCGTTGAACGCGCCGTCAGCGGCGCCGGTGCCGATACCAAAGGGTATTATGCAGTTAAAAAGGAACTCGTAATAAACGAAAGCTGCAAGGTCTGCAAACTGTGCGTCAAGAACGGCCCGGAGGGGGTATTCGAATTTGTTGAGGAAGCCGTCGTAGCCATTGACAAGAGTCTTTGGAGAGGAATTGCCGTCTATGTCGATCACGGAGACGGTGAAATCCACCCGGTTACCTACGAACTCATCGGCAAGGCCAGAGAGATGGCCGCGAAAATCGATCATCCCGTCTACTGCGTTTTCATGGGGCACAATATCAAGGAGCGCGCCGCGGACCTCCTTCGTTATGGCGTAGACGAGGTGTTCCTTTACGACCAAGAGGAACTGGCGCATTTCAGGATCGAGCCGTACGCTGCGGTGCTGGAAGACTTCCTGGATAAACTGGAACCGTCCATTATGCTCATCGGCGGAACTACCGTGGGGCGCTCGCTGGCGCCCAGGGTGGCAGCGAGATTCCGGACGGGGCTGACCGCGGACTGCACCATTCTCGATGTCCAGGAGAACACCGATCTGGATCAAATCCGGCCCGCCTTCGGCGGTAACATCATGGCCCATATCTATACACCCAATCACCGACCACAGTTTGCCACGGTTCGGTATAAAATATTTTCGGCGCCTGAATGTCTGGATAAACCCGAAGGCAAAATTACACCCTGCGAAATTGCCAAACGCAAGCTGGCCTCCAAAATCAAGGTGTTGGAGGTCAAACGCAAGGAGAAAGTGGAGACGATCGAAGAGGCTGAAGTGATCGTTGCTGCCGGTCGAGGTGTTCAAAAGGAAGAGGACATGGCCATGATCTATGATCTGGCGAAGCTTCTCGGCGCCAAGATCGGGACTACGCGGCCGTTGATCGAGGCCGGCTGGGTGGATGCCAGGAATCAGATCGGTCTTTCCGGTCGGACCGTAAAACCGAAGCTTATCATCAGCTGCGGTATTTCCGGTGCTATTCAATGGGTGGCAGGCATGAACAATTCCGATTGTATCGTCGCCATCAATACGGATGAAAAGGCCCCTGTGTTCGAGGTCGCTGATTATGCCATAGTGGGTGATATCTATGAGGTCGTTCCCAAGCTGATCGATAAAATAGCCGCATACGAGGGCTATGAGAGCAGTGTCGAGTGCAAAATATAACCAGTCGGCTGATTCGATAGCAGATTGCCAGGAGGAAAAAACGATGAGTCATAAAGCCGTTGATAATGCAGATATCGAATTCTTAATTTCGGTCTGCGAAAAAGACCGGGTTTTGGCAGGTGATGAAATCAATGAAGATTTCAGTCATGACGAACTTTCCGGCATGAAAAAATTTCCCGAAGTGTTGGTGGAAGCTGTCGGTAGCGCAGAGGTTTCTAAGATCATGAAATATGCTTACGAAAAGAACATTCCCGTTACACCCAGGGGGGCGGGGACCGGCCTGGTGGGCGGGGCTGTGGCCGTTCACGGGGGCATCATGATCAACCTTTGTAAGATGAATAGAATCCTTGAACTGGATGAAGACAATTTGACGCTCACGGTGGAGCCGGGTGTCATGCTCATGGAGGTTACCAAACTGGTGGAGGAACACGACCTGTTTTACCCGCCGGATCCCGGTGAAAAAACAGCCACCATCGGCGGAAATATCAGCACCAATGCCGGCGGGATGCGGGCCGTAAAATATGGTGTGACCCGGGAGTTTGTCAGGGGTCTTGAAGTCGTGCTGCCCAACGGGGATATCATGGAGATGGGCGGCAAGACCGTCAAGGACAGCTCCGGCTACAGCTTGCTGCACCTAATGATCGGGTCTGAGGGGACTCTGGGAATCGTCACCAAGGCGATTTTAAAGCTGATTCCCAAGCCGAAGAAAATGATCAGCCTGCTCGTGCCGTTTCCCAACCTGGACATAGCTATCGACACCGTGCCCAAGATTATCAAATCAAAGGCGATCCCCACGGCCATCGAATATATGGAAAAAGACGTCATCAAAGCCGCGGAAGATTATCTGGGCCGAAAATTTCCGGACGATTCGGCCGATGCCTACCTGCTGCTCTCTTTTGACGGCAACAGCAAACAGGAAATTGAGACAATTTATGAATATGTAGCCTTTATCTGCCTGGATGCCGGTGCCCTGGACGTATTCATTTCCGACACCCAGGAGCGTCAGGAGGCCATATGGTCGACCCGGGGGGTCTTTCTGGAGGCGATCCATGCCTCGACCACCGAAATGGACGAATGCGATGTGGTGGTTCCGCGTAGTGAGGTCGCCAAGTTCGTCAAATACGTGGACACGCTCCATGACAAGATCGATATCCGTATAATGGGATTCGGCCATGCCGGAGACGGGAACCTGCACTTGTATGCCCTCAGGGACGCGCTTGCAGAAAATGAGTGGAAGGAAAAACTACATCAAGTTTTTCAGCATATGTACGATAAGGGCAAGGAATTCAAGGGCAAGGTATCCGGCGAACACGGTATCGGGTTTGCAAAGAAACTCTATTTGGCAGAATCACTGGGGGAAGAGGGCGCCAGGTTGATGAGGAATATCAAGCTTGCATTCGACCCCAAAGGCATTTTGAACCCGGGAAAAGTCATTTAGCGCACACCCGCCAATGGCTACCGGAACGGATTGGTTTTTACGTTCGCAGTTCAAGGAAAGGGAGCTGATATGACCGTGCAAATGGTAAAACTTCTATGTGGAGAGGGATAAGTTCATGACTGCATCCATTGATCAGTTGGACCCCGATTTGATCATCACGGCACCGGGCGACCCGGATCCCAAGGGCAAGCCTGCGATCCGCACGTTGGCCATGCCAGCCGACACCAACCCCAGCGGCGATGTTTTCGGCGGCTGGTTGTTGTCGCAGATGGACCTCGCCGCCGGTATCTCCGCCGCATGGCATGCCCGGGGACGGGTGGCGACGGTGGCCGTGCAGGGCATGGAATTCCACCGTCCGGTGCGGGTCGGCGACGTGCTGTGCGTTTATGCCGATGTCGTCAAGGTCGGGCGCACCTCGATCACCCTGCTGATCGAAGCCTATGTGCTGCGCAGCCGAGATCGTAAACATCGGGTGAAGGTGACGGAAGGGGTCTTCACCTGCGTCGCCATCGACGAGAACGGCAAACCGCGGCCGGTGCCGTCGGAAGAGGGATGAATAAAGGTTGCCTCTGACTTTGCCCAAAGTGAATCGTTTGCAGGCTAAATAATATTGGTCGGAATCATGGCTTCCGCTAAATGATCAATATTTAAATTGTGGCCTGTTTTTGCTTATAATCAACGTCAGATGGCTTTGGTGGAATCTTTGCTTCCGGCACGGTTATTGCCTGAGGATATGTTGAAGGCTCCCGTTTTCAGAAATGCCAGACACGCGCTTTCCCTTTGTGTTAAACGCCTTATATCCATAAACCGGCATTCTACTCGTCCGATACGGATCAAAACGGGCGAGTCCCTGTCTCGCCCATTTTGTTAACGCCTCAGTTATTTAATTGTGAATTTTTTATTTTTTATGGCAAAAGGTATTTGTTCCTTAAATCATCTTTTTGCACCTGTTCTCTTTTTCGCCACAAATGCGCAACCGAAAACGGCAAGGGCGAGGAAAAGAACCATCGAAGGCAGAAGACCGAGTTTTAAGGTCACCCAGCTTAAGCCCACCACCGGAAGCAGTGCGGTTCGAACGGCCTGACGCAAACTTTCATTCGATTGAATGGCTTTTGCAATGGACGGCGATTGTTTATAGTAGAAATTGACAAACGTCCGGCCCAGCCGGCTGGTTTTCAGGTAGCGGTCTCTAAAGTGGCGCAGGATCTTGACGTGGGGGTCCATGATCGATCCAAAGGCGGCGGTGGCGATGAAGCATCCGCCGCCATCTCCATTGCCGCCAGAATAAACCGCAGTGTAAGCATTGATCCTCCCGCCGGTGGCGATCACGCCGGAAAGCGATGACAGGGGATCGACGGTGTCTTTGATTGTTTGGATGATGTCGGTTGCAGCCAGTGTCCGATTTCCGGAACTCGCTGATGAAGAGACCGTGTGGATTAATGCCGCCAGGCCGGCCACATGGGGAGCTGCCATGGAGGTGCCGGACTTGTAACCGTAATCCCCGGATTCGACCGTTGAAAGGGTGCTTAAAATGTTGACCCCAGGCGCGGCCACATCCACGGATGTGGGGCCATAATTGGAAAAAGAGGCCCGGTTGTCGTTCTGGTCGGTGGCAGCTACGGCGATTAAATTTGAACTGGTGTAACTGGACGGATAAAAGGGAACCGCGTCGTTGTCGTCGCCGATCAAGTCGCTTCCGCCGTTTCCGGCGGCACACACCACCACGGCCGATGACGCATCGATGGCGTCCTTTAAGGACTGGCTATATCCGCTGCCACCCCAGCTGTTGTTAATCACATGTGCACCATTGGCATTGGCATACAAGATGGCCGAAATGGCGTCCGATGTATAACCATATCCGCTACTATCGAGAAACCGCAGTGCCATGATCTTTGTACTCCAGCTGACGCCAGTTACCCCCGTGCTGTTGTTTCCCACAGCCGCGACGGTGCCGGCCACATGCGTGCCGTGACCATTGGCATCGTTGGGTTCATTGTCATCAAAAACAAAATCCCACCCGCGGACATCATCCACATATCCGTTTCCGTCATCGTCCAGACCGTTTCCTGGGATCTCCCCCGGATTGGTCCACAAATTACCGGAAAGATCCGGATTATGTTGGGATACGCCGGTATCAACAACCGCGACAACGACACTGCTGCTTCCGGTGGTGATATCCCACGCTTCCGGGGCGTCAATGTCGGCGTCCGGCGTGCCGGCAGTGCCGTTGACAGTCTGGCCGGTGTTGTGCATACCCCAAAGTAAACCAAAATAGGTATCATCTGGTGTGCCTGTGGCATATCGATAATAATTGGGTTCGGCATATTCAACGTTTGGATCGCTTTGAAAAACCTCTAAAGCCCCTTCAACGGTCATGGTCTGGGGAAGTTTCACGTGATCGACACCGATGGCGTTAAACGACTTCACGGTCGTAACCTCATATTGGGTCTGGTAATAGGCAGCGGTGGCTGAGCGAACTTCCGGTTTATACTTAATCAGCAGTTCACCTGGAACATAATCGCCGGTCGGTGCTTTTACGTACGCGGGAACCGGATCGGCATCGTTAGCCCCTGCCATTGGTACCAGGATGAACATCGTAATGATGAATATTCCAATAATTCTTTTCATTGGGCCCCCTTTCACATTTATCATTCGGTCAATCGAACGGTATAATTGGGTTCAGCATACAAAACGTCATGATACTGATGCAATATTTTTTTTGTTTCTTCAACAGTTTTTCCATCTAAAATCTTGATCAAAAAGAGGTTCGGAAGGGTAAATGTACGAATTGTTTGAAGATTTAGCGCTTTGAAAACGGTGTCTATTTTATCCTGGCCCGTGGCCTTTCTAAACTTCACGATCACTTCATGAGGTTTGTAATCAGCGTCTTTCTGGGGGAAGATGGCTGACGTGCCGACACATGAAGCCACGATGACAACCAGGGGGATCAACAGAAAACGGCATTTCATGATATCGGTATCATTACCATATAGAGTGCTTGGTTCGGGTAGATTTTGCTGCGGGGCGTCAATCCGTTTAACCGCAAAAAAAACGCCCCAAAGACATATCATAATGTCTTCAAGATGAACTTGTTTGGGCACAATAACGGTTTCAAGTTTCATCGGTGGATCGCGATTGACGGCATTCAGACCATATTGATTCGGATTTCGGAACATATGGAGGGTAGCCAGAAACCCGGGAACATACCGGGCCGTTTCCCTGGGAAGCCGTGCGTATAGATCCCAGAAATTGTCGAGATAATTGACGTTTTGACTTCGGCTGACCCTCAACACCCGATAGTCCCCGCAGTTATAGGCGGACATGGCAGTGGTCCGGTCGCCGAAAATTCGATGCAGTTCTTTTAGGTATGCAATGGCCGTAGCGGTCGATTTAATAGAATCGAGCCGTTCGTCGACATATTGGGTCCGTTTAAGTTCGAATCTATATCCGGATAATTCTTTCTATTTTAGCTGCACAAATAAAACTCTTGCTATTTTTTTGATTTATACTATACAGTTGAAAACATATATTGTCATCCCCATCCGGTTTGAGAGAATCCTGTGGGAAGCTGTCTGAACAAGAAACAGAGGCGATCTTATGAAAACAACAATTCCGATTATATGTCCGTACTGCGGCGTAGGCTGCAATCTTGATTTATCAACAGATGAAAACGGAATACCTGTCAAAACCGGTTCCGGGCACAATAAGGACCTGAATGACCAGTATATTTGCATCAAAGGCGTCACTGTTCATGAGATGCTGACCAGCAAAGAGCGACTTTCAACACCGCTCATCCGCAAAGGCGACAAACTTGAAAGCGCCTCCTGGGATGAAGCGATATCCGGTGCCGCCAAAAAGCTGAAAGAGATTATGGACCGCCACGGTCCGGAGAGTGTGGGAATGCTCTGTTCAGGCAAAATTCTCAACGAAGAGGCGTATCTTTCCCAAAAATTCCAGCGGTCGGTCATCGGCAACAACCTTATTGATAACTGCGCCCGGCTCTGTCACGGTCCGTCCGAAGCCGCACTCAGAAAACAGCTCGGATTCGGTGCGGTCAGTACCTTTCTGCAAGACTTCGACCAGACAGAAACTTTTGTCATTGTTGGCGCAAATACAATGGCGACATATCCGATGGTATGGATGCGGATGCGCAGTCGTGTGCGGAAGGGAAAGGCGAATCTGGTTCTGGCTGATCCGAGAGCCACCGGTCTGACAAAGTTCGCCTCGATTCACCTTAAACCCAAGCCCGGAGCGGATATTTACTGGCTGAACGCGCTGGCAAAGATCATCCGTTCAAACGGCTGGCATGATGAGAAATTCTGCGCACGTCACACCATCGGTTTCAATGCGTATCTGAAATCCCTTGAAGCCGTTGATATTGACGAGGCATGTGAAAAAGCCGGAGTACAACGTGAAGAGTTGGAGAAAGCGGCGGAGATGATCTGCGGCAGAAAGACCATTCATATATGGGGAATGGGACTGACTCAGCACGCCCGCGGAACAGACAATGTCTCAGCCCTTGTCAATCTTGCCCTTCTCACCGGCAATGTCGGCAAGCCGGGATGCGGCGTGTCACCGCTGAGAGGACAGAACAATGTTCAAGGCGCGAGCGACATGGGCGCTTTGCCGAATGTGCTGCCGGGGCACATGCACCTCTGGGACGAGGCCGCAAGGCTTCACATCGGAGCGATATGGGATTCGGTGCTTCCGTCAGATCCGGGACTTTCCGCGCCGGAGATGATTCACGATATCGCCGACGAAAAAATCCGCGCCCTCTGGGTGATCGGCGAAAATCCTGTCATGTCCGAGCCCCAGTCGAACTTTGTCTCCTGGATGATGCAGCGTCTGGAACTGCTCATTGTGCAGGATATATTCCCCACTGAGACGTCAAAATATGCGCATATTGTTTTCCCCGCGGCAGCCACGGGAGAGAAGGAAGGGACCTTTACCAACGCGGCCAGGCGGATTCAATATACGTTCGGCGGACTGACCCCTCCGGGCGAGGCAAGGTCGGACTGGCAGATCCTTCAGGATATGGCGAAGGCCATGGACCATGAATGGAATTACGGATCAGCAGAGGAGATATGGGAGGAGATTCGGCAGACCATTCCCATTTACAGCGGCGTCTCTTACAAAAGGCTGAAAGAATCCTCGGGTGTATTCTGGCCCTGTTACGACGAATCCCATCCGGGCACGCCCCGGCTTTATGAAGACGGGTTCGCTTTCAGAGACAGGCGGGCGCGGTTTGTTCCGGCCTGTCCACCTGAGAACCTCATGGAGGCCACAGACGATTACCCCTATGTTCTCATCACAGGACGACTCATCGGTCATTTCAATACCGGTGAGATGTCGCGGCGGGCCGGCCGGCTGATGAAAGGCACATCATCTGAGTCATTTGTGGGTATGTGCGCTGATGACTCGGAAAGGGAGGGATTCTCAGACGGCGACCCGGTTCGCGTGATCAGCCCCTACGGTGAGGTTACATCGAAGCTCAGGATAAGCAAAAGCCTGACAGCTGGTTATCTCTTTGCCCCGAACCATTTTAACACCCCCAACTTCAATGCTCTGATGAGTTCGGTGCCGCTGGATCCTCAGGCGAAAATGCCTGCGCTGAAAGTTGTGCCGGTCAGCATTTTTCGCTGTGGCAGTTGAAATACCCAAACTTAATCTTTATCTTGTTCTTTAATCTTAGATGCTCTGAAAAAACATATTACCCCATTTTTAAACGCTCCAGATCAAGAGTTTTGGTAATCACTAAGTTTACACTTATGTTTATTTTATAAACGGGAGAAGATTATGATTCGTAAATCATTATTAAAAGAATTCCGGGAAAAGGTCGGCAGTGAGAATGTGTTCACCGACAAGGCCGACCTGTTCACCTATGCTTATGATGCCGCAGTTTTAGATCCGGTCTTACCTGCAGCCGCATTGCGGCCTGTCACAAGCGAAGCTCTGAGCCATGTCGTGCGTCTCTGCAATGAGAACCGCATACCGCTCACAGTACGCGGTGCGGGGACCAACCTGAGCGGCGGAACCATTCCGTTTCCTGATGACGGCGTGGTTGTTCTGACGAACACGCTGAACAGGATTTTGGAGATCAATGAAGCGGATATGTATGCGGTGGTTCAGCCCGGGGTGGTGACAGCAAAGCTTGCCGCGGCAGTTGAGGCAAAGGGCCTTTTTTATCCTCCGGATCCCGGGAGTCAGGACGTTTCCACGCTTGCCGGAAACGTGGCCGAAAATGCCGGCGGACTGCGCGGCCTGAAATATGGAATCACACGGGATTATGTCATGGGGATTCAGTTTTTTGATGTGAACGGAGAACTGGTAAAGACCGGCTCCCGAACAGTAAAATGCGCTACCGGCTATAACCTCGGTGGTCTGATGATCGGCTCGGAAGGGACACTGGGCATATTCAATGAAATCATCCTCAAGCTGATCCCGTTTCCCGCATCTCAGAAGGCGATGGTGGCAGTGTTTGACAAACTGGACAAAGCCTCGGAAACAGTGGCTGGGATCATCGCCAGCCGGATTGTCCCCGCGACACTGGAATTCATGGACAACTTCACCATCCGAGCAGTGGAGGATTTCAGCCATGTCGGGCTTCCCACAGATGCTGCGGCCTTGTTGCTGATCGAGTTTGACGGGCATCCCGCGCCGGTGGTGGAAGATGCTGAGAAAGTTGAATCCCTGTGCCGGAAGAACGGGGCGACCTCTGTCCGTGTGGCAAAGGACGCTTCAGAGAGGGACAGCGTGTGGGCTGCCCGGCGCAGTGCCCTTTCCGCGCTGGCAAATCTGAAGCCCACTCTGGTTCTGGAAGATGCCACCGTTCCGAGAAGCAAAATTCCTGATATGGTGCGAGCTATGCAGAATATCGCTGAGGAATATAATATCTCCATCGGTACATTCGGCCACGCGGGGGATGGGAATCTTCATCCGACGATCCTCACCGACCGCCGGGACAAGACAGAATGGGAACGGGTGGAATCGGCCATTGCAGCCATCTTTGACAGAGCATTGGAACTGGGCGGGACCCTCTCCGGAGAACACGGAACAGGCATCGCCAAATCCGCTTTTTTGGAAAAAGAGACCGGCATGGCTGCCATTAATTACTCAAAACGTGTCAAGGGAGCACTGGATCCCAATAACATTCTCAATCCCGGGAAAGTTATCGGCGATTAACTACAGAGCACTTTGCAAACAAATTGCAAATTTGTTTTACTGTTAAGCAATTTTTCAAATTGCTTAAAACATAAGGAGTATGATTGTGTCCGATATAAAAACGCTGACAGAATTGATGAAGGAGTTAGAAGAGCAGCTTGTGGTCTGTATGCGGTGCGGTATGTGCCAGTCGGTGTGTCCGCTTTTTGCAGAGACCGGGCGTGAATCTGATGTGGCCCGGGGGAAACTGGCGCTCTTAGATGGCCTGATGCAGGAGATGTTCAAGGAGCCAAAGGGCGTTTATGAGCGTCTGAACAAATGTCTGCTCTGCGGATCCTGTGCAGACAACTGCCCCAGCGGGGTGAATGTTCTGGAGATTTTTATCAGAGCCAGGGCGATTCTTACTGGCTATATGGGGCTTCCCGCGGTAAAAAAAGCAATTCTGCGCGGAATGCTGGCTCGTCCGGAACTCTTTGATCGGCTTGTGGAATGGGGAACAAAATTTCAGAAATTCTTCACCAAACCGGTGAATGATCTTATCGGAACCTCTTGTGCCCGATTTGCTTTTCCTCTGATCGGAGACCGTCATTTCATGCCCCTTACACCGGTCCCCTTTCATCAGATAACCCCTTATCTGAATACGGCCCCGGGGGGGCGCTCCGGCCTCAAAGTCGGTTTCTATGTGGGCTGCCTCATGGATAAAATTTTTCCGAATATAGCCCGGGCGATTGTGGATGTGCTCGACTATCACGGGGTGGGAATTTTTATGCCGGAAGATCAGGGATGCTGCGGCATTCCGGCTGTCTCTTCCGGAGATATGAAAACATTTAATCAACTGGTCCGGCACAATGTGGAAAAATTTGAGAAGGAATCATTTGATTATCTGATCACCGCCTGCGCCACCTGCACTTCCACCATTAAGAAAATATGGCCCATGATGGTCCAGGATGATTCCCGAAACATCCGGGTAAAAGTGAAGGCGATTGCCGAGAAGACCCTTGATATTAACCAGTTTCTCGTGTCAAAGACAGGCGTGGAAGAGGGAACTCCCGGAAAAGATGACCGTGCGGTCCGGGTCACATACCACGACCCCTGCCATCTTAAAAAATCTTTGGGAATATCCGACGAACCCAGAACCGTCGTGCAGGCAAATCCCGGGTACCGTTTGGCGGAGATGCCCGAACCCGACCGGTGCTGCGGTCTCGGAGGGAGTTTTAACATTCAGTATTATGATATCTCAACTGAAATCGGAAAACGAAAGCGGGATAATATCGCGTCAACCGGATGTTCTGTTGTGGCCACCGGATGTCCTGCATGCATGATCCAGCTTTCTGACGTGCTTTCAAAGGCGGGAGACAGGGTCATGGTGAAACATCCGGTGGAGATTTATGCGGATGGGCTGAAAAGCTGAGTACAGGACAAAAAGTGGATTCCGGGTCGAAAATGACAAATGCCGTGTCCGGACCGGCTTTCAGCCATACAGCTTCTCCTGTAAAAACTAAAAAACTCTCAATCCGGCAATTAAAGAATGTCATTGCTGCCCCTGTCTGCACGCCGGTTTAATAGAATTGATTTATGCCAAAGACTGTAGTGGGCAGCTTTGTTAAGGAACGCTTATCCACACGATATCACAAAGGGGGAATTCATGCCTTTTTTCAGCTATCTGGCCTACCCCAAGCCGGGCGCCAAACAAGCCCTGTTAAATGATCTTACAACCCTCGATCACTGTGAAGTGATGGTTGCCGAAAATGAAGAAATCCTGATCCTTGTGACCGATACAGCGGATGAAAAAAAGGAAAAGGAATTGCAAAAAAAGCTTAATAAATTGAAATCGTTACAGTCTCTTGGGATGACCTTTGGCCATACCGATGAGCAAACGAAGGATAGACAGAAGGAGTAGCAAATGGACATTAGCAGAAGAGAGTTCATAAAACTCGTGGCCGCCCAGAGTGCAGCCGCTACCGCTGGGGTGCTGTTTCCTGGAATCAGTTTCGGTGCCTGGGAAAAGTTAGATCTATCTTCGGGGAGGATTAAATGGAAAAAGACGCCCTGTCGATTTTGCGGCACCGGATGCGGTCTTCTGGTCGGTGTTGCCGGCGGTCGGGCAGTGGCCGTAAAAGGCGATCCCAATTGTTCTGTCAATAAAGGGCTGTGCTGTGTCAAAGGCTATCATTCGATCCAGGTTCTTTATGGCAAAGATAGGGTAACAGAGGCACTTGTTCGCAAAAACGACAAGCTGGTTGAGGTTCCCTTAAAAGAAGCCCTCGATCTTGTGGCCGCAAAAATGAAAGAGACGATCAAAGACCACGGCAAGGACGCCGTAGCCATTTACGGGTCCGGACAATGGTCGATTCCCGACGGATATGTGGCATCCAAGTTGTTCAAGGGCTGCATCGGCACCAACAATGTGGAAGCAAATGCCCGACTCTGCATGGCCAGCGCTGTCACCGGATTCCTGACCAGTTTCGGTCTGGACGAACCAATGGGCTGTTACGACGACATCGATCACGCAGACGTTTTTATCACCTGGGGCAATAACATGGCTGAAATGCATCCTGTCCTCTTCTCAAGAATGCTCGCCAACCGTAAGAGTAAGGGACATATCAAGATCATCGATTTTGCCACTCGCACCACCCGAAGCAGCCAGGCATCGGACAAATCGATTCTGTTTAGGCCCCAGACCGATCTGGCTGTGGCCAATGCTATCTGCTATGAGATCATCCACAACAAGTGGGTGAATTGGGACTTTGTGAACAAGCATGTTTCCTTTCATAAAGGAAAAACCAACATCGGCTATGGCATCGAAGATCATTTCAAGTTTAAAGATAAAGCAGAAACTGTTGATTTTGAGCAGTTCAAGGCGTTTTTGAAGGATTACACCCCCGAGAAGGTCGAAAAAATATCCGGTGTTTCCGCCCAAGACATCAAATATCTGGCGGCGCTTTACGGGAATCCGGACAAGAAGGTGACCTCATTTTGGTGCATGGGACCGAACCAGCACACCCGGGGAACCTGGATCAACAACCTTATCTACAATATTCATCTTTTGGTGGGGAAGATCTCCACTCCCGGCAACAGTCCGTTCTCCCTGACCGGACAACCCAGTGCCTGCGGTACGGTGCGAGAGGTGGGCACGTTGACACACAAGCTTCCCCATGGCGTGGTCATGAAGGAAAAGGCCCGCCAGTTGGCCGCAAAAATCTGGAATGTGCCAGTAACAAACATCGATCCCAAACCCACTTATCATACCGTGGAAATGTTCCGGGCCCTGGACCGGGGCGATATCCGGCTCATGTGGATCCAGGCCACAAACCCCATGGTCACCATGCCTAATTTGAACCGGTATCGAGACGGTGCCCAAAAAGAGGATCGGTTCGTCGTCGTGTCTGAAATATATCCGACTCCCACGTATGACATCGCCGATGTGGTGCTGCCATCGGCCTTGTGGATCGAGCGGGAAGGTTTTTTCGGAAACTCGGAAAGGCGCACCCAACACAACGAGCAACTTACTCCCACCCCTGGCAACACCATGTGCAACTCGTGGCAGCTAATTGAAGTTGCCAGAAGGCTGGGATACGAAAAGCAGTTTCCGTGGGGCAGAGAAACCCATATCGAAGATATCTGGAATGAGTATATCCAATTCCATGACAATCCTAAACACCGGATGGCGCCTTACAAGGTCCTTCAAGCGCGATCCGGCGTGCAGTGGCCCTTTGTCAACGGAATGGAGACAAAATGGCGTTTCAATCCCAAGTACGATCCGGCCGCCAAGGGAGAGGGTTTCGATTTTTATGGCAAACCGGATCATAGGGCCTGGATATGGCTGAGGCCCTATGAACCGGCAGCGGAATCGCCTGACAGCGAATACCCCTTCTGGCTCAATACGGGTCGGGTTCTGGAACACTGGCATTCGGGTTCCATGACCCGGCGCATCCCCATTCTGCACAGGGCGGTGCCGTCGTCCTATGTGGAGATTAACGCCGACGATGCGGCCCGATTGGGCATTGTAAACGGAAGCAAGGTCAAAATCTCGTCCCGGAGAGGTTCGGTGAAGATGCCCGCAAGTATCAACGGCCGGGGAATTCCACCAAAGGGTATGGTTTTCGTTCCCTTCTTCGATGAAAAACACCTCATCAATGAGGTCACCCTGGATGCATTTTGCCCCATATCCAAACAGCCGGATTATAAAAAATGCGCCGTAAAAGTGGAGAGAGGGTGATGGAAGAAAAGCCAAATCATAAGGCGGACCAGAAGATCGGGAAGGTTTTTCTCGTTTTTGCCGGAATCTGTATCGTAGCGTTACCCTTGGTCGTGTTTTCGGCTATCACTTACGCCCCGAAGGAGATTATCGCGACGGTATTGGAAACAGCGAGCTTTGATTTTGATCATAACGGGAAAACCATTTTTGAAAAGTATGACCTGATCTCCGATGCCTATCTGAAAAGCACATCCACCGGGCGGACCCTCAGCCAATACTACTCCCGCAGACAGTATCCGGGTTCACCGCCCGAGATTCCGCATCCGGTGGAGGCGCACGGCATAACCCTTGGGTGTCTGACATGCCATGCCAGCGGAGGCTGGACGGAATCTTTAAAAAAGATTACACCGGTCACGCCCCACGCTGACCTGGAAAGCTGCATGCAATGTCACGTCAGGCCCGTAACGGACACTCTCTTCAGGGCTATCGACTGGCGGAGTATTCCTCCCCCCCGCCTCGGCAGATCTCACCTCCCGGGTGCTCCGGTACCCATTCCGCACGATCTGCAGATGAGAGGTAACTGTATTGCCTGCCATGTGGGTCCGGGGACGGTGGCGGCCATTCGTGTGGAGCATCCTTCGCGGGGTAATTGCAGACAGTGCCACGTGCCTGATCTTCAGGTGGAACCATTTCGGCGATAACGGAGCGAAAAGGGAAATGGATGATTTTCCATAAGAAAACACCCGTGTTAAAAACTTGCTTTTGGGGGACATTGGCCGTACTGCTCGTTATATTCGCGGGTTGGACTGCATATTCCGATGAGGGTGGTGTCGTTCAGATTTATAAAAAGGCCACTGTTCCCTTTGATGATGAAAAGAAGGTTGATTCGGTCTTATCGCTTCCGGAAAAAACCATTTTGGTCCAGACCCCATACCAGGGAGGGCTTTTCTGGACCGAAACCCGCAAGGACAAAATGGAGCGTTATAGGTGCAATGACTGTCACAATAATAAATATGTTGCCGTATCACAGGCCGCCGAAATAACGCATGGGGACATCGTCCTCGATCATGGGGGTCAGGAAAAACCCTTATCATGTTTTACCTGTCATAAAGAGGATGAGCGTGATTTTTTGACAACCGAAAAGGGGGTCCAAATCGACATGGACCACAGCTATCAAATGTGCGGGCAATGCCATTTCAGACAAAAAAAAGATTGGGTGGGTGGTGCCCACGGTAAACGCATCTCTTACTGGGCCGGCAAACGGGTGGTCAAAAACTGTGTCTCCTGTCACGATCCCCATTCGCCGCTTTTTAAAAAGCGATGGCCCAAAATTTATTCAAGTCCGTTTATAAACTAAGGAAACAGGATGCCCCCCCGAAACAATAAGGATCATCGAAGGCAAAGGGAGAACAGCCGTCTGCAGGTGAAATCAAACGGACGACGAGAATTCCTCAAAGGCGCCGCCAAGACCGCTGCAATGGGCAGTGCCGCATTGCTTTCGGGTTGCGGTACGGGGATGTTTGGATCGAAAGAAGAGCTTTCCTTACGGTGGCAGGAATACTTCAAGAAGCACTACCGTCTCATGACACAGGAGGAAAAAGAAGAGACGATTCAACGCCTTGAGCGTTTAGCCAAAATGAAGCAAGGCGTGAATATCCAGATGAGCTCCAAGGCGTCCATAGACGGGGTTTTATTTGGCTATGCCTTTAATCTCACCCGCTGTGAAGGTTACTTGGAATGCGTGGCTGCCTGCATCAAGGAGAACAACCTCGATCGCAAGTCTAATATGCAATATATTCGTATTTTTGAGATGGAACACGGTCAAATGTCTCCTGAGGTCGGCGACGGAAAATACTTCCATGAAGTGCCGGTTGAGGACCATTTCTATATGGGGGTTCAGTGTTTCCACTGTGAAAAAGCCCCGTGTGTCAAGGCCTGCCCCACCAAGGCCACCTGGAAAGAGCCCGACGGAATTGTCGTCGTGGACTATGACTGGTGCATCGGTTGCAGGTATTGTATGGCAGCGTGCCCCTATTACGGTCGCCGATTCAACTGGAACGAACCCTATGTTCCCGCAGCGGAAATGACCAAAAAGCAGCATTATCTCGGCAACCGGATGCGTGCTAAGGGACAGATGGAGAAATGTACCTTTTGTGTGCAGAGGAGCAGAGAAGGCCGACTTCCCGCTTGTGTTGAAGCCTGCCCAACCGGTGCCAGGGTGTTCGGAAATCTTTTGGACCCCAAGAGCGAAATCAGGTTTGTCCTGAAGCACAAGAAGGTTTTCAGATTTAAGGAGGATCTGGGGACGGATCCAAAATACTGGTATTTCATCGACTAATTGCAGGAAAAAACGATGCTGAAAAAGTCTCCTGAAAAAGGAATTATATCGTTTGTTACGGATACCATCAGGTGGAATCTGTCAGGCGGTATCGGCTATCAGATATATCTGTGTTGTTTGGCCGCAATGATTATGCTGGGTGTCTATGCCTATGTCGTTCAAACGCACTTAGGCCTTTCTGCTACCAATATGTCCGATATTGTCAGCTGGGGATTTTATATCGGTAATTTTACGTTTCTGGTGGGTGTGGCAGCAGCGGCCGTTATGTTGATTTTACCTGCCTACATGTTTCGGGATAAGGATCTGCACAAGGTGGTAATCATCGGTGAAGGTGTGGCCTGCGGGGCCCTGGTGATGTGCCTGTTGTTTATTACGGCCGACATGGGCGGTCCCCTTAAGCTGTGGCACCTGATACCGGGTATCGGCATTTTTAATTGGCCTTCATCGCTGCTCACGTGGGATATCATCGTATTAAACGGTTATCTGGCCCTCAACCTGTTGGTGCCTGTCTATATCCTTTATTGTCAGTACAACAATCGTGAACCCGATGAAAAAAAATACCGTCCATTTGTTTTTCTTTCAATTTTCTGGGCCTTTTCAATTCACTTAGTGACGGCTTTTCTGTATCAAGGACTGCCTGCCAGGCCTTTTTGGAACAACCCGCTGATGGGCCCCCGATTTTTAGCATCCGCTTTTGCGGCCGGACCGGCTTTGATAACCGTGGTATTGGTAATTGTTCATACCGCCACCACATTTAAAATCGAGAAAGAGACCTTTAACAAACTGAGGCTGATCATTGTCGTTTCCGCAATAATTAATCTCATAATGCTCTTTTCCGAGATTTTCAAGGAGTTTTACCTACCTACCCATCACAGTCTGCCGGCTATCTATTTATACTTCGGTCTCAAAGGTCACTTTGCCCTGGTCCCATGGATCTGGACCGCGATCAGCCTGAACCTTTTAGGTACGTTGACGCTGATTTGGAACCCGGGCAGGAATAACCCCAAGGTGCTGCTTCCGGCCTGTGTTCTACTTTTTATCGGTATCTGGCTCGAAAAAGGCATGGGCTTGATTGTGCCGGGACTGGTCCCTTCACCCTTGGGCGAGGTGGTTGATTACGCACCCAGTTGGGTGGAGGTCTGTGTAGGGATAGGCGTTCTGGCCGTCGGCATGCTTGTTGTCACCCTGCTGATCAAACCGGCTTTGATAATCGAACAGCGGTTTAAAGCGCAATAAACTGAGCCCATTTTAGCGAAACCTAAGCTGTACAGCTCCGGATTCAGTGTTCCAGGTTCAAAGTGCGTAAAAACATGATATTCTTTCAAAAATTGACTGACACAGATTTTACACAAAAAATTGACAGTTTTCAATCTGAGCCGATATAGTGTCAATGTTTACTGCATAGTACCGCAAGGTTGACTTACCCACTTAAGACAACGATAAGCAAGAAAGAGAGCTTAACCGAGTTCGACATCCCTTACAAACGGGAAAAACCTGCCACCTTACCGGTCAATGGCGTCATCAAGGGATGGACCGAAGCCCTCCAGATCATGAAGGAAGGCTCCAAATGGCAGATTTTCATCCCGGTCTTTTATGTGGTGATTCAAAAAACAAGCAAAAGATTCAGAAGCGGAAAACAGAAAACAGCTATTCATAATGCACCACCGGCAACTGCTTCCGACAAAAGACCGATGGATGATGCGTCTTTCCATGGATAAACCCACCATATTTATGTTTTCAGGGCAGGGCTCACAGTACTACCATATGGGCAAGGAACTATATGCTCAAAACCCTTCTTTCAAGCAATGGATGAAATCCTTGGATGAAATTGTTAAACGCATCATGGGTGATTCAGTACTAGGCGAGCTTTACAGTCCCGAGAATGATATGCCCTTCCAATTTGACCACACCCGTTTTTCCAGCACCGCCATCATCATGGTAGAATATGCGATGGCACAGGTGCTTTTCGAGAACGGAATAGAACCTGATTATGTTTTGGGAGCCAGTCTCGGGGAATATACTTCTGCAGTCATTGCCGGGATGATGGAAATAGAATGGGCACTTGAAGCTTTAGCCAGACAAGTGGAACTGTTTGAAGCCCGATGTTTAGAAGGAGGAATGACCGCTATCGTTGATGATTATCGATTGCTTCATGATATTCCCATATTCTATGAAAACAGCGAACTCGCGGCTCGCAATTACGATTCACACTTTGTCGTATCCGGAAAAAAGGAGGCATTAACTAAAATTGAAAACCATCTTGAAAGGACTGACATCATATTTCAAACATTACCTGTATCGTATGGGTTTCATTCATTACTAATAAAATCAGATAGATAACCTTAACAAACAGCGAAAACAGGTTTCCGATGAAGACAAGACCGCCACTCCATGGGCTCCATCTATCCGCAATCTTTTCCATGATTTTCTGTGTCGGCATCGGCTGCAAATAAAATATTCACCGCTCCCTAATGTCTTTTTCCTTTGACAAAAAGCACGATTACCTTGATCGGATCTATTATCCAATATTAAAGACTTTTTACATCTTGTTTTTATTTTTTATGCGTGTTAGCTAATCCTCTCCATAACGTTGAGCAAGTTTTTTACAAGATGATATTGACCGCAAATATGATGGAGAGGTGTCCGAGCTGGCTGAAGGAGCACGACTGGAAATCGTGTGTGCTGTTTAAAGCGGCACCGAGGGTTCGAATCCCTCTCTCTCCGCCAAAAAATCAAAAAGTATTTGAAGCTCCTTGCAGTCCCCTGAAGCGGACAGTAAATCTTCAATTAATAAAATTCCATATTTTTTTGTTTCGTTCATTTTAAGTTACAAACCAAAGAAGAACCTTCACCATGTCCTATCTTGTACTCGCACGCAAATACCGCCCACAAACGTTTGATGAAATTGTAATGCAGGGTCATATTACCCGGACTCTGACCAATGCGATTAGATCAAATCGGGTCGCCCATGCGATCCTGTTTTCAGGGCCGAGGGGAACCGGCAAGACCACAGTTGCCCGGGTTTTGGCAAAGGCGATGAATTGCAAAGAGGGCCCGATCCCTGTTCCCTGCAATGTTTGCCGTTCATGTATGGAGATTACCACAGGGAATGCGGTGGATGTGTTTGAAATTGATGGGGCCTCAAACAACAGCGTGGATCAGGTCAGGGAGCTTCGAGAGAATGTCAAATATATGCCCGCCCACAGCCTGTACAAGATCTATGTCATAGACGAAGTCCACATGCTCAGTTTAGCTGCTTTTAATGCATTGTTAAAAACGCTGGAGGAACCCCCGTCACATGTCATGTTCATCTTCGCTACTACCGAACTTCACAAGATCCCCGTTACCATCCTTTCCAGGTGTCAGCATCATGATTTTCGGCGGATAGATGTGGAATCGATTTCAAAGTATCTCGAAACGATCTGTTCTAAAGAAAGTGTTGATATTGCAATTGAGAGCCTACGGCTGATAGCACATGAGGCCGGCGGAAGTATGAGAGACGCTTTAAGCCTTCTCGATCAGGTAATGACCTGTTCAGACGGTACCCTTTCCCATGATCAGGTCTTGGAGTTGCTCGGTGTTTTAGACAGAAAAATTATCTTTGATTTATCCACGGCCATTGTTTCGAAAGACACCTCAGGAATGCTCGATATGGTAGAGGAAATCTATGCGAGTGGTCATGACATGAAAAAGCTGTATCAGGATCTTATTGAACACTTTAGAAATTTATTGATCGTTAAGATGGGAGATAAGATCGATCGGCTGGTTAATCTTTCGGCAGATGAAGTTGGTTCAATGGTCGAGCAGGTTAAAGACATCTCTGAGATTTTTTTGAATCAGGTTTTTAATATTCTTTTTGAAGAGGAATCAGCCATTAGATTCGCCATTCAGCCGAAGTTAGCACTTGAAATGATATTGATGAAGGTGGTTCAGATAGAGCCTGCTCTATCCATCGACGTGCTCATCGAAAAACTCGATAATCTTAGAAAGGAAATTCAGGGCACCGTGGATCAGAAGAAAAATTTAAAAAAAAACAGTAATCCAATAAAAAAAAAGCCCGGACTTGATCCGCCCCTCAAAGACAATATCAATGTGGACAACACCTGGAAAAAGCTTAGGAATGTGATCTCGGAGAAAAATCCGTCTCTGGCCGCTTTTCTGAAAAAATGTACTTTAACCAAATTAACCGGAGAAAGCCTGGAGATTGAGGCCAACGGCAACGATTTCAATTTGCGAATGATTCAGCGGCGAAAAAACATGAGGATCTTTGAGAGCATCTGCCGGGACTTTTTTGGCAAAGAAATGCATCTCAGTATAAAAGCCAAACCATCCAAACCGGATGAAAGGCCTCGGAAAAAAGACAAAACCAACGACTCAAAACAAAAAGCGATTCAGCATCCGCTGGTTGCTGATGCAGTTGAAATTTTCAACGGCAAAGTTGTCGATATCAGGATTCTATAGGAGGTTTCCATGAAAGGAATGGGAAAGATGTTAAAGCAGGCTCAGAAATTTCAGTCGAATATGGCAAAACTGCAGGAAGAAATGGCTGAAAAAATGGTTGAAGCGACCGCTGGTGGCGGCATGGTAAAAGTGGTGGCAAACGGGAAGCATCAAATTCTTTCCATCCAAATCGAAAAGGAGGTTGTAGACCCCGAGGATGTTGAAATGCTTCAGGATCTTATCATCGCTGCGGTCAATGAAGCTCTTGAACAATCGCAGGAAATGGTTTCAGCAGAAATGAATAAACTCACCGGCGGATTGAATATACCGGGGTTGATGTGAATGGGTTATTATCCAACACCTGTAGTGCATCTAATTCAGAACATTTCCAAACTGCCTGGAATTGGAGAAAAGACCGCCGAACGACTCGCCATCTATCTGCTCGGTGTCCCTCGGAAGGAAGCAGAACAGCTGGCAGGGAGTATTCTTGAAGTCAAAGATAAGATCCGGTTATGTTCACGATGTTTTTCCTTAAGTGATAACCCTGTTTGTGACATTTGCAGTAATCCGACAAGAAACGAAACACTGCTTTGTGTAGTCGAACAGCCGATGGATATGGTGGCGATTGAAAAATCGGGCTCATTTCTAGGCGTGTACCATGTTCTTCAAGGTGTATTATCTCCCATGGCAGGTGTGGGCCCTGATCATATCAGGATTAGAGAACTGATTTCAAGAATCGAGGAAGGAACAGTTAAAGAGGTAGTGATCGCAACCGGTACAGATGTTGAAGGAGAGGCAACCGCATCATATCTTGCAGAGCGCCTACGGAAACGTCCGATCAAAGTGTCGCGGATCGCCTCGGGGATACCGATGGGCGGTGAACTGCAATATGTGGATCAGGTTACCTTGAAAAGAGCGATGGAAAAACGCCATGACTTATGATACCCTAGAGCTTTCGGAGGTTTTTCAATGCAAAAAATGTGGCAATTGTTGCAAGGGGTATGGGGGGACTTTTATCGCCGCCGAAGATATCACAGCTATTTCCAACTATATTAAAGCGGACCCACGGAATTTTGTTACCGACTATTGCCAGATGTCAGGGGGAAAGCCGATCCTGAGGCAGGGGGGAAACGGCTACTGCCTGTTTTGGAACGGACTCTGTTTAATTCATCCGGTAAAACCCCGTATGTGCCGTGAATGGCCCTTTATCAAGGCCGTTATGGTTGATATCGACAATTGGTCTGAGATGGCATCCGTTTGCCCCGGCATTAATAACGATATCCCAATCAGCCCCTTAAAAGAATGCCTGGGAAAAGTGATGTCAAAACAATCGGATCGTTGATCCGTCTCCTAATATTTAAATCAGGTGCAGGATACAATACCGCTTTGATCAGCACCTGGTACACTCTTGACTTTCGCCCAACTGAGGTATAGGGAACCATGGACGGGTTTTTCCATCTGGATCTACGAGGTGCATTTTAGCCGTGATCGGTGTTTTGGGGTCAGGCATTGGTGGACTGACGGTGGTTCGAGAGTTGATAAAACAACTCCCCGAATACGACCTGATCTATCTGGGCGATACCGCCCGTGCTCCATATGGTGACAAGAGCCCTGAAACGGTGACCCGTTGGGCCCTCCGGAATACCGGATTTTTATTGAACAAAGGGGCAACCCTTCTAGTGACGGCCTGCAACACCATCTCCAGCATCGCTTCCGAAACTGTTTCCAAAAGATATGACCTGCCGGTATTTGAGGTCATCACGCCGGGAGTTGAGCGCGCACTTTCATATTCTAAAAAATTGATGATCGGGGTTATCGGAACACGGACAACCATTGAAAGCGGCATTTATGAGGAGAAAATCAAACAAATGAGCCCCGAAGCAAAAGTATATTCGATGGCTTGCCCACTTCTCGTGCCGTTGGTGGAAGAGGGATGGATTAAAAAACCTGAAACAACCATGATCATAAAAAAGTACCTCCACCCCTTGAAGGTCAAGCAGGTCGATACACTTATTCTCGGGTCTACCCATTATGTGCGGATAAAAAAGATTATCCAGGTGAAAATAGGCAAACGAGTAAACATTGTGGATACCTCCGAACCTGTTGCTGCAAAAGTGGAGGGATTTTTAAAAGATAACAAAGAAACTGAACGCAACCTGGGTAAAAACGGGAGGTACAGGTTTTTTGTGTCAGATCTGACCGAACGGGACCAGAAGTTAGCCGCTTCTATTGTGAAAAGAAATATTCTTCTTGAGAAAGGAGAAAATTAAACAGATCAACGCTCAGGTGGGGTGAACCGAAAAAGCGAGTGTATTCCCCAAAGCGTGTCGATGTGTAATGAAGATCCCGACGCGGCGGGGGCTGCGGGGCTCTTCAATCAGTTGATGGCGTTACCGTTGATTGTTTTTAAAGCTATTTTATCAGGTGTTACGACCAGGTAACATGCTGGAAATTCCGTCCATGCGCCGGTATTGATATACTGGATGCCATTTAGAACCACCTGCTCCGGGTAGTGGGTGTGACCACAGGTAACCGCTTCATATCCATTTTCCACGGCGCACCTCACTGCGTTCCTCATCACATTTTTACGAAGATACCGGTAAAATATTGCCCATTTTTTTGCATAATATGCCACATGCACCGGTCTTGCACCTATCTTGATTCTCAAATTGTGCATCAGCTTGAAGGCCTTGATAAAGGCTTGATTCCTTGGCATGATTTCATCGAAATCATCCCCGTGGGTGATTAACAGTTTTTTTTTTATACTGTGGACGCGTTTAAATTGAACCCTTTCGAATCCTTCCGAGAGATAGCCGTTGTCATGATTGCCGCGAATCCAAACGACCCGACGGTTGTGAGAAGCCCTTCGAATTAGGTTTAAAATTACCTGATGTGATGGCGGTAATTCCATTTTCGGGTCGTCAATGATGTCACCGTTTAAGATAAGGTCATAACCTTTAATGGTTGTCTCGAGAAAGCGTTCAAAAACTTCAGATAAAAAGTAGCGGCACCCAATGTGGAGATCGCTGACAATGATTGTATTCATATTTTATCTAGAACCTCTATTGAGGGTGAACCGAAAAAGCGAGCGTATTCCCCACAGCGTGTCGATGTGCAATGAAGATCCCTACATTCGGGGGCTGCGGGGCTCTTCAATATTTTTTTTATTTTTCCGACAGTAGGGTTTGGCAAAATTTATTGATGAAAAATAAATGAACGAATGTGAAAAGCATATATGATCTGGTAAAATCAATTCCTTAAGAATATGATTTGTGCAACTCAAATTCTTTTGATATCCTTCAAAAAAACTATGCTTGATTTAAAACACAACTATAATGTAAAATAAGAAGTTTAAACAGATTCTTCGACCGTAATAGCGGTTGAGCCAAAACAGCGAGCAATAAGATTGACGGCCTCGTAAAAAGTCCAACTTCTGTGTTGCGTTGTATCCTTCGCCATTGCAGCGTACTGTAAGTACGCCTCATTCTTCAGGATTTGCGCGCCTTGAATTTGAAGCTTTTTACTTTGCCGTCTAATTTCGGCCTTTACGATACTGTCAAGATTGCTTGGAGCAGGCACAGAAAGCTTTAAATAGGCCTCGTAAAACAAAAAATTGGTACGCCTGGCAGGATTCGAACCTGCGACCTACGGATTAGAAGTCCGTTGCTCTATCCATCTGAGCTACAGGCGCATAATGAAAAAAATAAACTTTATCATAAATCTTGTTCGATGTCCACAAAAGTAAAGGCAGACGATATACCAACAAAACAGTTCAAATCCTGCCTGCCAATTTGTTTGCTTTATCCGAAATCTGTTGAAAAAAAATATTAATCCCGGAAGATGTTAAACAAACGGTTATGACCCCAAATAAAAAAAAACAAAAAGAAGCCTTAAAAAGTAAATCTAAAAATTGCGCTGTAAAGGTTCCAAAGAAAGACAAAACGAAAAATCGAACCACACAAAAAGCAATTGTCAAGTTCGATCCACTCCAGCGGTATCTGATGGAAATAGGGGACTATAAGCTTCTTACCCGACAGGAAGAGATTGAGCTTTCAAAGAGAGTGCGCGAACAGGGTGACACGGAAGCAGCATATCACATGGTGACTTCCAACCTCCGGCTTGTTGTTAAAATCGCTTTGGAGTTCCAGCGGGTTTGGATGCAGAATCTCTTGGATCTGATACAGGAAGGAAATATCGGACTGATGCAGGCTGTTAGAAAATTTGATCCGTATAAGAATGTAAAGTTTTCATATTATGCTTCCTTTTGGATAAAAGCGTATATATTAAAATTCATCATGGACAACTGGCGTCTGGTTAAAATTGGAACGACACAGGGGCAGAGAAAACTTTTTTTTAAACTGAAAAAAGAAAAACAGAAACTGATTGAAGAGGGGTTTGATCCCAAACCGAAACTCCTTTCAGAAAGACTGGGGGTTTCTGAACGGGAAATCGTGGATATGGATCAGCGGCTCGATGGGTGGGATGTTTCTTTGGATGCCCCACTGAAAGATGATTCTGACACAGAAAAGATTGATTTCGTTGCCGCCGATGCCGAGTCTGTAGAGGAGCAGGTGGCTAAAAAAGAGATGGACGCACTTCTGAACGAAAAAGTTATTAAGTTTAAAAAGGAATTGATACCGCGGGAGCTTGAAATATTTGAAAATCGAATTTTTTCCGACTCCCCTGTGACACTGCAGGAGATCGGTGAGCGGTACGGAATCTCCAGGGAGCGGGTCCGACAGGTTGAAAAGAATATCATCAAAAAGATGAAAGAATTTTTTAAGCGGGAAATCTCCGATTTTGATTCCTATACCATCCCGATTCCCTGAATTTTTTATTTGATCACAAGGTATTTTAAAAATGAAAACCATTTTTTCGACATTGACCCTTTTTGGAATAATCGTTCTATTTTTTACAGGATGTTACGTTAAGAAAACGACCCCCTCCACATCCGAGAGTGCGCCTCCCGGAGAACCTCCAGAACATCCGGCCATTTATCGGAAGTCGGAAAGTTCGTATTATTACTTCACAGAAGCCCAAGTGCAAAAGAACAGGGGGGACCTGGAAAAGGCCGCCCATTTTCTTGAAAAAGCGATCGAAACTGACCCCGGCTCTTCATTTTTAAAAAGAGAGCTCGCCCTCATATATTTACGGCAGAAAAAAAATGCCAAGGCGCTTAAAACGGTTAAGAGAATCATCGACGGTGACCCGAATAACGTAGAAGCACTGATCATGTATGGCAAAATAAAACAGGAATTGAAAGAAATTGCAGACGCCAAAAAAGCATATGAGCAGGTGATCTTTTTGGATCCAAAGCAAAAAGATATATATTTGATTCTCGGTGACCTGTACATGGACGAGGACAATTTTGACAAAGCGTCCGGGGTATACGATCAACTGATTCAACAGTTCCCTGAATACTATGTGGGCTACTTTTTTATGGGGAAGATTCATGCCAAAAGGGGGAAAAACACCGAGGCCGAAAAAGAATTTGAGAAGGCAATTGAACTGGAACCGCGCCTTGATGAAGCACGATTTGAATTGATCGAGCTTTACAAGTCGACCGGTAGAGAAGAAAGGGTGATTCAGACCTATAAGAAAATTCTAAAGGGGAGTCCCCATGACATCAGAGCGGCCATGACATTGGGTCATTTGTATCATAAGAAAGGGATGAGGGGAGCATCTGAAAAACTTTTTACAGACCTTGGGAGACGGAGTGTTTCAGATTCGGAAATCATCAGAAAGTTGGCTCAACTCTACCTGGATCAAAAAAAGTATGACGCCGCTATCATCATACTCAATGGCATGTTAAAAGGAGCCGGTGACAGTTCAGATATTCACTACCTCCAAGGAGTCGCCTTTGACAGAAAAGGCGATAAAGAGACGGCATTGATACATCTGAAAAAGGTCCGCTCGACCTCCAAATTCTATCAGAACGCCGCGGTGCGCATGGCGTTTATATATGATGATCAGAGAAAAATATCCGAAGCGATCCGATTGCTAGAGGATGTAAACCGGAGAGTGACACCTGAACCGGAACTTCTCTTCTATCTCGGTACATTTTATGAAGAGGCAGAGAAATTGCAAAAGGCGGTTGATGTCCTTGAACAGGGCCTTGTTAAAGATCCAGACAGCGTTAGGATTCTCTTTCGGTTAGGGGTTGTCTACGACAAACTCAAACGAAAAGAAGATTCCATGGAAGCGATGAGAAAGGTAATCCGTGTTGATCCAAAAAATGCCAATGCATTAAATTATCTCGGATATTCATATGCAGATTTGGGGGAAAACCTGGACGAGGCCGAAAAGCTCATCAAAGAAGCCCTCAAGTACAAACCGGATGATGGCTATATCACGGACAGTCTCGGATGGGTATACTTTAAAAAGGGATTGTTTCAAAAGGCGCTAAAGTTTTTGGAAAAAGCGATCCACCTGGTTCCCGATGACCCCATCATTTTGGAACATCTCGGGGATGCGTATCTTAAAACAGGTAGTAAGCTTAAGGCATTGGAATACTACCAACAGTCTCTAAAAATGAAAAAAAAGGATAAAAAAGATATAGAGAGGAAGATTCAGGATCTCAAAAATTTCGGGATTTAGAACCTTTACCCCCGCTAAAATCGGTGGTTTTGAGCCCTTCGGAAATGAGAAGTTTATCACATAAAACGGAAATCGTAATCTTATTTTTTGCCGCCTCTTTTTTTTTATCTGCCTGCAGCAATCTAACCGGAGGGATGTCAAAAACACCCATTGACCCACGTTCAGCCGGCGCTATTGATCTTCTTTCACTCGCAAAAAATAAAAATTCCAAACTCAAAACCTTTAAAGGGATCGGAAGAGTAAGGCTCTGGGATAAAGGGAATTTCCAGGTATCAAGGGTCGCATGGGTGGGGTGGAATCCGAAGAGGATTCGCATGGAAGTTTTAGGGGTATCAGGACATCCGCTGGTAAGCCTCGCAAGTGACGGTGACTGGGTCTATTTTTATATCCATACACAACAGCGGTTTTATAAAAAACGGGCAAACACAACCTTTCAAAACTTTCTCTCCCTGCCACTTGGATCCATCGATATGATAGCTCTCCTGAGCGGCAGGGTGCCGATAGCCGACCACCAATCTGTTGTGTTAAAACGAGATCCGGTTTCCAATCGATATACATTGGTTTTAAAGAAGAGATGGCGGGGGTTGGTTGAGAAGATTTACTTTGATAAAAAGAAAGAAAACGTAACCCAGGTTGAACGTTTTGATTCTACCGGCGATCTCGTGTACCGGGCTAAATTTGAGCGTCTACAGACCATCGCGGGTTATATTGTTCCTGTAAAATTGGTCATTTCAACGGCAGTGGGGGTGATTTTTGAACTCGATATCGAAAAATACTGGGTGGGTGTTCCGGTTTCGCTGCCGATGTTTGTATTGGAACCACCCAAGTCAACCACCCGCGGACGATCATCGACCAATCGATTGTCGAGCGATGACAAAGCAAGTTCCACACTTCTAATCCGCCGACGCATTGCATGCATCCAGCATGGGGTGAACTGAAATTAGCGGCTTTTCGTAAAATCAAAGGTGTGAAACTTGGAGGATAACTAAAAGTGGGAAAATCGGCAACAATTCGTTTTGCAGCGGATAAGAATGTGGGAAAACTGGCAAAATGGTTGCGCTTACTCGGATTTGACACCCTTTATGAATCCGATGCTCCAAAGGCTGGAACCACAGGTTTTTGGGAAAAGGATCGGATATTTCTAACCCGTACAAAAAAGCGGTTTTTAGGCCACACCGGATTGCAGCATCATATTTTTATTTCATCAGACCGCGTGGCTGATCAGCTGGTGGAAGTGATTCAAACACTTGGTTTTGTATCGGCAGACCTTCGGCTGTTTTCCCGATGCATCCGGTGCAATCAACCGATTAAAACTGTCGGTAAGGAAGAAGTGGTCGCATCGGTCCCTGAATATGTTTGGGAAATCCATGATGTTTTTAAGTCCTGCGGCTCATGCGGGCGCGTATATTGGCCGGGCAGCCATATCGAACGAAGTTACAAAATGATAACCCGTCTCTTCAGTTAAAGATTACTGTTTTTTTATTGAAGACCCCTGCAGCTCCAAATGTCGAGATCTTCGCCGCGCTTCGACAAACTACAGGGAATGCGCTCATTGTTTCGGATCACCAGCCGTTCAGTACAGGATGAACCGATGATGATGCCCAAGAAAAAAGTGATCGCCCTTGAAGCAAGACTTCGAGGGTGCAAAAATGTATTGACACTGGGGGTTCGACCCAATTTTTCTGATTACGATCCGGAAGCAGCATCACTGATCAGAAGTGCAAAGAAGATATATTATCCCACTCGATTTTATGCGGACCTTTTTGACGCGATGGGGAAAGAGACCTTTCCCGGTTACCATACGTATAAATGTGTTCAGGACAAGATCAGGCAAACTGCGCTGCTGACCCTTTTAAATATCCCCCATCCCAGAACAAGGGTTTTTTATGGAAAGCGCCAAAAGTCATTGATTTGTGACCATTTTCGCTTTCCTTTTATCGCAAAAATTCCCAAGGGGTCTGCCATGGGAAGAGGGGTTTTTCTCATTAAGAACCAAGACGAACTCTCTGTTTACTGTTCGCTGCCGCATCCGGCCTATGTACAGGAATATCTGCCGATAAAGAGTGATATTCGGGTAGTGGTCATCGGGAATAAAGTCGTCCACTCCTATTGGCGCATATCTCCTTCAAATGAATTTCGCAGTAATGTTGCACTTGGCGCGACAATAAACCTGAATTCCGTTCCCCAAAACGCCTTGGACCTTGCCCTCTATACAGCTAAAATGTGCAGATGGGATGATGTGGGTATTGATATTTGTTTTCACGATGGGAAATATTATGTACTCGAAGCCAACATGAAATATGGAAAGGAAGGCTTCAGGGCTGCCGGCATAGACTACCCCACACTTATGGAGACCCTGATTGCAAGAGAAGAGATATAAGTGCATTCCCTGTCCAGCTTAAAAACGAGAATGCAGGGTACTTCAAAAGGAGAGCGATTTTGGACCCTTTGAATAAAATCAAAAAAGATTTGAATCAAAAGGAGAAAAATACATTATTTCACCTGGCGACAATCAGCACAAATGCTGTCCGTCGGTTTCATGAAGAGCGATTGGAGAAGGGGTACCGACAATCCTTTTCCGTTGATGTGGACAGAATTTTGCACTCCCGTTCCTATACAAGATATATCGACAAAACGCAGGTTTTTTATCTGATCGATAATGATCATATCACCCACCGGGTTCTCCACGTCCAACTGGTTTCCAAGATCGGTCGAACCATCGGCCACTTTCTGGGGTTAAACGAAGACCTGATCGAGGCTTGTGCCCTTGGGCATGATATCGGGCATGCACCGTTTGGCCACGATGGGGAGCGGTTTCTTTCCGAACTCTGCTACTCACACGGTATCGGATACTTTCAGCACAATGTCCAAAGTGTCCAGTTTCTGGATAAGGTAGAAAGAAAAGGGAAAGGGTGGAATCTATGCCTTCAAACCCTGGACGGCATATTATCTCACGATGGAGAAATACATAATGAAAAACTTGAGATTAAATCTGATAAGTCATTTGAAACATTAGAAAAAGAAATGATAAAAAAGAAAAAAAATCCTATGATAAATCTCACCCCCATGACACTGGAGGGGTGCGTGGTTCGTATGTCGGATACGATAAGCTATGTTGGGCGTGACATTGAGGACGCCATTCGATTGGACATGATCAAACGGTCGGATTTGCCAAAGAAATGCGTCAAACGGTTGGGGGATACAAATGGAGAGATCGTATACCATTTGGTCACCGACATTATCCGGAACAGCTTTCAGAAAAACTACCTTGCATTCAGTCCCGAAGTGTCGGTCGCCCTGAAACATCTTAAGGCGTTCAATTATGAACACATTTACATGAACCCCAAAATTAAAATCCACTTATCCTTAATCAAAAAACGTTTCAAAATACTGTTTGAAAAATATCTTAATGATATTGAAAAAGAAAATTATGATTCGGTTATCTTTTCAACTTTTTTAAAAGACATGTCTGAAAATTATTTTAAGAATCATGTTGAGGTGGAAATTGTCAGGGATTTTATTGCAGGGATGACCGATCAGTATTTTTTAAGACAGTCTCTGAACGACTGAACCGAACCAGCGAACGCATACCCCGTAGCTTTTCAAGGCGCCGGGAAGATCACGGCATTCGGGGCTGCCGGGTTCTTTAATTCGGCATGGTTGAGCGTATGGGCTTGGACACACTGATCGATTTTAGAAGGCCGGAGATTTGTCTGCTGGTGGGAAAAAAGGGTTGAATTCGAAGATTGAAAAGATTAAACGTTTATTCATCTTCGATCCAAAATCGCAACTGGGAGATTTGTCATGAAGACTATGTGGGCGCCATGGCGGATGGAATATATCCTCGATGAAAAAGAAACCGGGTGTATCTTTTGCAAAGCACTTGGAGAAGAAGACAATTTGACCCTTTATATGGATAAAGAATCGCTTATTGTGATGAACAAGTTTCCTTACATTAACGGTCATCTTTTGGTAGCACCCGCCCGGCATCTTTCGGCCATGGATCAACTCAGCATAGTCGAAATGGGAATTCTGATGAAGAGGGTCGAGCAATCGGTCGATGTCCTTAAAAAAGTGATGGTCCCGGACGGGTTTAACATCGGGCTCAACTTAGGAAAGGTTGCCGGTGCGGGGGTTGAAGAACATCTTCACTTCCATGTGGTACCGCGTTGGTTCGGCGATACAAACGCATTGACTGTATTTGCAGACGTCCGGGTGATTCCGGAGCATTTCATCGCTACCTATAATAATCTGAAACCATACTTTAATAAAATTAATAAAAACATTTGAAATTAAAAAGGAATGTTATATGAAAAAAATAAAAATGATTTTATGGATTTTAGCGGTTCTATTTGTCTTGCTGGTGGTCTATCAGAACCAGGGTTTCTTTCTGACAAAACAGCATATCATCGTCAACCTCTACTTCGCAACTTACCGTACGCCTGAAATGCTCATTGCCATCTTTTTTCTTTTCTGTTTTTTGATTGGACTCCTTATTTCCTATTTTATCAATTTTTCTGAAAAAATCAGATCAAAGAAGGCGATAAAGAGGTTGAGTGTGACGCTCGATTCCCACCTAAAAAAGATATCAGAATTGAAAAATGAATTGGAGTCGGTAACAGGTATCCCTTCGGACAATGGCACTGAAAATGCCATATAACCGTCATTTGTGCCCTGAAGGATAGGCACCATGACTTCCTCTCCCTGGGTCCGATTCCTGAACGAAAGTGAAGTTCGAGCTCGACTCTATTAACTCCGAAATCCGCAGCCCCATTAGATTGATGACCCCGCCAAAAACAACACCGATGATAAAGCAATATCTGAGCATCAAGGATAATTATCCTGATGCAATTCTTCTTTTTAGGATGGGAGATTTTTATGAAATGTTTTTTGAAGATGCCGAGTTAGCATCTAAATTATTGGAAATTACTCTTACTTCAAGAAACAAGAGGGAACCGTCTCCGGTTCCGATGTGTGGGGTACCTGCAAAGGCAGTCCAAAATTATATCAGACGTTTGATTGACCAAGGTTACAAGGTGGCGATATGCGACCAGATCGAAGCGCCCTCCATGGCCAAGGGCCTGGTAAAAAGGGACGTTGTTCGGGTGATTACACCGGGGATGATTATTGAAAATGAATTCCTGGACGAAAAGACCAACAACTATGTCTTGGCACTGGCACTAAACAACGATACGATCGGCCTTTCCTATCTCGATATTTCTACTGGGACATTCCGGGTTTCGGAGTCGCGGAACCTCACCGCGATTCTTGATGAGACCCTGCGTGTTTCACCGAACGAAGTTTTGCTTCCGAAGTCTTCCGGGCATGAAGAGGGAACTCCGTTCTTCAGATCAATTCGTTCCGCATTTCAGGAAACATCGGTGACATTTTTGGAAGATAAAGTGTTTGATTATAAAAACGGACACGATATTCTTATCGATCAATTCAACTCCCTATCCCTTAAGGGTTTCGGATGTGAACACCTTAAGGCCGGTATCGGTGCTGCCGGAGCGCTGATCTCATATGTTGAAGAGACCCAGAAGAATAAGCTGGCACATCTGACTGGTATTGAAACTTACTCGTTGGACAATTTTTTGATGGTGGATGATTTGAGTTGTCGGAACCTCGAACTGATGAAAAATCTATTGACCGGTTCGAGAGCCGGAACCTTTCTGGGGCTGATGGACCGGACCGTCACCGCCATGGGTGGCCGGTTGCTCAAGAGATGGATCCGGTATCCCCTTTTAGATGAAAATGAGATCAAGTGTCGATTGGATGCGGTTGGAGAAGCAAAGGCGCACATTCAGGTGGCAAGAAACATCAGGGAAGCGTTGAAACATGTATACGATCTGGAACGGATCAGGGGTAAGATTACGATGGGACACGCTAATGCGAGGGATCTCGTCGCGCTGAAACAATCGGTTCGCCGCCTCCCGGAAATTTGGTCGGCCCTTTTGCAGTTTGAATCAACACTTTTTCAATCGGACGAAGATCTTGATCCGCTTTACAGTTTGGCAAAGCTGATCGAAGACGGCATAGATGAAGATCCGCCGTTGACGATTCATGAAGGGGGGATCATAAAAACCGGTTTCAACCGGGAACTGGATGAACAGATCCGGATTGGACAGGATGGCAAAAGCTGGCTGGCGCATCTGGAGACAAAGGAGAAAGATGCTACCGGGATAAAGGCCCTAAAAGTTAGATATAACAAAGTATTCGGTTACTATATAGAAATTCCAAAAACCCATTCCGATGTCGTTCCTCCCCATTATATCCGAAAACAGACCTTGGTCCATGCAGAACGGTACATTGTCGATGAATTGAAATCTTTTGAAATCAGGGTGTTGAACGCCCAGGATCGACGGGCTGCTCTTGAATATGAAATATTTAATGAAATAAAAGAGGAGGTCATCAGAAACAATCAGGTGATTCAGCGGGTTGCGGCGTTTTTAGCCCAACTGGACTGCTTGCTCAATCTATCTGAAATTGCAGATAGAAACGATTATTCGAGACCGGAGATCAACAGGGATGGTCGTATTTCTATTGAAGATGGACGTCATCCGGTGGTGGAGAAAATGATCACCGGAGAACGATTTGTACCCAATTCCGTTGAGATGGACGACCATGACAGCCAGGTATTGATCATCACCGGCCCCAACATGGCGGGGAAATCGACGGTGCTCAGGCAGGTGGCCCTCCAGGTTTTGATGGCTCAAATGGGTTCATTCATCCCGGCAAAAAAGGGGTCCATCACCCTCACCGACAGGATATTTACCCGCGTCGGCGCACTGGACAACCTCTCCCAGGGCCAGAGCACATTTATGGTGGAGATGGAGGAAACCGCCAACATACTGAACAGCGCCACAAAGAGTAGCCTGGTTATTATGGATGAAATTGGGCGGGGGACGAGCACCTATGACGGTTTCAGCATCGCCTGGGCTGTGGCCGAGTATCTCCATGATTTAAAGAATGAAGGCGTGAAAACACTTTTTGCCACCCACTATCATGAACTCACCGATCTGGCAAAGACCAAATCAAGGGTGAAGAACTACAACATTGCAGTAAAAGAGTGGAATGACGAAATCATTTTTTTGCGCAAACTGGTGAAGGGAGCTACCAATCGAAGCTATGGCATACAAGTTGCCCGGCTGGCGGGTATACCGGATGGAGTGATCAATCGGGCTAAAAAGATACTTTTCGAGATCGAAAACGAGGGGGTAAAAAAAACCGTTGCTGACATTGATTCCTCGGATGACAAGGAATTAAAGCCGGGTCATGTCCAGCTGAATCTCTTTAACCATTCCGGGAATTTGGTTATTCAAAAGTTGAAAACCCTTGATATATCGAAGATGACCCCTTTGCAAGCGCTCAATTATTTGGACAAGCTTCGAGAAAAGGCATTGGAGACGGATGATTGAATAAAAAAAGATCGGTAATTTTGCTCATCTGCACTGTTTTTGCGCTGTTTTGGCCAGGTATTTCATCGGCGCTGACAGCACGGGATAAGTATGCTAAAGCTGAAGCCTGCTCTCAGAAATTGCTGAAAAGCAGGCAGAAGCAGCAATACAGGCACAACTGGCTGGCATGTATTGAGAAGTTTCAGACCGTTTACCGACACGACCCTTCGGGTCCCTGGGCGGCTGCAGGATTGTATAGGTCCGGAAGGCTATACGAATTGTTATACAAGCGTTCGTTTAAAAAAACCGATCTGCAGGAAGCCGTCGATTTTTATCAGCGGATTGTGAAACGTTTTCCGAAAAGCCGGTATCGACAGAAGGTTGCAACAGCCTTGCAATCCATTTCAGCACTCGCGGTTAAAAAAAGAGTTTTTAAAAAAGAGGCCAATGGAAAGCAAAAAGCCGATCAAATAAGAGACACAGCTTATAATAAAAGCAGATCACGTGTTCGTCCTCCTTCCACTGTGACGGGACTGAGGTTTTGGTCCAATCCCACCTATACCCGTTTGGTCATCGATGCCGATGCAAAAATATCATACAACTACAAATTTCTCAAAAAAGAATCCGCTATTCAAAAACAGCCGCGACTCTATATCGATCTCAAGCAGAGCAGACTGGGAAAAGATATCAAGAAGTTTATTCCCATCGATGACAATCTGCTGAGGAATGTGCGCGCCGCACAGAAATCAAATAATTCGGTACGGGTTGTGATCGATATAAAATCGTTCAAAATCTTCAAGGTTTTTGCCCTTCAAAATCCGTTTCGAATTGTGGTGGACGTATGGGGGAATACCTATGCAACAAAGAAGACGAAATCATCTCCTGCGGGAAGAAAAGACACCAAGGTGGTCCCCGGTTCCCTGGCAAAACAACTTGCCTTGGGCGTTAAGCGAATTGTTATCGATCCGGGCCATGGAGGGCATGATTTTGGCGCACCGGGTTATTTCAAAGGAATTCATGAAAAAAACATTGTTCTTCAGATCGCCGGAAAACTGGCAAAAAAGATACGGAAAAAACTGGGCATTGAGGTCGTTGTAACACGGAATTCGGACCGATACCTCAGCCTGGAAGAACGAACCGCCATTGCAAACACGAAGAATGCCGATCTTTTCATTTCCATCCATACCAATTCAGCGAAGAACAGACAAGCATATGGAATAGAAACCTACTTCTTAAATTTGGCGACGGATGATGAGGCGATATTGGTCGCTGCCCGGGAAAATGCCACATCAACAAAGAATATCAGCGACCTGGAAAGGATTTTGTTTGACCTGATGCACAATGCAAAAATCAATGAGTCGAGCCGTCTTGCCGGTTATGTCCAGGAGTCATTGAATCAGCACATGAAACGGCGGTACAAAAGGATAAAAAACAAGGGGGTTAAACAGGCGCCTTTTTATGTACTGTTGGGGGCCCAGATGCCTTCGATTCTGATTGAGACCTCTTTTATCAGCAATGCCCGTGAATGCAGAAGACTGTTGAACGCTGATTACCAGGAACATTTGGCGGAGGCCATCGTCAAGGGGATTAAATACTATATCAGGGATACTCACCGTAACACCGAATAATATTGGTTCTATGAACCGAAAATATCCTAAATTTTTGCACAAAATGCACAATAATAATTCCCAGGGTACTGATTTTGAAGATAAACATTTGAATTTAGAATGGAGGAGAAAAACAATGTTCGATCATATTATTTATGGGGTAAGAGACCGGATCGCAACGATCACATTTAACAGGCCTAAGGTATTAAATGCGTTAAATTCAAAGCTGCTCACGGAACTGTCACAGGCATTGACTGCTGTTGCTGAAAATGAGGATATCCGGGTGCTTGTCCTTACCGGGGCAGGGGAAAAGGCATTTGTTGCAGGGGCAGATATAAACGAACTTGCACAGCTCAGCATACTTGGAGCAAAATCTTTTGCAAGAAACGGCCATCAGTTACTTGATCGATTGCAAGCGCTACCGATACCTGTCATTGCGGCGGTCAACGGTTTCGCACTTGGCGGAGGGACCGAGATCGCCATTGCGTGCGATTTCATCTATGCATCTGAAAAAGCGATGTTTGGTCAACCTGAAATTAAACTGGGGGTTATTCCCGGGTTTGGCGGTACCCAGAGGCTGGCCCGGCTCATCGGCATGAACATGGCCAAAGAGATGATTTTGACCGGGAAGATGGTCACCGCGGCCGAAGCCAAAACCATCGGGCTGGTGAATAAGGTCTGTTCCCCGGAAAAACTGATGGATGATGTCATGCAAACAGCTAACACCATGGCTTCGAAGGGAAAAGTATCTCTAAGGGCAGCAAAGGATGCGATCAACATGGGGATGAACGGCGATCTTGCTTCAGGTTGCAGCCTTGAGATAGATGCCTTTGCCATTTGCTTGGCGAGCGAGGACGCCAAAGAGGGAACAGCGGCTTTTTTGGAAAAGCGAAAACCGGAATTCAAGGGGGGACTGACAACATAAAATTGGGCATTCTTTTCAAAGTGTTATAGTGTTTGCCAAGATCGTTTTATCAGTTTATACATTATTTATCTACCATACGGATAAATGGGTTTTGATAAATAGGAAAATCCAACAACTTGGGTTATGTTAAAAAACAAAAAGCCGCTGCAGATGATCTGGGGTATTCTTCTTGTTGTGGCAGGGGTAGGGGTATTTATCCGCATCCCGCAAGTGATGCCGCAAATAGAAAAAATAGAATTGTATTCGCCCGTTCTTTTATTTATCCGTCTCTGTTTCTATCTGATCGGTATTTTGCTGATCGGTGGTGGATTGAAAAAAATATACCTCTATTCCAGGAAGTTGGAAATAGATCGTTAAATGAATATTTAGAAAGGAAATATCTATCTTACCCAGGAGCAATCCTAATCGGGGTCGTTTGGTGAAATCGCTGCGATCATCGGCGAGCCGCGAACCGCATCCATTCTTTCAAATAAACGATCGATTGTAAAGCGTTTTCCTGGGGATAAACTTGAGGAGGTCATTGAAAAATACCCGGATGTTGCCAAACATTTTTGAGGTGATGGGCATCCGATTGGATCAAGCAGAAAAAAATTTGGTTAAATTGATTAACGCAAAAATCAAGGGGTAGTTTATTTTGATCCTTCAATAAATTTGCCCAACTGTTTTTCGTAATACCCCCGATTTTTTTTTGCCATATCCAGCGCGTGTTTCGACGCAGAGATTGCCTCCTCAAACTGGCCGTTCACATAGTGACTTTCTGCAAGGGTATCCAGAACATGGGGGGATTCGAAGAGTGCCGCCGCCCTTTTGGCAAGCGCGATCGCCTGTTTTGGATTGCGGTATCGTTCATCCTCACATGTGGCATAAAGCCATGCCAGATTGTTTAATACCTGTGGACTGTCCGGCAAAAGCGTCAGCGCTTTTTTATATGCCTTGATGGTTCTTTCGTAGTTTTGGCGGCTATACCACAGGTCTCCAAGGATGCTGAACAGTTTTGGGCTATCAGGCGTTTTTTCAATTTCTCGTTGGATCATGGTGATAAAAAATTGTTGGTTTATCTTTTTTCCGGTTTCACCAAAATTTAAATGATACCCTACACCGCTGATGAGTAGAATGCCCAACAAATAAAGCAATATACTTTTTCTGATTTTCCGGTCCTGCCGTTTGATCCATTTTCTGTCAGCCTCACATTTTTTCAGATAATCGATCCGATCCCTGATACTGAAATGGTGCCAGTTCGGCCTATCGTCCGGTTGGCCGCTGGTCGCAGCGATTTTCCCGAGTGTCGTGATCAGCGGTGTAGCGGTATCAAATACCGAGTAGACATAGACATCGGCTTGCCGCTCGAAATTGCGCATAAAATAACCGAAAATATACCGGAAATAGATGAGAAAGGTAAAAATGATGATCAGACTGAAAAGGGCGGATGTCACCGTGGTTTGATGGATGCCGGCATTGCTGAGGAACCTGTAAATCGGTTCCACGTAGAGGATGAAATAGATGATCAGATCGAAGATGGCATAGGAAAGTAAAAGGTATCCCACAAAAAAAACCAGGTAGAATAACAGGTGTTTCTTTTTTACGTGTCCGATCTCATGGGCAATGACCGCATCAATTTCCACCGGCTCAAGAAGCCTGAGAAGCGCATTTGTGACAAGGATATACCTAAATTTTTTGGTAAGCCCCATCACACCTGCGGTTATCATTTTGCCGCCGAATATGGGCCAGTAAAGAATATTGGCATATTGTAATCCCGCCTTTTCGCACAGCCTCTCAATACGGTTTCGATGGTATCCGGATTCAAGCGGTTTACATCTCCAAAACTTCTGGATCATCCTCGGGCCGATCATCGCAATAACAAATAGAAAAACAACGAAATAGATCACCTCACCCTCTGTGGTGGAAAGAAACCGTTTCGGAGCTTCAAACGGGATGGCAAGGATGATATCCGAAATGCCGGAAAGGATCAGCCAGGGTAAAAGTACAGGAATGGAGAATAAGATATTTGAAAAAACATACGAACGCATCGATATGTCGGTGTTGTAAAGCACCTGATACGGCGCATGGGCACAGATCCATACAATGGAAAGATAGCATACAAAAAGGGCGATAAAGATCAGCGCCTGAAAAGTCGGAATAATGGAAAAAATGGTTATGTCTTTAAAAAATGAGGAGAGACCCAATCCATAAACATCGATCGCAAAAAGCACAATCGCCAGAACAGATTGTCGTGTTAAAACCGCGTTGAATCGATGATCGAGGCTTGAAAAGGTCTCGCGCCTAATCCGTTTTCTGATCGCCTGAAACTGGATCCGGGTGAAATATGAAAAAAGGGCGATCAAAGATATGAAAAGAAAGAGGGTTTTCAGGGTGCCTAAATTCGGTTCTGCTGAAGGCTGATAAGTGGTGTAGATAAGGAGTGCAATGATAAAATATATAAAATTACTGAACATCTGATGCTGACCTGTTGATTAAAGATCGATCTTCTGACAAACGGTAATATCTCTCCTTTTCGCTGTAAATGCATCCGCAGTATTGCTGGCGATAGATTCCCAGGCGTTTTGATTCCAAAACACCTTCTTTCCAACCGGTCCGAAAATCCCGATAGTAAAACGGGATGCCCACCGATTTGCCCACCGCATTTCCAATCGATTTTATCTCCTGGTGTTTTTGAAATTTACTGTAGAGCAGGGTGGTTGAAAACCGATCAAATTTTCCGCGTTTTGCTATATTTGCGGTTGCCCGAAGGCGCTCATGGTAGCAGATCGAGCAACGATTAGACTCCCTAAACACCATTTTTTTTAAGAACCCTTCAAGGTCATATTCTTTTTGATAAATGACGGGCAAGTCGATTTCTGCTGCGTAGGATCTTAGCACCTCCTCCCGCCTTACACATTCCATAAAGGGATGAATGTTGCTCCGGTAAAAAAAGCCCATTGTGTCGTACCCTTCATTCCGAAGTGCTCTAACCGGGTAGATGGCGCATGGAGCGCAGCAGATGTGGAGGAGGATTTTCAATTTCTTTCTCCAAAAATTGCGGTGCCGATACGAAGAAGGGTTGCGCCCTCTTCGATGGCGACTTCAAAATCGTTGGTCATCCCCATTGAGAGTTCATTCATCGGAATACTCGTCTGTATCACTGCTTTGATTCGGTCACGCAAGTCGCAAAGTGATGAAAAGTAGGGCCGAACTTTTTGGGGGGCATTGAAGAAAGGGGGCATGGTCATCAACCCCCTGAGACAGAGGTTTTCAAGACGGTCGATATTTTTTATCAGATCAAATGCTTCCTCTGGGGATGCACCTGTCTTTGAAACTTCTTGCCCCACATTGACCTGTATCAGGATATCCTGAACCTTGTCGATCTTTTTTGCCTGTTTGTTTAATTCCACGGCCAGTTTGAGACTGTCTACCGAATGGATCAGATCAAAAAGCCTTACCGCATATTTTGCCTTGTTGGTTTGAAGATGACCGATAAAATGCCAGGATACTGGATAGGATGAAAAGCGGTCGATCTTTTCCCGCGCTTCCTGAATATAATTTTCCCCCAGAATCTCAACGCCAGCATCGATGGCCTCTTTAACTCTTTTCGTCGACATAGTTTTGCTCACCGTCACCAGGCGGATCGATTGCGGATCCCGTTGGCAATCGATTGCGGACTTTCGAATTCGGTTTTCCACATTTTCCAACCGGTATTTCAACTCTTTTACCTTGGTATCTACCTGCACGGCATTTTTCTCCTGCCCATATGCTGAATGGCCCCTTCTTTTAGGAGGAATTCAATGATTTCACAAACCGGCAGTCCGACCACGTTTGTATAAGAGCCGTTTATCCGCCTCACCAGGAACATCCCCAATCCCTGGATGGCATAACCGCCCGCTTTGTCAAACGGTTCCTCGGTATGAATGTACCACTCGATTTCACTATCCGTCAATTTCTTAAAACAGACCTTTGTTTCAGCGGTTTCTGAAAAGTGTCGGTTCTTTGATTTACAGCAGATGGCATAACCGGTAATAACCCGGTGATTCCTTCCGCTGAGACGTTTGAGCATGGCACGGGCCTCTTTTGTAGAATTCGGCTTTCCCAATATGGTGTTGCCTATCAAAACAATGGTATCCGCACCAATCACCCAACTCTCTTCATATTTTTCAGAAATCGACTTTGTTTTTTCTTCAGCCAAGACCCTCACATAGTCATGGGGTGATGACATCGGAACCGTTGTTTCATCAAAATTGCTTGGAATAACGGAAAATGAGAGTCCTGCCTGGTTGAGTAAATACCGTCGGCGAGGGGACTTTGAAGCCAATACGATTAATGGGTGATCGATGGAAGCCTGCATCCCCATTCATTAGCAAAGAGAAGGGGATTTGACAAGCGCTGGCGTTTCCAAACCAAATAAATCACAAGGTAATACAGTGGTAATAATTAATTGACGGTGGATAAATCGGCGGCGAGGAAAACAGTTTCTATCCGGCCAAACCGGTCTGAAAGAGGTTGAATAGAGTTCTGTCGACCTGTATCACTCAACCGGCATCAGTGGAATCATCCATATGGTTTAAGAAGTCCTTGAACCAGGGCGGATTGAATATGAGAATATAAATTAAGAAAAGGGCAGTCAACGGCAGGTAGAAAATGACCAGGTCTACCAGCAGAATACCTAAAGAGAGTAAAAGCCGTTTCGTCTTCCCCATCGTTATCTCTTCGGGCTTTCCTTTGTTTTGGGCAATTTTTTATCTATTTTGCCACAATTGAGAAAAATAACCAGAAAACTATACCCTGAATGATCCATCCTATTATGCAAACGCCTATGGCCCGTGGTGTGCTCGAATAATCAAGCGCTTGTCTTACGGCAATGACCATTGCGATTAACATCCAGATTCCGGTGAGAAAAAAGATGATTCCATAAAGGAAAGGGATGATGCCTAAAACACGGAGTAATCCCGGAGCGCTCGAAAAACCGATGGTTCGAAGCAATTCACCATGGTCGGCTTTGGTCTGTGGTTCTGGAAAGATTCTGGTGCCGATAAAATAGGTGATATAAGCCCAGATATACCAGCTGATGAGAGCGGTTATTGTTCCGATAACGATTCCGGTTGCACCCGCCTTTCCGATACTCCCGATTCCAGCAGCCACCGCTGAAAGCACAACTAGTCCCATTGCCTGACCCATGGCACCTTTATCCGCTTCAACCTCTTCATATAGACGAATATCCAACTTGGCCGCGCGAATGATTCGATCCTTAAAATTTGCCATAATAACACCCCTGTTAAACCTATCGTCTGTTAATTAATTTTTGACATAAAAGGTCCATGCTCTTTATTTGAAACCTGCCTTATTGAGCATCACCAGCAAGACAGACCCATTTTTGACAGACTTCCGAGTGGGAGTCAAGGCCGATACTGAGATATCCCTGGTCCGAATATCGGACCGATCGATAATTATCACTCAAGTCCTGTATTCCGGTCAACCGGACCGCCGCCTGATGTTATACACAACATTTGACAATATCTCAGATGTTATGCATTACTCAATGTCATTGACCAATTCAGCATTTTACCTTGTTTGACCCCAACTAATGGGGAGAAGAATCTATAATGATAATAATTATTTCTTCAGATATTTTGCAGAGATCGATGTCAAATTGGTAAATTTGTGCGGAAGGGAAGGGGGCATCTATATACTGAACTTTAAAAAGTATTAAACTTGGTTGTGTGAGATGATTTTATGAAATAATTTCGTTATCTTTATGAAAATTTCTTGTTTTCCGAACCCTGATGATCTATTAAATTTTTAAAATTGTAGACGATTTGTAGTAAAAAAACTCTATAACTTACCGTTTTTTGTCAGTAATACTAAATGAGGGATTCCTTTAAATTGCATCTAACTCATTGGAAATACCACACAATTGACAATGTGCCTGGGTGGCGGAATAGGTAGACGCAAGGGACTTAAAATCCCTCGGAGCTAAGTCTCTGTACGAGTTCGATTCTCGTCCCAGGCACCAATAAAAAAATGATGATTTTCAATGGGTTATAACAAATTTCACAAGAATTTTTTATTGGTTACCCTTTTTGGTTATTCCCCTTTCATATTAAATTTTACCCCCACTTTACCCCCCATTTAGCGACCGCTAATAAACAAAAAAAACCGGCCATTTCTGACCGGGTTCTGTTTTCTCCTGCCCGTGATCTTGCCCTCGTTTTCAAATAAATCCTTTTACACAGCCTGCGCCAGGTCACTCGCATCATCAATTCAGACCCTTTTCGTGAATACGAGTCCGCTCTGATGAAAAAGGCCGAAGACGCGGCACAAACCGTTTTTTACCTCGCAAAAAAAGCCGGCCTAACCAAGGGCTGCGGTATTACGGGCGAGGGCTATTTGGGATAGCCGTGTGAATGGTTGGCAAGGTGCGGTCACTTTTTCTGAGGAATAGAAAGGGAATTGGAAGTAAAACTTGGGGGTTCTGTCCTAATTGGAATAATGGAATAGGTAATGTCGAAGATCCCGATTTCACTTCATTCAATCTATTGGACGTTATTTCAGATATCCATTTATCAACTTAATTTCAATAGGTTGCAGAAAGTTCCAAATCGTATTATAGGTTTTGATAAAGGACAACCCATACAGCTAAAGCATAATTACTTCAACCTCGGTACCACTGTCTAAGCCTTCTGAGTCAATATCAACTTTGATTATCCCGTCTGTTTCAACCATAGTATGAATCGATTTTGATTTCCCAAGGATGGGATGGGCATAGGTCTGGTCACTGTCATGCGTTATTTTAACGCAGATAAAATCGATTCGACCCCGGGCCGAACCTATATTCTGACATAAAATAGCAGGGAGTCGATGTAATGTGTCTCGATACTCTAGTGAAAGCCCGCTCATTTTTTCAATCAAGGGACGTACCATCACAAAAAATGTCAACATAGCTGCTGCAGTACGGCCAGGGAGACCCCAGAATGCTTTTGTCCCTATCTTACCCAAAATAGTAGGTTTTCCTGGATTGATCGAAACACCGTAGGCAAAGAGCTGGGAGTGGGGAAATGCCTTAATTACTTCCAAGCTGAAATCCCCGGTACCTATGGAACACCCTCCGGAGAGCACCACGACTTCTGCTTGTAAAAGCGCTTTCCGACAACGTTGAAAAATTTCCTCAAAGTCATCTCGTACAATACCCATATATAAGGGGATACCTCCGGCCTTTCTTACCATACCCATAAGGAGATAACCATTCACATCCCGTAGTTGCGCTAAATGGGGTTCGGTATTTACAGGCACAATTTCGTCTCCGGAGGAAATGACGGCCACAACAGGCTGTTTGAAGACCGGCACCATGCTTATCCCAAGTGCGGCAAACAAACCCATTTCTGGCGGTTTAATCCTTTTCCCTTTAGTAAGAACCTGTCTCCCCTTACCTACGTCTTCGCCGATTTCAGTTACATTTTGTAAAGGGATACAACTCTTTAAAACTTCGATGGTAGCCTGATCCAGTAGTTGGGTGTGCTCTGTCATTACCACACTATCACACCCATCCGGTAGCATCCCACCGGTAGGGATTCTAGCAGCGTTCCCAGGTGTTACAGAAATATCCGGAGGCATACTCATTGCTACTGTTCCAACGACATTAAGGCAGGCAGGGACACTCCTTGAGGCATCTAAGGTAGAGTTGGACTGTACTGCATACCCATCGACCGTAGAGCGTTTAAAGTCAGGAAGATCGATATCAGACTCAATATCCTCGGCAAGAACGCGATCCAGGCAATTTTCCAATGGAACGGTTTCTTTTTCCACATGAGGAAAGGCCGCTATCTGTTCAAGAATATCTTTATAAGAGGTTGCTTTGAAGATTTTTTTAAATTTTTTATTCATATAAAAGAATCTTTTCTTATCTCAAGATCCGCGATGAATTGGACCTTTATCCCTCAGGAACAACCTTGATGGCAAGAGGTTGATTTACCGTATTGCATACATTTTCACAAATACCACACCCCACACATCTATCTCTTCTCACCACAGGTTTGCCTTCTTCCAGATAAATCGCACCCGAAACAGGACAATTCCTTGCACAATGCTCACAAAATTGCGCTCCCCAGGCCATGCAATTAGACTCGTTGATATATGCCTTGCCCATATTCACATCTTCTTTATCTCCAACCCCTTTCAGAGCACCCTCCTCACATGCCGTTATACATGGAAAATTATCACACAAATAGCAAGGCCTTTCATCCGGTAATATAATAGGGGTGCCATCGGCAATATCAAAATCTTTATTTAGCTTCCGTATGCTACCATGGGGACAGGCCTTCAAACACTCATCACACTTGGTACATAAAGCAAGGAATTCTTTCTTTCTCACAGCCCCTGGCGGTCTGATAATGCCTCTGGTTTCAGGAATAATATCCGTCTTCCTTTTAACCATCACACCAACGGTATTTTCTAAAAAAGAAAACGCATCCTTGAAAAATTCCCTTTTTCTGGGGTCTGCAATCTCCTTCTTCATTTTTATAATCTCACTATGATATTATCATGAATCATTCTTTTTCTACTTCGTAATGCAAGGAGTCCAGATTTATTCTCCAAAACATCTGTGTCTCATCACTTCATAAAACTGGTAATAGATTCATCTTTTGCAGGGGAATTTATATCATGAGTATCTTTGATAGTAAAATCACGATCTTCTTCCGAAAAATGATCTAAATATAATAACCCATCCGACATTGAAAAATTGTAGGGAAATATAGACAATCTTTTGTCAATCTCTCCCTTTATATAACTGTAAATGTCACCTGCTTCATCATGAGACATCCCAGTGCTTACCTTGTAAAAATAACCAAGACTCATGTCATCCTGTTTCGGATGCGCAATACTCATCAACCCGTACTTTCCTGGATCTCCCATTATTGGAGCATGTTTCTCCAGCTCAAAAAGGCATGGGAGACATGAAACCCCTCTCGACTTTATAAGCCTATCATTAGATATGACAAAATTGAGTGTCTCGATGGCCTCTCCTCTAGTCTCTGTGGGAAACCCTACAATGATATACAGATGTATCGCAACACCCGAATCAAGACAATATTCTATTACATTCTTTGCTGTATCGGTCTTTATCCCTTTCTGCATCAATGCAAGGATACGTCTATTGGAAGATTCAAGTCCAAAAACCATCTTAAGGCATCCTGCATCCCTGGCCTTCTTTATCATCTGCTTCGTAAGATCCCTGGCAAACCTTATTCCCGCCATCCACCGTATCTCTACTCCCTCATCAATTAATCTTGAACTTAGATGATCTAACTGCTTTATCGGCATACATTCATCACAAAAGAATAAATATTTGGTTTGATACTTTCTCTTAAGTTTTATAATATCCTCCATGACCAAATCGATATTCCTTGATCTAAATCGCAAGTGATCAAGGTGGAGGTTACAAAATGTACACCTTCCCCAATAACATCCCCTTGAGCCCTGCAATGGTAAAACTCGTATGGGAGATAGATACAATTCCAGTGGAAAACCGTCATACTCGGGAGTGGGAAGAGAGTCTATATCCTCAATATAAAAGGGCTCATTTACACGAGTTTGATTATCCTCCATATATATAAGATTGGGCACTTTATTAAAACGCTTTTTACCTTCAAGCTGCTCTATTAATTCAAGCAGTGCGTGTTCCCCCTCAAACACAATAAAACTGTCCACAAGGTCAAATAGCATATGGGATCCTTGCAGGTTATCCATAAGCTTTGTAAACAGACTCCCCCCGATCGTTATGTGAGTTTCCCTGCTTCTTTCCCTCAGCAACCTAGCTAATGTAAATGCAGGTATTACCTGCGATGTTGCCGTCACAGAGATGCCAATGAGTGATGGTTCATTCTTGACAATTGAATCAAGGATATATCCTTCAAACAGGTCGTAATATGGATTTTCATGCACATCATTAGCCGCGGCAAGAATATCTGAAGATGAATATACACTATACCTCATGGAATTGTCGGCAATCATGATCTCAGCCGGATAATACAACATGCCATATGCTTGGAGCCAGCTGTCAATAATTTTCCAACTCTCAACATAATCCTCAATATTATAGAACCTTTGAGACCGCAATGTTGCTTTAGCCCACTCTACCATCTGCATCATATCATCATTTTCTATCCTCTCTTTCGCCCATCTATGCCTCGTGAATCCCTTAACCTTAATCTCATTTGTAAAAGATTTTCCATCTCCTCTGAGGCTCTCATCAAGCTTTGCATTTGTTTCTTCTACTTTTTCTCGAGAAAGCAGCATATCCATGATCTCTACATTCAAATCTCGAATGGTCACATTATCGACACCTTCTTTTCTAAGGAATGCCTGAAGTGAAGGTAGACTTGAAAAGGGTTGGGATGGAATCCATGATGGTGGAAAAAGCAATGTAACCTGCACACTTTACTCCTTTAAAGCAAAAAAGCCCCTAATAAAAATTATTAGAGGCTTTTCTATATGGCACTTTTTAACAACCTCTCAAAAACTCTTCACTGTTAGCTTATTTTAACAGTTCCTCCGGCAAGATACAGTTTCATAAATTTATTCTCTTTTGCCGGCGAAAAACCTGATTTGGCGGGCTCCCAAACTCCTTTTGCACCTAGACCTCCATCCTCTGCTTTCGTAATCTTTACCAGAGTCTCCTTTGGAACTGTATTGACAGTGTGGTTGTCTGCCTCACCACCGTGTATATAGGCCATCGCAGCTTTCTTCTTGTGGAAAAGGGTATCAGTCATGTGCATGGGCATCAACCACGACCTTGTTATTGATTGCTGCGAACCATATCTGAAATTGGAAAGATACCCATCATCAGACATTGCCATACCATCCTTCCTCGTCTCGTGTGCCTTGACGCTCTTCTCGGTCGCAATGTAGGGCGCATGTTTCATCATGGTCGTATGGTAAGGGAATGCAGGATTATACTTCACTCTGAGCATCAGCCTCGCAACTTTGTAGAACGGGTCGCTCGGTTTCCAGCCCATGTACGGTCTGTCAGCGGCGTTTGCGTCAACGTAAACATAATCACCATCATTAATACCCAAATCCACGGCAGCCTCTGGATTGATATGCAGTTGATGTTCACCAACGCCAGGGCTCCTCTTATCCATTCTGTATGGGTCTCCAAAGTTACTATCCCAGATAAGGTTCCAGTCCACAGTACTCCACTGGGAATGCACCCTGTGTCTTGTCTTTGGCGTTACACAGAAAAATCTATAACCCTTTTCCCACAAAGGATTCTTTGTCTTTTTCACCGTGCTCCAGGGCATCTTTATATTCCTTACGTGTCGTTCATTTGCTCCGATATCACTTTGAGGTATCCCATAGTCTTCCGGTCTTATATAAGGATTTGTGCTGACTATGACATTTGGAAGAAAAGGGGTAGCCTCTACCGCTTCCCTGTGACATATAAAGTTTTCCCCGTATTCGATTGCTTCCGGTATATCACAATAGGCATTAAGCCTTCCTGTGTCAGTATGGAAGGGACGGTCATATTGCACCTGTTCATGGAATGGTATCCTGGGGTATGTGTGGAAATTCATGAGCGCACCACCCGGAACGCCGTACTTGCCCGCAATGATATCCTTTACCTTATAGCCCCTTGTCGCAACACTGCCGTCGAAAAGTCTCTGCATATATACTTCAGGTCTGCCCTCGAGTGCAAATTTCCAGTAGTCTGCAAATCTGCTGTCTCCGAGGATCTCTCCCATTTTCTTTGCCAGCCTGGCGCTTATCATTACATCATCCATTGAATCATGCAATGGTTTTATACCACCTTTCCATATCTGTAAAAATGGGTTGGAGCATGAACTGGTCGTCTCGTAAGTCTCAAACTCCGCCCAGGAATTCGCGGGGAATCCAACGTCAGCATGTTGTATGGATGCGGTCATATTAGTGTCACTCGACATAATAAGATCAATCTTTGGGTCTACATTTTTAATCATTTCATACGCCCATTTTGCGTTATTTATAAGATTGACGTTATTAAACCACAACGATTTGGTAGGAGTATTCAGATGTGTCTTACCCGTAAAAGATTTCCTGCCATACTTGGGTGTATTTACAATCAAAGGAGTGTCCCCATGGTTCCAGAACGAAACCTCTTCACCCATCGCATAGCTGCGAGTGCGCACATTCTTCCCATCCAGATTAGGATCAAGGTTCATATTAAAAGGATCCTCTGCAATTGCTCCTGTAAACCCGGGACCTGACCATTTTGATGCTTGATAATTTCCAGCCTTGAAATTACCCGCCCACGTGTGAGAACCGGAACCGTGGTAGCCTATATTACCGGTTAACATCAATGGCAGATGTGTAGCCCTGTTATGGAGAGTTGCATGGAAATAGTGGTTAATTCCTTCACCGTAGTGTATGGCTACAGGCTTAATTGTAGCTATATCCTTTGCAAGTCTTTCAATCAGATGAGCCGGTGTACCGGTAATTTCAGAAGTTGTCTTCGCATCGAAGTCTCTTAGGTGAACCTTGTACATCTCAAAAAGAGGCATCACTTCCACTTCCTTGCCGTCCAGTGTCTCCACCTTGTACTTGCCTTCCAGAGATGGATTTATCCCTTTTGCTGTAAACCGTTTGCCAACATCCTCTCTGGATATTGCCTTGAAGCTCTTTGAATCTTTATCATAAACAACAAAGTCTCCGATCTGCTCCCTTTGCTCTTCTGTCATGCCCTGTACCCTGTGGCTATAATCGAGTTTATGGTTACTGTAGTCGGAAAATACATCATTGGCCTTGAGCCTCTTCAGGTTATCGGTTCTGACAAGAAGTGGGAAGTCTGTAAACTTCTTAACATAGTCTTCGTCATACCATCTTTTGTCCATCAGTATTTTTGTCACGCACAGGAATATGCTGGTATCTGACAAGCCTGTTCTGACAGGCATCCAGTAATCGGCCTTGGTAGCTGGGGGATTGTACTCAGGTGAAATAACGACTATCTTGCCACCTCTTTCTATTGTTTCTATGAACCAGTGTGCCTCTGGCATTTTGTTCTCAACCAGGTTCTTTCCCACATGGATACTCAACTTGGAGTACCTTGCGTCTGCGAAGTCAATATCAGAAGTCTGTGTTCCATGGATAAAGGGCTGTCCAGGCGCTTGGTCTCCATGCCATGTATAGTTCGACCATTTTCTTCCACCCTGTGCATCGTCAGGGCCCACCCCTCTTACATGTGTATCAAGAAGGGCAAGCATATTAGCAAAACGATACTGACCCATATACTTTCCCATAACTCCCAGTAAACCCATTCCGCCACGGTGTTTGAAACACCTGGTACCAGCGTTATTCCAGTGAGTAAGCGTTTCCGGGACATATTTATCTCTCTCCAGCAGTCTTTTCTTTCCCTCTGCGCCACTGTAGGTTTTTGCTATATGAATCATACCCCTTGCAACATAATCGAATATATTATCCCATGACATCCTGATAAATTCATCCGTGCCCCTAGATGTAAACTTATATTGATTTCTATTTTTCGAGTCGAGCTCCGGGAATCCGTCGTCTGCCCACTGCTTCCAGCCCTTTCTGAGGATAGGATACCTCAATCTATGCGGGCCATATATCCTTCTAAAGAGAGTATAACCTTTTAAACACATCCTTGGATTCCAGGTCCTCTGTGGTTGTCTGCCCTCAATGTCTGTGTAATCCTGATGCTCATAATCCTGCTCCACTCTCACTGCAACATCGTTCCTTACAAAGGCCCTTACCCGGCATTGGTGCGTATCGTTTGGAGAACAACAAAATGAAAACGACCGATCGTACTTATACTGATTGCGGTATACACCTTCCCAGCCTCTTTCCGGATAGCTATCGAGAGGGTTAACAACTTCTACCGCCGGCTTCAGGGATTTAAAGGCCAGTACTTTTCTCGTTGGTATTGAAGCCGTCGCTGCAACCCCACCTGCGATTTTTAAAAAATTTCTTCGTGTAAGTTTCATAGAAGTCCTCCTTCTTGATAATTTATATTCTCGGTATAAACTACCATTTACCTATCTTTAACCTATAGTATTCCGCGCATCGGGTACACACACTATCTCGCACGTCCCAGTCAGGGAAATCTTCCTTTACCACTTGGACAACTTCTTCACTATTTCCCATATCCTTTGCCCAGTCAGATGTCGGAAACCCGCAAAAAGGACAAGTAGTCCCTTGTGCAGGGTCTATCCGTTCTATTCCCTTTTCACGATTATTTGTATTCTCTGAACCCGCTATTTCGACAATCTTCTTAATGTCTTTTGACATCTCAATCATTTTATCATGTGTTAAAGGTTCTTTCCCTTCCCATATTTTCTCAAATATTAAGTCTCTTGTCTTTTCCGGAATCTTTCCGAAAAATGAATCAAACTCCTTCTTTCTATCTTCCCTAGTTGCAATGGTTTCTCTTCCGTCCTTTTCCAGCCTGCCACCAATGTAAATATCCCAGAAAAGTCTGTATCTATCTCTGATAATCCGCTCTTCCATAGGAGGACAATCTAAAAGTTCTGCACCATACCCGAAACTTTTATCCATCATGTCAGATACGTGCATAAGCTCATGCCTGAGCACTTTACATATTCGTTTACCCTCTATGAACTGGTCTGAATACAGCCTTATCAGAACTTTTTTACCATCATCCACTAAATTTGAACCCTCATTCTGTTTGGTCGTTGCACTTCTTACGTGTACCTCCTCAACGTTTCCCTTTATGTCAGGAAATTCATCCAGCGTATCTATGAGGAAATGGTCATAATCTAAATGATGAAAAAAATAGCTATCCAGATCTCTGAATTTTTTAGGCCTCATTTCCGGCTCAAGATCATAAATATCATCCCTCTGTTCGTGATATTCCCTGTACAACGCAGTGTCTCCGTTCCTTTCTCTCTCGGCCAAGCCTTTAAATACTACGTCGTCAACCAAATGTGCGTCATAAATTATCTCGGGTACTTTCTCGTGCTTAATCTTATGTTCAACCATACTACTCCTCATCCATACAGGAACCGCATGCTGCGGCACTCTTGTCTTCAAGTCTCTGGAGAAAATCAGGTTCTCCGTCCTGTAATTCCTGTATTTCGTCTGCGCTTACCCCCAAAGTTTGCATATCAAAATGAACAAAATCATTTGCAAGCTTTGCAGCCTTTCTGTAAAATCCGGAAGGAGACTTACTCTCCACCGCCCTTGAAAAGGCCTTTATCCATCTGCCAATATGAGCGTTTAAAAATTTTTTCTTCGCAGTGAGACAGGACTCCTGTTCTTCATCTCCATGGTTCTCGATAGCATATGCCTGTTTGTAAGTCAGAAAATGTAAAAACTCCAGTTCAACAGCTACATGGTCCCACCTGTTCGCAGTGTCGTCCTTTAAAACTTCCAGCCCAAACGCTCTGTAGAATCCTGAGATATCGGCAAGATCCTGTGTTTGCTGGAAGATGTGAGAACCGCTAAAGTACATCTCGTAAGGTGGACAATCTGTCGCTACAGTTGTGCTACCGAAGGTATTCCGATATTCATCCAGCAATGTATCCAGTGTTGAATGTTGTAATCCCTTCTTGACATGATCAAAGGATTCTGATAATTCATTGGCTCCGGTTTCCACTAGACAACTACCCACTTCATCCATGTACTCCTGGTCATTCAACAGCTCCAGGTGCTGTTCATTCGGCTCAAATAGGGAACTTGAAAGGAACTGGTATGTCTGGCTCAATACAAGCAATCTTTTTACCGTTTCTTTTTTTTCACTTATCATACAATGCCTCTTTGAAAATAATTATTCAGTATGTAATCATCCTTTTATCTGATGACTCCCACGTAGGTTCCTCAACTTTGATTCTTACCAGTTCCGTGTCATCTTCCGCGTATCCGATTACAGTATCGTCAAATACTTCAAATTTCTTCCCGTTTGTCCGGGTTTCATAAACCTTTTTCCCATACTCGATCTCAAATCTTGAGATCATTGTCTGAGTGGTTCTAAACAGCTGAAACACTGCCAACATTTCCCTGGAAGGCGCTGAATACTTTTCGATTGCCTCATCCACGCCAGGACCAAACATCTGCCTCAGGTAAGCACGGGGCACCCATCTCGGTGGAATATAGTAAATGTTTGGCTCGGTACCGAATTGGGGATAAAGAGGTAATGCTACCTTTTGAATCCTTATTAAAAAGTCCATGGGATTCTTTGGGTCAGGATTATCAGGATCACCTTTAAGCATCCCGTTTAGCCTTATCTTCCCTACACAGGCGCTCATACACCTTGCTTCCATTCTTCGGCCCTTTGTAACCGGGTCTTTCCCTTCCACTCTAGGGTAGCATGCAATACACTTTTCCGATATCCTCGTCTCCCCCCTGTACATCGGTTTTTTGTACGGACATTGCTCTACACACTTCCTGTACCCTCTGCAACGCTTCTGGTCTATTAATACAATGCCATCCTCCTTACGCTTATATATGGCTCTTCTAGGACAGGCGGCAACGCAAGCTGGATAAGTGCAATGATTACATATTCGCTGAAGATAAAAAAACCATCTATCATGCGCCGGAAGCTGTGAGTACTCTTTTACCGGTTCTGTCTCAATGTTTGTTTTCTTACTCACAGCAGTGTCCTCATAAATATTCGGAAATCTCCACTCCTTATCCTCTGGAATATAACCTACAGCGACCTGGTTAAGATCCTTTGTTTTTGCCAGTTCAAAGATGGTGTCACCACCGTAATAACCATAAGGCGCTTTTTTATCATCTTTGTCTTCGGAAGAAGTAAACCATTCCATGGGATTGTTTCCTTCGTCCGATAATATTTGTAATATTTTTTGATCCCAAAATTGAGGGTATCCTCCATAGGGTTTTGTCTCCACATTGTTCCACCACATATATTCCTGTCCCCTGCTGTATGTCCAAGTACTCTTATCGGCCATTGTGCAGGTTTGACAGGCAATACATCTGTTTGTGTTAAAGACAGCAGTAAATTGTTTTTTTGGCCTTGAGTCAAGGTATGGATAGTCCATCTTTCTCCCGAGTTGCCAGTTATGAACAGTTGCCATTCTTAGCCTCCTTTATCTAATTATGCCGGGATCTTTTTTAATTAATCTATTCTTGATATTTTACTCTTTCAATCTTTAATGGCCGCCACCTTATGCTAATGGACTTTTGTCCATTGATGTCCCCTTGAGCACCATTCCATACTGCAACATTAAAGAAAGTTCCCATACCGGGTACGAACTGAACGTCATTTTTATCCGGAGTTATTAAAGGCCTATAAATCACTACACTCCATTTCTCGTCAGCCCAATCACCTTTACCTTTAACGTCTTGATGAACTTGAGAGGTAAGCGTTCCAAAGCCTATAGCATTCAAATCTTCAACTGATCGACCTCTATCAGGTTTTGCCAGCAAAGTTCCTGAAGCCCTTCCACCTGAAACAAGTGATGCGCTAGCATATAAATCGCTGTGACCTTTTACTGGATGTGGATTACTTGCAAAGTCGTCAAACATGTTTAGATACTCATCTTCTATATGCTCGTATCCTCCTGCTAAGTGCATTTCTTTTTCCCAGTCCGCCTTCCAATGCCATAAATTAACCGGTTTGGCCCTGTCACCCATTCTTGGACTGAATGGTGTCTCCGGAGATATAGTTACTATATCCAATGGAAACATCATAGCGACAGCATCCCTGTATTGTTGTGGTTTAATAGCCCTTTCATCATTCGTTGCATCATCCCACGCCAGTCTAAAGAATATCGTCTCTCCATTATGAAAGCCTCTAATCTCTATCTCCTTTATCGAACCGCCCCCATGAGGAATTGCCTTGTCTTGTTTTTGTAATATTATATTAAGTGGATCGACTTGTTCGAACGCCTTATCGACATATTTTGTCTCTAACGGCAAATATTTTACCGTTAATAATTCTTTGGTAGGTATGTTTTCCTCCTTAGAAACTGGCTCTTCTGAGCCCTGCGATAAGGTTCTATTATTAAAATAAAACAAAATTGCTACAACAACGCTTACCAAGACAACAGATTTCCACAATACCTTTTTAAGCATTTTATTTACCTCCGCTCTCTATTAAATTAGCGCCTTGTTTAATTTTTAAAGTGTTAAGATGTAGTCAACGATGTAGCCGATCTCTTCATCTGAATGATTATTTTTCCATGGGGGACAGAGATTTGATTTGCCTTGGGCTTCAGAGCCATATTTGATAGTTTTAAAGATGCGCTCAGATTCTGTCGGTGAAAATCTGGTGAGATCCGTAGGGGTTAGATCCAGAGCGCTTGCCCAATATATCCCATCTCCTTTGCCGCTTTCCCCGTGGCATGGAAGACATAGCTTTTGAAAGAGCCGTTTCCCCTCCTTAATGGCAAATTGATGGATAGGTTCTTCTGATGACAGCTCATCTGTTTCACTAGAGGAACATCCTGAAAAAATCACTGTACAAACAAGCAGATTTACAATGATTAGAATTTTCGAGTTGAATATTTTCATGATATTTATTTTTGTAAGTTTACTAAATACTGGGTGATATTAAGAAGCTCTTCTTCGTTCATATTATAGTTCGGCTCCACTGCGCCGGGAACCATTTTTTGGGGGTCTTTCTGATGCATATAGAGATATCCCGGATTAAGCCGACTTCCGACGGAACTAAGATTCGGTCCAACAGCACCCCCATCTTTTCCGATTTGATGGCAGCCCAGGCAGCCCTTTTTTCTAAAAAGCGCTTTACCCTCTTCGGCATTCACATCTGTCAGCCTTTTATTCATTTCAAAATCGTCGGGAATATCACGGGTTACAAGAACTGTCCTGATATAGTTGATAATGATATTTACTTCATGTTCAGAAAGATAACCCCTAATCATGCCAATTTCGCCACCCAGTTTAAACATCGGCATTTGTTTGAGCATGGGGCGTATGACGTCGGGATTCTTCAGAAAATCTCTCAGCCATTCGATTTTAACCTTACTTCCCTCAAAGGTTAAATCAGGTGCAAAACCACCACCCACACCTTTTATCGTGTGACAAGATAGGCACTTGACGTCTTCCGCTATCTTTGCAAAATCACCTGTTAGTTTATAATCCGATGGTATATCAAGCACCTTATACCGCAGCGGGACCTCCTCAGCAGTAAATCCAAGGAGCATTGTCAATAGACCATCGATCTCTTTTTCGTTAAAGCCAAAATCCGGCATCAACAAATTGTCTCTGAAAACCCTTGGCGATTCCAGTTTTGTCTTTAAATATGACTTTCTGTCTTTAATTTTATCAGCTACTTTCCCCGTATCAAGTCTCTCAAAAGGCTTTGATCCAATAGATGAGATTTCTGCTCCAATCTTATTGACCACATCCTCCTTTTTCAGAAAGGGTCCGATCTTGACAGCCTTCTCCATCCCTTTGATGTCATGGCAACCAAAACAACCATACTTTTCAATAAGACGTGCACCTAGCTCAATATGCTGTTCGCCTATCGGTTCCTTTTCTTTGAGCTTCTGATCCTCAATATCCCAGTCAACAAACTCGCTCATAATATACTCGGAAAGTGCGCTAATCTCTTCATCGGTAAATCTAAATCTTGGCATTCTGGTCTCTGGGAAATACTCCTGGGGCTTCTTAAGCCATTTTTTAAGCCATTCGATTCTGACCTTACTGCCAACCTTTGTTAAATCAGGTGCATAGATATTCTTAAATGCGCCGCCCTTATTCTGTGCCGGATGGCAAATACTGCATCTCGACTGCCTGAAAATGCCTTTCCCCTTATCGACTAGATCCCAATCTGGCTCTTTGGCAGGAGCGTCAACCCGATCGGCAACATTTAGTTTAAAAAGATAATCCACGATCGCCTTGGCTTCCTCATCATTAAAGCCAAATTTTGGCATCCGTGCTGTGGGCAATACGCTTTTAGGATCCTTGAGCCAGTTCACTTCCCATGTGTAGTTTACCTTTGTCCCTATACCTGAAAGAACAGGTCCGATCTTTGAAATATCCTCATATCCTGCTATTTTGTGGCAGCCGTAGCACCCTTTTCGCTCAAGTGTCTCTATCCCAAATGACACGGTCTCAGCCCCCCTTAGCCCCTTGACTTTCTCGTGGCAGAGGACGCAGCTGGCCTGAACCAGATCACCTCTTAACATGGGGTAATCCCAATGTTTAACATCTCCATGCCCCTTCATTACTGACGATGTCGCCCTCCCTTGTCCTCTGTGGCAAGAGGTACATCCAAATTGCGAAACTTGATGATCCCCAAGGAATATCTCCCTTCCCGGGTGTGTTGTAAAGGGTTCAGCGGAGGAAACCTCTCTGCTTTGATCTATGCCAATATGGCATGACGAGCATCTATCCGTGCGACCAAGCTCGGGTATGTGAATCTGTTTAATCTCAATCTTTTGATTTGAAAAAGAGGCGATCTGTTTTTTTAAATTATCTGTAGCCAATGTAAAGCCATTCATTTTCATCGTAAGTTCATCAACAGGGGCTGTCATCTTTGCAAGTTTTGTCTTGTATGTCCTTTTTTTGGATTCAAGCTGTGTTATCCTTTTATCAAATTGAGCAATCTCTTTATTAAGTTCATCAAGTGTCAGTTTGTCTTTTGCATTACTGTGCTTAATATAATCATATTCTGTCTTGAGATAACTTGATCGAAGCTTTTGAAAATTATGGCGAGCCCTTTTAAGTTCCCCGGAAACATTACCCAACTCTTTGCCGGCCTTTTTATATTCTGTTTGAGCTGCAGGCGATTCAAATTCAACTTTTGCTTTCTCCAAAGCACTTTTAAAATCATTGTATTCTTTCTGGGCACTGTCACTCAAAAATTCTGCGTTGCTTTGCTCAAGTTCTTTTTCGAGCTGCGCAACGACCAATTGATGGTATTTCTTTTGATAATCCTTCCAGGGGCGAAGGGTTTTTGTCTCCCACCAAATTACCCATATGGAGGTAATTATCAGAAGTGAAACAGCAACCAAAAAATATAATGCATGAGATTTTTCTTTTTCTTTTTTCATCTAAAAACCTAAAATTTGTGTCCTAACCCTTACCTCTCAGAAGAGAGAATTGATCCTCTTGACCGGGGGATAAGGGGAGGTAATAAGCAATTAATAACTCTTTGTCAGTGTCTGGGGTTTAATGTCTCATATGTTGAACCACGGAGTCACCCATATATATTTAATATGAAATATCAATCGAAGGAATATCTTAATAGGTAACCCGATCATGATCAGTAGAAGCCCCGCTACGATGAGATATCGTATAGGACCAAGTTCTTTAAGGAATTTGCCGCCACGTTTTTGCGAGTAAATATACGGAATGATTATCCCGACAGCAAAATATCCAAGGGTAACCAATCCCCCTATCACAGATCCGGCAAAAGAACGGGCGTCGATACCAAAGATCTGCGATAGATCTACATTTATCTCGGAGGTGACTATGTGAGGATCCCACTCCTGCCACGGCCAGAACCATACCCAGCCAGGCCCTCTCATAAAAACCCCTATAACAATCAATGCTATCCATAGGGCAAGAAAACCAAAAGAGTATATTGATATTGCAAATTTTCTCTCACGCCATGTATAATATCCGTTTCCTTTGGGATTTATATCAATATAGGGGATAATGCAGAGACCTACGATAATGAGAGTGGGTAGGACAACACCCGCTATCCAAGGATCGAAATAGACAAGCATCTCCTGCAGTCCCAAAAAATACCATGGTGCTTTTGCAGGATTGGGTGTACGGGTTTCACTGGCGAATTCCTCCAGTGGCGCATCAAGCACAACAGACCATATATTAAGGAGTACAATTACAATTATTGCAACTAGGAATTCTATCCGTACAAGATATGGCCATGAATGTATTTTATCCTCACCATCTGCCTTTTGTTCAGGCGATGTTGGCTGATCAATCTTCCTGCTTCTTCGTCTATCACCAGAGATAGCATAGTAAAATGCTAAAATAGTAAAAAACAGCACCATTATTATCATGATGACGATTGCCACATTATCCGGTTTGCTTATGATCTCAATAAAATTCTTCATCGGGGTCCTGATATCCCTCCGTCTCTCCTAATGCGCCAGAAATGCACGATTATTAACACGGAAGTAACTATAGGCAATGCAATACAGTGCCATATGTAGCCTCGAATCAACGCATTACCGCCCACCGTAGACCCTCCAAGCAATGCAAACCTGATATCATTGTATGCGGTCATGCCAAGCTCGGGACCAAAGGGGCCTTCATGCCCCATAAGCGGTGTTGCTCGCGCCATGTTTGTCCCGACTGTAATTGCCCAATATCCCAATTGATCCCACGGTAGAAGATATCCGGTAAAGCTTAAAAGCAACGTAAGAACCAAAAGGAGAACCCCGATCACCCAGCTAAACTCCCTGGGCGGTTTATAGGATCCGGTCATAAATACCCGGAGCATATGTAACATAACAGTGATGACCATAAGATGGGCGGCCCATCTATGGATATTTCGCAGGTACATTCCAAAGGGCACGGTAAACTCCAGATCCTTCATGTCCAGATATGCATCACGGGTATTGGGGTGATAATAGAACATAAGCAAGACACCTGAGATGGTAAGGATCAGGAAAAGCAGAAATGTTATGCCCCCCATACCCCATGTAAACCCCAGTTTCACCGCACCGTGCCTTATCCTTATCGGATGAAGATGCATAAACACATTGCCGCGTATGGCAAGCATCCTGTTCTTAGGGGTATCCTCATAGTTTCTGCGAAAGATCGATTTACCGACCTGGGTCTGCCTGAACTTATCAAAAAATTCCTTTATCATCATTGCTGCCTTATTATACTTTTAAGATGCTCTGAGGGTAAATCTCATCGGGGTCTTCACCTTCTACCCCCCTGTAAACAATACTCTTATTTACAAGGATCTGCCCATCATCTGCAAGTGTTATTTTGTATCTATCCAGCGGGCGAGGTGCGGGACCCTCAACATTTAAGCCACTTCGCAAAAATCCACTCCCATGGCATGGACATTTAAACTTGTTCCTTGATTCTATCCAGTTGGGTGTGCATCCAAGATGGGTGCAGACTGTTTTTATGGCAATCAGGCTATCTTCCTCATCCCTGATAATCCACACACCATTTTTGTCCTTAAACCTTGTATCAACCATCCCGGGCAGAAACTCCGAAGGTTTACCTATTTTAACCCTTGCTGGCGGTTCAAACAGAACCCTCGGGAAAAAAAACCTCGCAAATATCGCGGCACTTCCCAGAGACAATGCTGTGAACCCGCTCCACCCGGCTGTAACAAAAAATTTTCTTCGAGAATTGCTTTTCGGTTCGTTTTCCGGTTGTTTTTTTTTGTTCTTATCCATTATCTTTTCAATTCAATTTTTATCTCTGTTGTTTTCCCTGCTTCGACAGTGATTTTTTGTTCATATGTGCGCTTTCTCTCGTGCCACGTCTTGAGCGTATATTGCCCTGGAGGAACGTTATCTATAGTGAATTTTCCGTCATTTCCAGTTTTAGCAAAATATGGGTTGGACAATACAACGATATAGGAAGACATCTCTGCATGGACATTACAGGCTAACGCGACCTCTCCTTCTGTGTCAAAAGTTTCTTGTTTAAGGACATCGCTGCCATATGTGCCCAGGTTGAATTTTTTTGCCTTTGATGAACTGTAAATATTGTGCTTCACATTATCGTTATTAGCAAAATCCACAGTTGTACCAACAACAATAGGAAGAACATGGGGCATGAATATAAGATCCTTTTGATCTATCGTGGGATGATTTTGATCAGGTTTAAATGTTCCAGGGACATCTGTTAGATAAACCACAACATCCGCTGACCGGCGTGCACGAAATACTTTGACCTCACCGATAATCGAACCGGTATTTTCACCTGCAAAGACCGGGACTGCAATCAAAACAGAAAATATCAGACAGTATAACCTTTTAAACATTGGACCCTCCTTTTAGAATACAAAATCCAAAGGTAAAGCTATTGAGCTATCCACGCTCATCTTTTACCGAGTTGAAATGATTTAGGTTGATAGATTTTTGGCTAATATCCCATAAAAACAAGTTTATGTGTACCGGCAAGCCCTTAAGCTGCTGGGTCAGAAATTAAAACTGGGTTTGGCCGTATCCGAGAATTTCGGAACAAAAAATGGCATGAATCCAAATCACTCCCACATGGACCCCTTCGAATAGGAGATCCTTAATGCTGTATTTACCTGTGAAATAAGATCACTCAAAAGGAGGTATCTTTCTGTTTTCTATGACAATTTTCTCTATGACATCGATTTTCGAATTTCGTTTAGACCACCAAGGAATCTGCTGCAAAGTGGTAATTTTGGCTTTTTTAATTAATGGAATATATTTAGTCAAGTATTTTTTCAAAAAATTTTTATGAAATCAACATTGTAGCGTTTCAAAGGGAAGTGGA
>DCWS01000068.1 GCA_002328165.1 Desulfobacteraceae bacterium UBA2156 | reverse complement strand
ACAGCAGAGCAGACTGCCCGACCGCCGCCTGTGTGTAATAACCAATGCTCTGACAACCACCCATAAACAACAACGCAAGCAGCGAGAATGCGAGCCTATAGCAGTGCATTCAACGATCGTCCCCCTCTTCGTCAGAGGATTCTTTCACAAGCCATTCCAGAAAGCTGTGCTGGACGGGATTTAATGAATCCGGCCTGGGTATGAAAAAAACATATCCATATCCCGTCAATCTCTCACTCATGGGGGATAGCAAAAGTCCGTTATCCAACTCCATCTGCATCAGTTCCTTTTTGGAAGCGATGGCAATGTGCATTCTATCGAATTTGTATTCAAATGATCAAATATTCAAATAACCAAATCATCCATCATCTCCGGGAACGCACCGCGAAACCCCGGCGGAAGTGGTGGGAGCCGTAGCGGTGGGACCAGTCATCCTTGCCGCGCTCAATAGTGCGAAAGACTCTTGACGCTGCCATATTTTGAAAAAATACACAAAAAAAATGGGGACAATACCGGAAACACAAACTCGGCATCCAGCTTGTTCATGCCAAAACACGCCCATGCAACAGCTTTTGAACGTTGACGGTCAGTTGTCTGGATCAGGCTCAGGCTCAGGTGGTGAGCATCCCGTAATGTCTATCACCGTAAGACCGTCCCCATCAGCCACATAAGCGTGAGAGCCGGAAACGTAGACACCACGAGCATAGCCTGATGTATCCACCAATCCGACAATAACGGGATTTGCAGGCTCAGCAGGCGTTCGTCAAATCGCCGACCCAAGAGAACCGCCTTGTGCAGTTTAAGCAAAAGCGCTTCGGGAATATTCGGTTCGAGTTCCTTTATCCGGATTTCCACTCTCATCCAATATGGATAGATAATCGATTTTTGCGGATATCCGTATTCGTTTACGAGGCATCAACCACCTCCTGTTGTTCATTCGTCAGACGGGGGACGAGAGTATTAGCTTTATTATTTCAGGTTTAACAATAAGTACGGTGGTGGTGGGGTGCAACTCCTATCCCGGCATCCCATGATATATTTGGGCTAGGACGAGATTTTTACGAGGTGATGAAATATGGTTTGGGATATTCGACCGCCCCAATCTCTCGGTCCGAGTGCTCTCGCGATGATATTGCCATTTTTATCCAGTATAAAGGTGGTGGGAATCGAGTTGAGACCGAACTTTTTGCCAGCCTCTCCCCAGGGATCTAAAAGCGCCGAAAAAGACAATCGGTTTTCCTTGAAAAAATCTTCCACTGTCTCAGGCGATTCCTTGAGGCTCACTGCGATCATCTTAAACGGTTCGGTTTTGTACCGGTTATACAGTTTTTGCATGGAAGGCATTTCTTCCCGACAGGGAGGGCACCATGTGGCCCAAAAGTTTAGAAACACGATGGCGCCCTTGTAATCGGTAAGTTTGACAGGCTTTTGGTTCAAGTCAAACAAAACAATTTCCGCTAACTGCGGTGTGAAGGTAGGTTCATAAAAGCCAAAGGTTTTTAATAGATTTTCAAGTTCTCCGCTGTTTGCAGGCGCAACAATCGAATTGATTGTGCCGGATGGATAAAAATAGAATACGCCCCATGCAATGATCAGGACGGCAATCGAAAGGACAGCCATTCGACTTATTTTCATTTACTTTTACCCTTGGTCAATCCGTGAGAGTATCCAGGAGTCAGAATCCAGAATGAGGGTTTCGCCTTCTGTTCAACCAATATATTAAGTTGTCGGATCCACACGCGGCGCGAGCGACATCCGATTGCTTCTGGCTCCTTGTATGAAACTATTTTGCTTAAAGGTGAACGTTGAACATCGAACTTTTAACATCGAACACCCAATGTTGATGGCGCTGCGCACTATCTATTTTATCAAATCGATAGAATACAGAATTCGACGTTGGACGTTCAATGTTCGACGTTCATTGGTTTCTTCTTCAATCAAACTGGTCGCCACGGCGACCAGCGGCTGTGCCGACTTCTGGCTTCTGAATTCTCCGGGTCACCTATTGCTGAGAGCCTAAGCCCCTTCCAGGGGCAAACCAAAGCCGGGTTCTTGGGGCCGGGATCTTTACTTTTTATGTTTCATATCATGGTTTGTTTCATTGGACCAGGCGTCCGTCGGATACCCGCATCATTCGTCGGGCATATTTTGCACAATCCGGGCTGTGGGTGACCATGATAATAGTCATTCCTTTCTGGTTCAATCCCTGAAGCAATTCCATGATTTCCGTTGATGTTTTGGTGTCCAGATTACCGGTGATTTCGTCTGCCAGTAATACAGGCGGTTCATTTACAATCGCACGGGCGACGGCCACCCGCTCCTTCTCTCCACCGGAGATCTGGCTCGGCAACCGGTCTTCCTTTCCTGAAAGACCCACCCACATCAGCGCCTTCTCCGCCGTGGAACGCTTTTGCTTTTTCCGCATTTTTATAGTCGTCAAGGGGAGCATCACATTTTCTGCAACGGTCAGGTAGGGGACGAGATGAAAACTCTGAAAAACAAACCCTAAAAACTCCCGGCGAAAATCTGCCTGCTGTTCCGGATTAAGATTATAGATATCGATATCATCAACCTTGTAGCTTCCAGTTGTGGGAGCGTTCATCGCCCCCATGATGGATAAGAGCGTGGACTTACCTGCACCCGACTCTCCCATCATGCTGACAAATTCACCAGATTCGATTCCAAAGCTGACGCCGCGGATGGCCGAAACTTCCGCCTCCCCTCTGCCGTATGTTTTGATTAGATTCTCTGCTTCGATATAGCTCATGGTATACCTCCTAAAGCGCTCTGAGTGCATCATTGGGATCGAGTCGGGCTGCCATGGATGCCGGGTACGCACTGGAGGCGATTCCAATGAAATTCGCAATCAGGAATGCGATTCCCGCCAGTTCGGGATTGAACGGTATATGAACCGATTCATTTTCGGAAAAAAATCTAAAGGCAACGTGGGTTACTCCCCAGCCGAGAAAATACCCGGTGATGCCCGCCAGGCTTGACAGGATACCGGCTTCGAGAAAGACGATTTTAATGACGTGGCGCTTCCGAAAGCCGATGGCTCTTAAAATACCGATCTCCTCTGTTCTCTCTCTCACGGAGCTCGACATGGTAACCAATACCACAAGCCCTCCGACCAAAAGCACAACCATCAGAATTCCGATTGAAAACTTCTTGAATTGCGCCAAGGCCTCCATACGTCCTTTGACCACCTGTTGAATGGCCATTACTTTGGCTCCGGGAAGCGCCTCGGAGATCTGTTTTACCATCTCTTCGATGGGACAGTCTTTACAAAGTGCCGCCACTTCCGCCATGGATACCCGTCCTTCCTTTTGGAGGATGGCTTGAGCGGTTTTGATGCGGGCAAAAGCGAGTTGATCGTCCTGCGAGCCGGTTGGCCGCAGAACACCCGATATGTTGTAATTTCGCCCGTTCAAGGTAACTTTTTTCCCGGGCATCAGGCCTAAAATTCGCGCGGCCTCGGAACCAAGCACCATACCATTGTCATCCGGAATCGAACCCTCCACTTGCCACCAGGGTTTCAAGATGTTGGAGACGGAAAAATCGACTCCGGCAAGCAGGATCTTTCTGGAATTGATGTTGAGTACACCCAATACCAGCGGGCCTATTGCAGCAATGTTCTTTGAATTTCGAATGGAATTTACACGGGAAAGTTCCGTTTCTTGCAGTTCCCTCATGTCAAAGGATACGCCTCCTAATGAAAGACCGCCGTATGAGAGCGTCAGGGCTTCTGTTTTGGGTAAAATCAGAATGTTGGCTCCGTATTTTTCGAGTTTGTGGTTGATGTCGTTGGTCATGGCTTCAACAAAACTGATAATAGCGACCGCCGTAGAGACGCCGATAATCAATCCGGCGAGGACAAATCCGGCCTTTCCCTTGCGTCGTAGCAGATTTCGAAAAGCAATCTCTTTAAGCGTCATGTTTTAAACCTTTCCTGCGAAATTGAAGTATCGTTTGCCTTCAAGAATATCTTTCACCTGTATAATCAGCTGATCGCCTTTCAAGGTTCTGTTCAGCGGTGCGGGATTGCATCCGCCCTTGACTTCATTCACCAGGACCGATGCGAATTTGCGGCCGCAATTACGGCAGACCATAACATCGTCCTGCTGGAAGTAGCCTTTACCGGCCGGCCAACAGACATCGCAGGCATCAAAGGCGGCTCGAATGACACCATCTGAACTCTTGATGATGAAGTATTTGATGGTGAACGCTTTTGTTTTGTATTCATAATGACGGGCATTTCCGTCATCAAAGTGGCTCACAGGATAGACCACTTGATTCGCTGTTAAATTTGTCGAGTATGTACCATCCACAACCGCACCGGGTTTCTTTTGATTCGTCATAAACCAGTAGGTTGTAACGGAAGCCACCAAAACACATATGGCCACTATGGCAAATAACGGTGGGCGTTTTTTCTTTTCAATTCCAAGGACCGTCGCTTTTTTTACAGCACTTTTTTTTTTGTACGATTCCGTGGCTTTCAATTCTTGTTTCTCCTTAGACATATTTTGTCTCCTTAATTATCTATATGAAAATTAGTTTTCTCCAATTTAGTAGGAGAAAGGGTTTAAGGATCCAAGGGGTCAGGGAGTCAAGGGTTTTATATATCCGGTCCCTTGAATCTTCAGGATCACTCCAACTTTTTTGGAAATCGTTTTGAAAATCAGGTCACTTTTCAGGCTTTTCTGGCTATATGATTGTGAAGCTTGTGAGTAAAATCAGATGATGAGCGACAGGTGTTGCAGGTAAATGGGGATGGATGGAATTAGCGGTGGAAGCAAAGCTTCTAAATTCGCACCATTTGCTGAAGAATGAAAAATATCCCGGCCGACAATGATTCCACTGTCTAATAATGAATCGAAGCGGGTTTCCATACCGCCGGCATTGACGGGGAGAAAATGAAGCAGGGGTATTCGATCTGAAGCCTCGCATGTGATGGGTCTTTTGTTATCACAGCATCCGGATTGCCGGTTGTGATGTCCCTTTGTTGGATCGAACTTTATGGTATGAATACTGCTGTAGTGCGGACATCCCTCGCCGCCTGTGCAGATTGCGGCGGCCGCATTAAAACACAGATTTAGGCTCAGAACGAAAACAGCGATAATGGATAATATTTTACGGGTCATTAGAGTGCTTCGGGAATCTTCCTGCAAATTTCAGTATTGTGGAATCTTAACTCACTTCAAAGGGCATGTCAACAATTATACCACATTGTGGTCAATTTGTTTTGTGAATCAACCGGTCCATTGTTTACAAATGGCGGTTATATCTATATATTACCCTAAGTGATCGTAAATAAACGGCAGAGAAGGTATAAGCTAAAAATAGTATTACCAAATCAATAAATTCGGTAATAATTTAGATCACTTCCATAGTTGATTATGAGTAGAATGGCGAGGTTCTGTAAGTTAACGAAAGGATCAAGGAATGTATGATAAGACATTGCTTTTT
>DCWS01000032.1 GCA_002328165.1 Desulfobacteraceae bacterium UBA2156 | reverse complement strand
TCCTCTCAGACCAGCTAACCATCGATGCCTTGGTGGGCCATTACCCCGCCAACAAGCTAATGGTGCGCGGGCCCATCTCCAAACAGTAGCTTATATGTAGAGGCCACCTTTAATCTGATAAGCCAAAGCTCAAAAGATATTATCCGGTATTAGCATTGCTTTCGCAGTGTTATCCCCGATTCAGAGGTAGATTACCCACGTGTTACTCACCCGTGCGCCACTTTACTATCTTTAGCAAGCTAAAGAGTTCTCGTGCGACTTGCATGTGTTAAGCACGCCGCCAGCGTTCGTTCTGAGCCAGGATCAAACTCTCCAGTTCAAAAATTTATATCGTCCCAATGATAACCATCAGGTACAATATATTTTCTTGGGACCCAACTCATTATCTGTCACTATTTAGTTTTCAAAGATCAAATTATCCATTAGAAACAATTGTTTTTAATTGATAATCCCAAAAAATGTAATATAGATTAATAATATTTTTTGTCAAGTATAATTTCAAGAAAAATGAATAAAAATAGATAATAAATGTGTTTGATACTGTCAAAACAGCTTCGGTCAATCCTGAAAATTTTTCCGATTTTCCCAGCACTCGTTGTTTCAGTTCAAATATACCGAAAAAACTGAGAATCATGCGATGTTAAAGGTCGATCATGGTTTGGGCCGGTTGGCCTTAATTTTGTGAAAGCGCTTTTTGCCGGATCTCAATAATATTTCCCTATTAATCAAATTGTTATCCGTAATCAGATACTCGAAAGATTCAATTCGTTTCCCATTGATATATGCCCCCCCCTGCTCGATCAACCGCCTGGCTGCACTGTTTGATTCTGCAAGACCCACGGTGTGAAACAGCTTAAAGGCCGGTATTCCTTTTTCAAGCTTATCGGTTTCCATAACGGTTTGCGGAACGGAAAAATCATCAAATTCCATATCAGACCTTGGGATTGTGCTCGAAAACAGGATCTCTTCGGGGACAGCACCAAGGCCAAATATCCCTGCAGCCGCACGATAGGCTTTTGTTGCCTCTTCCGTGCCGTGGGCAAGACGCGTCGCTTCGAAGGCAAGAACGGTTTTGGCAATGTTCAGATCAGAGCCCTCTAGCTGCTCAGCCATGCGGATTTCATTCATCGGCAAAAAAGTAAAAAGAGCCAGAAAACGCCCGACATCTCGATCTTCGGTGTTGATCCAGTACTGAAAATACTCATAAGACGTTGTCCTGTCAGGATCCAGCCAAACTGCCCCTTGAGCGGTTTTTCCCATCTTCACGCCACTGCTGGTGGTGATCAGCGGGAAGGTGATCCCGAAAGCCGTTTCCTTTTGCATTCTCCGGATCAACTCAATTCCTGCCACAATATTTCCCCATTGATCACTTCCCCCAAGCTGAAGCCTGCACCCATGCATGTCAAAAAGAGTAAAGAAATCATATGCCTGGAGAACCATGTAGTTAAATTCAATAAAGCTCAGGCCCTCATCTGATGCGAGACGCATTTTACAGGTTTCCGCTTTTATCATCCGATTTACGCTGAAATGCCTGCCGATATCCCTGAGAAATGGGATATATTTTAACTTTGTGAGCCACTCTGCATTGTTCAATAACAACGCCTTACCATCCGTGAAATCGATAAAATTGGAAAGCTGTTTTTTAATTCCAGCTGCATTTTCTTCCACGATTCCCGGCGTAAGCAACTTTCGCATTTCGGTTTTGCCGCTCGGGTCCCCAACCAGACCGGTGCCGCCCCCAACAAGGGCAATCGGCCGATAACCACACCGTTGCATGTGCGCAAGGGACATGATTGGCACCAGACTTCCAATGTGCAGGCTGGACGCTGTTGGATCGAAGCCGATGTAACAGGTCACATTTTCTCCTGTAAGGTAATCAACAAGTTCCTTTTCATGGGTGACCTGATCAATAAAGCCACGTTCCTGCAACACCAGCATAACATTCGTCATAGGAGCTTACCTCATTTATTTGCGTATTCAACCGCCCTGGTCTCACGAATAACCGTTACCTTGATCTGTCCAGGAAAAGTTAGTGACTCTTCTATCTTTTTTACGACATCTCTGCTCAGGAGTACAGCCTCATCATCTGTAATCTTCTCGCTTTCCACGATGATTCGAATTTCTCTCCCAGCCTGTATGGCATACGAATTTGCAACCCCTCGAAACGAATTTGCAATCCCTTCCAAATCTTCCAATCTTTTGATATAATTTTCCAGAAGCTCTTTCCGCGCCCCCGGCCTTGCCCCGGAAAGCCCATCAGCTGATTGAACCAATAGCGAGTGCACTGAACCATGGAGCACATCTTCATGGTGTGCGGCGATCGCAAGCACAACTTTTGATGATTCTCCATACTTTTTAGCAAGTTGAGATCCGATCAAGGCATGCGGTCCTTCAACTTCATGATCTATTGCCTTTCCGATATCATGTAACAACCCCATACGTCTGGCCAATTTTTGATTAAGTCCGAGTTCAGCCGCCATTATGCCGGTCAAGAATCCAACCTCAAGGGAATGCTGTAAAACATTTTGTGAATAACTTGTACGAAACTTCAATCTGCCGAGATACTTGACCAGTTCTTTATGAAAACCGTGCACACCCAGATCAAATGCGGCCTGTTCTCCGGCTTCTTTGATTGCCGAATCGACTTCTTGACCCACTTTATTGACAACATCCTCGATTCGTGCAGGATGGATTCGGCCGTCTGAGATCAATCGAATCAATGATATACGGGCAACTTCGCGTCTGACCGGATTAAAACCTGAAAGGATAACCGCCTCCGGTGTGTCATCAATGATCAGATCAATGCCGGTTGCCGCTTCAAGGGCACGGATATTTCGACCTTCCCTGCCGATGATACGTCCTTTCATCTCATCGTTTGGGAGTTGAACCACCGACACTGTACGCTCAGCAACAAAATCGCTGGCGTATCTTTGGATGGCGGTCGCTATGATCTTTTTTGCCTTTTTGTCTGCTTCTTCCTTGGTCTCGTTTTCAATTTTTTTAATATATTTGGCACCTTCATATCGCGCCTCGTTTTCCATGGCCCTGAGCAGGAGTTCTTTGGCATTTTCTGCAGTAAGTCCTGAGATTTTTTCGAGCTGTTTCTTTTGTTCGTTTATCAGTTCATTATATCTCTTTTTCTTTTTTTCTATTTCTGATTCTTTTGTCGAAACCTGTTCCTCTTTTCGATAAAGCTCTCGATCTCTTCTTTCAAATTGATCGATTTTACGATCGATATTTTCTTCCTTTTTTGTCAGCCGAATCTCCTTTTTTTTAAGACTGTAACTCGTCTCCTTTGTCTCTGCCTCAAAATCATTTTTCATCTTGAAAAGCTTGTCTTTAACCTCAAGATTGGCTTCTTTTACGTGTGTTTCTGATCTCCTTTTCGCATCGTCCAATATCTTCCGAGCTTCCCTCCTGGCGATCCTTTCTTTTTGGTTGACCCTTTTCGCTTGGATAAGAAAGGCAATGCCAAAACCGACCAGAAAGGCAAAAATGCCTATCAATAAATAATATTCACTCATTTTCTTCTCCCCGAAAACCTATAAACGTCGTATCATTCAAACGAGTTAATATAAGCGGGTTGTGGTTATTCATAATTCCGATGCCCGATTTCATATCTGCAAAATGTTAATCTAGAATTCAGCCAACTTTACAGGGGGATATGCCACATCCATTTCAAGATCGACGAAAAATTTGTAAAGACCAAACTGTTAAACGGGCAAGGTGAGTTAAGATTTTATCGGGTGGGACAAAAAAACTTGATCGTTATGGCTGTTGGATTAAGGTTAACTTTTAAGTTGGTTAATTTTATCTTCGCTGAGATTCCAACACGTCTGACCCCCTACTTTGTGCCGTGTGGATGGGTCTTTGAACCTAATGGATAAAGTGGGTACCTTTTAGTTTTTTTAGGCTTTTCTTTACGTACAGAACATGCTCACCAAAACAATCAAAGGCTCCCGTAACATTGGTGTTGGATCAAAAAACATCATCCAATCACAAACACAGTAGGGGGCATGTGTTAATATCACCCTTCATCAGGAGAGGATATTAAAGAGATTCCGGCTATTTTATGGAATAAAAAGCCATATGGGAAGGAGAGGTTCATAGCGCAACGTACCTTGTATCAATATTCGCCCTGTAACATATCATTGGAATTTCAATCACATCCTCTCATCCAGCATGCCGATGAGTTTCGCGGATCGTTCAGAAATGTCTTTCAGTAAATCTGCGTGTTTCATTTTCAACTCAAAATTTTCATTCACAATATTTAGTGTAGCAGAAATCAAAATTGCAAACTTCGTAATACTGGATGACTGACTCGATTGTTGGGTTTCGACCCGGTTCACCTCCTTTACCAAGAAGTCAACAATCTCTTTTGCCTTGATGGTATCGGAGTCGGTTTTAAATGTATACGTCTGCCCCAACAATTCTATTGTTACAAGTTCTTCCAATGAATATGCATCAACCCTTTCCCATGCCCATAGTCTATTGAACGCTAGAGGTCAGCCGGCGTAATGTCCTCAAGCTTAGTTAACAAACCCTCAATCTTGGATCGGATCAGGTTCCTTTCTTTCTCCGAATTGTCTTCCGCCTTAACCTTGCCGAGCAATTCCTCCTCTATCTGGTTATTTTCATTTGAAAGTTCTACATTTGTCACTTCAAGAGATTTACAGATTTTCATCAATCTTTTAACTCTTTTCTCAATTTCGTCAAATTGTTGCGAAATGTTTTCGTCTTCCAAATATTCACCCCACCTAAGTTAATTGTAATATACGCACCGCTCAAACAAAAAGTCAAGATTTTTTGTTTGGCTGCTTTTTTATCATATTTTCAACCTGTTTCAAATCTTGCCGGGTATTGATTCCCAAAATCTCATTGTTGTTCAATCCGATCAAAACACCGATGTTCTTTCCTCCCCTGTAACCTATTCCAATAATATCCGTTAAATAAAACTCGCCCTTAACATTAGCCGGCATAATCTTTTTTAGAGAATCGAATAAAAAATCTTTTTTCACGCAATATGTGCCGGAATTGATTGTTTTTATCCTCTTTTGCTGTTTCGTTGCCTCTGATTCTTCAACGATCCCAAAAACATGTCGATTTTCATCAAACAAAATCCTGCCGTAGCCTTTTGGGTTATCGATTTGGCTTCCCAAAACAGTTATATCCCGTCGCGATGACACATGGTCATTGATTAACCCTAGGACCGTATCCGCGGTAATGAGCGGAACGTCACCACATAAAATCACCACCTGTTCGATGTCATCAGATAAATACGGCAAAGCGCTTAAAACCGCATCACCTGTTCCCAGTGGAGCATCCTGAATAGCAAAACTGGCCCTCGAATGCTTGGAAACGATTTTACGAACGGTTTCAGCTTGGTTTCCGATGACAAGAACAATATTGTCTTTTACACACTTTTCTGCGGTTTCAACAACATACATCACCATCGGCCGGCCGTGTAGCTCGTGGAGAACTTTTGCTTTTCTCGACTCCATCCGCATACCCAAACCCGCAGCAAGAATAATCACCGCCACATTTTTATTAGTTTTCCGAATTGTATTGCAATCCATATGATCAAGTTACGCAAGTTAGTTAATGAAAACCTACCGCGTTTTTGTCTCAACAATCTTCAGCCGATACAGGGCTCGTTCCAAGGCTGCTCTGGCCCTCTCAAAGTCAATATTTTCCTGATCCGAATCTCCAGCCAATCGCTTCCGGGACCGTTCCAAAGCCGCTTGCGCCCGCTCTTTATCGATATCACACTTCCTCTCAGCCGACTCAGCCAGCACGATCACCCTGTCCGGTAGTACTTCTATAAATCCGCCATTAACATATACAAACCGTTCAGTACCACTAACATCATTATAGTGAAGCGTCCCGAGTTTTAGTGTTGTCAAGAAGGGGGTGTGACCAATCAGTATGCCGACCTCGCCAAAGATACCGGGTGCCATTACAATCTGTGCATCCTCATCCACAACAGTCTTCTCAGGGGTAAGCACCTCTAATTTTATGGTTCCTGCCATTGATTATCCCCTATCCCTATACTGCCTCGGCCATTTCTTTGGCGGCTTCAAGCACATCTTCGATTCCACCCCGCATATAAAAGGCCTGTTCAGGAATGTCATCATGCTTTCCTTCACAGATTTCTTTAAAGGCGTTGACCGTGTCTTCTATTTTTACATATTTCCCCGGCTTGTTTGTGAAGGCCTCTGCTACGTGGAACGGCTGTGATAGAAACCGTTGTATTTTCCTTGCCCTCGCCACAGTGAGCTTATCTGCATCCGACAATTCTTCAATACCCAAAATCGCGATAATATCTTGTAATTCCTTATATTTTTGCAATATTTGCTGAACTTCACGCGCAACCTGGTAGTGTTCTTCCCCGATATAGTTCGCATCAAGAATCCTGGATGTGGAATCAAGTGGGTCCACCGCTGGATAGATACCCAGTTCGACAATTTGTCGTGATAACACAACCGTTCCATCCAGATGGGCAAATGTGGTTGCCGGCGCCGGGTCGGTCAAGTCGTCTGCCGGCACATACACACACTGGACAGCTGTAATCGATCCTTTGTCCGTCGAGGTGATCCGTTCTTGCAACTCTCCGAGGTCCACTGCCAGTGTCGGCTGATAGCCAACCGCGGAAGGCATCCGGCCTAAAAGTGCTGAGACTTCTGATCCAGCCTGGGTAAAACGATAAATATTATCAATAAATATCAATACATCTTGTCCTTCTTCATCTCGAAAATACTCAGCAGCGGTCAGGGCCGAAAGCGCGACACGCGCTCTTGCACCAGGGGGTTCGGTCATCTGACCATAGATCAAAGCGGCTTTGGGCAACACTCCGGAATCTTTCATTTCATGGTACAGGTCATTTCCTTCCCTGGTTCGCTCGCCCACACCAGCAAAAACAGAAATACCGCCATGCTCCATGGCAATATTATGGACCATCTCCATCATGATAACGGTTTTACCAACCCCGGCGCCACCAAACATCCCCATCTTTCCACCGCGAGGGAAGGGGACCAGAAGGTCGATCACTTTAACACCTGTCTCAAGGACACGAACGGTTGTATCCTGTTCAGTAAATTTTGGGGCTTCCCGGTGTATCGGAAGTGTTTTTTCCATGCTGATCGGGCCCAAACCGTCTACAGGCCGGCCCACCACATTGAGCACCCGGCCGAGCCCTGCCTCGCCCACCGGCATCATAATCGGTTTTCCGGAATCCTTTACCGGCTGGCCACGGACAAGACCATCGGTAACATCCATTGCAATCGTCCGAACCACATTATCACCCAGGTGCTGTGCGATCTCAACCACCAGATTGTCCGGCTCGTCATTGATGGTCGGATTGGTTATCAACAGGGCAGTATAAATAGTGGGCAGATTGCCCTGCCCAAACTCAACATCGACTACAGGTCCCATGACCTGCGTAATTTTACCTATGTTTTCTCCCATCTACAGAACCTCCTATTAAACAATATGCCATCTTTTCCTGCGTTTACCCTTTAAGTGCTTCAGCCCCGCCGATGATGTCCATCAGTTCCGCGGTAATCGAAGCCTGCCGTGCTTTGTTATATGCCAATGTAAGGCTGTCCAGCATATCATTGCATGCCTTGGTGGCATTATCCATGGCAGTCATCCGCGCCGCATGTTCGCTTGTGGACGTTTCGAGGAGCGCCCGGTATAGCTGAATATATATATTTCTGAGAAGCATCTCACCCACTAGTTTTTCCGGTGAGGGCTCACAGATATGCTCTGGCAAATAGGCTTCATCTTCGCCTTCGCCCCCCTCCTGGGACGGCTCTAGCGGGGGTATCGGAAGAATCTGCTGGACCACGGGGGTCTGTCTCGCCATACTGACAAATTTAGAAAAAATGATATAGACCTCATCAAATTTTTCTGTGAGAAATCCCTTGATCAGCTCCCGGCCTGAATCGGATGCGACAGAAAAACCGATGTGGCTTCCCACCACCCCCAGATGTTCGCTATCGATTAAAATTTCATTCTTTCGGCACCAATCCCGGCCTTTCTTGCCAAAAATTGTGAACAGAATGTTAATGTTCTTTTCTTTTTTTTCCTTAGCCAAGGATCTGGCTTTGGCAATCAGATTGGCATTAAAACCACCACAGAGGCCCCTGTCTGAAGTACAGAGTACAACATTTATACGGTTCACTTCCGCGTGGGGGATTATCAAAGGACTGGTTGCTTCTTGGCCGGACCTTTCTGCCAGATTCCCCAAGACCGCCGAAAATTTGTCCGCATAGGGCCGAAATGCGACCACTGCCGATTGTGCTCCTCGAAGCCTGGATGCAGCCACCATATTCATCGCTTTTGTGATCTGCCTCGTCTTTTTTACGCCACCTATCTTATTTTTAACATCTTTTAGCGTTGCCATACACCTAGGCCCTTATGCCACCGATTCCTGAAACACCCTATTTCCACCATCCGATATGCCACTCCACCTCTACAGCTCGTTTTTATTTTATGGTATCTGCGAATTCCCCATCATATTCGGTAAGTGCTTTTTGCATCAATCCATCGATTTCCTCGGTAATTTCTTTCTTCTCCACGAGATCTGAAAAAATCTGTGGATATCTCTCTTCCAAAAACCGGTAAAGCCCGGTCTCATATTTCGTGAGCACTTCAATCGGGTATTTATCAAGAAAACCTTTGGTTCCGGCATAGAGTATTGCCACCTGTTTTTCCAGGGGAAGCGGTTGATATTGTTGCTGTTTTAGTACCTCGACCAGTCTCGCGCCTCGAGTGATCTGTCGCTGTGTTGCCGCATCCAGATCACTTCCAAAAGCGGCAAATGCCTCAAGTTCGCGATATTGCGCCATATCCAAGCGCAGCGTACCCGCCACCTGTTTCATGGCTTTCACCTGCGCAGAACCACCCACTCTCGAAACCGAAAGCCCAACGTTGATGGCAGGCCTTACACCGGCAAAGAAAAGCCCTGGCTCAAGATAAATCTGACCGTCTGTAATTGAAATGACATTGGTCGGTATATATGCCGAAACATCACCGGCTTGTGTTTCAATAATTGGGAGGGCAGTCAGAGACCCTGCGCCGAGTTCATCATTGAGTTTGGCGGCCCGCTCAAGAAGTCGGGAATGATTGTAGAAGATGTCACCGGGATAAGCTTCACGGCCTGGGGGACGTCTCAACAGCAAAGAGACCTGTCGATATGCTGCGGCCTGTTTGGATAAGTCGTCATAGATGATCAATGCATGCTGTTTGCGATCACGAAAATATTCCCCCATGGCACAACCGGCATAGGGGGCAATAAACTGGAGCGTCGCAGGATCACTGGCACAGGCGGAAACGATCGTTGTATACTCCAGAGCACCGTGTCGTTCTAGAACATCATGTACCTGGGCCACGGTCGATTTTTTCTGGCCGCACGCGACATAAATGCAGTAAATATCCGAATTTTTCTGTGCAATAATGGCGTCGATAGCACAAGCGGTTTTCCCGATCTGTCGATCGCCGATGATCAACTCACGCTGTCCACGGCCCACGGGAGTCATTGCATCAATCGCTTTGATTCCCGTATACACCGGTTCGTGAACACTCTTTCGGGCAATAACACCCGGTGCAACCATTTCTACCCGTCGAAACTCTTTAGCATCAATCGGTCCCTTTCCATCCAGAGGTTCCCCCACGGCTGAAACCACTCGACCGAGGACACATTCTCCAACCGGGACCTCTGCAATGCGCCGCGTTCGTTTGACCAAATCGCCTTCTTTTATATGGATACCTTCGCCCATAATGGCAATACCCACATTGTCTTCTTCAAGGTTCAATACCAAACCCAAAGTGCCATCGGAAAATTCAACCAATTCCAGGGCCATGACCTTTTCCAATCCATACACCCTGGCAATACCATCACCCACTGACAAAACAGTTCCGGTTTCGCTCAATTCTACTTTTTTATCAAAATCCGTGATCTGCTCTCTAATAATTTGACTTATTTCTTCAGCTTTTAGTTCCATTATACGCGCTCGCCCCTTTTTAAGGATTCTCTCATATTAAACAATTGTGTTTTAATGCTTCCATCTAAAATCTGATCGCCAACCCGAGTAACGATACCGCCGATAAGATCAACATCCTCTTCCAACTTCAGGACAATCTCTTTACCTGTCATTTTTGATAAAGCTAACCGAATTTTCTCCACAGCTTCTGTTGATAAAACTGTTGCCGAAACAATGCTGGCCCTTGCCACACCTTTTAACTCATCCGCCAGCTTTTGATAAAATCCATTAATACTGTCCAAAAATCCAATACGTCCCTTTTCAAAGAGCAGCAGGAGAAACGATTTTATGACCTTGGAAAGATTCATTCTTTCAACGATGGTCCGCAAAACCTTTTTTCGGTCCTCAGCAGGGTATCGCGGATTGCAAATAGCCTGCCCAAGGCCTTTTTCCCGTAAAATTAGACTTGAAACACCTTCGAGTTCATCCCGGTAGATTTCAGCACGACCATCCTCCTTTCCGATCAGTAGGAGTGCCTTTGCATAGCGTCTTGCGATTGTCAAATTTCTCACTGTACGACCACCTTCTCTACGTATTCATCTATCAATCGATTCTGATCTTCACTTGAAATCTTTTCCCTAATAATCCCCTCGGCCTTTGCCAGAGCCTTTTCAAGAATCTCTTTCTGGAGCTTCATTGTCGCCTGCTTGAACTCGTATTCGATAGTTTTTTGTGCCTGTTCATTAAGTTTTTCAACTGCAGCTTCCGCTTCCCGCAGTATTTTCACCTTTGCCTCATTTCCCTGCCTTATATACCCATCAACAATCTTTTCAGCCTCTTGATCTAAAAGTGAAAGCCTGTTGTTATATTCAGCCAATTGCTTTTCAGCCGCCTCTTTCTTTGATTCCAACTCGCTGAGCTGGTTCTTGATTCCCTTAATCCGTCCGGTCAAAGCTTGAGAGGTCGGCTTTCGCAAAAGAAAAAAAAGCGCCGCCGCTAAAACGACAAAATTCATCACCCGATAGGTATCGGTCGCTATCCACCGCTTTTGTTCATTCTCTTTTCCATGTCCGTCCCCTGATGCCCCCGATGCCACTCCAAGTGAAAAGAGCAAGAACATTGTCACGAAAATTACCAGAAAAGCCCTGGCGGAAACCAGACGGGATATTTGACGAAAACAAGAAAACCTCATGTAACAGCCCTCCCCAGAATCTTTTGACCAATTATATCGGCAAAACCATCGACTTCTTTTTCAAGGGATTGCCTTACATCTTCAACGTCTTTTTCAATTTTTTCTCGAACATCTGAAAGATTCGTCCGGATCTGTGCATTTATATCTTCGATTATCTTTTTTTCTTCTTCAGCACCGTTTAAAAGTATTGCTTCTTTCTCTCTCAACCCTTTTGCTCGAGCCTCATCGATGCCGGCGGTAAATATGTCATCTTTTTTACCGGCATCTATCTTCAGCGCTTCGATATCTAGCCCGAACTCAGTTACTTTTTCTTTTCTTTGAAGAATGATTTTTCGGATCGGTTTATACAACACCAAGTTTAATATCCAAATCAGAAAAATAAAATTGATGATCTGAATAACGACAGATCCATCGACGTCAACCATCAGAAAGCCTCCATTTATGAATGAGCAAAAAAGATAGATTTATGAGGATTAATTTGTTGCGGATTTGGCTCGAATCGCTAGTCGAGCGGTCTATACCATTGACCAATATCGATTGTCAAAGTCTTTTCGTATCTCTTTTCTTTTCGCCCTATTGTTTTATCACCCTAGGCGTTCCCTGTGGCAATTCAAGTATCGGACGCACGGTTCCGGGTTCTACTCAAACATGAAGCGCCTCATGGCAATGTTCATCAAAATACCGATACTGGCCATCATGGTGATAATGGAAGAGCCCCCGTAACTGATAAACGGCAATGTAACGCCGACAATCGGTATTAATCCCATCACCATACCAATGTTGATAAATACCTGCCAAGAAATCATGATGGTGATGCCGACGGATATCATTGTACCAAAGGGATCCCTGCATCCGTAGGCAATATTTAAACTACATACAATCAACATCAAAAAAACAAGAAAAATAATGACCGACCCGACAAAACCCCACTCTTCCGCCAGAACTGAAAAAATAAAATCGGTGTGCTGTTCAGGTAAAAAAGAGAGGGCGTTCTGTGTCCCTTTCAAAAATCCCTTGCCGAAAATCATACCCGACCCGATAGCGATTTTGGATTGAATAATGTGATAACCGGTCCCGAGTGGGTCCTGGTCCGGGTTAAAAAAGGTCAGTAGTCTTTGTTTCTGATATCCTTTTAATAAAAACCATACCAGGGGGGTAAAAACAGCGCCGGAAATTAGGATATAGATGAATGAACGCCGCTCAATTTTTGCAAAAATGGTCATTGAGCCGACAATCAGAACGATCAACATTGCTGTTCCCAGATCGGGCTGTTTTAGAATCAATACAAACGGAATGGCCGTCAATATGAGGGGGATAAAAAGTTGGCGGAGTGTGAGTCCTTTTGAGTTGATCAACCCCGAATAGTACCTCGCCAGACAAATAATGACCGCAATTTTGACAAGCTCCGATGGTTGAATAGATATCCAACCGATGGTCAGCCACCGCCGGGAACCCCCAAACTGTTTTCCAAAAAACAAAACGCAGATTAGGAGAACGATGCATACCCCGTAAATGAGATAGGTCCATTGGTCCAGCCTTTTGTAGTTGAACAGGAATGAGGCAACCATCACCATCAGACCGGCACCAAACCAGATCAGTTGCTTTGAGAACAAAATTTCGTGGGGAGAAAAAGATCCTGCCCTCACCGCACTGTACAGAACAACAAGACCCAAAGAGCCGAGTAAAAAAACTGTTCCTAACAACCCCCAATCAAAATATTGTACCAACCGTCGGTCGAACATATTTCTTCTGCTCCTGTTCGGTCACGTGTCAAGGTTACTTTTTCGTTCTTTGAAAGCTGAGCCTTCGATGGCTCACCCGATTCTTTTTTTAATAAATATGTCTTTATCATCTCCCGTGCGATCGGCGAAGCGGTACTTGAACCGTGTTCGCCGTGCTCCACAAGGACGGCAATCGCTATTTTGGGTTGGTCGGACGGCGCGTAGGCAACAAACCAGGCATGGGACTTTAAACGGGTCGGTATATCCTTTTCTTTACGTTTTTTTGCGGTTTTTTTCCTGCTAAACACCTGGGCGGTTCCTGTTTTCCCACTGATGTCGATGTCCTTTAAACGGGCAATCCATGCGGTCCCTTGTTTGGTGTTAACCACCTTCCAAAGTGCTTTTCTGATAATCGAAAGGGTATGCTTTCTAATCGACAACCTCCCCAGGATTTTTGGTTCATGTTGCGCAATGATCTTTCCATCTACAGATTCGATTGCTTTTAATATTGATGGCTGGTACCTTGTACCCCCATTCGCCACCATTGAAATCAAAACCCCCATCTGCAACGGAGTCACCAGGTTATATCCTTGACCGATGGCTACCGAAAGGGTTTCACCCCGTTGCCATTTTATTCCTGTACGGCGTTTTTTCCATGCAGCTGTCGGAACCAACCCCTTTGCTTCTCGATCAAGATTAAGTCCTGACAGGGATCCGAGGCCGAACGCTTTCGCATATTTTGCGAGGCGATCAACACCGAGTTTTTCACCCACCTGATAAAAAAAGACATCGCATGATTCGGTTAGTGCGGTTTCTACATTGACCCAGCCATGCCCCGTCTCTTTCCAGTCCCAGAAAACGCGATCTCCAAACTTATAAAATCCGGGACAGTAAAGTTTGGCTTTTGTGTCGATAATCCCTTCCTCTATACCCGCAATAGCGGTTACGATTTTATAGATCGATGCGGGGGGGTATTGGCCCTGGATTGCTTTATTCTCCATCGGCCGAAATGGGTTGGATACGAGGGAATGCCAGATTTCTTGAGACAATCCGTTGCCGAAAGCATTTTGATCAAAGGATGGACTGCTTGCCAAGGCCAGAATTTTTCCTGTTCGCGGATCCATTGCAACGACAGATCCAACTACATTTGCAAGTAAGCTTTCCGTTTTTTTTTGAAGCTCATGGTCAATGGTGAGGTAAATATTGTGTCCCGGCTCAGCATCGATCTGTTTTAATATTCTAACCACTTGTCCATTGACATCGACCTCAACCTGTCGCCCGCCGCGCTTTCCTCTCAAGTGATGATCATACTTTTTCTCTACCCCAAACTTTCCGACGAGATCCCTACTCCTGATGTCCTGATATTTTTGGCTTTTGAGCTCATCTAAATTTATTTCACCCAGATACCCGATCAGATGTGCAGCTCCATATTTGTACATGTATTGCCTTCGCGCTTTAACATTGACCACGATACCCTGTAGATCGAATTTATGGACTTCAATGAAACCCAATAAATCGCGCCCGATGTCTTCCTTTAGGGGGACGGGTTTAAAGGGTGAAATTCCTTTATGGGATTTAATTTTCGATAGTAAATCAGTTTCAGGCAGGCTTAAATATTGGGACAACTGTTTAACGACGTGTTCAACTGGTCCAGCGTGTTTCAATATGATGCTCAAATCAAAGGACGGACGATTATCGACCAGCAATTTCCCTTTGCGATCCGAAATTGACCCTCTTGAAGGCGCTATCATTTGTAATCGAATGCTGTTGTTTTCTGAAAGCTTTCGGAATTCCGCACCGTCGATGATTTGGAGGCCAACCAGTCGAATAGTCACGACAACAAATGCCGACAATATGCAGAGCATGACTTTGGCCAAACGTTGCTTAAACCAGTTGTTATCAACGGTTTCCAAATACGAATTCAAGACGTTTCCCTTTAACAGATCCCATACCAAAGCCAAGAAAAATCATCAACTATAATACAGTTTCCGTCATTGTACCTCAAGAAAAAATGAGTATTTATGTCGGGTAAAAAATTTCAAGCCCTTGTTCTTCTTATCTGTCTGCTTCTCTGGACCGCTTGAACATCCAGCTATCACAACGGTTGTGGGTATAATTGTAAAAGATAAGAAAAATTGGACTCGTGCCCAGGGCCGATAAAACCTGAATGGTCGCTATGCGAAGGGCATCTTCAGGAAATCGAAAATTCAGTTCAAATATTGTTACCATACCGATGAACACCAAATTTTCCAGCAGCACGCCACAGGCAACAACAAAAGGCAAAAGGAACATATTACTCGCATGCATAAATGTTCGCAACCATATCGCGCCCAGAAATAACCAGACATAAATCGATGTGAACAATCCAAAAGGACCGCCGGACAGATTATCCATGACCAGTCCGAGTAAAATAACAATCGGCAGCGTTTTCCAGGCCGGCCGGAATAAACCGAGGTAGAGAACGTATGGGACCGGCAAATCGTAAATCTTATCTGAAAATGGGAGAAGCGGAATCAGTGTCACTTGAAGAATTATCAAACACAGGGATACGGCGATATATAAACAATAGATCATTCTTTATTCACAAAATCATGTCTCTGAAGGTTTAATAGCACCGTAACTTCTTCCAGTTTTTCAAAATCAACATGGGGCGATACGTAAACTTTCTGGAAGATCCCCGAGTTCCGTCGGATGACACCTGAAACAGACCCAATCGGTAAGCCCTTAGGAAAAACGCCGTCAAAGCCGGATGAAACAACTTTGTCTCCAACTCTTACATCATCTTTGCGCAGCACATAGTTGAAAAAAAACCGGCCTTTTGCCTCTCCTTTGATGATTCCCCGGGTCCTCGTTCTCTGAACCGTCGCGTCCACAGCGCTGTTCCGATCAACAATCAGCAAAACCTTGGCGTAATGGGTTGAAACATCCATTACATATCCGACAATGCTCTCTGGAATGACTACCGGTTGCCATTTTTTAACACCCTCTGCGTTTCCTTTATCGATGATAATCGTTTGATACCAGGGAGAGGGGTCTTTGCCGACAACTTCAGCCACAAGGATTTTACTGGTAGCTGTTTGTTTGAATTCGAGCAAGTTACGGAGGCGGGAATTGGAAAGTGCTATTTCATCTAACTCTTGATTTCTTCCAATGGCTTTTTGCAGCTTCTTTTTGAGATGATCATTCTCCTTTGCCACTGAAACGAGGAAAAAATAGTGGGTCCAAACATCCTTTGCAAAATGAATTGTACGGGTAACCACTTTTTGGAAAGGGGCGACGAAAGGAACGGCAAATTGATTTAACCCATAAAAAGAAGAACGGTGCCTGCTGGTAATAAAAAGGGCTATAATGTTGACACCGATCAGAACGATCACACCAACAATTATCACCATCCTTCTCGAAAACATGAAACTATGCGATTATGACCTTTTTGAGTATTTCAAGGCTATCGAGCGCCTTTCCCGAACCCAGGGCGACTGTGGATAATGGATCCTCTGTTACCGTTATGGGGAGTCCGCTCTCCTCTCTGAGTAATTTATCAAGATTTTTCAAGAGGGCGCCGCCACCGGTCAATACGATCCCCCGATCGACAATGTCCGCGGCCAATTCCGGGGGTGTCTGTTCCAGGGCGATCTTAACCGCCTCCACAATAGCATCGATCTGTTCTGAAATAGCGACACGTATCTCTTCGGAATCGATTTCGAGAATCTTGGGAATTCCGGATATGAGGTCCCTCCCTTTTACCTCGATCCTCTCCAGGTTCTTTGAGTCCGGGTATGCATTTCCGATCGTGTTTTTTATAGCCTCCGATGTCATTTCACCGATTAGCAGATTGTATTTTCTTTTAATATACTGGATGATGGCGACATCCATTTTATCGCCTGCCACTCGTATTGACCGGCTGAATACAATTCCGGCCAGACTGATGACCGCAACCTCTGTTGTACCGCCACCAATATCTACAATCAGGTTACATATCGGCTCGGTGATCGGAAGCCCGGCCCCGATGGCAGCTGCCATCGGTTCTTCGATGAGAAACACCTCGCGGGCGCCTGCGGATTCGGCAGATTCCCTTACTGCACGCCTTTCGACCTGGGTAATGCCGGATGGCACCGCAATGATAATTCTGGGTCTGATAAATGTTCGCCGGTTATGCACCTTGCGGATAAAATGACGAAGCATCGCCTCGGTGACCTCAAAATCCGCAATCACACCCTCGCGCATGGGGCGGATGGCCACGATGCTGCCGGGTGTCTTTCCCAGCATATTTTTCGCTTCCATGCCGACAGCCAACACACGGTTCCTGGTGCGGCCATCCGTGCGTACCGCGACGACGGACGGTTCACTCAGTACAATGCCCTTCCCTTTGACATAGACGAGTGTATTTGCGGTCCCCAAATCGATGGCAAGATCGTTTGAAAAAATACCCAGAACTGAATCGAAAAAGAAACTCATGGTACCTCGTTATTATATACGCAAAAGTATGTCTTTTTTTGTTTTCGAAAATACCGATATATAATAGAACTATGAAGACTATCAAAATTATATTTTTAATACAAGAGTAAATTACCACTTAAATTTCGCGCCCTATATTTTACCAAAACTCGGCTTCCACATGGCGGGAGGGCAACTCTCCGATGGACTGGGGGTCAGAAATCACGATAAATCGGCAGTGGTACGGGGTTCGGCGTTTCGATTTAATTCTTTTATGATCGCATCATGCAATCGAGGTCTGAAACTCTTTATCTTAATATTTTCCCGCAAAGGATGGATACGGTTTGTCAGAAATATAACGATGATGGAACGATCAAGATCGATCCAAAACGATGTCCCGGTGAACCCCAGGTGTCCCACGCTCCTCTTTGAAAAATAATTTCCGCAACTCGCCCCTGATACCGATGGCGTATCAAACCCGAGTGCTCTGTCTGAATTTTTGTCGATTTGAAAAAACTGATGAATCCGATCCTTTTCAAACATCGGCATTGATGGACACCCATTAAATGCTGACAGCAGTTCTGACAACAGAATATTCACCCCGCCGGCGGTTCCGAAAAGACCGGCATGCCCCGCAATGCCTCCCAACACATACGCGTTCTCATCATGTACGACTCCGTTTAAAAGAAAATTGCGCCACTGACAGAATTCAGTGGCCGCAAATCTTTTTTTGGAGGGCTTTTCCTGCAGATCCACAAAGAACAGTCCATTTTTATCATCCGGTCCAATGCCCAGAAACCGATAAATCTCTTTGGTTGCAAAATGATCGAGCCGCTGTTTTATGATATCTTCGACCACCCACCCAAGTGCTATAAATCCAAGATCACTGTATAATACGTTTTTCCCTGTCGGATATACCATCGGTTCTTTCAAAAAAAGATCCATCAATGCGTCTTTTCTCATCTTTAAAGGAATCTTCCTGAGCTGAAGGTAAAATGGTCGATAGGCGGGAAGCCCCGAATGATGGTATAGCAGATGGCGTATGGTTATTTGTCCTTTTTTGGTCTTTGCAAACCGTGGCAATACAGAACCCAATTTCAGTTCAAGGCTGATCATCGATTTTTGAATCAGCTTGATGATCGCAAGGGTTGTCGCAAGTGGTTTTGTAAGGGATGCCAGATCAAATACAGTTTCTATGGTCATTTTCTCTTTTGAGAAGAGGTTGGCATATCCGTAGGCTTTAAAAAATTGGATTAGGCCTTCTTTGGCAATGAGAAGGACACCCCCTGGAAATACATGACGCAAAAGGGCTTCCCTCATGAGTGTGTCAACAGATTTCATTTAAAAAAGGTTTCAGCCATGACGACTACCCTTGGGTGGCGCAACCATGATACAAAAGCATTTTTCTGTCAGTATTAAGGGTGGCATCGATGCCGATCGGAACAGTCATGTTATCTTTGCCATGACCAATTTCAAACCCGGCGAGCATCGGAATATCTTCCCCTTGAAATACAGATTCCACAACCCTAAAAATTTCATCATCCTTACCACAATTGTCAAAAGAACCGAGCAGCAGACCGCCCAGTCCATCAAAACATCCGGCAAGTCGCATCTGCGTCAACATCCGATCAATTCTATAAACAGCCTCGCCTTGGTCTTCGAGAAACAAAATATGACCCGTGTAATCAGGCTCAAAGGGGGTTCCCACCAGATGACACAGGGTGGTCAAGTTTCCGCCAGAAACCGGGCCGGAGGAACAACCCGACCTGATGGTGACCCCTTTCTCGGATGCAATTTCAAGCGGTTTCTCTGATGAAAGAGCCGATATCATTGCTTTTTTTGTCTTTTGTGTTGAATCGCTAAGTGTGGTTACCATCGGCCCATGAAAAGTAACCAGACCGGTCAGAGTATACAGCGTGGACAAAAGTGCGGATATATCGCTAAAACCAACAAAAGCCTTTGGATGCTGCTGAATCACGGCATAGTCCAACATGGAAAGTATCTTCATCGCACCGAACCCTCCCCTGGCGCAAACAATCGCCTTAATTGTGGGGTTGACAAAAAGATCATTCACCATTTTTGCCCGATGTCCACCTGACCCGGCGTGATAACCATCCCTTTTAAACACCCCTTTTGGAACAAACACGGCGAATCCCATCGATTCCAACGCTTTGATTCCCTTTTTGAACCTCTCACGGTTAAAAGGACCGGCGGGTGCTATAACCCCGACCGTGTCTCCAGGGTAGAGTCGATCGGGTATTTTTGCTTTTTTCTTTTTGTGCATCGTAAAGATAATCAGACACCAAAACAAAATACTTTTTGACCGATAAGTCATTTTTGATATCACGTAGCGACTTGACATGACAAGATCTAAGTGTTAAAAAATCGATGTCGGGGCGTGGCGCAGTCTGGAAGCGCACTTGAATGGGGTTCAAGGGGTCGCTGGTTCAAATCCAGTCGCCCCGACCAAATTTTACCGATGAAAAGAGTAAGTTAAAAAGAAGCATAAATCTGCTCTTTTTTTTTCGACTTTTTGTACCCTATTTGTACCCCGCTCCATTATCGCGCATTTCCGTTTTGATAGTATTCATCGAGTTCAACTTGTCTGGTCAAAGACTCCCTGGGAACTCTGGTTGACTGAGACCAAATATGATCAAATAACTTTAATAAATTCCTAAAAAGATCATATTGATCTCTATATGCCCCATTTTGAGTCGTTTAGACAGATGATACTAGCCAAACCGGAGGCCAAGAATCTGTTTTTGAAAGGAGAATCAATATGTCAACTGATATTGCAGATATCGCTGTAAAGGGTGGAGTTTTGGTCAACAGTCAAGGCCTGGGGAAAAGTGATATATTCATAAAGAACGGCGTGGTCGACAGCATCGAAACTGGAAAAAGCAAGCGGTCGGCAGATAAAATCATTGATGCTGCCGGAAAATTTGTGTTTCCGGGCATCATCGATGCACACATGCATCCGGTTTATGCTGATAGAATCGACACGCTTTCCCAGGCAGCCGTCCATGGGGGAATCACCACGCTTATCCCGTTTATCGGTGCAATCAAAGCATGGGGCAAAACTGGCGATCTGTTCGATGCTCTTAACGATTTCATAGCCGAAGGGGAGCAAAATTCGATTGTCGACTTCGGAATACACTGCAGTCTTTGTCACGATGATCTGGAAACCATCGATACGGTACTACCGAAAATTGTTGAACGTGGCGCGATTTCATTTAAGGGTTTTATGGCATTTTCAAAGCGTGGAATGAAGCTGGAAGACGACGAACACATGAAACTTATGGAGCTCATCGCCAAAAACGGGGCACTCTATGCAGTGCATGCGGAAAACGGAACAGTTGTGGATTATCTACAGGATAGATTTATTGCCCAGGGTAACCATGGACCTGAATTTTACGCACCTTCTCAACCCAATATCGCAGAAGCCGACGCTGTTTTTCGTATTCTCAGCCTGGCCCAGGTGATCGAGTGCCCGATGTATCTTGTCCACCTCAGTGCTTATGAATCGCTTGAGGTCGTAAGGCTCTTCAAAAAATGGGGTGCGCCAACTCTTTATACCGAGACCTGCACACATTATCTGACACTCACCGACGAGGAGATGAAAAAGAGAGGCTCCCTAGCAAAAGTTGGACCGCCGTTGAGGATGAAGCGAGATGTGGAGGAGATGTGGCAGGCGGTATCCGATGGGCTCATTGATGTGATTGGTTCCGATACGGCCGGACACCTGATTAAAGCAAAGGAGCCTTTGATGGAGCAGGTTTTCAAAGCCCCTTCAGGAATTCCGGGTCAGGAAGAGATGTTTACGATAACTTACGATGAAGGGATCAACAAAGGAAGGATCACGCTTCCCCGTTTGGTAGAATTGTTTTGTGAGAACCCCGCTCGAATTTTCGGCCTCTATCCCCAAAAAGGGGTTATACAGAAGGGAGCGGACGCAGACATAGTGATTTTTGATCCCACGGCTCCTCACACCATTAGGGCGAAAAATCTCCATCTCAAGGTAGATTACAGCATGTATGAAGGCAGAAAATGTTTGGGAGCGCCCGCCCTTGTGATGCAGCGGGGTAAAATTTTAATGAAAAAAGGTGAATTGAAGGTTGATCCGGGTCGGGGTAGATACCTGCCAGGGAATTTATAAATTAGCATTATTTCTATTAAATACACAACATATGCTGTTTGGTCAAAATGAAAACACAATATATTGAAGCTTTGAATAACTTCTATATACCCTATTAAAGGCATATTTAAACTTTTTATAGCTGGTTTTTAAAAAATTAGCTTAAAAAGTTTGGCAGGAAATGCAATATTTGGCGTTGGATAATTGTTTGTTTTGAAACAGACCGGCAACCGGGGTCGGGCTGGAAAGAAAAGCAATCAAAAAAGAGGAGAGGTAAAAAATGGATTTTCGTTTGACATCTGAACAGGAGGACTTTCGAAAAGGGTTTGTCGCATGGTTGGAAAAAAATATACCGGATGATTTCGATCCATCGCGCCGTCGTAGCTATGAAACCGAAGAAGATTTAAAACGCGCTTACATAGACTTCCAGAAACGGCTCAGTGATGGGGCATATGCCGGGATGCATTATCCTAAAGAATACGGCGGGCAGGGTAAAACCATCGTTGAGGAGGCCATTGTCCTGCAGACCCTGGCCGCCACCTGCTTCGAACTCCGCTGGCCCGGTGTCATCACCCACGGCATGGCGGTTCCGGTCATTTACACCTGTGGCACTGAAGCCCAGAAAAAGATGTTTCTCACCAAAATTCACGATGGCACCCAACTCTGGAGCCAGGGTTTCAGCGAACCCGATGCCGGGTCGGATGTGGCCAACACCTCTACGCTGGCAGTTCGCAAAAACGATCATTATATCGTGAACGGACAGAAAGTTTGGACGAGCTTCGCCCATGTGTCCGACTATTGTCTTCTCCTTGTTCGCACAGATACCGGTTCCAGCAAACACAAGGGCTTGAGCTATCTATTGGTGGACATGTCACTGCCGGGGATCGATGTTCGGCCGATGACACAAATTACCGGGGAAGCCGATTTTAATGAGGTCTTTTTTGACAATGTTAAGGTCCCGGTCGATATGCTGCTGGGAGCGGAAGGTCAGGGGTGGCAGATCGCCGTCACCACTTTGATGTTTGAACGGGTTTTAGGGGACGTGGTGATGGGAGCGGCCTACGAGAAAAAAATTGAAAAAATGATAGCAATGGCTCAACTGGTTAAACGCTCCGGCCGGCCGGCCCTTGAAGATCCGATTTTCAGACAGCAGATTGCCGGAGCTTACATTGAAGTACAGGTGTTGAAATATCACGGATTGAGAAGCTTCAGCCGACAGCTCAAAGGGGGGGTGCCGGGACCTGAGGGTTCGGTCGGAAAACTTTTGTGGAGTGAACCCAATCAGAGACTGACCGAAGCAGCCCTCGGGGTCCAGGGCATCTTCAGCCAGATTATGGGCGGTGCACCATGGTCTATTCAAGATGGATTCTGGCAATTCGATTTTCTAAGATCCAAAGGGAACACCATCGAAGCTGGTACCTCTGAAATTCAGCGTAATATCATTGCCGAACGAGTGCTCGGTTTACCGAAGGATGTATCACGTGCGAGTATAAAGTAAAGGAGAGGTAGATGGATATCAGTCTAAACAAAACACAGAGAGACATCGCTAAAGAGGCCCGCAGATTTTTAAAGAAAGAATGTCCCATGGAGTTTGTGAAAGAGATGTGCGAAGACGAAAGGGGCTTTACTGAAGATATATGGAAAAAAATGGCAGATATGGATTGGATGGCCATGCGCATTCCGGAATCCTACGGCGGCATAGGAATGGATCTGATGGATTTGAACATGGTTCTGGAAGAGATGGGACGGACTGTCTTTCCTGGGCCGTTTTTCTCCACGATCTTATTGGCTGCAGAAGCCATAGTGGCTTCAGGGAGTGATGCACAGAAGGACAGGTATTTGCCGGGCATTGCGGACGGGAATTTGCGGGGAACCCTGGCGATGAATGAACCGGATGGTGGCGCAGATACAGATTATATCCAGATGGCGGCCCGGGCCGAAGGGGATGATTTTGTTCTGACCGGTACGAAGGTTTCCGTCCCTGATGCCCATGTGGCGGATGTTCTGGTCTGTGCGGCACGAACCGAGTCCGGAAACGATCCGAACAAAGGCATTACCCTTTTTCTCGTAGACCCGCGTGAACCCGGGGTATCTGTTTCACCGCTGCCGACAATGGACAGCACCCGCAAGCTGTGTGTGGTTGAGTTCAAAGGGGTGCGTTTGGGCAAAGAGTCGATTCTGGGCGAACGCCACCGGGGATGGGGAACCTTGAAACAGGTGCTGCAACGGGCGCAGATCGGGCTCAGTGCCGAGTGTGTGGGCGGTGCAGAGCGGGTCATGGAAATTGCGACGGATTATGCCAAGATCCGTATTCAATTCAATCAGCCTATCGGCACCTTCCAAGCCGTGAAGCACCGTTGTGCCCAGATGTACCTGGAAGCGGAAAGTGCGCGCTCGCTATTATATTGGGGGGCATGGGCCCAGGATTATGGCGACGAAAAGAAAGCGGCTGTTGCGGCATCCGCAGTCAAATCCTATTGCTCTGAAACCTTTACCCACAATGCTTCAGGCGCCATACAGGTATTGGGCGGCACGGGATTCACGTTGGAAAGCGAGGTCCACTTTTACCTCAAACGAGCCAAAGGGAATGAGATGGCCCTGGGTGATCCGGCATTTCATCGCGAACAAGTGATGGGCCTTCTACAAACAAACGGAATCGACAAGTAACAGGAGGATGGTTTGATGGGACCCCTTGAAAGTATGAAAATCCTGGAAGTCGGCGGAATCGGGGCAGTGCCGTTTTGCGGCTATATGTTGTCGGATATGGGTGCCGATATTTTACGTATCGATTTTAAAGGACGACCGCGATCTTTTTTGGAAGCAAAATATGATGTTTTGTATCGAAATCGCCGATCAATTTCGCTCGATCTTAAAAATTCCGCAGGTGTGAAGGCGGTTCTTAGGCTCATTGAAAAATCTGAGGCCCTCATCGAAGGCTTCAGACCCGGTGTAATGGAACGGTTGGGCATAGGCCCCGAGGTCTGCTTCAAACGCAATCCCCGGCTCGTGTTTGGCCGTATGACCGGTTGGGGCCAGGAGGGTCCCCTTTCACAGGCTGCGGGGCATGATATTAATTATATAGCTCTTGCGGGGACACTGCATGCGATCGGACGGCCCGGTGAAAAGCCGGTACTCCCGCTAAACCTCCTAGGTGACTTTGGAGGTGGGGGCATGCTGCTGGCATTTGGTATTATGTGTGCCGTTTATGAGGTTCGAAAATCCGGCAAGGGACAGGTGGTGGATGCGGCAATGATCGATGGTGCCTCAGCATTAATGGCAACTTTTTACGGCATGAGTGCCGCCGGAGAATGGTCTGATCAACATGGGACAAACCTTTTGGACGGCGGTGCCCATTTCTACGACACCTATGAGACAGCTGATGGGAAATGGGTATCCATCGGATCCCTGGAACCGCAGTTTTATAAATTGTTGTTAAAACATACCGGGATCGATGATCCTAAATTTCAACACCAGGGAGATAGAGCAAGGTGGCCTGAACTCAAAGAAAAGATCGCCGAAGTCTTTAAATCAAAAACCCGGGATGAGTGGTGCAAAATCATGGAAGGGACCGACGTCTGTTTTGCACCTGTCCTATCTTTTCAAGAGGCCGTAAACCATCCTCATAATATTGCGCGAAACTCATTTGTCACGGTTGAGGAGGTCATGCAGCCTGCACCCACACCCCGCTTTTCCCGAACGCAACCCGAAATAAAATGGGCGCCTCCAAATCCCGGGGAGCACACCGAGTCGGCCCTCGCAGATTGGGGATTTGATGCCGGGGAGCTTAAAGCGTTAAAAATTTCGGGCGCTGTTTGAGAAATGAGGAGGAAAAAATGAGTACAGGGATAACCGCATTCGGAGGATATATACCTCGGCTGAGGTTGAGCCGGAAGAGTATCGTCAAAGCCAATGCGTGGATCGATCCGTCATTGGCTGCCCACGGCAAATCTGAACGGTCGATGTGTGATGTCGATGAAGACAGTGTTACCATGGCAGTAGAGGCTGCAAGAGACTGCCTTACCGGCGTCGATCGTGGAACCATATCTTCTCTTTTTTTTGCTTCAACCACTGCGCCGTTTGATGACCGTCAAAATTCGGCTATAATAGCAGATGCTTTGGGAATAGATGAAGAGATGACGACCCTGGATGTCGCACACTCCCAACGCGCGGGAACTTCAGGGCTGATTGCCGGGTTGAAATCTGCGGAGGTCGATGGAGATGGAACAGCGCTCTTTGTGGCCGCAGATCATCGGCAGACCCGATCTGCCAGTGTACAGGAGCTTTTGTTCGGAGATGGTGCAGCAGCGGTAACGCTCGGCAAAGAGGGTGTGATTGCCAAATTCCTGGGTGCCCATTCCATTTGCAGGGATCTGGTTGATCACTACCGCGGCCAGGGGGCGAAGTACGACTACCAGTGGGAGGAACGATGGGTCCGGGAAGAGGGATATTTCAAATTGGTGCCGAAAGTTATCAAAACACTCTGTGGAAAAACCGATGTTTCACCCGGCGACATCGACCACTTTGTAATGCCATGCCTCATCAGAGGTGCCCGGGAAAATGTGGCCGGAAAAATCGGTATTCCGGCTGAGGCAGTGCGGGATAACCTTTTATCCGGCTGTGGGGAAACCGGTACCGCCCATCCCCTGGTGATGCTCGTGGATGCCCTGCAGGATGCCCAGCCCGGGCAGAAAATTCTCGTAATTGGCTTTGGACAGGGCGCTGATGCACTCTTGTTTGAAACCACGGACAGGATAAAGGATTTAACCCCCCGAAAAGGGATTAGAGGAACACTCGCCAATGGAACAGTTGAGAAAAACTATCAAAAATTCCTTTCCTTCACCGACAAGGTGGATATCTATTGGGGGATGCGAGCCGAAGCCGGTAATAAGACCAGACTCACCGCTGTCTATCGTGATCGGAAGATGTTTTCGGCGCTGATAGGCGGAAAATGTAAAAAATGTGCAACGGTTCAATTTCCACCGGCCCACATCTGTGTTAACCCGGAATGCCGGGCAACGGATTCCCAGGAAGACTATCCGCTGGCCGACAGTCCGGCCAAAATCGTATCCTATACGGTGGACTGGCTAGCCTACTCACCGAATCCACCTCTGATCTTCGGCATGATCGAATTTGAGGAGGGGGCCAAGTTCATGATGCAGATTACCGGCTTCGATCCCAATGAAGTGGAATTTGGGCTCCCTGTGGAGATGGTTTTTCGCATCAAAAATTTTGACCGAGAGCGCAATTTCAGAAGCTATTTTTGGAAGGCAGCACCACAGAGTAATTCAAAATAAGAGGATTGAACAATGGCAACAGGCATTAAAGATAAAGTAGCAATTCTCGGGATGGGATGCAGTAAATTCGGAGAGCGGTATGACTGTGATCCCGAGGATTTAATGTTCGAAGCATTTCAAGAATGCCAACAGGATGCCGGTATCGAAACCGAGGCCATCGATGCTGCATGGCTTGGAATGCTTTACAGTAACGAGAGCACCGGCTCATCGGCAACCCCCATGTCTTTAGCACTGAGACTGCCCAATATCCCCACCACCCGGGTGGAAAATATGTGTTGCACCGGTACCGAAGCATTCAGGGGGGCTGCATATGCCGTCGCCTCCGGCGCGTGCAACATTGCGTTAGCCCTCGGGGTTGAGAAATTGAAAGACACGGGATATAGCGGCCTTCCTGCCAGGTCCATGGGACCCAAGGCCGACCTTTGGTGGCCGGGGCTCTCCGCACCCGGGGCATTCGCACAGCTGGCCAGCGCTTATCGTGCCAAACACAATGTCCCCAAGACGGATCTGAAAGAAGCCATGGCCCATGTATCCTGGAAAAGCCACCGGAATGGAGTGCTCAACCCCAAGGCTCATCTGAGAAAAGACGTATCCATGGAAAAAATCCTCAGTGCACCGATGATCGCCGATCCCCTGGGGCTGTTTGACTGTTGCGGCGTCAGTGATGGATGTGCATGTGCAATTGTGACCACACCGGAAATTGCCCGGAGCCTTGGAAAACAGGATCTCATAACGGTTAAGGCCCTGCAGTTATCCAATAGCAACGGCCTCGAGGCCGGACATAGATCCTGGGACGGAAGTTACTTTGTTACCACGCGGGCAGCGGTCAAACGCGCCTATGAAGAGGCCGGCATCAAAAATCCACGCCATGAAATCTCCATGTTTGAAGCGCATGACTGTTTTTCCATCACCGAACTGGTAACCATGGAGGATCTGTTTATCTCACCCGAAGGCGGTGCTGGCAAGGATATTCTGGACGGGTTCTACGATCATGACGGAAAAATTCCCTGCCAGATCGACGGTGGCTTGAAATGTTTCGGGCATCCGATAGGGGCTTCCGGTCTTCGGATGATCTACGAGATGTATTTACAGTTCCAGGGCCGGGCGGATAAGCGCCAGCTTAAAGATCCAAATCTGGGGATGACCCACAATTTGGGAGGGTTTCCACATCAGAACGTCTGTGGAATATCGATCATTGGGCGCGGCGATTGATGCTTTTTTTTAAAAGCCGAACCTCGTAAATGGCTTTAGATGGGCCGACTTGACCCGCCAATAGCTATTTTTTTCAAAAAACCGGGGTTTGCGGTTATAGAGGTCTGCTTCAAACTCGCACGTTTTTATACAATTTCTGAAAAATATCGGACAATGGACTCGGCTTCTTTATTAATTATGCCTATCGATACATGATCGTGATACTCAGATTGCGCTCAACCTTATTTTCCTTCACCACCGTCAACTCCGATTGAGACATCTGAACGATTTCGATTCCCAAGTTTTCAGCGACTCAATTGTTGATCTGTATTTCGTTGAGTGGATTGACGTTTAACGCAAAATGCGTAAAGATTTTGACTTTAAGCGGTTTCATACCCCCTCCTGCCCTATTCTCTTATCGCCATTTTGCCCGAAACCACGGGAGAGTCGCATACGGTTTCAGTACATGCGGCAGCTATCTTCGCTTATCAAAAAATTTTCCGATATTTTCCCAAAATTTTAAAACTATATTCCAATCGGTTCCTACACAATCAGGATAAATTTCAAATCGAAAGGGTGTTTGAGCAATATACCATCGAGGGAATAAATCATATACGCAACATTGCATTTCATAACTGAACTCCAGTATCGCCTTATCAGTGGTCACATATTCGACCAGTTCATCTATAGTGACGCCATAGGTCAGAAGTGAAACAACCGGTTTGTTAAACGTTTTTTCCACTTGTGCGATGGCATAACCATCCATGGAAACCATTTTTTCACCTCATCTGTTTGCCACGATCCATGGCTGCAACGTAATTGTATAAAAAACAAAACCCCACTTCTTTGTCTTATCGATCTGAGAAATGGGGTTTGAATTCATAATCCATGGCCTCCTCTATTAAGGCAGTATGGATCGTTAATCTGACGAATTGTTTGACAAAAAGTCCCTTCGGGAATCATATGCAGAGAAAGCGTTCAATTGTGCTCGGATGCCCTCTGACGGCAGGTATATGGAAATATTAAAATCGAGATACAACATAGGAATACTATAGTACTGCCGCCTTGAAAAGTCAATATGGAAATGGGGCTAAATTATTGGCCTGAACCGCGCCTTCGGAAAAAGGTTAATTGCAGAGCGGTTCCTAAAGCCGCTCCCTAGCTATCTCTTTGATCGCTTTGACGATGATTTTAATTGCCCGGTCTACCTCGGAATGGGTGGTCATGCGGCCGACGCTGAATCGGAGCGTCCCCTTGGCCCATTGAACCGGAAGATTCATGGCCTCAAGCACATGGGACACCGCGATAGTGTTCGAGTGGCATGCTGCCCCGGCCGATGCCGCAATCTCGTTTCCGATTTTTTCAAGAACCCGGTCGGCCTCCAGCCCTTTAAACGACAGGCTCAACGTGTTAGGCAGCCGCTTTTCCGGGTGACCGTTGAGCCGGCAGTTTTCAAGTTCATGACCCAATCCGTCGTGGAGCCGGTCCCGAAGAGCCTGCATATGATCCATGCCCACATCAAGTTTTCGCGACGCCAGTTCGCAGGCCTTGCCAAGGCCGACAATTTCCAGAACATTTTCGGTTCCGGAGCGGAGCCCCTTTTCCTGACCGGCGCCGTGACAGAACTTTTCGAGAATCAACGGTTTTTTGATAAATAAAGCACCGACCCCTTTGGGTGCATAAACCTTATGGCCGGCAATCGATAACAGGTCTACACCGATCCCCCGGACATTGACTGGAATCTTTCCCAGTGATTGGGCCGCGTCGGTGTGCATCACAATCCCATGGCGCCTTGCAGTCTCCGCGATTTCAGCAATGGGTTGAATAGTTCCCACCTCGTTGTTGGCATGCATCACCGTGATCAAGATGGTATCCGGTCGTATGGCCTTTTCAATATCTGATGGATTAACCATCCCCTGACTGTCTACACCGACGTAGGTCGTTTCAATGCCGAATTTTTCCAAAAATCGACATACCGCCAACACAGCCGGATGTTCAAAAGCACTGGTAATAAAATGGTTGCCTTCTTTTTGCATGTCCAGGGCAATTCCTTTCAAGGCATGGTTGTTGGACTCGGTGCCGCCGCTGGTGAAAATAATTTCTTCGGGTTGGCAGTTAAGCAGGCTGGCCACCTGGTCCCGCGCGGTTTCCACTGCCTGCCTCGACGCAATGCCGTAGTAATGTAAACTCGACGGATTGCCGAACTCTTTTTGCAAAAACGGCTGCATGGCGTCGATGACTTCCGGATCACAGGGGGTCGTGCCGTTGTAATCCAGGTAAATGGGTCGAATCATATCTACTCGCTTTCAATGGGGTTTAAAAAATGGAACCTTCTTGTTTTCTTATATAGTCAACCTAAAGGATCTGGCCCAGTGCCTCGTCGAGGTTTTCGACCGTGCGATCGACATTATGGAGTTTGTCCAAGCCGAATAGCCCAATCCGAAAAGTTTGAAAATCTTCCGGTTCATCACATTGCAATGGAACGCCGGCAGCGATCTGAAGACCGGCATCCAAGAATTTTTTCCCGCTCTGTATGCCGGCGTCTTCAGTATAGCTGACAACAACACCCGGGGCTTGAAATCCCTCTGCCGCCACACTCTTTATACCTTTGCTGACTAGTAGCGCTCTAACCTTGTCACCGAGTTCCTGTTGCTTTGCCCGGACTTTGTCAAAACCGTATTCTTCGGCTTCTTTTATCGCATCGCGAAAACTCTTAAGGGCATCTGTAGGCATCGTCGCGTGATAGGCGTGTCCGCCCTTCTCATAAGCCTCCATGATTTGAACCCACTTACGCAGATCACACGCAAAGCTGGTGCCGGCTGTGGATTCAATTCTTTCCCGCGCAAGAGGGCTTAGCATTACCAAGCCGCAGCATGGTGAACTGCTCCACCCTTTTTGTGGCGCGCTTATAAGGACATCGACACCACAGGTTTTCATATCCACCCAAATCGTGCCGGACGCAATGCAGTCTAAAACAATCAGACCACCAACTGAATGTACGGCATCTGCCACCGCGTGAATGTAATCATCGGGCAGGATCATGCCCGCAGAGGTTTCAACATGCGGGGCAAAAACCACGTCCGGTTTTTCTGACTCGATCATCGCAACCGCTTCTTCGATCGGTGCAGGCGCAAACGCCGCGTGCTCGCTGTCATCAACACGACGAGCTTTCAATATAGTGGATTGAGAAGGAATACCTCCCATATCGAAAATTTGCGTCCAGCGGAAACTAAACAAGCCATTTCGAATAACAAGGCATCTTTTACCGGTAGCAAATTGTCGCGCCACCGCTTCCATGCTGAATGTGCCGCCACCCGGGACCACAGCAAACGCTTTGGCGTTGTAGACCTTTTTAAGCGTGGTGGAAATATCGTTCATCACTTTCTGGAATGACCTAGACATATGGTTGAGTGAGCGGTCTGTGAAAACCACTGAGTATTCGAGAAATCCATCGGGGTCAACATTGGGAAGTAAGCCCGGCATATTTGCCTCCTTTCTTATACATTAATGCTGCTAATATTAAGCGAATTATATAGCTTTTTGCTATACAATATGTCAAGAATGAAGACTTGATCCCGTTTTTTTCCTTTAATGGCTTAAGTGAATCACATTGAGTTTAGGGTTTAACCCGGATAAACCGCCGGAGACTTGGGAGCAACTGGCCGCTGTAAGTAAAAAACTCACCAAGGCTGATGGTTCCCAGTGGGGTGCAATGATCCCATCCACCGGTTATCCCTACTGGATGTTCGGAGCCTTGACCATGCAGAATGACCAAGTTCTGATGAACGATGCCGGTAATGAGACGTACTTCGACAGCCCAGCCGTCATAGAGGCTTTGCAGTTCTGGAGGGATTTAGGACCAAAGCACAAGATTATGCCTTCGGGTACTATCGAATGGGGCACCCTCCGCCAGAATTTTCTTGAGGGGAAAACCGCAATTATGTGGCATTCAACCGGGAGACTGACGATAGTGAAGAAAAAAGCCAAGTTCGATTTCGGTGTTGCCATGTTGCCGGCTAGCAAACGGCGTGGGACACCAACAGGAGTCGGTAATTTCTACATCTTTAAACAGACTTCCTCCTCAGAGCGCAAAGCCGCCATGAGGCTGATCAGGTTCATGACCAGTCCGGAGCGTTCAGCCGAATGGTCGATGAAGACCGGCTACATGGGAGTCAGCCAGGCCGCTTATGACACCAGTAAGCTGCAAGAATACGTCAAAGGCTTCCCGTACGCCGCAGTGGCCCGCAACCAGCTTAAATACGCTACAGCCGAGTTGGCGACATATCAAACCGACAGAGTGCGAAAAGCCTTGGACGATGCCATCCAAGCCGCTCTGACCGGTGCAAAAACTCCGGAAGCAGTCCTTAAAGATGCGCAGGCCTTGTCCGAACGGCTGTTGAAGCAATACAGCTAATTACAATCTATTCTGGAAGGAGCGGGAGCATCTGCTTCCCGCCTCTATTTTATTTTCCCGCCCTTTCTTGGAATCAAAACAGATGTCGCGAAACTTTATGAGGCATGTTTACGGGTGGTTGTTGCTGACTCCTGCAGCAATCCTATTAATTGCCTTTACCCATTATCCGACCATCGCCACTGTCATCGACAGCCTGTTTTCAAAAGGAACGGCAATCCGGCCATTTCGTTTTGTAGCTTTAGCAAATTACGAAATGATGATTGAGGACCCTATTTTTTGGAAGGTTCTCTCCAACAACGCCTGGTTTGCCATAGGCACGATCCCGACGTCCATTACCCTGGCCATTGTAATGGCTCTATTTGTCAACCGGGCCATTCTGTTCCGTTCTCTGGTCCGGATGGCGTTTTTTACGCCGACCATTTTGCCGATGATTGCCGTAGTCAATATCTGGCTCTTCTTCTACACGCCGGATATCAGTCTCATTGACCAAATAGCAAGGTTTTTTGGTTTTAGCGGACATAATTGGCTGGGAGATCCAGACACAGCTTTACCGTCCATTATTATCATGACGCTCTGGAAGGAGACGGGATTCTTCATGATCTTCTATCTCACGGCGCTACAGAATATTCCACCCGAACTGGAAGAAGCAGCACATCTTGAAAGCTGTGGTGTTTTTGGTGTGTTATGGCGCGTATATGTGCCATTGGCTCGCCCAACCTATCTCGCCTATGGCCTCGTTTACATTAGCCACCATTGGAACAATTTCCTGTGGCCTCTCGTTGTCACCAACTCGGTAGGAACTCGCCCGTTAACGGTTGGGTTGGGTTGGGTTGGGTATTTTCGGAGCGCCGGAATCCGGCGTGGACTGGTCAATAATATCCGCAGCTACCCTGATGGCCGTTGCTTCCTTTCTCATTGCCTTTCTGTTGTTTCAAAGGCAATTCGTTCAGTCTTTCATGCACGCAGACATTAAATAGCCTCAACTTAATGGCGAATCTTCGAGAATACCTAAATTATTTTAGTTAATACAAAATTACTCGGACACTTCTTTAGAAGACAACTGGGTCGGGTCTTCTTCAGTTTCATCGGTTTCAACCGCCTTGTTTTCCTGCTTGCGTTGCCTTTTTTCCTCTTTCTTTTTTTTCTTGGCCAATTCTTTCTGACGTTTTGCAAACTGGTAATGTGATTTTGCCATAACATTTCCTTTCTGGTCAGTTGCCGGATCGATAAGATCGCTAATAACATGGAAAAGAATCTCAGCCGGCATAATTGTGGTTTGATGCAAGCGATTAATAAAAAAGGCATCCCCCGTTTCACAGAAGATACCTTTCATTGGCTTAAAAAGCAGGTTAGACAGCAGTCACATTGGTAGCAGCCGGACCTTTTGGACCTTGCTCAATGTCAAAAGTCACGCGCGCACCCTCACTGAGAGATTTAAAACCAGTTGCATTGATTGCGCTATGATGCACAAACACATCCGGTCCGTTTTCCTGCTCAATGAATCCAAAACCTTTGTGGTCATTAAACCACTTAACAGTTCCATTTGTCATAATATCATCCTCCTTTCGAAAATTTCAACGTTACAAACTGAAGGATAATAGCGTTTAACAAACGGATAATTCCCACAGAAAGAAACCCTCCCGCCAATTTTCGGCAGAACTTAATTGATGGCACATGCTAAGCACCTTTATACGTAATAGCAAGCTAAATATTTATTTTTTTAAAATATCAACACAGAGCAGGTTTTATTGTCTTTTTAAATCGATAAAAAAATCAATACGTTCCTTTTCTGCCGTTAGATTCTTTTTGTTTGATTATTCTGCCCATATGGCATTTATCAAAAGAGCCTAAGTTATTTAGGATGTCCCCTTTTTATGATCTGTCCGATTGTAACTACCAGGGTTGCATAGAGGCCATTTCAATACCTCCAGCTATGGCCTGAAAATCTGCCTGCGGTCGGCTTTTCTGAAAATTATTAAAAGTGTAGACAAGTTCATTAAATTGGCATATATACCCTGAACTTTGAGCAAAGGGTAATACAACAAATGACGACAAACGTAGAACATAATAAAAATATTCGCAACATTGCCATTATCGCGCATGTGGATCATGGCAAAACGACCCTGGTGGACTCCATGTTCCGACAGAGCGGGCTGTTCCGCGACGGCCAGGAGGTCAGCGAACGTCTGATGGACAACCTAGACCTGGAGCGGGAACGGGGTATCACCATCGCCGCCAAGAATTGTTCGGTAAACTGGAAGGGTGTGCGGATCAACATTATCGATACTCCGGGACATGCCGATTTCGGAGGCGAGGTGGAACGGGCGCTGTCCATGGCGGACGGTGCGCTCCTTTTGGTGGATGCCTCGGAAGGGCCGTTGCCCCAAACCCGTTTTGTGCTGGAGAAAACCATGACCGCTGGCCTTAAAATTATCGTGGTGATCAACAAAATCGACCGTAGGGATGCCCGGCCGGAGGCGGTTTTAGACCAGGTTTATGACCTGTTTATCGACCTGGACGCCAGCGAGGACCAGCTCGATTTTCCGTACCTTTTTGCTGTGGGACGCAACGGGATGGCGACGAGATCTCCACAGGAAGGGGGGGTGAACCTCCACCTGCTTCTGGACATGATTCTGGATGAAATTCCCCCGCCAAGCTACGATCCGGAGGCACCATTTCAGATGCTGGTTTCGGATCTGGGTTGTTCCGATTATCTGGGCCGGCTGGCAGTGGGGAAAGTGGTCAATGGCCGGGCGCACCATAACGCCCACCTGGTCTGTATCGGAGAACAGGGCGTTCAGCAGCCCCTTAAGGTTTCACAACTGAAGACTTATGATGGCCTGGCACTCCAGGAAGTGGAAGCGGCCGGTCCGGGAAATATCATTGTACTGTCGGGTATCGAAGACGTTCAGATCGGGGACACTATCTGTACGCGTGAGGTGCCCTGCGCCCTGCCTCGCATTACCGTGGATGAACCTACAGTGGCCATGCGTTTTACGATCAATACATCACCCTTTTCCGGCCGGGAAGGCCGCTTTGTTCAGTCGAGCAAGATTCGAGAACGACTGCTCAAAGAGACCCTCAGCAACGTGGCGATTCAGGTGGAAGCATCCGAAAACAGGGAAGAGTTTCTGGTAAAAGGCCGGGGCAAATTTCAGATGGCCATACTGATCGAGACCATGCGGCGTGAAGGGTTTGAGCTGGCCGTAGGACGGCCCGAAGTCATCTTCAAATATCAGGATAGCCGGCAACTGGAACCTATGGAGCATCTCTTCATCGATTGCGACGAAAGCTTTCTGGGGGTTGTCACCGAAAAGCTTGGCGTCCGCAAAGGCCAGATGACCAACATGATCAACCACGGAAGCGGCCGGGTGCGGATAGAGTTCAGCATCCCTTCCCGGGGGCTCATCGGGTATCAGGACAAGTTCCTTACCGACACCAAAGGCACCGGAATTATGAATTCTTATTTTGCGGGTTATGACACATATCGCGGCGAAATTCCCGGCCGCTTTACCGGTTCTATTGTATCCGATCGCCAGGGTACAGCCGTTGCTTACGCTCTGTTTAATCTTGAGCCGAGAGGCCGTCTGTTCATCAAACCAGGTGATCCGACATACGAAGGTATGATCTTCGGGGAGCACAACCGGGTAACCGATATCAACGCCAACCCCTGCAAGGAAAAAAACCTGACCAACATGCGCGCATCGGGTCGGGACGAAAACGTCATTCTCTCTCCGGTTAAACCCATGACGCTGGAGCAGGCCATCCATTTTATTCGAAAAGATGAGCTGGTGGAAGTTACGCCGGCCTCTATCCGCCTTCGCAAGACAGCGCTGAGCGCCCAGCAGCGCCATCGGCTACGAAACGGCAAGTGACAGAGGCTGATCAAAGAAAAATGCTTCTATTCCATAGATATCCAGAGACAGTCAAGCCAATCCAGAGCCATATGGATCAGAACAACGCGGGGGCAGGTCTTCATTCTTCACTAAACATCTATGCATGTCAAAAGTGAACCGCGACCCTGTTGTCTTCATCCCAATCGGTTATCAAATAATATTCCAATGGATGTTCCATAAAACCCAATTGAATCAGAATCAGGGCAAAGGCGATATCGATTTCGTCGAGAGCTGGGTCAGTCTGATTTTTCGATTTGATCCTGTGGCGTGAAGCAGCAGTATCCAATCTTGTCACATTCTCTCTTCACAACCTCCCACTCTTTTTCGCTCAATGTCTGCAGGGCGACCTGGTAGATAATGTTGTCTTCCTTAAAAATATGGCTTTCGAGTTCCTCCACCAGGTACTCTCCCAATTCAACACATCTAGTCTTAAACGATTCAAAATCATAATCTTTAGGGTTGTAGGCGAGTTGATACAAAGCCTGCTTTCTTTCTCGAAACTCCACATGGTCTGACTTCATGACCGCAACCGGTTCTGTGATGTCATGGTCTTCCAATTTTGTAAATAAAGATTCTTCCTCTCTCTGATGATGACTTTCTGCTTCCACCAGGTGGTGGGCGCTGTCCCTTAATTTTTCCAGTCCAGGACCAAATTTCTTAAAACTTTTGGCTTTCCTTAGTTTGTCTAGAGTTGTTTTTAGCGCACTCAAACTCTCAAGAATGACCTTGTGTTCTTCCATGAAGGAATGTACCGGGTGGGGTGATTCTACTTCAACTTTTTGGTCCACGAGCTTGTCTCTTAAGATTTCCAGATGGATATCGCACAGATTGCCCAGGATCGTCTCACGGGGAATCCCCTGTTTTATTAGTTTTTGTTCCATCTCCCCTATCGATTTGGCGTCAGCGGCCTGGAAGAGTTCCTTCGTCCGGGCTTTGGTCTCTTCAGAAATGTTTCCACTTTTTAATTTCTGTACCAGTGCCTCCAGTTTTTCTTTTTTCATTTCTTCAGCGGCAATCCTTTTTACCACCAAAATCCACTCATCCGGTCCGTCTTTTTCATAAAAAACCTCGAACTCACCACGGGTTTTCAACAGGTAAACCAAAGGTACTGGGTTAAACTCCATTACAATTCTCAGCGAATCCCCCTTGCTAAGATCCTCAATACTTGGGAAAATCAACTTTTCTTTTTCATGGTGCTCAAGCCCGCGTGGATCGATTGTTTTTATCTCATCTTTATTATTCATTTTTTTCCCCTATTCTTAATCCATCGGTTCATCTCTTTTTCTTTTACGAGCATTTATACGTGTTCAAAACCAGGTACTGATATTCAATTTTTAATGACAATACCGATTTGCCAAATGATTTCATTGATTTAAGTCAAAAATTAAATAAAAAAGGATTCTTTTTTAATATAACTCCTTGCCACAGTCTGCGCTCTACCCATGGGTAAGACATGGGAAAAACCGGGAAATTAAATTATACTATTCGTACCAATATAGAATTAGCCGTATAAAGCGTAGCTATCGAGAAACTTATATTTTTAAACACATCCCTTACATCCCATGGTTTAAAAGGGCTAAATGAGCGCCAATTATTTTATCTTTGACAAGATCTCACCCACCGGATAAATTGTATACTCTGCATTTTCAAAAATCGATCTCTTCCTTTCAAATCCGAAAGGAGCCGGGTGAATGAAAAATTCTAGATGAAAACGCTTCATTCAAGAGCTGTTAGAACCCGCCTGAATAAAAATTGACGGTACAGAACCTTTTGACATTCACGTCCATAACCCCGATTTTTATCCTGGGGTATTGGCCGGAGGATCGTTGGCTCTGGGAGAAGGCTACATGGATGGCTGGTGGGATTGCGTGGCTCTGGACCAATTCTTTTATCGCGTCATGGGGCTCGCCTGGACAGAAAGGTGCGGGCGTCCCGGGCGGCTTTGAGGGATGTGTTGAAACTTAAGTTACTTCAAAAAACATCCCGGAGAAAAGCAATTGAAATCGGTCGACGGCATTACGATATCGGAAACGACCTTTTCACCGTCATGTTGGATCGGCAAATGAACTACTCCTGTGCATACTGGCAGCAAGCCGAAAACCTCGACGCTGCCCAGGAGGCCAAGCTCGATTTGACCTGTCGCAAACTGATGCCCGAAGAAGACATGCGGATCCTGGATATCGGCTGCGGCTGGGGAGGTCAAGATTTAGCTAGTGAAGTTCTTGCCCTGTTAAACCCTGTTGATTTCTTCTGTTTATCTGGGGTGTGCAACAAAACGCGAAGCGTATTAAAAATATGGATCTTTCGATTGTTTTCACAGGTACGGCAATTACGCTTTTTTCCATACCGTCATTTCCCTAAAAAAGAGTAAAGAGGAAGATCATTTTTCCGCAAAGCGCCCGGTAGTGGTTCTCAGAACTTTTCGGCGATCGACCTGGCAAGGGCAAGTATTCTTTTTGATTTCTCTACGACCGGATAATCGATGAATTTTCCGTCGAGCAGAATGGCTGCCATGCCTTTTTTTTCAGACGATTCAAAAATATCGATAACCCGTTTTGCCTGAAGAACCTCCGCTTCGGACGGCGTAAAAATGTCGTTACACGGTCGGATTTGATTGGGATGAATCACAATTTTTCCCTGAAAACCATAGGCCTTCGCGGTCTTCGCATCTGCAATCAACCCATCAATGTCCTTCAAGTCAACCATCCAGGGCGTATCCAGAGGCGGTGCAATACCGGCGGCGCGTGACGCAATCGGCAGACGCGTTCGGGCATACTCCAGTTCTCGCCCTTCCCGGGTTAAACGGATGCCCAGATCCAGAGTGTAATCGGCCGCACCAAAAGCCGCGACCGATATACGATGGCGCGCCGGTTTCGCAGAAAGAATAGGATAAATCTCCTCAAGGCCTTTTGCCGTTTCACAAATGGAAATAATCTCTAAACCGCCTATTTGCAATCCATTGCGCGTTTCCACCTTACTTAAACGTCTATCGATTTCAAAAACATCTTCGGTACTTTCCACCTTTGGAAGCATAATACCATTTAGATTTTTAGATTCAATGGCTGCCAAATCGTCCTTGGCGTAGGGTGTTGAAAGGGCGTTAATCCTCACATACATCCGTTTACCGGGGTGTCCGTCCAACAGCGTTTTAACCACCAAGCGACTCGACTCTTTCTCAGCTATCGGAACAGCATCTTCTAAATCGAAAACCACCGCATCCGCATCCAAACCGATCGCCTTCTCGGCGCGGTCAGGCCGATTTCCGGGGGCGAAAAGAATTGTTCTTAACGGTTCCATCATTCTCCTTTTTTGTATCACGCTCGTCTGGAAATATTTTTACTCAGGTTTCGTTTTCATAATTTGAAGAATTTTCTTATCCGACACATGAAGATTCCTAAACCGCTTCTGCCAAAACGGATTTGAGCATATCACCAATATCGTTGAAGTTCTCCGCCACATGAGCACCCGCTGCTTTCAGGCGTTGCATCTTTATTGAAGGTCTGCCGCCGGCGCCTTCGATGATCGAGGCAGCATGACCGAAAACCGTTCCCTCGGGCATATTCTCAACAAATCGCCCTGCAATATAGGCGATAAGCGGTTTCGTATAGCCGCCCTGCATGATGAAGTCAGCCACATCTTCTTCGTAACGGGTACCAGGTTCCCCCCATAGGATGACCGCCTTGGTTTTGGGATCATTTTCAAAGAGGCTTAAAATGTCCTTGGGCGGGGATCCGATGAGAGGATCTCCGCCGCTGCTGACACTTGTGCTGACGCCATATCCCGCCTGCTTCGCCATCCAGGAGCATTCGGCTGTCATACCCCCGCTCCTCGAAATCACGCCCACACTGCCCGGGACAAAACAGCGTTCAACGTTGTCGCCGCCGATCGCGCCGAGCTTGATGCGGTCACCGGGGTTAAGAACGCCGACGGAGTTAGGTCCTATGATCGTTGCGTTGGCCTGCTTTGCAGCACACAGAAATTTTGCCGCGTCACGGCGGGGAATACGTTCCGTGATAATCAAGACCAGTTTAATGCCATTGCCGATCGCTTCCAAAACAGCATCACATGCGAACGCCGGTGGCACATAGACAACAGCTGTATTTACAGCATGATTTTTACAGGCACTTTTTAATGTATCGTATACGGGAACCCCCTCCACATTCTGCCCTTCTTTGCCTGGTGTCACACCGGCGAGAATTTTGGTTCCATAAGCGAGGGCATGTTTTGTGACCATTGAGGCTTCTCTGCCGGTAATACCCTGGATTGCAATTCTGGAATCCTTATCTACCAATATGGCCATTGATTCAATCCTTTTGTCGATATGTTTTGTCCATCTGTTCGACTATTAGGCGAGCCGCAGCTTCCATGGTAATGTCATCCATATAATACGGGACGCCTGCATCCCGGAAGATTTTCCTGGCCTGGGTGTCATTGATTCCCGCCAGCCTCACAATGGTCGGAAACGTCTCTGGATTAATATTCATCTCCTGAAAAGCCTGCACAATCCCTTTGGCCACCACATCGGTTTGGGTATTGTTCGTGATATTTGTATCTACGATAAAGCCTGCCACGCCAGGTTTTGACAACACGCCTTTTACAAGCCTGGATACTTTGGTCTGGGTCGGATTGCCCCCGAATTCTGCATAATTGGCGGGCTTTCCGCCGTATCGGAGCAGCGCATCATAAACCAGAAGACTGCCACCGCCGCCACCGCATAAAAAGCCGATGTTTCCGCCCTCCATTTCTGTATATCGTGCGGTGCCGCGATACGGCTCTGCGGTGTCAACAGCAACCATTTTTTTCTCCAGTTCAGTGAGGGGCCGCCAGGCGCGGTCGCTGCCGGGTTCCACTTTAGGGGAAAGCGTTGGCTGTCTGTACAGTCCGTCATCGTCTACTGCCATCAAAATAGCTGCTGCGACCATCTCACCCGAGGCAGTGATGACCAGTGGGTTTATTTCAAGAATCGTAGCGTCGTACTGGTCAAACACCTTATACAGGCGCCAAATAACTGATGTTGCTTTTTGCAGGTCTTTTCCTTTCAAATCCAATGCCGAAGCGATCTCTTTTGCCTGAAACTGGTGAAAGCCCTCAATCGTGTGTACAGGAGTCTTGATGATCCTGTTCGGCTGAGTGTTCGCAAGGTCTTCGATATCCACACCGCCCTCTCTGCTGGCGATGATGATCGGCATCTTTTCTGAAGAATCATATGTTATGGAAATGTATAGTTCCTGTGCAATATCCAGCTTTTTCTCAACCAGCAGGAATTCAACCGGAAAATTGCACACGGTCATATTCAGAATCTCACACGCATTCTTTTCCGCTTCCGCTCCATTTTGTGCAAATCGGACCGCCCCGGCTTTTCCTCGTTTACCTACAGCCACCAGCGCCTTGATTACCACCGGATATCCAATATCGTCTGCGAATTGACGGGCATCCTCAGCTGTCTCAGCCGTTCTGAAATCCGATACGGAAATCTTGCTCTTTTTAAGGAGTTCCTTTCCTACATTTTCCAATACGCGTGCCATTCTAAATCTCCAACCGTTGATAGCATTTAAGAACGGGTTTATCTTTTCTTGTAAAGTAGCGCACGGGACTGTGGTGAAATATGCGCTGCATTTCACGAGGCAAAAATTTAACGTCACAAATTTACGTTTGATCCTTGCCTGTCAGCTCTATTGAAGAACCCTGCGGTCCGTCGAAGCGGATTACGGCTTCACCGCCCATGGGCGTGCTTTTTCCAGGCCAAACAGGCGGGCAATTTCATCCACCTCAAACTTGGGCCACTCTACCGGTTTTCCCCGGGATACAGCTTCTATGCCGGCTCCTTTTTCCATCACTTCACCAATGCAGGTGACATCGATTCCAGCTTTAATAATACCGGCCATGAGCTTTTTAGAAATTTTTTCCCGGCAGCAAATCAGAAGGCTCCCTGATCCGATGAGACCGAGCGGTTTTATACCGAGCATCTGACAAATTTTTTTGGTTTCCGGGTATATCGGGATGTTATCCATGTCGATTCTGATTTTGTGACGCCCTGAAATACTCAGCTCTTCAAGTGCGGTCGCCAGACCGCCCTCCGTGACATCATGCATGGCACTTACGCCCAGGGAGCGACCGGCGATTTGTGCTTCGTCAATAATACCGATTTTAGAACGAAATGCTCGAAATCGGTCTATTTCGTCGTCTTCAAGACCCAGGTTCCTCAACCGGTCCCCCATTTCCCCGGCAATGATAGCTGTCCCCTCCACCGCCACAGATTTGGTAAACAGCACCCTGTCCCCGGGTTTGATATTTCGCTTTTCAATGAGGTTAGTTTTTGAAACTGTTCCGACCAGCATCCCCGTGACCACCGGCCGGGTAACGGCATCGGTGATCTCGGTATGGCCGCCGCATAAACTGATACCCCATTGCTGACAGGCTGTTTTAAGTTCATGCATCACCTGTCGAATCTCCAACGCAGTAACATTGCAAGGGAAAAGAAGTGTTGTTAAAAACCACCTGGGCGTTGCCCCGGAAGTGGAGATGTCGTTTGCATTGATCAAAACCGCATAATGCCCGATCAAATCGGTGGTAAACGTAATCGGGTCGGACTTGAGGACAAGAACTTCTTCTTCTTCAACATTTACCGCGGCAATATCTTCCCCTATACCGGGATGGATCAGAACCGACGGGTCATCAAACGAAAATCTTTCGATAAATTCCGCCAAAAGCTCATTCGGCAATTTGCCTGAACGAAGTGGCCGGGCCAACCGTACGATTCTTTTCAATTCTTCCAGATGGGAGATGGTGTAATCGCTTTCGCAATCAGGGGGCGGGGTTCCGCCGGGGTTGCTAAGGAGAACGGTTACCGCACCCGCGCTGTTGCCGGCCTGGATATCATATATAAAATCTCCTACGACAAGCAGATGCGCAACGTCGACATCGAACCTTCGGGCCGCCAGCAAAATTCCTTCCGGGTTCGGTTTGGGGGCAACCGGATCATCTCTTGTGATCACCAGTTCAAAATCTTCCAAACCAATATGCTGGAAATTATTCAGGGCCTGTTTTACGGACCGAAGGCTGTTGCGTGTTATGATGCCGATCGGAACGCCTGTTGCTCTCAAATACTGAATCAGCTCTTCGGCACCCGGATTTGGCTTTGATTTTGTAGCGGCTTCGGCTTCAAAATGTTCCAGCACAGCGAGTGCATCTTCCTGCTGGTGCTTTGTCGCCAGGGTTTTTATGAATTCCAAAATCGGTCTGTTTTTCGGGCAATCGATCGCCGCCCTGATAACACCAAAATCGAGGGTGCCCGATTGAGTCAGTGTCCCGTCGAAATCGAACAATACGGCTTTTATACAAATCGGTTTCTTTTTCATATTCAATCTGACAAGGCATACATTTGCACCCCTTGACGTCCATCCCTCATAAAGAGTCTGTCCAATCCGGTAAACACCTTTTGTCTTTTTTAAAGGAAAGGGATTTTTTTTCCTGTACGGTAAAGCAGGGCCTGGCATGTTGCAATCAAGTTTTTCTCCTGATCTTTAACCACGATGGCATAGCCTGCGGTCTTTCGTGTCCTGCTGATCTCCTTTGCCTCGGCACGCAAAACAGTCTCCTTATCAGGGCTGGAAACATAGGTCACACTGACATTCATTGCCACACCCACGGTTCCATCCGCCTGCCCAACGGTTTCGAATGCCTCATCGATCAGCGAAAAAATGACGCCCCCGTGAGCGCGATCATAGATATTTCCCATGGTCTTCGGGTCGTAGGTCATTTCCACGGCTGAATACCGGTCCTCCAGTTCGACCAGTTTCATGCTCAACTTCCTGGCAAACGACTCCTTTTCCACCGATCGATAGATCGCTTCTCTAACTGCCTGGTCCATTGGTTTCCTCCCTAATGGTGATGCGCTTTCCAAAAAGTGAAAAGAAAAATCTTATGTTAATTTTTTTATTTCAGATGCGCAAATATTATTTCAGTCCAACAACCGATCCATTTTCACATCATTTATGAGAAAAATAAATCGATCGGCTTTCTCATCACCAAACGTTTTATCAGCCACCTGGATTATAATGGTGCTTGACGCAAACCCTTCGATTCCTTACTATCATTTGCCCAATAATTAAGTTTTGGTTTTTTCTTTAAAATTAGACACTGCAAACCGTTAAAGACACTCGGAAATTTCGTTTGGACTATAACATCCTTTTAACTTTAAAAAGCCGATGACCTATTCTCAAGACAGAACAGCTTCACGCATATTCTGGCAAATAGGCGTTGCTGCATTGAGTCGTCTATTCCTCAACACCGCCCGCCGTTTTGCGTACCCGTTTGCACCTGCCCTGAGCCGGGGGATGGGCATCTCGTTGACGGCGGTCACCTCGTTGATCGCCATCAACCAGGTTACCGGGGTTTTGGGTTTGGTGTTTGGTCCTCTGGGTGATCGCTGGGGATACAGATCGATGATGTTGGCCGGGTTGAGTTTATTGACCATAGGCATGGTGACCGGCGGGGTTTTCCCTTTTTATGGATCGATTTTAATGGCCTTTTTTTTAGCGGGTCTGGGGAAAACAATATTTGATCCGGCCTTGCAGGCGTATGTGGGAAGCCAGATTCCATACGAGCGCCGCGGTATGGTCATCGGTATCGTTGAAATCAGCTGGGCCGGAAGCTCCCTCGCCGGGATTCCTCTGATCGGTCTGCTCATTGGGCATTTCGGGTGGCGTTCTCCTTTCCTTGTTCTAGGTGGATTGGGGGTGCTCAGCATCGTTGGATTAGGTATGTTGACTTTCGAAACTCAAAAAAGTTCCGCGGCACATCCTCAGCCGCTTCATCTTTTTCAATCATGGCGGCAGCTGGGCCTGAAAAGATCTGCCCTGGGCGCCCTCTGCTTTGCCTTTTTTATCGCTGCTGCCAACGATAATCTCTTTGTGGTATATGGGGTGTGGCTGGAACAGAGGTTTCAACTGGGTATCGTGGATTTGGGGATTGCGACCACGATTGTCGGTGTGGCAGAGCTCCTTGGCGATGGTTTGACAGCATCTCTTGCCGACCGTTTTAAGCTAACACGGTCTGTTTTGGTAGGTCTTGTTTTGTCCGGAGCCAGCTATGCGGCACTGCCGTATCTGGGATACAGCCTTTCATTTGCGCTGGGTGGATTGTTCCTTGTCTATTTAACATTTGAGTTTACCGTTGTCACTTCAATGTCCCTTTTCACCGAGTTTCTGCCACAGGCCAGGGCCACAATGATGTCGGGCTTTTTTGCCGCATCGAGCATCGGACGAGTATGCGGCGCCCTGATCGGCGGCGTGGTTTGGGGGACCGGCGGAATTATGGCCACGGCCATGGCATCGGCATTCATCAGTGGTCTGGGACTGATTTCACTATTTCTGGGCCTTCGGCATTGGCGACCCAACTAACCCACTGCAATGATCTATATGTCCTTTTAAAATTTGAGAATAGGAAAAACCGATGAATCCTTCGCCTGTTTTAGAAATATTTTCTGATTATATCTGACCGTGGTGTTATTTCATTACCGGGAGTATTGAACTATTAAAGAGGGTGTATGAGATTCAAATCCGTTGGGCGGCATTTCCGCTCCACCCGGATACACCGGAGGAGGGTCTCACACTGGAAGCGCTTTTTGCCGGCCGGAACATCGATATTCCCCAGATGAAATCCCGTCTCAAAACAGCCGCAAAGAACTTTGGCGTCGATATCGGTGATCGCCAGGAAACCTATAACAGTCGTCTGGCGCAAGAACTGGGGAAATGGGCTGAGTCAAAATCCAAAGGAGACGAATTTCATCTGGCGGTCTTCAAAGCGTACTTCATCAACGGACAAAACATCGCTAAAATTCCTATCCTTGTGGATATTGCAAAATCGGTGAATTTGAGCGAAAAAGAAGCGCAAACCGTCCTTGAAAAAAGATCATTTAGTCAAGCGGTAAGTTCAGACTGGCGACGGGCCGTCGAAATGGAAATCAGAGCGGTTCCCACTTTTCTATTCAATGGCCAATCCCTACCCGGCGCTCAGCAATACGAAACCCTGGATCGGTTGATGGTGACCCACAACGTAGCAAGACGTTGATCCCTTGCGGATAATCTTCGAGTTACCATCCGCTCATGGCATGCTGGCCCCTGAGCCTTGCAATCTCATCCTGCAGGCGATTAAATCTTCTACCGACAAAACCGCGGCCATATTCGACATTACGACATATCCGAGGCCGGTATCCAGCTCGAACAACCGGATGATACGCTCTTTTCCGATTCGAATCAACTCACACTGACCGGAAGCACAATATCCCGAAAGACGGTATTGATAGGGTGACACAAAGCACGACCAACCGATTGCCCCGCCCGCCGAAACGGAGGAGATCGTGTTTTCCTCGGATGGAACCGACCCCGGGAGTTCACAACGCAAATCAACCTGGCCCTCCAGTACAATCCAGCGATGGCCGGTCGGCTCTCCTTCACCAAAGAGCTTCGCATCTTGTTTAAACTCCCTTTTTTGGCAACACGCCTGCACTGCGGTCAATTGGTCACCGCTGAGGCCCTTGAAAACTTCGACATCTTTCAGAAATTCCAAACTGATCATGATGGTCCCCTTTAAAGTTTGGGGGAAAAATTTACAATTCAGGTGAGAACGAGATCTGTCTCGATCGTTCCCTTAAGGATGTGATTATTAAATATCCGGCACATTTTGTCCGGCGTTACTTTTTGATAAATCACCGAACCTTCCCCTTCGATCTCCACCGTCACATTCGGTCCCTTATCACACATCCCGATGCACCCGGCGGTCATTATGCGTATATCCAAACGATCGGTCTTCGCCATTTCATCCATGAGGGCGTTCATCACCTCCCGCGCACCGGCTGCAATGCCGCATGTCGCCATATGCACGCTGATCTTTACCCCGGCGTGGGGCGATACCCAGGCGGAGTCCTGCAGCTGGTGATATCGGACACCGACGATTTCAGTCAGGTTGGACATCATGACATAACCGATCTTTGAATTTTGGCCGAACAGTTTGAGAAGCTGATTTTTCTCTATCCGGATTATCCGGCAGCTCTCATTGGCGCAGTAGGCTGACAATCTGTATTTGTAAGGTGGAACAAGATTCGACCAGCCAAACGTCTTTTGGGTTGAAATCGATGAGATGGTGTTTTTTTCTGAAGTACCTCCGCCCGGCGGATCATATCGAAGATCGACAGATCCCTCCTTTACGATCCACAGATAGTAAGCCTTATCCCCTTCGGCAAACAATCGATGCGCGTACCGATAAATTTTCTCGGTGCAGAAATCATGAATGCCGGCAAGATGGCTGTCTGTCACACCTTTAAAAATTTCGACATTTTTCATAAATTCGAGCTCGACCATCCATACCTCCTTTAATCGTTAAAAAATACCCAAACAGGCTATATTTTTGCCAGGGCAAAATCGGTCTGGATCTCACCCTGGAGAACATGCCTTTTGAAGATTTGGCGCATCTTGTTCGAATTTATCAGCTGGTAGACGATCGGCTCGCCCCCTTCGATTTCAACGGTTACATTCGGCTCGCTGCTACACATACCGATGCAGCCGGAATTGACCACCCGGATATCGTCACGGCCGCTATTGGTCAGCTCTTCCATCAAGACGCCCATCACCTCCCGCGCACCGGCGGCAATACCGCAGGTGCCCATGTGGACGGTTATTTTGGCTGTGGCCGTACCATCCCTGACTGAAATTTTCTTTGCGGTTTTTTCTTTTATTCGCTTAAGATCTTCTATCGTCAATTTTGCCATTTCCTTCTTCTCCCATTTCTGAATTCATCTGACCTTGATCAAGTCGGTTGAGATGCTTTCGAATCGTTTGTGCCAGGTGATAAATCACTGCCGGGTCGGCCAGAAAGGAATCTTCCAGTTCCTTTCTGATTTCCCGGGTATCCATGCCAAAATGTCTGTCGTCCACCGAATGGTCATATATAAAATCAACGTCCGGGTTGCCCGCAATCAACGTGGTGATCGAACCGGCCATATCACCAATCGGCGCCCGATCGATGTGGTTGTACCGAAAAACAGCCGTAACTTCGGTTCCTGCACCAGGTTCGGATTCGATCTTCGCTTCCCCATCGCAGCGGCGGGCAGCTGCCTCTAGGAGGGAAAGGCCCAAACCGACCCGGCGGGTGGTTCGAGTCGTCACAAAGGGATCGGTAATCCTGTCGATTTTTTCAGAAGATATTCCCCTTCCATTGTCCCGGATAACGATCTTCAAAACGTTTTCTGCCCGGGCCTCTTCTACAACGATCTGAATGCAACTGGCCCCGGCTGTAATGCCGTTTTCCGCCACATCCAGAATGTGAAGAGAAATCTCCCGCAATCAGATCCCTACCTTTCTCCCCTTTTCACCCTTCAACGCAAGGCGGATTTCCTCTACCGTTGGTGCGGCCAGCAGAAAGGAGGTCCATGCCCTGCCGATGTCGTCCGGACAGTGGGCATCTGAGGAAGTCACACACGGAAAATCTTTGATTCCGGGGATACTATCACACGCTGTTTCCAATGGTATCCGGTACGATATCTCCACCCCGTCGATCCGAAGGTCATCCGGGACAAAGCCCAACTTGCCGATAATACCAAAAGCGGGTCTGTCTACATGGGAAGCGATGGTAACCCCGCCGAGTGACCGGGCCTTGGTTACGATTTCCTGAAGTCCCAATTCGGTTGCGCCGATGAGTAATCGGGAACTCTCCCCGAGAACTTCATCGTTTTCATCCGCTATAATCTGATACCCGAACACTTTGGCTTCGTTCTGTCCCGGCAGGTGGCCATAAACGTGCTGCTGCACGACCAGCGCCTGCTCCAATTCTCCAAAAAGGACAAGAATGTGAACCTCCTCCTTGGAACAGATCTCCATCCCCGGTATGACACAAAGTCGATCTGATTTTACCGACCTGATGGCCGCACCGGCGTTTTCCGCTGCAGTGACATCCCGATTAGAGCTCCCTTTTCAAATGACAGCAGATCTTTCCCACTATGGATTCTAACCATCTGAATTTCTGACACCGGCCGCATGGATGAGTCCAGTCAGATGATAGGCTGACCCTTCCCACGCGAGAATGGGAATTCCTTCCACACCCGCCTTTTCCACCGTTTCCGGATCGGGTTCATGCCCGCCGGTTAGGACAATGGCTGCCATCTCCTTCAAAACAGCAATGGCGACCACGTTTTGGTGGCCCTGGACCGTCAACCAGATACACCCCTGGGGCGCATTGGCCATGACATCGCTCAAAAGATCGCCACAATATCCGCCATCGATGGGACGATTCAATCCCTTTTCTCCTGCAACCACCTGGACATCGAATCGATCAGATAACTCTTTGACTGTCATTTTACACCACCCCTCTTAGATAGATATCCGAATTACAACCGGTTTGAAGAACCCCGCAGCCGGGATCTTCGCTGCGCTTTGACAAGCTAGGGAGTGCGAAGACTCGCCTATCTTTTACCACGTGCACCGATCAAAAAACAATCCTTTTGTGATGCCCTTTCCCTCACGACATCTTCAGCAAATGTCCGGCAATCCGGCGCCCCGCAATCTTTTCCATTTATCCGCTCCAGAAGCATGTCTATCTCCTGAAGCGACTCAATCGAAAGCGGCTCGTTGAGTGTATCAAACAACCCCGCCAGCTTGGATGGATTAATTTCCGACATAAAACGGCCCTTTTCATAAAGGCGGAGAATTTTTTCCCTGGGCAGGTGTCTTTTAGGGTTAAACTTCCGGATCATCTTTTGAATCGCGCTCTTGGCCACATATTTATCGATGGCGGTAAGGGTTCCTCCGATGCACCCCTCGGAACACGACCTGAATTCAATATACTCGACGTCGCTGAACAGACCCATCTCAATTTTTTCAAGGCAAGAAATTACTTCCTGTAATCCTGAAACCGCCCGGGATCGATCGATATCGATGCTGACAATCTCCTCCCCGGATACCGCCCACCTCAGGCTATTCCCAACGGAAAAACTGCCGGATGTATTCCAGGGGACAGGGATCTGGTCGGCCTTATAAATTTGCTCTATTTTCTGGCTCAGTTGTGCATACACATCGTTGATCCCCAGAACCTTATCCACATGGAATCTCACCAGAGGGTGGGAACATCCTTGTCCAGCTGATCTTCGCCGACAATAAGCAAGGCATCCAAAACATCAACGATTTCAGATAATTTCATTTTACAGAATCCAAAAAAATCCGCCGGTCAGACCATGGGTGTTGCTCCGAAAAAATAAATGAAGCCACTGATCTGCTGAAAATCATTGAAGTGAATCAAATCTGTTTTTACTAATAATGTATATAAGATACCAGTTTTTTCAATGTCAATGTAAACTAAATAACCGGCAAAGCCCTAAGAGACGCTTCGGCGGATTGTGGGTTAGATTTAAGATAATTTTGTTTTTAATACCCCCTTGCATTTTTTAATCACTTCGATTAAAAGACACTTGCAAGGGATCTAATCGATTTAAATCCCCAGCCCCGGTAACGGATATTTACCAGTTAATCCACCATAACCTTAGGAGATCCGTTCATGGCACATGTTGAAAGGCCCCAACATCCTGATATTTCAAACGATATGTTTGACAAGATCGATGAGATTATCGCCGTAAACCGACCCAGACCGGGCTCGATTATCACTGCTTTGAGAGAGTGTCAAGATATGGCCGGTTATCTTCCGGTTGAACTGATCGATTATATCAGCCACGGCATGAATATAGCACCCAGCGAAGTCTTCGGTATTGCGTCATTCTATGCGCTTTTTTCCATGGAACCCAAAGGTCGCCATACTATAAAAATGTGTTTGGGCACCGCATGTTATGTCAAAGGCGTAAAGCAGATCATGTCCCGCATTCACCTTGAATATGGGATAGGAGACAGCGAAACAACTGAAGACAGACGCTTTTCCTTAGAGGCCGTGAGATGCCTCGGCGCCTGTGGGCTTGCACCTGTGATGATCGTCGACAAGGACACATACGGCGCTTTGTCCTCGGACCGCGCTGTCGAAATTCTCGAAAAGTACGAATAGACCCAAAGATACAGACGACAAAAAAGCCCGATATCAATGTAGGTGAAAGAATGAATGAACCGAGAACCCAGTTGATGCTGTGCGGTGGTTCCGGGTGCCACTCTACCGGAACTAGAGCCTTTCGGGAGGCTTTACAAAAAGAGCTTGAAAGTCAGGGTCTTGTCGAAGAGGTAAAAATCATCGAGACCGGTTGTAACGGATTCTGCGCTGTTGGACCGGTGATGCTCGTCCAGCCTGAAGGAATATTTTACCAGAACCTCAGAACCAAGCATGTTACCCACCTGGTGGAAGAACATTTTCTTAAAGGCCGCCCGGTTCCAAAGCTTTTTTACGTGGAGCCCGCCTCCAAAGAAACAATCCCGAACATGGAGGAAATCCCTTTCTTCCAGCACCAGGTGTTCTGGGCTATGCGAAACAAGAGCGCACTGGACCCGGAAGTTATCGATGAATACATCGCTAGGGACGGCTATTTTGGTGCAGCCAAAGCGATCAATGAAATGAGCGCCGATCAGATCATAGAAGAGATGAAAATATCGGGGCTCAGGGGTCGCGGTGGTGCTGGATTTCCAACCGGTTTGAAATGGGAATTTGCCAGCAAAAATTCGAGCGACATAAAGTATGTGCTGTGCAACGCGGATGAAGGAGATCCCGGGGCTTTCATGGACCGAAGTATACTGGAAGCAGATCCCCATGCGGTTCTCGAGGGGATGATCATTGCAGCGCGGGCCATCAATTCCCACCAGGGGTATATCTATGCAAGGACGGAATACCCTCTGGCCATCCGCAGACTGGGTATAGCCATCCAACAGGCAAGGGAGTATGGGCTCCTAGGGAAAGACATCCTCGGATCCGATTTTGATTTTGACATCGATATTTACCAGGGGGCAGGCGCCTTTGTATGCGGTGAAGAAACAGCCCTGATGAGATCGATCGAGGGAAAGCGGGGAATGCCGCGACCCCGTCCACCGTTTCCCGCCCTTCGGGGATTATGGGAGAAGCCGACCGTTTTAAACAATGTCGAAACCTTTTCCAATGTATCCCAGATCATCTTAAACGGGGGACAATGGTACGCCAGTATCGGAACCGAGACCAGCAAGGGAACCAAGGTGTTTGCCCTCTCCGGAGATGTGGCAAACATCGGACTCGTTGAGGTCCCGATGGGAATTTCGCTGAGAACCATTATTTACGACATCGGCGGAGGCATACCGAATAAAAAGAAGTTCAAGGCGGTTCAACTGGGTGGGCCGTCCGGTGGATGTGTGCCCGAAGAATATCTGGATACACCTGTGGATTATGAGGAAATCGTCAAGTTGGGAGCCATCATGGGGTCCGGCGGAATGATTATCATGGATGAAAACACGTGTATGGTCGATATGGCCCGTTTTTTCATGGATTTTATCCAGGATGAATCGTGCGGGAAATGCACACCCTGCCGTGAAGGAACCCGTCGCTTGCTACAGATTCTGGAAAACATTTGCAACGGAAAAGGAAAAGCCGAAGATTTGGTTGCTTTGGATCAAATTTCGGATGTGATCAAAGCGTCTGCACTGTGCGGGCTCGGGCAAACAGCCCCAAATCCGGTTCTTTCCACATTGCGATATTTCATGGACGAATATCATGCCCACGTGTATGAAAAGAAATGCCCTGCAAAGCGTTGTGTTGCCCTTTTAAAATTTGAGATCGATCCGAATTTGTGTACGAAATGCGGCATCTGTTTCAGAAATTGTCCATCAAACGCCATCTCCTGGAAAAAGAAGGAGGTTGCCAAAATCGATAAGGAAAAATGTACCCAGTGTCTCACCTGCTACGAAAAATGCAAGTTTAAAGCTATCCTTTAACTTCAAACCCATAACATTAAAAAAATTTGGGAGCTGGGAGTATTAAATGATAGAAGCGTTGATTACAATGGGAGGATTGGGGGCTGTCATTGGTGTTGTCCTGGCGACAGCATCAAAGATATTTTATGTCTTTGAAGACCCCAAAATGTTGGAGATCAAAGATGCACTGCCCGGTGCCAACTGCGGTGGATGCGGTTTACCCGGATGCGCCGCCAATGCAGAAGCGATTGTGGCCGGCGAGAAAGGGGCGGACTCGTGCGTAGCCGGGGGGGCGGATCTCGCCCATATTCTTGCAGAGATAATGGGGGTAATTGTTGAGGCTAAAGAACCCGATATCGCCGCTTCCACCTGCACCTACGGCGTGCCGGGTGCTGATCTAAAATATATATACAATGGCATGAGCAATTGCAGGGCTGTAACACTTCTCAGCGGCGGGATGAAGGTCTGCACCATCGGGTGTGTGGGTCTTGGATCATGTGCCAAGGCATGTCCCTTTAATGCCATTACCATGAAAGAGAACGGGCTGCCATCGGTCGACGAACAACGTTGCACCGGATGTGGTGTTTGTGAAAATATCTGTCCCAAACATATCATAACCCTCTCCTCGGTTACCCGGCGCATCATGCGGGAGTATACAACGGACGAGTGCACCACGCCCTGTCAACGGGCATGTCCCGCGGGAATCAACATTCGGGAGTATATCAAGCAGATCTCTTTGGGTAATCATCTAAAGGCGGTTCAGGTCATTAAGGAACGAAATCCCTTCCCCGCCGTCATCGGCAGAATCTGTCCCCGTCCCTGTGAAAACGAGTGCAGGAGGAAATATATTGATGAACCTGTGGCGATCAATTTCCTGAAGCGGTACGCGGCTGATGTTGAAAAAGAGATCGACCATAAAATTCTGCCCTTCAAGGCACCGGCAACCCATCGAAAAATTGCTATCATCGGTGGCGGCGTTGAGGGGTTATCCACTGCATTTTTCCTGGCCCGCCTCGGGCATTCACCAATGGTTTATGAAGCAACCCCGAACCTGGGAGGATTGCTCCGGTATGCCATTTCCGTTCTCAGGCTTCCCCATGAGATCCTCGACCGGGATATAGAAGGTATCTTTGAAATGGGCGTGAATGTTCAGACCGAAAAGATCCTCGGTAGAGATTTCACCGTCAGCTCCCTTTTGAAAGAGGGCTTTGAATCGGTATTTCTTGCCCTTGGCGGATGGGATAGCCGTCTTTCCCGGTTGGGTGGGACCCGGAATGAATCGGATATTGAGGAACCGATCCCCGGTACCATTTTGCTCATGGATTTTATAAAACATCCGGATCGGTTTTCTTTAAAATCCGATATTGTCATTGTGGGTGGGGGAGAGCTTGCTCTTGAAACTGCCGGTATTTGTAAGGATAATGGCGCAAAAAATATAACAATCCTGTTCAGAAGTTCAATGAAAACCAGAGCCCTGGATCCGGAGCGTCTCAAGGCACTTGCCCAAAAAAATATAAAGGTCATCTTTAATACGGGAGTTGTCAGGCTTTCCGGTGAAGGAGACGATCTTCAGGAACTGCAATATGTTGATTTGGATACGTTGTCGAAATATGCCATCCCCCTGCACAACCTATTAATTGCATCGGGACGTTTTCCGGGTCTTATTTTTCAAAGGTCTGAAACCGGAACTTCGGAATCGTCCGAGACCGCGGAGGCGCCTCTTCTTTGGGAAGGCCTTGAACCTTACAAAAGACCCGCATATCACAAGGAAACCGGCCTGCTCGCACAAGGTGACACGCTAACCGACTTTCAGGGGACGATTCATGCAATCGGTGCCGGGCGAAGGGCGGCCGCATCCATCCACCTGTTGATGTATGGCATTTCACCAACGGTTTCTGAAATTGTAGTCGCCCGGGAATCTGATGTACAGAATGTCGATCATGTTGAAGCCGTTGCTGAAGGCGTACGCCAAATCATGCCGCTCTCCGATGCAAAAGATCCTTCCGTATTTCAGGAGATCGAAAAGGGGTTCACAGAAGAAATGGCTGATGCTGAATCAAAAAGATGCCTTCAATGCGGGCTGATCTGCTATCAGCATTCCGGCAATGCCTAAATTCCATTGAATTATTCTCTTCCCAGAGCCCTGTCCGCCGGTTGCCCGAAGCGACGCTCCGGTGAATTGAAAATGCACAACCCGCCCAAATTATTTGCAATGACTTGACTTTTATGAAAAACAACTTATTATACCACTCAATCAAGAAAGCTTGCCCGGATTGGGCCGGCTGGTTTCGCTCTGAAGGGAAGATCCATTTGTCAAAAGTGGTCACCTGAAGTTTGCAAACATGAGAATTTTTTTGAAAGGAGAATGCTGCCATGACAAATGGAATCGTAAAGTGGTTTAATGAGCAGAAAGGCTTTGGCTTTATTGAACAAGAAGATGGTCCGGATGTATTCGTTCATCATTCCGGAATCAACGCTGCCGGTTTTAGGTCTCTTAATGAAGGTGACCGGGTTACTTTCGAAATTGAACAAGGCCAAAAAGGCCCTGCTGCAGTCAGTGTCACTGTAGTTTAAACGACAGTTCCGGGTTAAAAAAGGGCATTCCATTCAAATTATTATGGCGTGTCCTTTTTATCTGATAAACGGAAAAATTAAGCTCCCCTGTACTTTTTTTACTCTTTCGGACCACCTCCCTGATGCGACGACTTTTGGTCAATGGATACATAGACACCCCCCTGCAGCCTATAACAAGCATACATTTTTAAAACTTCACCTGCCTTTTTGATTTGACGACTTTTGTCAGGCCACCGATCGCTCGATCACTTCGTTAAATCAGGTGGGTGATGAAAGGAAAATCAAGATGGGCAAGACCCTTTTTTAACAACGAATATTGGAATAATAAAGAAGGGTCTTCCGAAGAATCTGATATAACAACACAAGATTAAATTCTACGGTTGACATTCCCGGGGTTTTTCCTGTATTAGAGGACTCAAATCATAAGGTTTATTTTTTAGAAAGGAGCACACATGCTAAAGAAACGGGGAGGACCAGACAGGGAGCCCACATTTTCCCCCGACATCTCTAAGGGGGAAAACATATCTTATTCGAGTTTGCCGTCTGTTGACCGAAAGACAATTATCGGGGAACACATCACGATTGACGGGCAAATCCACGGGAAGGAAAGCCTGATTATTGAAGGGGCAATGAAGGGCAAAATCATGCTGGAAAAGAATCAGATTACCGTGGGAGCCAAAGGCCGGGTTGAGGCGGAAATTCATGCGGACAACGTGACCATCAGTGGCCGGCTGACAGGAAATGTCAAGGCGCTGGGCAAGGTTTCGATAACCAGCGGGGCAAACTTTACCGGTGAGATTAAGGCCAAAAGCATTTCAGTGGAAGACGGGGCGTATCTGAAAGCAGCCATTGAGCTGGAGCAGGAACCCCAAAAAGGGATTCCGCCAGATGCAAAGCCCGCTTCCATAGGTGCAAAACCGGTTTCTTCATTTGAAAAAAAACCGATTATCCCTGGTGCTGACCCCATCAAAAAGAATTGACCTTGTTGACTGCAGATCAACCGTTGAAGAATTCGATTGTTAAACCGGAGGAATCAGGCTACAAAAGCAATGTGTTACAAATGTTCTTGGAGGGGCTTCATCAAAGGGATGGGAGCCACTTGCTCGATCTGGGCCTGATCTCCGGTAATAATATCAATTTTTTTTTGCGATGGGTGAATAAACTCTCTGTCTGCGACATGTTTCATTACCTGGACAGAGAGCGTCGCAGACGTCGACCCGCCGGCCGGCTTGAGCAGCACTTTGACTTTCCTCCCCTGACTTTTGATGGTATCCTGCTGTGGAACCTGTTTGATTACGTGGATAATCAAACAGCGGTTAAACTAGTACAGCGGTGCCACAAATCAATAAAACCGGGAGGACGGTTGATAGTCATCGTCCAAGGAGATCCGATCGTTTTTCCGGTCTTGAGCACCTTTGCCATCGGTGAGAACTTCAGACTCTATCCACGTCCCCAACCCCACATGAGCTTACCTTTGCAACGCCGTCAGAATCGAGAAATTCTCACCTTATTGACACCTTTCAGTTTTGCCAAATCATTTCTATTCCGCAATGGGATTAAAGAGTATTTATTTCAACGGGATGAAGATTCACCGATTAGCGGAGAATCAAAAGACCAGATGAAATAATGGGTTCCGCGGGAAAGCATCCAAACGGTATGCAGGCCAACACCACGGATCCTTCGATTCCTGATATAGGATGTCCGGACTCGCGGTCAACGTGCAACCGATCGGAGACAGAATGAAAACACTCAATCCTGCATATTTAAAGGCAATAACAAAAACGGTCAGCAGGAGTCCCTATTTCCGACTGCTCTCCATGGAAATGAAACCGGTTGTTCTAGGAGAATCACGGTTGGAGGTAGTGATTGAAGAAAAACACCTCCAGCCTTTCGGCATGGTTCATGGCGGCGTTTATTCCTCACTGGTGGATGCGGCCGGATTCTGGTCTGTTTATCCCCTTCTTGAGGAAGGTGTCGGGTTGACGACCGTGGAGTTAAAACTCAACTACCTGGCTCCGGCATCGAAAGGATACCTGATTGCAAAGGGCAAGAACATCAAGGTGGGTAAAACCCTCTGTCTGGGGAAAGCGTCCATAGAGGATGAAAATGGAAGGTTGCTCGCGTACGGAACAGAAACGATGATGATTGTCAATAACCTTAAAATTAAAAGTGACATCACGCTTCCCAAAAAATTTTTGGACTAAACGGCACAAACCCAAATAGAGGGGGTAAATAAAGGAGAAGCGGGGCCATAACGATTCCGCCGCCAATACCCAGGAGCCCCGACAGAAACCCGGTGAAAAGACCCAGCCCTCCGACGAGAAGGTAGATTTCCATAAACCTAAACCACTGCTATTGCGGGAGCGCCTTCCACAACCTCACCAACACGGGTCGCCGAGTTGACACCGGCTTTCGCCAGGGCGCTTAAAAGCGCCTCTGCCTGAAAATCAGGAACCGATAGCAATAGCCCGCCGGAGGTCTGGGGATCAAAAAGTAACTCTTCTTCCCCGCGGGAGAGCGAAGCTTTGATTTCAATATTTCCCTGAACCATACGACGGTTCGCCGGGTTACTCCCGGTGGTCTCACCTTTTCTGTACATCTCAAGCGCACCGGGATAGATCGGCAAATTTGAATATTTTAAGCGGACCGCGGCTTTGCTGCCATCAGCGACTTCGAAGAGGTGACCGGCAATACCAAACCCGCTGACATCCGTACAGGCATGAAGGCCGAATTCGAGGGCGGCGTTTATGGCTGGTCCGTTCAGTGCTGCAACAGAGGGTAGGATATCCTTTTCGATCTCTTTGTAATCCATCTTTTCGGAGCGAACCGCATTAAACAGCACACCGGTACCAATCGGCTTCGTTAGTATCAGGGCATCCCCGGGCTGTGAGCCGGCGTTGGTGACGATTCGCTTAGGATGTACCACGCCATTGACGCAAAGGCCGTACTTGGGTTCTTCATCATCCACGGTGTGACCGCCACCGAGGCAGGCCCCAGCCTCCACCACTTTATCGTAGCCGCCGCGGAGGATTTCCCTGAGCATTCCCATGTCAAGGTGCTTTGAGGGAAACATCACCAGGTTTAATGCGGTCAGGGGGCGGCCCCCCATGGCATAGATGTCCGAGATTGAGTTAGCCGCTGCTATCTGCCCGAACCAGTAAGGATCATCGACGGGCGGTGTAATGAAATCGACGGTATTGATAACAGCTACTTCTTCAGTAAGTCGATATACAGCCGCATCATCCAAAGTCTCAAAACCGACCAAAAGATTTGAATCAGACGGTGGTTTCAGTCCTGAAAGGACGTCCGACAGATCCGTCGGACCAATTTTTGCCGCTCAACCGCAGGTGCGGGCAAGCCCCGTGAGTGTCTTCTTTTTAAAGAGTTCCATATATCGTTTCTTTGATTCAGTTTATTTTTCTTTTGCAGTGTACTTGATCAACGGAGGACCCGACGGATACCCCGAATCGCCTGACGGATTCGTTCTTCATTTTCCACCAATGCAAACCGCACATATCCATCCCCATATTCGCCAAAACCCCGGCCGGGGGAAACTGCAACGCCGGCCTCACGTATCAAGAACTTGGAAAATTCCACCGAGCCCATATCCTGAAATTTCTCAGGAATTCCCGCCCAGACAAACATGGTGGCCTTGGGTCGGTCCGTGGGCCATCCCGATCGATTGAGTCCATCCACAAGGACATCACGCCGAGAGCGATAGATGTTAACGATGTCCTTGACACACGACTGGTCGGAATTGAGGGCAATAATCGCGGCGATTTGAACCGGCTGGAAAATGCCATAATCAAGATAACTTTTTATTCGGGTCAATGCCGCAATGATCTCACTGTTTCCGATACAGAAACCAACACGCCACCCTGGCATGGAATAGCTTTTGGACATGGAAAAAAACTCGACACCGATCGTTTTGGCCCCGTCTATTTGGAGAAAGCTCGGCGCCATATCCCGATCAAAGACAAGATCGGCGTAGGCAAAATCGTGGACGACGATGATATCGTTTTCTTTGGCAAAGTTACAAATTTTTTGGAAAAATTCCAGATCAACCACTTCGGTGGTCGGATTATGCGGGAACGATATGATCAACATCTTCGGTCGGGGCCAGGTTTGTTCGGTGGCGATTTGAAGATCTTGAAAAAAATCCCGATTTTTCTCTATCGGAATGCTTCGCAAATCTCCCCCTGCAATAATTACCGAATATGGATGAATCGGATATGTTGGATTGGGAGCAAAAACCACATCGCCGGGGCTGATCAACGAAAGAACCAGATGTGAAATCCCCTCTTTGGCGCCCATGGTCACCACCACCTCGCTTTCAGGGTCAATATCAACATCGTAGCGGTTTCTGTACCAGTTGGCGATCGCTGCTCTCAGTTTGGCGATCCCCCGAGAAGCTGAATACCTATGATTGGACGGTTTCTGAGCAGCCTCAAGTAATTTATCGACAACATGAGGTGGCGTCGGCAGGTCGGGATTTCCCATGCCGAGATCAATAATATCTTTGTCGGCTCGGCGGAGCGACATCTTGAGTTTGTCTACCTCAGCAAAGACATAAGGGGGCAACCGGAGCACCCGGCTGAATTTCATCGATTTGTCCATTATGATCGTCTCCTAATCTATATTTTTTTAGGATACAGTTTGCTGAAATCTTTGTCAAAATGTTTTCAATCCCCCTTAAACCCACCTGCTGATGAAAAAACCGAAAAAAACCTCATTTGGATACATCCGCTGATTTCAATGCGTGGAATGGCCATTAGTCTCTGATCGCTTGTTTGGTGGGATCTTGATAGAAATAGTACGCCTGGTCCTGGCATGCCGGACATGTGGGACCCAGATGAAGCGGGTATGACTCTCCACAAACTGGGCACCGTCCGGTGGGCACACTTTGCGATTCTTTCAGGGAGCGATGAAGATGTACCGGACGTTGGCTGATCACCTCTTTGGCAGCAACTAGGATTTCAGCAGCCAGAGCTTCAAAAGGAAGTTTTTCCTTCTTATGCGAAGATCTTTCAAGCCACTGGCGAACCAATGGAAACCCGCCTAGTGCGTCAGGGTTCAGCCACACCCGCACGCCTGAAAGGCTTAAGCGGTCGTAACAGGTGAGGGCGAATTTTCCCCAGTCGATCGTCTGTAAAAAACCGTTTCCGATAGTGCATGGAGTGAGCAACTGGACCGCGTCCGGAAGGCAGACAACCGTTTCGGTGGCCACATTTAAATAGGGTGTATCCCCCAATTCATCGAGGGAGGCCTCTATCATCAACCCCCCAAGGAGTATGCCGGGTGATCGGTAGCCATGAAACTCCTCCATGCTGATGACAAAATCATCAAAGTCGACGCCGCATATGACCGGATTTGACATGATAGAACCTCAACAGAAACTACTTTAAAGGTTTACAATTTTTATCTTTTGCTTCTTATTTAGACAATAAATCTTCATTTTTCAAGTATTATCGTCGAAAATTTATCATTAAAAGTATGTCATGTTTCGCACCTGATATTTTAGGGAAAGTTGCATCAGGCATAGGGTAAAAAGAAATTGTTCTGGAAAAAAATTGATGATGAGCGCTTTGACAACGGCACAAAACCTTTTAAGAGTTAGCATTTCAGAAGCAACTGATATTACAAAAGAAACCAGACCATCGCGTGCCTGTGGACGGTGATTACTTTATGGATATCGGTTCAAACTGATTGCCGCATTGTTTTTCCAAAAAATTTTATTTACCCCTCACCAGATACGGCACCATGCCCCATTGGGGGTGCGAAACTTGAGAAGTATAAACAGTCCTTAAATCTCCCTCCTGAAGAAGTCTCGTCAGGCTTTGTCACCTGTCAGCACATATTTTTTTAGTTGCCTGAACGTCAGATCGGAAATGCCTAAATTCTCCAGGTTTCTCCCCTCGCCGAAGTAGTCAGTCTCGTTCACAACAGACGCCAGATGAATCATTGTGTCATATGTGGGTGTGAGAACGCCGGCTTTACGCGCCAGCGACACGGTCAAGGTCGTACCCATCGGAATATCTTCGGTAACATATCGGTCCTGCATGCTGAACGGGCCTTTGCTCGATGTTGCTGCAAATTCCCCAAAGGTCATGTTGAAGCAGTCAAAGAATATTTCGTCATATGTGTAAGGACTGTATCCTAGTGCTTTGAAAAGTGAGGAACGTTCCGCGTCCATGGCATACACAATCCTTTTCAAAGACGGAGTTATTCCTTCTTTGTACATATAGAAATCACCGTTCGAATATTCGATCCTTCCCATGTTCAAAAGAGCGCCAACAGGATGGACAATGATATTCACATTGTATAAAGCTGGTTCCAAAATACTGATAGCCGGCTTCACTTTGTCGGCATAAGTTCCTTCTAAAGCGCGGACCACAGCTTCGGTATCAGTGGCAGGAAGTGCGGCAAGAAGCATATTCGGACCGTCAATCCTGTGAATATTAACTGTCCCCGGACCTTCAAGACGACGACAGCAATACGGAAATGTTACACCTTCGGCTAAGTACACATCTTTATCAAACCGCATTTCATCCCAAATCTTGTGAAATACCAGCGTTCCTCCGCTCCCAGGCCACAACACAATCGTTTGACCAGTCTCCAGCAATAGCGCCAGTTCTCGGGCAAGTCGCTCATGGGTCAGAGCCACTGAAGATTCAGTATTCTGACCGGAAGACAAAAAATCGAAGCGGCCTTTTCACGGGAAGGTTAACAGTGAGAGACGAATATCAATTCTTCAATTTTATGGTTTGACAGGATCGATACCACCTGCTATACAGCCATGCGCGTTTGATTATTCCAACTTTCAGAGTTGAATGGCGCATCCGGTTTCAGACTCACCGTCGGGACAATAAAGGCGTGTTCAATGGGAACGCTCTGCATGGAAAGAGGCGACTTTAAGTTTTTGCATAATTCCTTCTGCCCGTTTCATGATCAACACAAAAAACGGGTGGATTGCCTAGGTCACGACAAAGAGCAGAATCCCCTCCCCGGTCATCGATATATAACCAACCGTCTCCCCAGCGAAAATAAAAATCCTGTTTTTTTCAAAGACGATCCGATTGAATGCAGTCATGAACTCCGATGCTTGAAGAACGCCGCACCACCGGATGTCGGGATCTTCGCTGCACGCCGACAAGCTACGGGGAATAAACTCGCGGTTTCGGGTCAAACGATAAAATCAGTGAATGGACCAGAGGTTGAACGACCATTGTTTGGAGTGTAAAAACCGTTGAAATTGATAAACGACATTTTGAAAAAAAATTATCGGTTGGGAAAGTTGCTGGATATAGAGGAAATCTTGACCGGTTACTACAATCAAAGCTTTACGGTTTGGATGGAAAAAAATAAGTTTATATCTAAATTCTTGGTGCGTAGATACCGTTTGGGTACGGCTGAACAAGAGATAAAATTCGAGCACGCCCTCATCTATCATCTCAGAAAAAGTGAATTTAAACTGACTCCGGATCTTATCCCACAAACGAACGGCAATTCCTACGTCAAAATACAGGAGCTTGACAAGGGAAAATCGGTTGTTCGTTTTTGGGCTATCTTTGAGTTTGTGGAGGGTGAAAACCGATATACCTGGATGGACACCGATCTTTCTGACGCGGAAATAACCAGTGCAGGCCAGGTGTTGTCCCAGTTGCACTGTGCTGCACAAAATTTTCTCATTCCACCCGGGAGTGGCAGATTGCAGCTGAAGATTATGGATTTTTTGCCAACTTTTCAACTTCCTTACAGCAAATTTGCAAACAGGGCAGGAAAGACAAAATGTGGCCGGCTCTTTTTAAAAAATATGGACAATATTCTGGCGATCATCAGAAAAACCATCATCTCAAAATCAGATCTAATCAAAATGCCATTCCTACCGATTCACGGGGATTATCATCAGGGAAACCTGAAGTATAAGAAGGGGCGGGTAGTCGGTGTCCTTGATTTTGACTGGGCTAAAATCGATTTCCGATTATTTGATATTGCGCTGGCCGTCATCTATTTCTCCGCCAATTGGGAGAAAAAAAGGGCGGGAAATCTTGACCGCGATAAATTTGAAACATTCATAGGAAGCTATAATACGGCCTGCCGGTCAGCAGAATCACCCGGGCATTTGACATCGATGGAAAAAAAATTCTTTCCATCCATGCTCGCTGCGGCGAATTTATTTGTGCTTCACTGGGCAATCGTGGATTTTTTTACCGCAGTGAATCCGAACGATGATGAATATCTGGAGTATTTTGATCACAATCTAAAATTGATGTACTGGGTCGAAAATCACCAGCGATTACTCGCCGACTGGATCGGGCTATAGGTAGATTTTCCGGAAGGTGAATTGCCAACATTGTCAACTTCAGAAAACCACGGTAAGTTTTTATTCATCTTTTGAGTAAATATGAAAAATACGGGTTGAAATCGGTTTAATTTTCTGTTTTAGGCTTTTTTATTTTATAAATGCGTATAAGTAACACAATGATGATATTGACAAGGGGAACGCACCAATGAGGAGAAGTATCAAGAGCGGTATCGATTCAACTGCAGGTTTCGGGTTATATGCATTCTCACACGATGAGCTTGAATCGATACACGACGCGACCCTTCAGATTCTCCAGGATACCGGTATAAAGGTTATGAGCGAAGCGGCCCTGGAAATCTTCCATGGTGGTGGTGCCTCTGTTGAGCGGTTTAATGGGTACGGCATCGTCAAAATTCCGCCATACCTTGTCGAAGAGTGCGCATTCTACGCGCCGCGGACAGTTGTGTATGATGCCAGAAATCCAAATGATGATTACGTTTCGGAACCCAACCGCATCGGTTTTACAACATTTGGGGGATGTATTAACATTATTGATCCTGTTACACGGGAGATTCGACTCGCCACCAAGAAAGACTGCGGTGATATTGCCCGGATCAGTGACTATCTGAATGAAATCTGCGTGGTTGAGCGGAGTGTTAATTCAATGGACATGCAGAATGAAACCCAATCTGTTCATAACTTTGAGGCAATGTTGACAAATACCGGCAATCATATTTTCCTTGGCGCTGATTCTGCACGTTCTATAAACTGCATGATCGAACTGGCATCCCTCTGTGTGGGAGGGAATGATATTTTTCAAAAGCGACCTATTTTTACCGTTAGTGTCAGTCCCCTTAGCCCACTTGGTCTACCGGGGAATGAATGCGAACTGATCATGGAGGCGGCCACGTCGGGGATGGGAATTTTAATACTGCCGATGGGGCTGTCCGGAGGGACATCACCGCCCACGCTGGCAGGTGTGCTGGTGACCCACAATGCTGAAGTATTGAGCAGCATTGCTTTGGCCCAGCTAACCAGAAAAGGCACGCCATGCACCTACGGAAGTACCAGCACTATTTTAGATCTGAGATTTGGAACCGCATCCATCGGTTCGCCTGAATATGGGATGATAAATGCGTCTGTTGCGAAATTGGCACGATACTACCGGCTTCCCTGCTTTGTCGGCGGCGGGGCATCGGATAGTAAAAAACCGGATATCCAGTCCGGTTACGAATTTACGCTGAGCACCACCCTCAGCGCACTTGCCGGTGGAAACATTTTGTTCGGTTCCGGCGTTCTGGAACAGGGGTTAACGTTCGATCTCGCAAAGCTCATCATGGATGCTGAAATGATGAGGATGATTCAGGTTGCCACCCAGGGCATTTCGGTCACAGATGAAAACCTGGCAGTGGAAGTTATCCACGAAGTTGGATCCGATGGCACTTACATCACCCATGACACTTCCCTAAAGCATATGCGAAACCAATCCCGGTCCAACCTGTTCGACCGGCGAAATCGAAAGGATTGGGTGGAATTGACCCGGGGTAAAGCCATACAAGAGCGCGCCTATGAAGCGGCAATGGATATCCTCCAAAATCACAAACCGTTGCCTTTGCCCGACAATGCAGCCCGAGAAATTAGAGAAGTTGTTGAGGCATTTGATGCAAAAGAGCGAATGGATAAAAACGATGACGTGGATGAATCAAAACGGAAAATCGAGCAGTTTTAAACCGCTGCAAGGATGTCTATTTTATACAGATGATGAATACCAAGGCGGTTGAAAGGTGGTAGAAGGAAGGTAAATTTTTCATTTCGATTCACGCATTTTAAATTTCTTATTTTAGGAGGGCTGAAAATGGAAGAACTGTATGGAAAAATGGCAGAAGGGTTGATCGCAGCAGATGTGGAAGGTGTCAGCAAATTGGTTCAAGAAGGACTGGACAAGAACCTCTCGGCAAAAGAGATCCTGGATAACGGACTCATTCCGGGAATGGATATTGTCGGGCAACGGATGAAATCCGGTGAGATGTTTATCCCTGAAGTCCTTCGTTCGGCCAAGGTTATGCAAGGCGCCATTGTACTCCTTAAACCCCATCTTTCAGAGGAGGACAGCTGCGGTCTGGGGACGGTTGTGATCGGTACTGTGGAGGGGGATCTCCATGACATTGGGAAAAACCTGGTATCGATGATGCTTCAGGGGTCCGGATTCAACGTCGTAGACCTCGGAACAAATGTTAAACCCCAGGATTTTGTGGAAGCCGCAAAATCGAATAAGGCGCACATTTTAGGCATGTCAGCTCTTTTGACCACAACCATGCCGAAAATGGAGGAGACTGTTAGGGCACTGAAGGAATCCGGTATCCGTGATCAGATCAAGATCATGGCCGGGGGGGCGCCGGTCACACAGAAATTTGTGGACGATATCGAGGCAGACGGGTACGGTGCCAATGCCGCCTCTGCGTCCGAAGTTGCCAAGGAGCTGATAATCTAGCACCCGGCAAAATTAAAACAATTGATGGTCAGACCGGACATGGGGAGGGGTGTTATTTTTATTTTGTTACGAAATAGAGCTAATTTTCTACAAAGCCCTTCTTTTCATCTGTGTTAAGGAGTAAAGATCCGTAGTGACGTTTAAACCGGGTTGAAGAATATTTTTCTAATTTCCATTCCGGAACCGCACAGTGCGTGCAGACCCCCTCAAACCATTTATTTCTCAGCCATCTGGCTGCACGGCTGTTCCTTGAATTTGTTACCATAAAGGTTTTGTTACAATGGGTGGTGATCCGGGCCCTATCCCCCATCTTATCAATGATCTTGATGCCGTGGAGAACCCCCTTTCGCGATGGCCACAACTTTATCTTATCGATAAGCCGAAAAAGTTCCACCCGTTTGCGATAGTATTTTTTGATCTGCTTTTTCACGGTTTCTTTCGGATTCATCGGTTATCTTTTTTTCTTGGGTTCACGTGCAAATTCGATCAGTTCCCTGATTCGCCTGTTACCTCCACGATCATCGTGGCCACACCGATTTGAAGCGGGTCGTGCAGATAACGACCGGATAGTTTTTTCAGTGCGCCGGCATTCAGACCGGTTGGCATACCGGGAGCAGAAATATAAGTATCGCTTCTCACATGGAATCGGTTGATAATATCCCGCGCAGGTGACGCATCGATGATATATCGGTATGTTGTCAGTGCCGAATTCAAATCGTTTTCAACCCGGATTTTTACGGATTGCGAGCGCTGGATCGTTTCGGCCAAATCATAACCCCGACGTTGAACCACATCAAACACCCCGGGAACGGCGCCAAGCCCGATCAGCGCCATCGTTGCACTTTGACCCACCGGACCGCACCCAACCACCAGAACATTTCGATTGCTTAAGCTTCGGGTCATCAGGCTCAATCCTGAAACAAATCCTTTTCCTGTGGCATCCTCATTATTCACCACCCGTTGAGATCTGACATGGATCGCGACAAAGCGCTCATCATCCGACAGCATGATGACATCGGCCTTTTTATCAAATGCCTCGACCAGTCCTGCCACATCCGATGATTCTGTGACAAACGCGCTAAAACCGATATGCTTCACGATACGTTCCACCGCATGGGAAAACCCAGCAATGATCCCTTTGCCCGAGGTGATTGGAACTATACCGACCAGAACATCTTTTGATACGCGTCGAACGAAAGATTCATCCACCCCAGCGGCTGCACAGGCAACACCGAGCAGGGTGCACCCTGTTTTTAGAACCAGTTCGGCATCGTATTTTTCCAGGTTTTCAGCAATATCCGCAATATCACCGGTTCTCAGTCGAGTCAAAGCAAGGAATCCTTTTGAGGCCCCCTTAGGTTCGGCTTTCATGCTGGATGTAGAATGCCCTCATGGTTTCAATTCAATCGGTTCTGGCGACGAATCTATATATCTTATTAGGTGGTATTTTTCCTGTATTTCTTTTATCACCCGATCTCTTTTTTCCCAAGCGTGTTTTCGGTCCTTGCCCGAAATGATCAATGTGGCCACCCATTCCTCCCTGCCCGGCACATAATTCGTAATCGCCTCATCCGCACCAAAAAAGTCCTGGCAGACATGAAGCGCACCGCTGTTAGACATTATATGCTCACCCACCACTTCCAATACACAGGAGGTTACATGGATATGCTCATAAACGACCCCTTGGGGAGGCTGTCTATTTCCTTCACCTGTTTGGGGCATTGAGAGAAAAATCTGCCCCAGCATCTGCACTAGATTTTGGCCGGTGGACCAGTAGACAGCGGTTGGCGTCTGGCTGGGTAGTCTGGCATCAATCTCCAATACTCTCAACCTGTTATCATGTAAAATGACCTCGACATCTATCAGGCCTTTTAATTCCAAGGCCTCGGCCAGTGAAATGGACAGCGTTTCAAAATCTAGAATCAAATGATCCGAAAGGTCTGTCGGCGCAATAACCCGCTTGCAGTCATATTGGCTATCCATCCCCAGATCGGTCACCTGAACAGGCGTGTAGTTGCCGGGTTTACCGATAATTTCCAGTGAATAGGAAGGTCCATCGATAAATTCCTGTATAATCCAATCCCGGGTGGATCGATTGAGATGTTGTTTCACGCTGTCGGGTTGATCAAAGATCTGTACGTCATCACTCCCGCTACCTTCGCTCGGCTTGGCCACTACAGGAAAACGGCAGCCGGGCCAAGGCCTTGGCTTCGCAACACCCAGGCGTGAAAAAATTTGTTCGGACGCTAATTTGGAGGAGGATATCGAATATGCGGCCAAATCAAAGGCAAATGGTATATTTCTGGTCCGGGTCCATCGATCCAGGCACCTCAAAGCCTCGTCATTTTCCAACGCAGGAATAACCAAGCCGACATCATTTAAAACAGGTGTCAACGCCTGTTCAGCGGTGACATCTAATTGGTGGAATAGACCGCCCAGCCCCGATGCCGGCACGCCGGAATCCTTATCGATAACTTTGACATCCCAGCCGGCTTTGCGCGCTAAATATGCCGCCTCAATTCCTTGCAGCTTTCCGCCTACCACCGCAACTAGCAAGCGATCTTCTCCCCTGACCGGTTTTCTTCAACAGATCTCTTGCGGTGTTGAATCCACTTTATATATTCTTTCACAGAAGCCGGACGAAGTCCGATTGTCTCAAGAACGCTCATGACACGGGTGCTGGTTCGATTTCCCTCCTCTATATCCAAAGAATGCTGGGCCACACCCGCAAGGCCTCCACCGGGCAACACGAGTGATGTGACCACATTCGCGCCGGCATCGAGCCGCCGTCTCAAACCGATGAGGCCATCCACATCCAGGGAGGCTGGTATCAGTCTATCCGGAAAGGTCAACCGCATTACCGCGCTGATCAACAGTTCTTTTATCGAATCCGGTGGCGTTCGGTTTTCCATCGGCGTGCCGTGTTGAGGAATAAAATTCATCACCCGTACCTGATCGGCATCGGTCAATCGCATCACCGAAATCGACTCGGCCACATCAGCCGGCGTCTCGCCCACACCGCAGAGCAGTCCTTCCTCGATCAATAATCCCCGTTGATGCGCCGCCAGCTTGGCCCCCATTCGAACATCATAGTCTTGTCCGGGCCTGAGGCGTTGGAACAGAGAACGGCAGTGGGTCTCCTGATAGCAGGCATACCAGCCTGCACCGGCCTCGGCGATATTTTTCAGTTGATCATCCTGCATCACGCCCGGTGAGATCATGACCGGCAAGCCGGTGGTGTGACGGAGCGTTGTCACCAGATTAAGAAGCTTCTCAAAACCGTTCATTCTCCGGTTGAAATAAGCCGGATCTTCTCCCATGGTCAGATCAATCAGATGAACTCCGGATTCGGCCATCCGGCCGGCGACCGAGACGATTTCCTGATCCTTTTTTCGATATCGCCTGCTTGCTGTATTGGATTTTCGGAAGAAGCAAAACCGGCAATCGTTTTTGCAATAGGTAGTGATGTAAAGGAACCCGTATAAAAAAATTTTATCGCCGAAATATTTATGGCGCAAATTTCTGGCAACACGAAAAATGGTTTCCAGTTGATCCCTATCATCGATTCCCAAAAGAAAAATCAGGTCTTCCTTTTCAAGCGATTGACCGCCAGTTGCCTTGGCCAATATGGTTTCAAGTTTTTTAGTGGAAGAGTTCATATGTGTTTACAATTGAACGAAATGTGCACCCCTTTTCGTATCTATATGTTCAGGCGATGGCCATCGAGATAGGAGAGGCTCCTTCCCATTTTATGAAGGTTGTGGCTCTTTTTCGCGACCATGAGTAACCGTTCGATTCCGAATCCAATTCCAACCCAGTTGTCTGTTATCTTCCATGCTCGATCTAGAGGATGGGGACCCATGGCAGCCGACCCTAGTTCCACGTCACCCTCGTTGGCCACAATATCAATGGTGTCGCCGTAAACCTCAGATCTTTCGGCTTTTAACCGGTAGTCACCCACCTTTGCTGTATCGACAATCACGGCGGCGAGTTCGGCAATCCGTTCATTTCTCTCCTCCGCCGGCAAACCCATTTCCACAAGGTTGAGCATGGTAAACTCATTCGAATGTCGAGCTCCTTGAGATTCTTTTCGAAAGCATGGACCGACTTCAAATACTCGAATCGGTTTATCCCATATTCGAAGAAAATCCTTCAACACAAAATATAGATGGGGCGCCAGCATGGGGCGTAGGCATTTGTTATGATCAAGCCAATAAATTTGGTCGAAGAGGGGGTGGCCCTTTGTAATCGTCATTTTTGAAAGATGTCCCTTGGACATGATGATCGGAGTGGCGACTTGAACAAATCCCTTTTTACCCAGCACCTCGATTAGCCGGGTTTCGAGTCTGCAAAATCCCGGCCTGAGATGAATTTCTCTAAATTCCGTCAATCGCCGGCGGTGCTGTTTTACCAGTTTTTTATCTAAAGACTGAAAAGACCGTTCACGATCTTGAAGGCTGCTAAACCGCCTGTCAAGCTCATCCGCCGGCGCCTCCAGTTCCTTTAACCGTCTGTCTTGAACTCCTGTCCACCCAATATCCACTGATTCACCTCTTTTATGGCTTTATGGTAACCGCCTTCAAATATCAAGTAAAAAGCCGACCCCGGAGGGGCCGGCTTTGATTTAACCCCTGGAAGGGGATGAAACTGCCTTTCCCCCAAAAGGGACAAGGTTGAGTTGCCCTTGATATTTGATTTGCTTGTTCTTATGTTTTCTTACTCTTTGTCCTTATCATCTCGGTGCTTGACATATTTTTGGATCATTTCTGAATCCAGCCCTACGGTATCGACACAGTAACCTTTTGTCCAAAAATGATTGCCCCAATAGGGCTTTTCTTTCAAATGACGTAATTTGTTAAAAATACGAATTGCCGTTCTCCCTTTGACCATACCCACATAGTCCAATATCGACACCTGGGGGGGAACCGTCACAACAATATGAACATTCAGTTCAAGAACATCACAGCCTCGTTGCTCCGAAAAGGCTCTCACGCAATTCTCCACCATCTTCGCAACTTTGCCCGTCAGAATCTTGAAACGGTATTTGGACACCCATACAACATGATATTGGCAGTGCCATATAGTTTGTACTAATTTTCGAAATCAACTCATTTGTTACCTCCTTGGTTGAAGTTGTTGGGCAACTCAGCTTTGGGTGTAACATTGAGTCGTTCAGACGGCAAAACCTATGAACTCTGACCTTGCTCGGAGAGCAAAGTTTTCTCCGCTGGAATAAAGAATATGAAAGCGACATACAATTTCAGCCGACCAATGGACAAAAAAATAAAAGAAGTCAGACAGAAAAAAACGATATTTTAAAAAATAAAAACGGATTATTCAAAGAAAAGCGATCCTGGACGAAGAATTTCAAATACTGATGAAAGAAAAGGAAGCGCTGGAACCAGAGAAAGAAAGCCAGGCCAAAAAACCAAGGTGGCTCAGAAGAAGAAAAACGATCGAGCTGAACAAAAGAGCAGCTAAACTCAACGAAAAAATTAAAAATTATGAAAGAAAAAAAGATGCATTCAATAATGAAGTTGACGCATCAAAAACCACAGTTGAAAAAGCTTTAACGATAGAAAAATCCGTTATAAGAAAAAGCAAAGGAGGTGTGCGATACTGATCGACCCACCGTTAGGTTTGATTTTCGGTCTTTCACTACCTCAATTTTGACTTTTGGTTTTGAAATAGAAACAGTGACCGCCGTCCCTGTCCAGAATAATTACTCAAGTTTCGCATATCGATAAAAAAACCGTTCCAGCAGCTTCTTGTTCTGACATTCCCTCCCCCCTTGCGAGAGCCTTTCATGCTTCGTATGCTTCTTCTCATATCTTGAATGCTTAATCAAGTCGATCTGTTCGTGGTCTAAATAAATATGGCTCCAAAGGGTTTCATAATAATACCTTGCATAAATATCCTCTTCGCCAGTATCATAAGGAATCACATTTCCTTGGTAATTTCTTTGATCGATGCCGGTACAGCCTTCTGGCTCATCGTTGGTTGCCCCTCCTGCTATTTTAGGGACATAATCAAGCCACCTTTTTTAGGGATGGTGGTTGGGCATCGGGTTAAATGCCCCAGTGTTTGGTACATCCTATTATTTTCTCTGTTTGCCGGTTATATGATCTATAGACACTTTTATCACCACGGTTTTGTCAATGCGATTGTCTATATATTTTCCCCCTGAATCCATATGTTCAGGAGAATATTTTGCGACCAGGGCAATTAATGCCTGTCTTTTATCCTGATCATCAACTATTGTAGCAGTACCAAAGACGATCACGCTTTTGTAATTGATTGAAAATTGGTCGGGAAGCAACCGGGTTTTACCCACTACACAGAATGAAACTTTACTGTTGGATTTAATATTATCTAATTTGTGGCCCTCAGGGGCGGAATGAATAAATATCGTATTATCGATAACTGTATAGTTTACAGGAATGCCATACGGTTGATTTTTTTTATCCGCGGTAGACAACACACCGTAGCCACCGTTATCTAGAAGAGCGAGGGCCGATGCGTTGTCCAAAATTCTATCTTTTCTTCTGGTTTCCGTGTACATTCACTCCCTCCTTTGGTATTTTTTCAAGCACCCCACATCATGCCCACAAGGGTTTAGATATCATAATCGGCAATGGCCAAGTCAACCTAAATCTGATAGCGATATTTGTCAAACCGTCTTTATCTACTGACATCTTTTGTTCAATATTTGAAAACCATCGCCCAGAACGTCCCGCAGATTAATTCACAGGCGCTTCCTTCCCATCATATAGACATTTTTCAACAGGTTATTATCCTTCACCATGGTTAAATCGTGACAAATGACATAAAGGCATGATATCGTACTGTTATTTTTGAAATCATCAAAATTGATGACTCGTTATTTTCTTAACTTCTTGACTTTTTAATATTTTATGATAGCTCGCTTCAGAAATTTACTTTTGCCTTGACCACAGTACTTTTTTCTTTTGAGGGAACATGTGGTTTACCGTTAAGAAAAAAAATAACAAATTACAAGATAGTTGGCTCAATTACCTGTTGACCGGTAAAGAGCCGAAGTTGGATATCCAGTTTTTTATTTTAAAAGAAAAAGGGAAAGAGAAATTATGGGATTTACACAAAGATGAAATCCTTCCCAGGTGGATCAAAAAAAATTCATGGACAAGACCATTCGCCTGGTGGGAGCTCGATGCGCCCAGGAATGAAAAGCGAAAGCCTGAAATACACAGAGGGTATAAAAAATATTTTCCAAAAGTACGCAAGATGGTTAATGGAAGAGGCAAGCTATATTCAGGATTATTCTATCAATTTGGGGTGCCTTGCGATTGGGCAGAGATAGACACCGCGGATCCGCCCCTGTATGAAACCGAAGGTGCGTATTTAAAACGACACGGGCTGCTGACCGAAGAAGAAGAGAAACTGATGAAAAGGTCACAGAAGGTCAAATTTCGTCAATATGATTCAATCATAAACATCCTAAAAAGTGTTAAGCGACCTTCTTATCAATGAACAATTGTTGGTTCTCGACTAACGCCACAGGAGAGGGTGAGACATAAATTCCCCATTGGTCCTTCTGAAATATTCCGAGAGGATATGATGATCGTGCACACTTCCGATAGGTTGATGGTGGGGTGTCCGGGAGTTGCACCCGGCTATGTGGATTTAGAGTCCACACGATCACATGGCGATCCACACCCCATATTTGTTGTAAAATCAGCCTGTTATATCTTTTTTGTTTTTTTCAAATTCATAAACTTTGCCCGAAACTTTGCCCATTTGGCTTTGAATGTATATCTCTTGTCTTTGGGCAGCAAGTTTTAAATCAGCATCATTAACAATATTATAACGGTCGAAAACAGATCTTGTCTTATGTCCGCTCACCATCATTACCACACGTTCGGGTATCCCTGCCCTAATCATATTGCGGCATGCCGTTCGCCTCAAATCGTGAAAATGCTTTATTCCAATTTTAGCGTCTTTGCAGGCCCTTTTCCAAGCCTTGTCAAATCGTGTAATGTCATTAGTTCCTTCTTGGTTCACAAATACATAAGGCAATAGCTTTTGTCGGTCTGCACGTTGATCCCATTGCTTTTGAAATATCTCTTTTAGTTCTTCGTCGAGGTAGACTGTTCGTGCATCGTCGTTTTTAGTTTCTCCAGCTTCCAGCTTAATGCGGCTATTTCTGAATGGCGCCATCCTACTTTATAGCCAAATATAGTAAATCCTTTTAGGTATGGTGGTAAAGCTCTTCGTAAGGCTAAAAAATCTCCATGCTCAAAAAATCCCTTCCGGACGTTATTTTCTATGCCATCATATTGCTATCCAAAATCAATATGGTATGCATCCGGATGCCTATTATGGTTAGGCATTATGATAAACACGGCGAACTTTTATTTGCCAGATTGCAAATTATTCCATCGAAAACGATGAAAGGATAAAACAAATGACAGATCGATATTTATCAAAATTATCGGCAAGGCACCACCAACTAGTCAGGATGTACGTCGGCGGAAATTCTCAAGCTGAAATCGCATGATTGATGAGTATTCATAAATCCACCGTCTCGCGGAACCTTCGTGACCCGCTCATTAGAGAGGAGATCAATAGGCTGCAGAAGATGGCAGATATCAACTCGACGGCCTGCGTGCCGGGCATTTCAGAAAGCATCCAGGAGGGGGCGTATAAAGGGGCCAAATTGCTTATTGAAATCATAGACGATAAGCGAACGGATTCATTTATGATGAAGCTGAAGGCTAATGTGGCGTTAGAGCTTTTAAACCGGGCAGGGTACAGTCCAATTAAACAGGTAATGCTTGAGTCGGCTTCTGTCAGTTATCTCACGACAGAGGATATCGAGGAAATGAAAATTCGAGCTGGCCTGTCAACACGCTGAGTTGCTATAAGAATGGATGGACGAAACCGCTTTGCGACGGGAGCTTCTTCCAGTTCAATAAAAGCGATGATCCGCATCTGTCCCTGGCGCCTGGTGCAAAGTAAACATTAAAGCTCAGATTTTGGATGCAAATAATTTTAATTAATGCTAAAGAATTTCGACCTCAATTAATGATCGTAATTTAAATGACGGCAAATGCGTTTTACAAAATTGATACATAAATACTGGTTTGCAGTCGGCCTTGTAATCGTATTGGCGCTGACCGTGGCCGATGCGACCGAATCCGTATCGGGTCTGGGACGCTGGTTCAAACTCCATTTCGGTGCCGAGACGACAGTCCTGCTGATCTTTTTCTTCTCAGGCTTGATTTTAGACACACGTCAAATCAAATCCGAATCGATCGATATAAAGGTCATTTTGATCGCTTTGGCCGTCATATTCTTGGCTGCACCCGTTAGCGCGGCATTTTTTGTTTGGTCGCCGTTGGATGTGGGCATTATTGTGGGTCTGTTTCTTGTGGCCGCCATGCCGACGACGGTAAGCAGCGGTGTCGTAATGACGACGGCCGCAGGCGGCAAACTGGCGCATGCCCTGCTGATAACGATTCTGGCCAACGGTCTGGCGATCTTTACCATACCCATCACTCTGGGACTCCTTTTGCCTCTCATCGGTGGAACCACCGTTATTATGCTTGATAAGCCGGCCATCATGCTGAAGATTGCTCTGCTGGTTCTGGCTCCCCTCGGTTTTGGGATGCTTTTGAAATTGCGCTTAAAAGACACCATCCGTCTCTTTAAAAACAGGCTTCATATCCTCAACCAAATATTTATTCTTACCATCGTGTGGATGGGGCTTTCCCAGAGCCGGCCTGCCATCCTCAACAGTGGCTCCATGATCGGAGTTATCGTTTTGATCACGGCCGGATTTCATGCCGTTCTTTTGGTTGAAGCCTTTGGCACTGCGCAGTTCTTTGGTTTGAAAAGAGGACGGCGCGAAAGTATCATTTTTATGGGTTCCCAGAAAACACTGCCGCTTTCAATCATTCTGCAGGCGACCTATTTCCCCCAATACAGCCAGGCCCTTGTGGTCTGTGTCGTGCATCATCTGGTGCATTTATTAATCGATGGTTATATCGTCGGAAAGTTAAGGAGGTAAAGACTGGTCAAGATGGCGTTTGCCGGCTTGTAAAAAAG
>DCWS01000008.1 GCA_002328165.1 Desulfobacteraceae bacterium UBA2156 | reverse complement strand
CCAAAACCTTTGGAAGGCATACATATTAAGACGGTATGAATATAACCGCTATCTCTCGATCACTTCATTCTTGATCGAACCGATTCCTTCAATTCGGCATTCCACCACATCGCCCGGTTTTAATACCACCGGCGGGTCCCGGAATATACCGACCCCGGAGGGTGTTCCGGTGGAGAGAATGTCGCCTGGAAGAAGGGCGATATCTTCGCTGATGTATTCGATGATCGTGGGGATGTCAAAAATCATGTCCTTTGTATTTCCATCCTGCATGACATTTCCATTTACGGTTGTGGTCAACGGCAGGTTTTGCACATCATCGATTTCATCGGGCGTAACCACGCACGGGCCGACCGGTGCAAAGCTGTCAAAGGATTTTCCCCTGAACCACTGGGAATCGGAAAACTGGGCATCTCTTCCTGATACATCGTTTAGGATTGTAAATCCCGCGATATGGGAAAACGCATCTTTTTTCTTTATTCTTTTCCCCTTTTTTCCGATGATGACCGCCAGTTCCACCTCCCAGTCAACCTGAACACTGCTTTTGGGTAGAACGATGGGGTCATACGGGCCGTTCAGGGTGTTTGGTGTTTTACAAAAGAGAAGAGGTCTTTCGGGATTTTCAAATCCTCCCTCCTTTGCATGCTCGGAATAATTTTTTCCCAGGCATATGATTTTTGAAGGGCGGCAAACCGGACACCCGATTCGTACATCCATTCTTTCTCCGGCATCGGTGATCAGTTTGATCTTTTCCAGCCAGCCCTTTTCAAAAAATTCTTCATCGAAATCCGGTATCTCCGGGTAGATCTTTTTCAGATCGACGATCCGGTTGTCTTTCCACAACCCGGGTTTCTCGTTTCCATCTTGGCCAAACCGTATCAGTTTCATGAATCTATCCTCCCGGTTTTCCGACCGTCATCAAAGCATTTTTTTCCGTACCAATCGATCTGTCTGCATATACCACGGATTATACTGACCTCTTTTGCACGCAGTTGTATTCGGGAGAAAAAATAGCGCAGTTTGTTTAACGAGTAATCCGGATTCTCCGGGTTGATGTAACTTATCTTGACCAGTATATCTTTTAACTGGTCATACATTCCGTCAAGTTCATGGCGACCGGCAAGGCGAGGGGTAAATGGTTTCTCCTCATCCGTTTCAACGATGAACAGTTCATAGCACAAAATCATCACCGCCTGTGCCAGGTTGAGAGAAGAAAACCCGGCGGTCGGTATGTTGGCCAGTATGTGGCAATACCGGATATCCTCATTGGAAAGGCCCCGATCTTCCGGCCCAAAAAGGAGGGCAACCTGGTTTTCAGGTGCAAGGGAAACAAGGTTTTTCGCCAATTTTGAAGGGGTTTGTATAACCTGTCGCTGTCCACCCAAACGGGCAGTGGTTCCGATGACATAATGATAAGAGGAGAGCGTCCGTTTCAGATCGTCGGAAAAATGCATATTGTTGACAATATCTGAGGCACCGTGTGTGGCCATTTTCAGAGCTTTATCACGGTCGAAGTCTTTTGGGTTGACCGCCACAAGTCGCTCGAATCCCATGTTCCGCATGGCCCGGGCTGCAGCCCCGACATTTTCCGAATAAAGAGGCCGGTTCAGAACAATGGAGACATTTTTCAAATTTATTTTATCGGCCATCAACCGACGATTTCAAAGCGGTTAAAAAAGTAGGCGATTTCAACGGATGCGGTTTCAGGTGAATCTGAGCCATGGACCACGTTTTTTTCAATTTCCGTGGCGAAATCTTTTCTGATCGTTCCTTCATCTGCTTCTTCAGGATTGGTAGCCCCCATCAATCGACGGTTTTTATCAATCACATATTCACCTTCAAGAACCATCACAACAACGGGACCGGATGACATGAAATCCGTGAGGCTATCGAAAAAGGGTCTCTCTTTATGGACCATATAAAACCCTTCTGCCTCGGTTTTGGTCATCTTGAGCAACTTCATGCCGACTATTTTTATATTGCTTTTTTCGAAACGTCTGATTACTTCACCGATCAGTCCATGCGAGACACCATCGGGTTTTATTATTGAAAGTGTTCTTTCCATAAATTCATATTCCTTTTTCTAAATTTTGATTCCCGGTTCCATAACAAATGCCGGGTTTCAAGTCAACATTTGTCATCGGGTCTTTTTCGGCGATAGCGGTTGACAACGATTTCCCCTCAATTTATGATAAAAACCTGTTATGTAACCCCTGAGGATAATACCGAATCCTTGGAAAGATCACCTACTAAAAAGAGAGACAAGCAATGCCGATTTATGAATTCTATTGTCAAAACTGCCATACTATTTTTAATTTTTTTTCCAAAACAGTCAACACCGCTAAAAAACCCAACTGTCCCAAATGCAAAACAAAAAAACTGTCAAAACAGATGTCGGCCTTTGCCGTTACCGGTAAAGCAAAAGAACAAACCGACATGGATGATCTTCCCTTTGATGAATCCAAGATGGAACAAGCCATGAATATGATGGCCGGTGAGGCGGATAAAATAAATGAGGACGATCCGCGTCAAGCAGCCAATCTTATGCGTAAGCTCACGGATATGACGGGGATGCAGCTGGGTTCAAGTATGGAAGAGGCGTTGAGCCGGATGGAAGGCGGTGAAGATCCTGAACAGGTTGAGGCTGAGATGGGAGATCTTCTAGAGGGAGAAGAGCCTTTTATCCTGCCTGATAAAAAGGGAAAAACCTTAAAAGCCAAACCGGCTGCGCCGTTTAAGGATGATACCCTCTATGACCTTTGATTGCCCCCAAACTGATCACCCAATTTTAATACCACAGATTATACAAAGACCCACATCCTGCACCAATCAACCTGTGCATGGTTTGTGAAGAGAAAAAAGAGAAATCGATGGAAAAGGATATTCTAGACCGAATTGAGGTCCTACAAGGGGATATAACCTGTCTGGATGTCGATGCCATTGTCAATGCCGCAAACAGATCGCTTCTGGGCGGCGGAGGAGTTGATGGCGCCATCCACAGGGCGGCCGGTCCCGACCTGCTTGCCGAGTGCCGCGCCATCGGTGGATGCCCAACCGGCGAAGCAAAAATTACCCGTGGCTATAACCTGATTGCACGGCATGTTATCCACACAGTTGGTCCGGTTTACAGCGGGAAACAGAGCGACAGCCATCTTTTGTCACAATGTTACGCGAATAGCCTGCAGCTCGCGATCGACCAGGGTATCTCCACCATCGCCTTTCCGGCGGTCAGCTGCGGGGTATACGGTTATCCGATGAAAGCAGCATGCAAAATAGCAGTGGATTCGACCTGCAATGTTCTAAAAGATAGCCGGTCGATAAATAGGGTTGTCTTTGTGTTGTTTTCAACAGGAGATTACAATATATACAAGGACTATTTATCAACGATCGCCGATTAGGAGAATGTCGACTTTTCAATTTTCTACGTTTGATCGGTTATTTTTTTCAACTCGGATAAAAAGGTTTAAGGTGCTTACCCACATGGAAATTTTATCATTGACAATGATTAATTTCATGGCTAGTTTTAAGGACAATATTAAAGGCATTTAGACCTTTGGGACGTATAGGGAAAGGTGTTTATTATTTTGAATGATCTAATGGGGAGGATTGTATGTTAGAAATTACAGCGACAGCGACTGAACAGATTTCTGAATTTTTTAAAGGGAAAGATGTGTCACCCATCCGGATCTTTTTAAATGAGGGGGGATGAGGCGGTCCCTCCCTTGCCATGGCTCTGGATGAGCCAAAAGATGCGGATAATGTTTATGATATCGAAGGGTTCAAATATGTTGTGAACAAAGATTTCATGGAAAGGGCAAAGCCGATAAAGGTTGATTACATTGATATTGGATTCAAAGTTACCTCTGAGTTAATAGCAGAAGCCGGATGCAACGGGTGTGGTACTGCCGATACCGGCTGCGCCTGATAGATCGTTTAATCCGGTTCAGAGCAACACCGTTTGGTGTTGCTCTTTTTTTTGGAGGGGAGGGATGACTGATGAAGATCTTTATTGCCGGCGGGCTCGGTTTTATCGGCGGGAATTTGGTGAATTTTTTTCTGCACAAAGGTTACCAGGTCACCGCAGTTGGCACCCGATCAAACCCTCATGCGGTCGACCACCATAATTTTACGTATATCGCAGCAGATATGACGATAAAAGGTGATTGGCAGGAAGAACTAGAGGATATCGATGTGGCAATCAACCTGGTCGGGAGAACCATATTTAAGCCATGGACCAAGCGTTATAAAAACCAAATCCATGACAGTCGGATTCTGTCCACCCGGAACCTGGTCGATTCCATACAAAAAAATAAAAAAATTGTCCTTTGCAATGCTTCCGCAGTGGGATATTATGGTAACAGGGGGGATGAAATACTTGAAGAAACGGCATCCCAGGGGAATGACTTTCTGGCAAAAGTCACCGGAGACTGGGAAGGTGAAGCTTTAAAGGGGGAAGAAAAAGGGATACGGGTTGTAATGACACGGTTTGGAATCGTGCTGGGGAAAGATGGCGGAGCCATGAAAAAGATGCTTCCCGCTTTTCGTTACTTTGCAGGTGGCCCTATGGGGAACGGAAGACAGTGGTTTCCATGGATTCACATGGATGATCTTTTATCCGCAGTGATGTTGGTAATGGAAAATACCAATATCAAAGGACCGGTCAATTTCTGTTCCCCTCAACCGGTTAGAAACCGCGATCTGGCTAAAACACTGGGTCGTATACTCAATCGACCGTCCTTTATGCCTGCCCCCGGCTTTATGATCCGTCTTATTCTGGGAGAGCTTGGTTCATCGCTGCTTTGTAGCCAACATTGTGTCCCCCGTGTTCTGTTAAAACACGGTTTTATTTTTAAATATCCGGATATAAGGGATGCCATTCAGAATTTCGCCCAACGTTAAACCGAACGCAGCGGAGCCGGAATCATCAAGAAATCGAATTAAAAAGGGTAGGGTGAAGGGTATGTGGACAATTGTTTTCGTGTTGTTGATCACATTGGTTGTGGTTTTTTTTGTATTGGACGATTATTTCCCTAAAAAAAGACAGCCAAAAAGATTCAGTGACCTTCACATGCAGCGTATGCGGATAACATGACTGCATCTGTCATCAACATGAAAATATTAATCATCACCGATGACGGGTTTAACTCCCGTTTGTACCCGAACAGGGGATGCACAGTTCGGCTTGGCCCTTTGCAAAGACCAATTTTGTTGCCATTGTCATCTCACCACACTTTGAACAGGGTTTTGAAAGGGCGATGGGGGCATAAGGGGGCTTCGTAAATTGTTTCGCCCGGGTTGAGAAAACCTCGTCAAAAGGTTTTTTGATCAAATCTTTCGTTTTTAGCAATTTTTGCCTTCTTTTTTGTTCTGAGCTAGCCTTTCCCGCGGACAGGGCTCTTTCCAAAAGTTGAAATTCTTCTTTATTTTTTCCTGTGTAATTGTAAAAATGTGTTCTTGAAAACCGGTACATCCGTTTGCTTGAACGATCAAGAATTGTATAGGCATTTTTTCCATAATCTTTTATGATAAGGTTGCCCTTGCCGATGGTAGTACCGAGAAGTACCTGAAAAGCATCGACCGCACAGGAATCATTCTCACATATGGCAACGACCTCTTCGTCATGGGACCTTTTCAGGTCGAGGAGTCGCATCGCTTCTTTTACCACGATATAACCATATGCGAGACCAGGACATGAATGTCCGTGAAATTCAACGCATGCTTTAAATTCTTTCGGTAATTCCATTGTCTTTTTCCACCTTTTTCTTTCACTCAATTATATAATGCTTCCTTATTTTATTTACGCTCATTTAGGAGCTCATATTTTTATTCTATTATAGGTCAAACAACCCGGATGGTCAAGCCGATATAATTTTGTTGATTTTTGAAGACCGTTGGAACCCATTGCCATCCGTTTCCAAAAGCAAACCTCAAATTCATCCCCCTGTTGACCGTGTAGAACATATTAAAAACAAAAAAAGTTGAAACTTTTCTTTGAGCGCCCCCGAAGTCTGTCGGTGAGATTTATCTCGTATTTTTTCTTTGCCTTTGCGGTTTGTTTTGATTAATGAAGAAGTAGGAATTGAGGATTATCTTGGTTTAATAGGAAAATCACCCAGTCATTAAAAAGGAGGGAAAATGGAGGCTACTCAAAATTCCAGAGTTGAGGATTTTACCGAATTTGCAATGGAAGCCATCCGTCGCGCTGGGGATGAAGCGCTTTCTTATTATGGTAAAGGGAGGTTACATATTAAATTTGATAATGAATTGGTTACAGAGGCAGAACTCCATTTGATCGATTTTTTTCAAAATCAGATCCAAAATGCTTTTCCGGAACACCAATTATTTACAAACAACCACCAGAGCGATGCCATTGAAAATGGGAAAAAAACATATCTCTGGATCTTTGATGCGCTGGACGGTGTTGCCAATTTTCAAGCAGGAATTCCGATGTGGGGGATGTCTGTCTCCCTTATGGAGAATTTATGGCCCATTTTCGGTGCTTTTTATATGCCGAGCACAGGCGACCTCTTTTATGCGAAAGCCGGTAAGAAAGCTTTTTTAGGAAAAGAAGAAATCAGCATTTCGGACCAGGATTCGATTAATGAAGAGAGTGTGTTCCTGACCTATTCCAGATTTACCCATCATTTTCACAACACATTTCCAGGCAAAATTCGAAATCTGGGATCAACCGCCGCTCATATTTGTTATGTTGCCAAAGGCTGCGCGGAGGTGGCTATCATTTCAAATGAATCTTACCAGGATCTTGCTGCCGTTCAGATCATAATCGAAGCCGCAGGGGGAAAGATATTCAAATTGGATGGGGATGAATTTTTCCTGAACGAATACATTGATGGAAAACGGATTGAAGACCAACTCCTTGTCGTCTCCCAGGATATCTATTCAGAGGTTCTTGATTATCTCCAACCGGTTGATTAACACTTGCGCAACCCGAGTTCTGACCTTTTTATTTTGAAATTAAAGCAAAACCCTCCATTTATATGAATAGACGGAAAAAAATGCCGGTTGTCAGTGTAATTATCCCAACCTATAACCGGGGTTGGGCCATACGCGATGCCGTCGATTCTGTCCTCGATCAGGATTTTTCAAATTATGAACTGATCGTAATTGATGACGGGTCAACGGATAACACGATACCAATCCTGGATACATACGGGGATAGGATCGTGGTTTTGTATCAGGAGAACAAGGGGGTTAGTGCGGCCAGAAACAGAGGTATTGCCGCCGCATCCGGCCAATTTATCGCCTTTCTGGATTCAGATGATATTTGGCTCCAAAAAAAACTTGCCAGGCAGATTGATTTTTTCAAATCAAATCCAGATGCGTTGATTTGTCAGACAGGGGAAATCTGGATCAGAAACGGTGTGCGGGTGAATCCAAAACATCATCACAAAAAATTATCTGGCAGGATTTTTGAGCCGTCTCTTTCCCTCTGTCTGGTCACTCCCTCTGCAGTGATGATGAAACGGGGCCTCTTTGAAACAGTCGGTTTGTTTGATGAAGAACTACCCGTCTGCGAGGATTATGATCTTTGGCTCAGGATCTCCAGGTGGTGCCCGATATATCTCGTCGACATCCCTCTGGTTAAAAAACGGGGTGGGCACAGTGATCAGCTTTCTCGGAAATGGGGTCTGGACAAATATCGAATAGAGTCCCTGACAAAGATCATAAAAAGTAACCTTCTTTCAACTGATCAACAAAGGACTGCAACGAATGTATTGAAGGAAAAATGCAGCATTTATGCTGGGGGGTGCTTGAAACGAGGCCGTGAAGATGAAGCGATCCATTACCTCAGCATCATGGAGGTGTACAGACCCGGACTTTCGACTGCGGTACATAAATAGGCTGTACCATCGCAGATTAAATCATCCGTTCAATTTCGCTTAATTTTTTTTTAAGCTTATTTTTAGAAACAGGAAATGGGGTTTTGAGCTCCTGGGCAAAGATTGAAACTTTGTATTCCTGTATCAACCAAAAAAAATCCTCGATCGCCCTTCTCTTTTCCTTTGATACAGATGGTGAAAGCGTTTCCAACAGGTTGGCAAGCCTGTCCGAAAACACTTTTACATCCTCTCCGCGGGTCTGATCCTTTTCAAGGCTGACAGATCCTCTTTCCGCACGAATGGTGATTGCCCTGATGTATCTGACCATATGAATGAGTCTATCTGAATCATAAAGTTGAATAAAGATTTCAGGAACCAGTTGGGAAAGGTCTTCACGCAGGGAACTGAAGAAGCTGACCGTATAGCTGTTTGATCGGTTGGCGATCTCCAACTGGTAGAGTTTCGATCTGGCTTCATGATACGCCGCAACAACGGACAGAACGCTGTTTAACAATTCCCGGCCTTTGGTTAGCAAGAGCGGTGATGCGGATTTAGTCCAGGTTTTAAATTCATTTTTACGCCGGATGTTTTTGTGGAAAAGATCATGAACAACCTTTTGAAACATCTGATTTTCCAGCTGTTTTACACCTCCAAAATGTTGGGTATGATCGACCCATTTTTTGGGTGTGATCAGAATCTTTTTTAAAAATTTTAACTCTTTTGAAAGGGCGATGCAAAAAAGCGCAGCAACACCCTCCTTATGCGATTTTACAGCCTCTCCCCTGTGATGAAACAGCCGAAAATTTACCCCGCAGCTTTGGTCAATATCACCTTCACCCTTTTCCAGACCCGGGTAAGCAACCCAGTTGGTCCCATTTTTGCCTTTAAGGGTGATGGTTTCAGGTAGATTCTCAAAATCGAAGTTCGTTATGCCTGTTCTTTCTACTGCGTTTACGGCAGATGCAAATTCGATCGATTCCTTCGGGTCTGTTTTTGCGGGTATTTGTTGATAAAGAAGATACGGGTCTCTCCCTGAAAAAATCTCTTCCCCCTTTGGCCCTTTAACCGACATGCGCATTTTTAGATGGTCGGGGAGGGAAGTGGAAGGCCAGGCTGAACCCGGGATACTGAGGTTGAAGCGCTTGTATATGAATTTACCAAGCGCAGTAATCAGAGTGGTGTTTCCCTTGGGAATTTCATTAAGAATGGTGTCGACCGTCTGGGTCACCGGTGCGAGGTGCTTTCTGTACTGTTTCGGGAGGCGTTTTATCAGCAGCGTTATTTTCTCTTTTAAAAGTCCCGGCACCAGCCAGTCGGTTTCCGCAACCGGTGTTGTTGTAGCAACGCTGGATGGGATGTTGACGGTGACACCATCGTTTTCTTCTTTCGGATTAAAACAATAGGTCAACGGAAATTGGTAGTTTCCAAAAGAGATGCTGTCTGGATAAAGGGCTATCTCCTTATCATCTGGCGTATAAAGAAGAAGATCTTCTTTTTTCATCAACAAAAATCGGTCGGCCCCCTTTTCTTGTATCAATCTTTCAAGTCCTTTAAGGTCAAAAACACCTGAAAGTCGTTTTTTATAAAAAAGAGCCAACTCGTCTTCGCTGACCAGCAGATCTCTTCTTCTGATCCTGTTCTCCATCGCTTTTATATTGTTTATTAACGCGTTGTTTCGTGTTATAAAGGAAAACGTCTTTTTGATTTCTCCCATCACAAGTGCGCTGCGGATAAAAATATCTGATGCCCTGTCAGGATCAATTGGGCCAAAAGAGACCGTCCGTTTAGAGACAATTATGAGACCATAAAGGCTTGCCTGTTCAAATGCAATTACCTCACCTTTGTTTTTGTCCCAGTGCGGCTGGTGGTAGGTATATTTGCACTGCCCCTTGCCCAGGATCTCCAACCAGCCGCTGTCTATGTTGGCAACCGTTCGTGCAAACAGCCTGGAGGTCTTTATCATTTCCGCTGAAACAATCCATTGGCCGGCCCCATTGAAAAGACCTGAGCCGGGAAAGATCATCACCTCTCTTCCTTTTGCCGCCGTATAGATATTTTTTTCTTTCTTCATCGCAATATTTGAGAGAAATCCACTGAGAATCGATCTATGAATTCGCTCAAATACAGGTTTCGAGATCCGGTATTCCGGATCTGAGACAGTCTTTATTTTGAATTCTCCATCGAGAATTCCACTCTCTTTTAAAATAGCCAAAATCTGGGTATGGATATCACGCCATTCTCTCATCCTTTTGAATGAGAGATAATGGTCTTTGCAGAATTTTTTCATCTTGTTCATGCTTTTTACCCTTTGCCAGGCGCGTTGATAACTGTTCCAGATATTTAGCAGGGTGATAAAATCGGAAGATGAATCTATAAACACGGATTGAGATTGTTCGGCTTCCGTGGTTTTTCCCACCGGTCTTTCTCTGGGGTCCTGGAGGCTCAATGCAGAAGTAATTACCGTCATCTCTTTTAAACATTTTTCTTTTATTGCCTGGATCAGTATCCGTGACAACCGAGGATCGAGCGGTATCTTTGTCATTAACTTTCCCTTATCCGTAAGAGAAAAGCGTTTCCCGCGGTGCTTTGTTTCAATGGCCCCGAGTTCGACGAGCAGATCATACCCATCCTTGATACTTTTTTTGACCGGTCGATCAATAAACGAGAAGTGGTCTATATCGTCCAGTTTCAAGGCGATCATCTTCAGAATGACCTCTGCCAGGTTCGCCCTCAGGATCTCAGGGAGAGTAAAAACCGGGCGAGTGTCATAATCGTCCTGTGAAAAAAGGCGTATGCAAATCCCATTTTCCACCCTTCCGCATCTCCCCTTTCTCTGGTCTGCACTACTTCTTGAGATCGGTAAAACCGGGAGGGAGGTAATTCGGGATGCAGGCGAATACTGGGGAATTCGGGCAAGCCCTGTATCGATGACGTATCGGATTCCAGGGATTGTGATGGATGTCTCCGCAACATTGGTTGCCACAATAATTTTTCGGCCCGAAGAGCGTAAAAAGACATTTTTTTGTTCAGAGCCGGAAAGCCTTGCATATAGGGGAAGAACCATTGCCTTTTCAAGATCTCTGCTTTCAATCAGTTCACATGTATCCCTGATATCCTGTTCGGTCGGCATGAAGACCAGAACATCACCTTTTGGGCTTTTTTTGTGCAACTTTTCCATGGTGAACACAGCCATCTCTACATGGTTCGGTTCACCGGTGTCTTCTTGCTGTTTATCCGAAGGAAGATATCTGATTTTGATCGGATACATCCGGCCTGAAACCTCGATGATCGGCGCATGATCAAAGGCTGCTGAAAATTTTGTTGTATCGATCGTTGCTGAGGTGATGATCAGTTTCAGATCTTTTCTCCTTTTTATGAGAATCTTTAAAATACCCAGGATAAGATCGATATTTAGGCTTCTCTCATGGGCTTCATCCACTATAATGGTATCGTATTGGTTGAGATAAGGGTCGGTCAGGGTTTCGGCAAGCAGGATCCCGTCGGTCATTATTTTTATAAATGACTCCTTCCGTGTCATTTCTTTGAATCTAATCTTGTATCCGACCGATTCGCCGAGTTCCTCTCCGAGTTCTTCTGCGATACGATGGGCAACTGTGGTGACAGCAATTCTTCTCGGCTGGGTGCAACCGATTATTCCATTGATCCCCCTTGCTGCGGCCATGCAGAATTGTGGAATCTGCGTCGTCTTTCCTGAACCGGTCTCCCCGGATATGATGACGACTCTATTTTTTGATATGGAGTCTACTATTTTTTCTTTATGGGAAAAAATGGGAAGAGCGGTGTTAAATGCTGGTTTAGGCAGGTGATCTTTTCGCCATTTTCGTTTTTTAATCGAAATCTGAAGTCTCTTTTTTTCTAAATTACGTTTCATCAGTCAATAACAATCAGGTTGAGCCAATGGATAAGCGGATATCGGGACCGAAACGGGTGAAAGGGTTCTACTGGAGAATCTGACTGAAAAACAATTTTGTTCGGTCATGCTGGGGGTTTTCAAAAAACGCTTCCGGCGTATTTCCTTCGACGATTTGGCCAAAATTCATAAAAAGCGCCCGGTGGGCCACGCTCTTGGCAAAGCCCATCTCATGGGTGATCACGATCATTGTCATTCCTTCTTTAGCGAGCTCAATCATGACATCGAGTACTTCCTTAATCATCTCAGGATCAAGTGCTGAGGTCGGCTCATCAAAAAGCATCACTTTCGGAGCCATGCAGAGGCTCCGGGCAATGGCCACACGCTGTTGCTGGCCACCTGAAAGCTGTCCTGGATGTTTCAAGGCCTGATCGGCAATGTGAACCTTTTCCAGATAGTACATGGATGCAAATGATCTATTGGGTGGT
>DCWS01000077.1 GCA_002328165.1 Desulfobacteraceae bacterium UBA2156 | reverse complement strand
AAAAGCAATGTCTTATCATAAAAACAGGGATTTAGAGTGTATTTCTAAATCCTTTTTTGTTTCTGATTTTTTCACTTTCCAACCATATTTTCAATCCCGAAGCGTATTTTACACCCTGAAAACCACAAGGTTGACGATATTATTTGACAAACGGAGACGCACCCCCCTATGGGATTTCGACTAGTCGGCGGGGCAAAAAGATTGCCAGAAATCACCCATTGTGTTTTTAAGATGTAATGTATCCCTTAACGGAAAATCCGCAAAATCGTTACCAAAATAAAAATTAACTTATATCAACGTTGACAACTAAATCCCTTTTCGATAGACAAAACCGTATTGTTTCATACCATTTTATGCTTTCACAACAAAAGAGATCATTAAATGTTTGACGAATCGAAGTGCGATCGCTGTGGCGATTGTCTGGTCAGGTGCAATTATGTGGATTATGATAAGGAACTGGCTGTAAAAGAAATTGAAGCCCTTATCGCCGGTGAACCAGCAGGGATTGTGGCTCAATGTGCCACCTGCATTGCTTGTAACAACTACTGCCCCCACGGAGCAAATCCCTTTGATTTGATTTTGAAACAACAAGAGAAAACAAAAGCGGTTCAATCTCCAAAAGGAATATCCCTGGCAAAAGGTTGGATCGATTCACCCGGTGAAATTATCCGTGGGGCGCCTGACCGGCCGGTTATCTCGCTCTGTATCGTTGACCCTTTAATCCCCCGCATGTTTGAAGGCCAGCTTTACCAAGGCATGACCTTTCTTAAAGGCGGTGATTATTTTTGTTATGTCGGCTATTGCCATATGGGTGTGGAATCTCCTATCGGCCCCGGTCTCCGACGCATGGTGGAAAATCTATCCCGGACAAGGGCAGAGGAAATTGTATTTTTCCATGATGAGTGCTATGCCGCGGTCAAGAGCGTCGCACCGGCATATGGTGTGAAAGTTCCTTTCCAACCCGTTCACATCATTGCTTACTTACGTGATTATCTGCGGGACCATCCGGAAGCGGTACGTCCACTCGGACTCAGAGCCGCCTATCAACAACCGTGTGCTTCACGTTATTCGATGGAAAAAGATCCTGTTCTTGACGAACTTTTTGAACTAATGGGGGTGGAAAGGGTGGCAAGAAGGTTCGATCGCCAGGATGCTTTGTGCTGCGATGCGCCCCTGGTAGGATTCGGCCAACGGGAGCGGGCGATTAAGTCTTCTGCTCGAAATATCGAGGACGGCCTAAAACATGGGGCCGAACTGATGGTCTTTTTGTGTCCGATGTGCACCCTTCGATTACGACGGATATCCCGCGAAGCGGGGCTAAGACCGATTCATTTGAGCAACCTGGTCCGCTTGGCCCTGGGTGAGGAACTGCCTGTTGAAACCACTTAAAAGACATATTGGACATCTTAAACGTCATTGAAGAACAGTCCTTTTCTGGGAGAAAGTTGTTTTATTTTATCAGGTGCGGAAGTCTTGACTCGCACAAACCCGAACTAAACACAAAGCATGAGACTGCATCTTTTAGAGCATGACCCTATTGACCTGTCTGATACAAATATAACGAAGTGGGCACAGGCAAAAGGCTACCCGGTCGCTCAGACCTATCTATGCAATAATGAAAAACTACCCCCCATGGATGACTTCGACTGGCTGATGATCATGGGCGGATCTCCGCATGCATGGGAGGAGAACAGCCTCCCCTGGCTGGCACCTGAAAAAGAATTTATCGTCAAGGCGCTTGATCGCAACAAAATGATCTTCGGCCTTTGTTTCGGGGCCCAGCTTCTGGCAGAGACGCTGGGAGGAACTGTCTTTCAAAATGATCAGGAAGAAATCGGGTGGCGCGAGGTCACCTTAACGCCGGAGGGTGGAAATTCATTCCTGTTCAGGGATATCCCTGGACGATTCGTATCCTTCCACTGGCACAGCGATCATTTTTCCCTGCCCTCCGGGTGCACCCGACTGGCCTATAGTGAACCGACCCCAAACCAGGCTTTTGTCATGGAAGGCAAACCCATTGCCGCGCTGCAGTTTCATCCCGAATATACCCGAAAAATGGTCGCCCATTTCACCCGCGAATGGGGCCACGAATGGCAAACCGGACCCTTTGTCGCCGGGAAGGAGGCCGTACTGGCTCAAACCGAAGCCATACCCGATACTTATTGGCTAGTGGCGGCGTTACTGGATAATATGGAGCGAAAATTCGTAAGGAAAAAATGAGGATCGCAATCTGAAAATGTGTGGTTCAGCCTGCGGGAATACTTCATATCCCCGCAAGGATTTTGAACCATCAATTGATGGCATATTTCTTTTTCAAGAGTATATAGATGATAGCCCCAAAGTAATAAGCCGAGTCGAATTTGTAAGTTCTAAATTTTTATTTACTGTTGAAGTCGATGCCTCTGAAGGATTTGAACTATGTCCCGCATGTCCTGAAGATCAAAATGATGTTCCAGAACAACAAGTAGCAGGTGAGTTTTGTCCAATAGCAGGAAACAAATTTAAGATTATAAAAAATTATGATAATGATGAACTAATAAAAAAATATGAAAAATTTATTACTGCAAATGGAATTGAAATAGTTGGTATTGAATACATCGTGGACAAAAAAGGTGAGGTTTACACCCATGATGTGAACACTAACACAAGCTATAATTCACAAGCTGAAAAAAATTCGAAAATTAAGGGAATGAAGTTAATGGCTGCATTTTTGAAAGAAGAACTTTTATTACTGAATAATATTAAGGTTGTTGCTTAAATACTAAACTAATTCCATTGTTACAGTATCTTTTGCCTGTGGGTTTAGGTTCATCTTCAAAAATATGACCATGATGCCCTCCACACTTTTTACAGTGATATTCTGTTCGAGGATATCCCATGTAATAATCTATTTTGGTCTCAAAAACATCTGGAAGACTTTGAAAAAAAGAGGGCCAACCTGATCCGCTCTCGTATTTGGTAGAAGATTCAAATAATTTAGTTCCACACCCTACACAAAAATAAGCTCCTTTTCTTTTTTCGTAATTTAGATGACTGGATCCTGGCGGTTCTGTACCTTCTTCATGTAAAATATGCTTTTGTTCTGGTGTTAATTTTTTATTCATTTGGTGGTCACCCTCCCTTTAGTCGATAAAGCAATTCCCATAATGATGAATATAGCCCCAATTAAATGAAAGTTCATAAATTCCTCTTTAAAAATTATTATTGCCATAAACGTACTAAAAATTGGCATTAAATGAAAAAATATTCCTGATCTATTGGAGCCTATTATTGAAATACCTTTGATCCAGAAAAAAAATGAAGCCCGTCCTGAAAATAACACAACGTAGCCAAAAGTTAACAAAAAGGGTACATGTATGTTTAGTTTATGACCCAATATTATTTCAAGAAGACAGGCAGGAATTGAGAAATAAGACCAGCGGTAATAATCGTCTGTAAAAATACGATGTGTGATAACTCAAACCAAACTTTTTTTTCTTAGAAGTGCGGAATAAATAACCCAGGAAAACAAAAGGATAAGAATTCGCTTTTTGAAAACAGATCAACAGAAAAACAGGGTTGTACAGCCACTGGAGATGAGTCACAACATATTGTATTGCAACGATTCGACAGCAAGTCCCAAGCGGCTTCAGACAACCACAATTCAAATACCGGGTGAAAACCGTTGTGTCAAGAAGGCATTTTGCTGTCGGTGATCATGTAGAACCGGACAAAAGTGAATTGCGATTTCGTAACGAGTTCTACGGCTTCGATGTCAACGTACGCGTCGATACGCCCATGATCTTGGGCACCCTGCTGTTCGGTTTTGAATTTGAGTTCGATGGCACCTGGGACGGAAACAACCTGAACGATTTTTACAAAGGAAACACCGGGAAGGATGAGTAAAGCAGGATAAAGGCAAATTATGGCAAAAATCCTCAAAAACACGAAAAAGGCTAAGCTTAGCGGAGCGGAGCCTTTTCCTAACCTACTGTTATACCGGTAGTTTTTGTTGGTACGCCCGGCAGGATTCGAACCTGCGGCCTACGGATTCGAAGTCCGGCGCTCTATCCAGCTGAGCTACGGGCGCAGTATTTAAAAAATGGGGTGAGTGAAGGGACTTGAACCCTCGACAACCGGGGCCACAACCCGGTGCTCTACCACCTGAGCTACACCCACCATAGATAAGTTGTCTCTAACAGACTTGGTGGTGATGTTCAAGCGATTTATTTGTTGATTATTTTGAAAATGAAAAGGGTGTGATGTGGTTTCAAAGCGGAATATGCGCAAGCGGGTATTATTTTCTCCCCTGATTATTTTTTGCATCTTCCTGGAAGATATTCAGACAGATGTACATGTAGTGCAAACCTGACAGAATCGTCAAAACAGCAACAGACCAAAACAGGGGCCATTTCATATAAAATGCACCAATTATCTTTGGATTAAGTAAAACCAGGAGGGCGGTCACCAACTGGATCACTGTGGTGCATTTGCTGACCAGACTCGGCTTTCTTTTCACGACAATATTGTTGATAGAAAAAATAGCGAAACCGACCATGATCACCACATCACGGCTGATAACGATAACCGCAAGCCAGCCGGGAATGAATTTGAAAACTGCCAGGCTCACAAACGCAGATGTTCACAGCAGCTTATCTGCGATCGGATCCAGATAAGACCCCAATGTTGTCCGCTGGTCAAAGTATCTGGCAATCAGACCATCCAGCCCATCACTGATGCCGGCAAGCTCGAACGCCAATAGAGCAAGTTGAGCCATTCCGTTAAGGAGAAAATAACAAACAACGGCGCAATGTGTATCCGGAGGACCGTCAGGATATTTGGGATATTAATCGACAATTTCTCGGTACGTGCCCTATGTTTAAATGATATGGGGCTAAATGGCCGGTAAGGCCTATCCTTGTGTCAGCTCGACACTTAAGCGCTGCTCCAGCACCTCGGTGATGCTGATGCCGAACGATTCAAAGGTTTTCAACATCAATGCCTCGGCAAGTTTCTTGGCGTTTCCCACGTAATCTACAACGATCACCGCTTCATTTGATTGCATCTCTTTTAACTGTATTCCCTTTACATCGGGGATATTCTTAAGCGCTCTTCGGAAATTGACAAAATTTCCGAGGTTCCTGGTACCTTTTACTACAATTTCGACCTCAACAGGTTTCTGAACCGCTTTTTTCCAACCCGCAGCGATTTGTAAAGCGAGCTCGGCACCGGCAAGGGATCCGGCACCTGCAATCGCTTCCTTCCCCCCTTTGGCTTCATCTGTATTTGTCGTGACATAGTTTTCAGTTGTGGATGCGATCTTGTCACTGGTGTCTGTCCTTATGGCCCGGAGGGCAACACTTCCATCGAACGACTTGATGGTACCCCCCATTGTATTGGGTATACGATGGGCCGTCGACTTGCCGACAATTACTACATCAGCCTCAAACCTAATCCCAAGGAGGACAGCTTCCGTGTCGGTTAGCGTTGGTTTGCCGAGAATTTCCTCATCCCCCATACTAGTGAAATCGTCCTGACGATCAAGGATTACAAAGCCTTTGGCTTCCATGGCATCGGTTAAGGCGGTTTCCGCTACCCCCTTTGAAAAAGAGAGATCTTCACCCCACCAGTATTTGGGTAAGATGTCTTCAAGGTTTTGTTCTGCAATTAAAAACAAAATTTTCGGCAGTTCTTTATTGCCGGTTTCGACACCTGCGGTGGTTAGTGCCGCTTCCACTTTGTTGACTGAAACGGTGGCCTGCACCATTACTTTGTAAATCTTTCCGGAAAGATACTCGGTGAGCACTTTATAATCCTGAATAAATTCACTGGTATGATTATAGAGAATATCGTTAACGCCCTTAAATTCACTGATCAGTGTTTCGAGGGTGATCAGCTCGATGGCCACCAGGTCAACCGCTGTCGCCAGGCTGTTTGCGATCGCCCGGCTCCTTGCGGATGCGATATCCTGTTTGTAAATGGCTCCGCTTCCCATCACCTCCACTCGTTTTATAAGAGGCGTTTTTTCAGATCGGGCAGGATTTGAAAGGGTCACAACCATCAAAAGGAGACCGACTGAAAATAGAACACCATCGATTATGCCGGTCGCGGTGCTGGGGCGCTTTCTTTTTACCTGTGGATCGGTTGTTCCCACCCGCATGGCAGATGATCGGCTTACGATTTTTCTAAAGTTTTCTCGTAATTGCATAATCGGCAATATTTTCAAGAAGCTGCCTATGTTCTGTCGGCCCAAAGAGCGAGATGGCTTCCTTTGCTTGGCGAATGTGTGCTTCGGCAAATTGTTGGGTATAGGCAATCCCTTTGTATTTTTTTAACAATCCTATCAATTTTTCAAAACCATGAACAGAAAAATTTTTGCTTTTTATGATATTTTCCATTTGGGTTCGATCCTTTGTGCTCGCTGCCTTCAGGGAATATATGACCGGAAGTGTCAGTTTGCCCTCTCTGAGATCCGCACCGATTGTTTTTCCGATGACAGAAGTATCTGATGTATAATCGAGCAGGTCGTCCACCATCTGAAACGCTATGCCAAGATTGAGTCCGTATCTGGAAAGGGCTATTTCCCGTTCTTCATCAGCCTTTGCGATAATGGCGCCCACCCGGCATGCGCCTTGGATCAGGACAGCGGTCTTTCGCCGGATAATTTCCATGTACTCGGATTCAGACAGGTTAAAATCTCCTTTATTTAATAACTGATGTATCTCACCCTGAGACATGTTTTCTGTAATTTTCGCTATGATCTTAATGACCTTCGGATTTTCTGTCTCAGCGGCAATGATAAGGGACCGTGCGAGGAGAAAGTCTCCAACCAGAACAGCAGTCGAATTTCCCCATATAGAATGAGCCACAGGTTTGCCCCTCCGCAGGGTCGCCTCATCCACCAGATCGTCATGCAAGAGAGTGGCGGCATGGAGATATTCGAAAATAATTGAAAACGTTTTAGCAGCAGGTTCATGATAACCGCAAATTTTTGCAGAAATGACCATCAGCAGGGGTCTCAACCGTTTTCCGCCGCTGAAGAGTATGTGTTTTGCGGTCTGGGAAACCAGATCGAGATACGGGTTCAGATTTTGGGTAAGTGCCGTTTCGATTTCTGCCAGGTCATCCTTTACCATTGTAAGAATCTTTTGTTTCAGATCACTCATACCGTTTCTCCAATGAGATCATATTCAAGTGCGCCAATAATCCTTACAGTTGTAAAAGAGCCGACCAGCAACCGGCTGGAATGAATGTATGTCACCCCGTCTATTTCCGGTGCCTGAAATTGTGTTCGTCCTGAAAAGGTATTATCATCTTGCCTGCCCTCCACCAGGGTTTGGTATGTCCTGCCGATCTGTTTTTGGTTGTTTTTTAAAGATATTCCGGCCTGAACGGCCATTACCTGCTCATACCGTTCTTTTGCAACCGTTTCCGGGACAGGGGCGGAGAGGCCGTAGGAGGGAAGATCGTCCATATCGGAGTAGATAAAAACACCGAGGTGCTGAAAACAGATCGTCTGGACAAAGGTTAAAAGCGCTTCAAAGTCTTTGTCTGTTTCGCCTGGAAAACCGACCAAAAGGGTTGTCCGCAACGCCGCCTCGGGATCGGAGGATCGGATTTTGTCAAACAATCGATACAGGGTATTACACGAGTAGTTTCTGCCCATCTGTTTCAATACCCGGTTGCTCACATGCTGGATTGGTATGTCAAAATAAGAGCATATATTCCGGCGTTCTGCAATGGTTTCGATGGCAGATTCGCTCAAACTTTCAGGATGACCGTAAAGGGCTCTCATCCATATTTTATCGGAGTGATCAGAAATCTGTTTGAGCAGCTCTGCGAAATCGACCGTCGGGGAAAGGTCTGATCCGTATGCGGTCGTTTCCTGGGCCACCAGTATCAGTTCCTTTACGCCCGATGAAATCAATGAGCGTGCTTCTGGAACAATATCTTCCAAGGATCGGCTTTTTTGTTTTCCCCTCAGTTTTGGAATAATACAATAGGTGCAACGTCTGTTGCAGCCTTCCGCTATTTTAAGATAGGCTATATGGGGCGTGCTGCGCACCCTTGGGTCATCTTTACCCTGGGGGAAGATTAAATCAGGGTCCGGTAAGATGCAGCCCGAAATATCCCGGGAAGGTTTTAGAATCGACTCAATTTTATCATAGCCTCCGGTACCGAGGAAGAGATCGACCTCCGGGAGACTTTGGACGATATCCTCTCGGAAACGTTCAGGAAGGCATCCGGTAACGACCAGCCGTCGGCAGGCACCGGTCTTTTTAAAGTTTACCAGTTCGAGAATCATATCGATCGATTCATTGACGGCGGTCTTTATAAAGCTGCAAGTGTTTACAATGATCATATCCGCTTTTGCGGGATCCGGGGTTGTTTGCCATCCAACCCTCTTGAGACGGCCCAGCATTATTTCACTGTCAACGAGATTTTTTGAACAGCCGAGGCTGACTAGGTGAAGTTTCATACCATCTGTAAGCTATAACTCAAGTTTCACGCCTCCTACTGATTTGGGCCATCTTTAAGGATCGGCTGTCGAGGCATTGGCCATTTTTTATTGGTAGCAATTGTTTCTTGGTTCTGGAATTTGTGTCTTTTGTGGCAAAATATTTCTAAATTTTATTTTTCTCGCGCAAAGCCGTAAAGGAAAAAGAGAAAAAATTCTTGGCGTTCATTGTGCGCGAGAGATTTTTTTGTTTCCGGTTTATTCGAGTTAGGGTATCTTGAAAAATCGGCAGGGTCAACCACGGGAAACTGCTTCTGCCAGAAGGCAGAGAAGTTCATACATGATCGTGGCACCAACCAGAGCGGTGTTCCCGCTTGGATCATAGGGAGGTGAAACCTCCACTACATCGGCCCCGATCAAGTTCAATGGATTCAAGCCCCGCAGCAGGGTTAGGGCCTCAATGGTGGTGAGACCGCCGACCTCCGGCGTGCCGGTGCCGGGGGCAAAAGCGGGGTCCAGAACGTCTATATCAAAAGAAATATATGCCCGACCATCACCTATGACCCGATGGATTTCGTCGATCACCGCAGCCACACCGATTTTCGTAAACTCGTCCATGAAAATGACGCGCATACCGCTGTCGAGGGAGTAATCCCACCCTTCTGTTTTGTTCTGCGCGCCACGAATGCCGATCTGCACGGTGCGCCCCGGGTCGATCAGATTCTTCTCCACCGCCCGGCGAAATGGTGTGCCATGCATGAATTTGCACCCCATGAATTCATCCCAGGTATCGGTATGCGCGTCGATATGAACCATACCGATAGGGCCATCAACAATCATCGCCCTTAAAATCGCCAAGGTAACGGAGTGATCGCCTCCAGCGGCCAACGGCACGACATCGGCTTCGTAAAGTTGTGTGAAAAAACGGGTAATGTCGTTAAGCGTCTCTTCCACCTCATAAGCCCTGGTGAAAGGGACATCGCCTGCATCGCCTACTCGACAAAGCCGGTAAGGGTTGATCCGGGTCACGGGGTGAATAGATCGCATCATGGTGGATGCATTGCGGATCTCGCGCGGGCCATGCCGTGCACCTGGTCGATTTGTCACCGCTCCGTCATAGGGTATGCCGACCATGGCGATGTCAAATGCATCCAGATCGGTGATGAGCGACGATCGCATAAATGTGGGAATTTCCATGTATCGAGGGGCGGTCATGGACCGCTCAGGTCCCAGGTTTCTGGGTGTCTGACTATCCATCTGAACTTATCCTACATTAAAAAATCGGTTTTCATTTGGGTCTCTTCTTTCTATGAGATCTAAATTGTGCGCCATTTTTTCTGCCCCTGATAGGTAGCGACACTCAAACTCAATGTAAATATAATTATATCAAACAAGGCCCCTATGGTGCAAGAAGAGTTTGGTGATGAAAACCCAAAGGGTTGACTTTGAAGCAGGACAATGATTTTAGAATTTTAGCGTATGAAGATATATTACAGACTCGTTCTTTGATTTTTATCTTGCACCGAGAGGAAAAATATTAAATGATGGGATCGAAATTCACGAAAAATCCCTGTCCGTCAATGTATCGTGTCCACCAGAAGTTTGACAAGACATCCATTACGGACATAGAAACCGCCATCCGAGAAGAATTTCAACGGATAAACCTAAAGCGCCGAGTAAAACCCGGACAACTGGCAGGGATCACTGTGGGGTCACGCGGGATCGACAGGTTGACCGATGTTATCGCTACGGTGGTGGCCTGTCTTAAGAATTTGGGGTTGAAACCCTGTATTATCCCTGCCATGGGGGCCCACGGCGGGGCGACCGCAGCGGGACAGATCAAAATATTGAAAGGCCTTGGGGTAACCGAAACCTCGGTAAAGTCGCCGATCATTTCCAGTATGGATGTGGTTTCACTCGGCAATCTAACTTCCGGTGCCAGCGCGCACTTTTCAAAGGATGCCATGGCGGTTGATCACCTTGTTGTCGTCAACCGGGTCAAGCCCCATACCGCCTTTCATTCCGATGTTGAATCGGGCCTGTGCAAAATGCTGGCGGTTGGATCCGGTAAACATGAGGGCGCCAAAAATATTCATAAATTCGGTCTTGGGGCAAGCATCGTACCGGCTGCCGAGATGATACTTCAACAGGCTCCAGTGTTGGGCGGTCTGGCCCTGGTCGAAAATTCCCTAGAACAAATTCAAACCGCGTGCTTGGCGCTGCCTGCAGAGTTTGTGGAGACTGACCGAAGATTGCTGACCCATGCATGCCAATTGCTGCCGCGGATTCCATTGGACGATCTGGATATTTTGATTGTGGATGAAATGGGCAAAAATATCAGTGGCACCGGCATGGATACCAATGTTATCGGATCCTGGCGAAGGGACGGTGGAGAGCGAATCCCTGATTACCGTACCCTGGTTGTGCTCGATATAACCGAAAAATCCCAGGGCAATGCATTGGGAATCGGAATGGCTGATTTAACCACACGTCGTGTCGTTAATAAAATCGATCTCAACACCACATGTACCAATGCATTGACAACCGGAATATGGGCCAGCGCCCGTATGCCGATCGCCCTGGAAAATGATGAAACAACTGTTTTAATGGCCCTATCCAGGGTCCGCGATCCAAGCCGGGTTCGCATGGCCAGAATTAAGAATACTTTAAAGTTGGAAAACCTTTGGATAACCAAAGCCCTGTTGCCGGAGCTTGAAGCAAAACCTGAAATCATAATTGATCAAAATCCGATTCCCATGGAATTTGACCCGAAAGGGAAAATACTCCCCATGTCCTGAAAAACCGGATATTAAAACCAATGATAGCCATACGTTTAGGAAGATGAAGATTAAGGTGATTTAAACATGACAAATTCTATTATAACCGGTACCGGCAGCTATATACCGACCTTAAAGGTACCCAACCGACATTTTTTGAATAATGATTTTTACGATGAGAACGGAAAAAAACTTGAAAGGTCAAATAGTGATATCATTAAAAAGTTCAAGGAAATCACATGTATCAACGAACGGAGATATGTAATCGATAGTTTGAACACATCTGATATAGCATATGAATCAGCAAAATCGGCATTGGAAGGTATAGATCGGGAAAGCCTTGATTATATAATTGTCGCCCAGAATTTAGGTGATGTGGAACCCGATAACATAAGATCTGATATGATTCCAACCATCGCCGCCCGTGTGAAACACAAATTGAGAATAAAAAATCCCTATACCGTTGCTTATGATATCCCCTTTGGCTGTCCGGGATGGCTTCATGGGATGGGTCTGGCGAACCTTCATATCAGATCGGGTGGAGCAAAGCGGGTTCTTGTAATTGGGGCCGAAACACTTTCCCGGGTCACAGATCCCCACGATGTGGACAGCATGATATATTCGGACGGAGCCGGAGCGGCCGTGTTGGAAGCAACAGAAGAGGATGCCGGCATTCTGTCACATACTACAAGATCTGATACTTTTGAATCCGCTTATTTGTTATGGATTGGTAAATCATATAACTCAAATCATGGGGGCAATGAACTGTTTATCAAAATGCATGGTCACGAGATATATAAGTATTCTGTCAGGATGGTTCCGAAAACGGTAAAACAAAGCCTTGATACAGCGGGGTTTTCTTTAACCGATGTAAAGAAGGTACTGATCCACCAGGCCAATGAAAAGATGGATAATGCAATTTTAGAAAGATTGTTTAAGTTGTACAACATAAAAAAAATCCCTGAACACATCATGCCAATGACAATTTCATGGCTGGGCAACAGTTCGGTTGCGACCCTACCGACGCTGTTGGACCTAATTCAAAGAGGAAAGCTGAAAAATCATAAATTGCGTTCAGAGGATGTCGTGGTCTTTGCCTCTGTTGGAGCCGGTATGAACATTAATTCAATGGTTTACAGGATGCCTTGAATTCAGAATTTTCATTTAATTTTTTAATGACTTGATTTCTCCAAAAAATAGTTTATTATCGGAGGTAATCAAGAAAGCCTGTTTAGTGGACAGGTCGGTTTCGTTCTAAAGGGAGAACTCATTTGTCAAGAGTGGTAACCTGAAGTATGGAACCATGAATTTTTTTTAAAAGGAGGATGCCCAAATGACAAATGGAGTCGTGAAATGGTTCGACGATCGAAAAGGCTATGGTTTTATTGAACGAGAAGATGGCGATGATGTATTCGTCCATCATTCAGGAATCAATGCGGCCGGTTTTAAATCTCTTAATGAAGGCGACCGAGTTGCCTTTGACATAGAGCAAGGGGAAAAAGGTTCTTCAGCGGTAAATGTTACTGTAGTTTAATCAATTGTTCTGAGGGGAAAAGGGCGTTCCATCGAATGATGACGGGGTGCCCTTTTCTATACTGGTAGGAGCTTGGCCAACGTGGCCAGTAGCCAGAAAATAAAAAGGGTTTACAAAGTTTAACCGATGCAAACCCTTCACATCCATGGTAGGCACGACGAGATTTGAACTCGTGACTTCTACCGTGTTTGACTAAATCTCATCGATTTGGGTATAAATGTATACAAATTATTTTGATTCCCCTATTCCACGCGACCTGAAGCGGTCCTCTATTTACAGAATCGAATCCGATTTCTCATCGCAAAAGATATATGGATTGGTCCCGCTGCAGATTGGATATTTAGTAGCAATAAATTAATGTCAGACCTTGAGTCTGACTGACCTGCCCCCCCCTTATTGCTGCGGTCAGACGGCAGAATAACGGCAGATTGCCTTTCCCACTATCCCCCGTCCGCAATCCGGGCTGTCGGCTTGCTACATGCCTTACGCGCGCGCCCCACCCTCAACTCTGGGTAAGGTTGGTCGGCAAGCAATTGCCAAGGAGCAGTTTCACAATCACCAGCGACGGCACTGACCACGTCAGCCTCCAATCCGAACTCGACGGTAAGCTCGGGTCCCCCGGCATTGCAGAACGAAATCCTGAACAGATTCGATTCAACCAGGCTCAAGTCATCTTCTGTCAGCTATTTGACAGCAAAGGATATTGAGGAAATGAAAATAAAAGCTGGCCTTGCCTGATTGGAGTCCGTTATCCTGAAAGGATGACTGATTTTAAGGACTTTCTACGTTCTTGAATTTTAGCGTATAGTCTCCTCTAATTATTGGAATATTAGCTAAAATTTAATGTTGCAATTTATAATTCTTTTGATAAGCTATCTGTCGATCCTGATATACAAATTACCAAGCTCATAAAAACATGGTCGATATTCTTACAGTTTAAAGAAGAGGATGCCATGGATTGAATGTAAAACCCCGTTTCTTGAATAGAGAGATGGGGTTTTGTTGTTTTAGGGGATGTAAAATCACATCTGGCCTATTACATTTGAATATTTCTATGGTTTATCAGGCGATATGAATATCAACTCGAAAAACACCACATCTGAAAAACTGCTGGAAATTATTGGAGCCTCTCCGTTGGTACCAGAGTCTCAATTGACACCGCAAACAATTATGTCGGCATGCGTGATATTACTGTGCATGTCGATTATGGGCAAAAAAAATATTGAAATAGATGTTTCAAAGCTAGTATTTGTGGGTTGGGAAACAAAACTAACAGTGATTGAATAAAAATTCTAATTTAAGATAAGGGGGAGGATACCATGTCCTTTACTGATCGTTTTAAAGCAAGATTTATTCTGCTTTGTTCCATCTTATTTCTGTTATCATTTTCGTCAATCTGGCTAATCAACACCGCAGCGGCATTGACTATTGAAGAAATCATAAAACTAAAAAAGGCAGGAGTAAGTGAAGAAGTAATTTTGGAAATGATAAGAAAAGAGAAACGGGAAAAACCGCTCAAGGATGATATTAAAAAGCAGGACTGTGTGGAACGCGACGGCCAATACTGCGGGTATGCCAATGACGTCGTGTACGATACGCAAACCAGCCTTGAATGGGTGGCCGGCCCGGACAGGAATACGACCTGGGATGAGGCTAAGTCCTGGGTTAGCAGTCTATCTGTTGCTGGCGGCGGCTGGCGGATGCCCGCCAGAAACGAGTTGCGATCACTTTATCAAAAGGGGGCCGGAAGCAGGAATATGACGCGACTTTTGAAAACCACCGGCTGGTACGTCTGGTCAGGAGAGGGAAAGGGTTCGTCGGGCGCCTGGTACTTCGGCTTCTACGTCAGCCGCGGCCGCGATCTCTGGGGCTACCGCGGCTACTTCTACGGCGACCGGGGTTTCGCGGTGCGTTCACGAAGCGATGGATAATTTGATCATTTAAATACAAATTCGACAGAATGCACATTGCCATTGCATTGTCGCGGTTTGCATGCTTTCCATACACAATTATAAAATTTCAATCTACCCGATCTCAAAAAGCGAGTTCTTATCAATTGGAAAAAGGTGTGGCCGCCCTGTAAGCTTCACCTCGTATTTCCAAATGGCAAAGGTCGCCCAATAGACCACAACAATCTTATCAGGCGCTATTTTTATCCCGTATTGGAATCGGCAAAATTACCGGAAATCAGATTTCACGATTTAAGACACACATATGCGAGTCTTTTAATTGCTCAAGGTGAAAACATTAAACACATCCAATCCCAACTGGGTCATTCAAGCCCAACGGTGACTTTAAATGCTTATGATCAACCTGATGAAACCAGTCAATCAGGAGGCAGCTTGTAGGCTCGAAAAGGCGGTTTTTGAGACAAATGGAGACCAATGCTGAAAAAACTTCGATCGCCACGTCATAGAAACTCTTATTTTTCAATGTTCTATAGAGATAGCTACCCACAAACCACCAATAAAAAAGGTTTACAGCAACTGATCACCGTAAACCCTTGATATACATGGTAGGCACGACGAGATTTGAACTCGTGACTTCTACCGTGTCAGGGTAGCGCTCTCCCCCTGAGCTACGTGCCTTTATTGCTCTGAACAAGGAGGCGATATCACTCCCTTTTTTTTCTGTCAAGGAAAATCAACTATCGCCTAACGCACCGACAAAGGAGGTGGGTCAATTGTGGCAATTTTCACCTTTATATCGCCTTAAAGACAATTTGATTCCCTTCCACATCTGCTCTGATGCGGGTTCCTTCCGTAAAGGTTCCCTTTAACATTTCAGTTGCCAGCGGATTTTCGATATACTTTTGAATGGCTCGCTTTAGAGGTCGCGCACCGTAGATGGGATCATACCCCAATTTTGCAAGCAATGAAATTGCACGATCCGACAGGTCGAGCTCAATATGCTGATCAGAAAGCCGTTTACTGAGCATTTTCATTTGTATGTCAACGATTTTACTGATTTGTTCGGGTGTTAGATTCTGGAATATGATGGTTTCATCTATCCGGTTTAAAAATTCGGGTTTAAAATGTGCCCTTAAAGATTCCGTTATCTTTTCTTCCATCCCCAGACGATTTGTTGCTTCCATCTCCTGGATCCAGCGAGTCCCCACATTGGAGGTCATGATGATGATCGTATTTTTAAAATCGACGGTTCTTCCCTGTCCATCGGTCATACGGCCGTCGTCTAAAATCTGCAGCAATACATTGAAAACTTCTGGATGTGCTTTTTCGATTTCATCGAACAGGATCACTGAATACGGCCGCCTTCGGACCGCTTCTGTCAGATACCCGCCTTCCTCGTAGCCAACATACCCGGGTGGAGCCCCGATCAGTCTTGAAACCGCATGTCTCTCCATATATTCTGACATATCGACCCGAACGATGGCCTGTTCGGTATCAAAAATGAATTCAGCCAACGCTTTGGCGAGTTCGGTTTTGCCCACCCCGGTCGGCCCCATGAAAATGAATGAGCCGATCGGCCGGTCCGGATCCTGCAATCCTGATCTTGCTCGACGAACCGCATTCGAAATGGCGGATATCGCCTCGATTTGTCCGACAACCCGAAGGGACAGATGGTCTTCCATGCGGACCAGTCTTTCCCGCTCACCTTCGAGCATTTTTTTAACCGGAATCCCAGTCCACCTAGATACGACTTCGGCAATATCCTCGTCGTCGACTTCCTCTTTGAGCATTTTTCGGTCTTTTTGGAGTTGAGAGAGGTTTTCGTTGGCCTCTTCCAGACGATTTTGCAACTCCACCACCTTTCCGTACCTGATTTCGGCTACCCTGGACAAATCGCCTTCCCTTTCCGCTTGCTGCTCTTCAATGTTGAGTTGTTCATATGCTTCTTTGATTGATCTTATCGTCTGGATAACATCTTTTTCACTTTGCCAATGGACCTTCATCGAAGTTATCTCTTCCTTCATCGCCCCCAGCTCCGCTTCCAATTTTTGCAACCGTTCCTGAGATGCAGGATCAGACTCTTTTTTGAGGGCTTCTCTTTCGATCTCCGATTGTGTAATTCTACGCTGGATTTCATCTATCTCCGTCGGCATGCTGTCAATTTCAATTCTCAGCTTTGAGGCACACTCGTCGATAAGATCGATTGCTTTATCCGGAAGAAAGCGATCAGAGATATAACGATTTGAAAGGGTTGCCGCAGCAACTATCGCTGAATCCTTGATCCTGACCCCATGATGAACCTCGTATTTTTCTTTGAGCCCACGAAGAATGGAAATGGTATCCTCTACACTCGGTTCTAGTGTCATTATCGGCTGAAATCGCCGTTCAAAAGCTGCGTCTTTTTCAATATATTTTCGATATTCATCGAGTGTAGTGGCACCAACGCACCGAAGGGTCCCGCGAGCGAGGGCGGGTTTCAGCATATTGGACGCATCCATGGCCCCTTCAGCGGCTCCGGCACCGACCAGCGTATGCAGCTCATCTATGAAAAGGATGATCTCACCCTTTGCTTTTTCAATTTCCTTTAGAACCGCTTTTAACCGATCTTCAAATTCGCCCCTGTATTTGGCCCCTGCAATGAGGGCTCCCATATCCAGCGCCACAACCCGTCGGTTTTTTAATGTTTCTGAAACATCTCCTGCGACAATGCGTTGGGCGAGACCGTCAACGATGGCTGTTTTCCCGACACCCGGCTCGCCGATGAGCACAGGATTGTTTTTTGTCCGTCTGGAAAGCACCTGAACAATACGCCTGATTTCATCATCGCGACCGATTATCGGATCGAGTTTACCCAAACGGGCCAGATCGGTCAGATCCCGGCTGAACTTATCCAGGGCCTGATATTTTTCTTCCGGATTAGGATCGGTTATCCGTTGAGCACCACGAATATCGATAAGGACCTTTAAAATTGATTCTCTGGTTATTCCATATCGGTTCAGAATTCTTGATGCTTCTCCAGCGGTTTCACCGGAAACAGCCAGAAGAACATGTTCGATGCTCACATACTCATCCTTCATGTTAGAGGCTTCCGAAAATGCCGCATCAAGGACATTTTTTGTCCTCGGGGAAATATAAACATCCCTCGCACCGCTCACTTTCGGCTGTTTTTCAATAAAAATGGAGACCTCCTTGAAAACACTATCAGGAGAGATGCCCAGTTTAAGGAGGATGGCTCTTGCCACTCCCTCGGGTTCCATCAGCATGACGCTGAGCAAATGTTCCGGTTCAATCTGTTGATGGGTTTGTTGTGATGCCAAACCCTGGGCATTTTGAATCAATTCCTGTGATTTTAAAGTGAATTTATCCAAACGCATCATGGCTCCTGTTGTTTTGTTTTTATCTACCTAAGATTTAAGAAAGAAAATCTCTTTTCTTCGTTAAAATAAACACTTACCAAATGATGTCAAACCGGATGAAGCGTTGTAACAGAGAAGGGGAATAGCGCAATCGAATGGATTGTCCGGCCTAATCTTAATGAACTCGTAAAAAAACCATTTTGCTCTCTAAATGACCGTTTAGGGGCGTTCAGATAGGTGATACTAAATTTCAAGAAGTCGTCGTAAACTCCTCAAACAGCTTGAAATTCTTAACGCACCACCTATCAAAACACTTTATCCCAAAATGCTCAAAGTCGTTCTCAAATGACTTTTTACGAGGTTGTCAATCTTTATCGCCGGATTTTAAATAGGCATCCCATTCCATGGGGAGAAGATATTTTTTTTTATTGTTGCACGCCTTACAGGAAGGAACCACATTCCCTTTTGTACTCCTCCCTCCCCTGGATATCGGGACGATATGGTCCATGGTAAGTTCTGCGGGAGAATAGGCCCTTTGGCAATAATGGCATAGGCCCTTTGCCAAACGGCGTTTCCACCATTGAGATTCCCTCAGCTCCCTAGCTTTCTGGCGTTCCCTTTTTATATGACCTTCATCAAAATCGATTGAAAATGTTTCCATGCGATTTTAACTTCCCGACACCTTCTCTAGATCATGGGAATGACGCCGCAGGGCGTCGACATTGGAATATATTTCGGTATGGGGATGAGTTATATTCAATTCACGAAACAGATGAATCTGCCCGCTTTTGTCCGGGTAAAGATAAAGAATCATCAGTAACCTAATCCCCTCAAGGTCTTCATATCCTTGCTCCAGTTTTTCTGGACTCTGACAAACAGTTTTAAAAACACCCTACACCCCATCATTCGTTCAATTTCTATTCGGGCGGCCTCGCCGATCTTTTTAAGCTTGACCCCGTTTTTTCCAATGACAATCCCTTTCTGTGAATCCCGCTCTACATGGATGCTGGCATAGATTTTTACTAGTGATCGCTTTTTATCCTCTGCAAAAGATTCAACGGTAACTGCGGTCGCATATGGAATTTCCTGCCCGGTGAAACGGAATACTTTCTCACGCACCATTTCTGCAGCAATAAACTTTTCTGGCATATCGGTAATGAGATCTCTGGGAAAGTATTGCGGACCTTTTGGGAGGGCCACCTCCATGGCACGAAGCAGTGCCTCCATCTGAGTTCCATGTTTGGCTGAAATCGGGATGATTGCTGCAAAGGAAAACTGTTTTGTCCATGCATCTATTTTGGATAGAAGTGTCGATCTTTCGATAATATCTATTTTATTAAATGCAAGAATCACCGGTTTTTTTTGGTTTCTCAGCTTTTTAACCACCAGCTGTTCTGAACATGGGTCCGGTTTTGAGGCGTCGATCATCAAAAGCGCTATATCAACATCACCCAAAACCGAAAGGGCGGTTTCGACCATTCTGATATTGAACCTGTTTGAAGTACTAAAAATGCCTGGGGTATCGATGAAGATGATCTGGGATGCCGGCCGTTGGACGATTCCAAGTATGCGGTTGCGCGTGGTCTGCGGTTTTTTTGAGGTGATTGAAATTTTACCACCGAGCAGCCGGTTCAAAAGGGTCGATTTCCCCACGTTGGGCGCACCGACAATACCGATAAAACCAGATTTAAAGTCCATCGGCTTCATCTTCCTCTTTTTTTCCATTCACCCGCTTGCGATCAAATTTGTTATTCCCTCCCAAACATCATCCTTTCCCAACCGGGACTTGGCCGAAAAAAGCGTCAATTCATTTTCGTCAACCGAGAGAGATTCAGCAATAGATTTTCGATTTTTTATCCGGTTAGGCTTTGAGAGTTTGTCAGATTTCGTAATTACCAACATCTTTGGGATATTGAAGTGGCAAAGCCAATCGATAAACTGATGCTCTTTTTGTCCGGGAACACGGCGGATATCAAGGACCAGGATAACCCCTTTTAATGTCTTTCTTGTTGACAGATATGTTTCGATCATCGGCCGCCATTTTTTTTTCTCGGAGATTGGAACCTTTGCATACCCATACCCTGGAAGATCAACAAATAAAAAGGACGCATTGATTTCAAAGAAGTTAATCAGGCGGGTTCGCCCGGGGGTGGAGCTGGTCTTTACCAGATGCTTGCGATTGAGGAGTGTATTGATTAGAGAAGATTTCCCCACATTTGACCGGCCGGAAAAGGCAATTTCCGGTAGATTTCCGGATGGGTATTGTGGCGATTGTACAGCACTGGTAACAAAATGGGCGGAGGTGATAATCATACCAAATCAGCTTCGGAACAATCCCTGGTTTGTCACATATAACATCTATTTCCCAAGCAACGACTCCCCTTGCAAATATTTCTCTATCCGGTCCAACCCGGCCTCAATATTCTCCATAGAGTTTGCATAGGAAAATCTGAGATAACCCTCGCCGTTTTTCCCAAAATCGATTCCCGGCCCTACACCCACATGTGCTTTTTCAAGCATGTCAAAGGCCAAGGTATACGAATCGGTTGAAATGTGTTTTGCATTTGCAAATACATAGAAGGCGCCTGTCGGTTCAACGGTAATTCCAAATCCTATTTTCTTTAGACGGTGGATCATGTAACGTCGACGCTCATCGTAAATCTGTATCATACGGGCGGTATCTTCACCAGCATTTTCCAGCGCGGCCATACCTGCCATCTGAACAACCGAATTGGCTGAAATAAAAAAATTTTGATGAAGTTTTTGCAGGGGGCGGATGAACGATTTTGGCGCCACCAGGTATCCGAGTCTTAACCCTGTCATGGCATAGAGTTTGGAAAACCCGTTGAAAACAAACGCATTATCGGTGAATTCAAGAATAGAATGCGCCTCCCCCTCGTACACCAAGCCATGATAGATTTCATCTGAAATGATATAGGGCGAAAATTCGGCAATCGCCCCCATACGGTCCGCTGAAAGTAGATTCCCGGTAGGATTGGATGGAGAATTGATCAAAATTCCCCGGGTTCTATTTGTAATCTTCTCCTGAATGGCTTCGGGTCTGTATTGAAACCCGTCCTCTTCGTAGACCGGTACAATAACCGGTTCCCCTTCCGAGAAAATGATAAAATTGGGGTAGCAGGCATAATGCGGATCTGAGATGATGACCTGGTCCCCTTTCTCAAGAAGCACAGAAAAAAGAAGGAACATGGCAGGGGAAGTTCCTGAAGTAATAACAATCTGGTCAGGACTTAGCGAAACACGGTATTTAGAAAAATAGTGCCTGCAAATCACTTCCCTCAAGGCCGGCATGCCAAGGCTGTGGGTGTAGTGCGTATGGCCATCCTCCAAGGCCTTGTAGAGAGCCTCCTTGATACACAAAGGGGTATCAAAATCCGGCTCACCCACCTCCAAATGAATAATATCAATCCCATCACGTTCCAATTCCTGAGCCCTTTCTAGAACATCCATGACGATGAACGAAGTAATTTCTCGGATCCGAGCTGAAATCTTCCCAATCCCCTTTCTATCCCGTGTTTCGGGTTAAAGACACTAAACCACCTTATTCAATGGGTATTCTATGATCCCTTCTGCACCGTGTTTCAAAAGCAGGGGTATGAGCTCTCGCACTTTATGGGAGTTGACCACTGTCTCCACCGAAAACCAGTCGGACTGATACAGCGGTGCAACGGTGGGGGCATTGAGACTTGGGAGCAGCAATATTACCTTTTCAAGGTGTGTGTTGGGAACATTCATTTTAAGACCCACGAGTTGTTCACCTAAGAGGGCGCCTTTTAATAAGAGTGAGATCTGTTCAATTTTTTTTCTTTTGCCCTGATCCTTCCAGGTATCGTGGTTGGCAATAAACTGGGTGTTGGTCTGCATTAACTCTTCTATAATACGAAGTCCATGGGCATTTATGGTCCTTTCGGTTTCAGTAATCTCCACAACCGCATCTGCAAGCCCGGAACTTACTTTCGCCTCGGTAGCTCCCCATGAGAATTCAACCGTTGCTTCAATGTTCCGATCTGAAAAATATTTCTTTGTATATTGAACCAACTCCGTGGCCACTTTTTTTCCCTGGAGTTCTTCCGGTTTGTTAATGGGGGATTCAAAAGGGACGGCAAGAACCCATCGCGCGGGGCGAGAGCTTACCTTGGAATAAACAAGGTCGGCAACAACTTGTACGTCCGAGTTGTTTTCAACAATCCAGTCTTTGCCGGTAAGCCCGGCATCCAGGGTACCGCCTTCAACATAACGTGACATCTCCTGGGCCCTACAGATGGCGCACTCGATTTCTTCGTCGTTGATCTCGGGGTAATAGCTTCTCCCTTCGGCACGAATCATCCATCCGGAACGTTTGAAGAGTGCAATGGTTGCATTTTGCAGACTCCCCTTTGGAATGCCCAGTTTTATTTTATTTTTCATATAGGATACACCTCCCTTGGGTCAATTGCCGGCGTTCCGATGACCTCGACAGCCCCCTCTTTCACTCTTTTGAAAAAACAGCTTCTATAGCCGGTATGACATGTTGCCCCACCGATCTGCTCGACTATCAGAAGAACCGTATCATTATCGCAATCAACACGAATCTCTTTTACGATCTGTATATTGCCGGAAGTCTCCCCCTTTACCCAAAGTGTCTGTCGACCGCGGCTGAAAAATGTCGCCCGGCCTGTCGAAAGGGTCGATTTCCATGCCTCTTCGTTCATAAAACCCAGCATCAGGATTTCATCGGTTTTATAATCTTGAACAATCGCAGGTAATAGACCGTTCATCTTATCAAAATCAAGTTTTATCATCCGACTTAGATTCTCCACTTTATTTTAATCCTTTTGAGAAGTTTTTACCTTTTAAATTGCAAACAGTCGATTCGAATCCGTTGAGTAAACATAACTCGAAACAAAGTCAATTTTTTTTTAAGATTTACATAGATCCTTGATAAGCGGCACGATGTTTGATAAAATGTCTTTAGACCTCATTCGAACCGCGAGACCTGAAGGTCATAGGGCCCTGAAGTGTAAAGTTCACGGGGCCAGGCGATTCAAATCTAACCTTTTTAAAAAGCTATCCGTGATTATATGAGATCGAAAAAAAAGAGCGCTTCGCAGATCTTAAAAAAAAGGGCCCTGACCCAAAAACGGAAATACATTACCACCACGATCCGCTGGTTCATCTGGTCTGCGGTTGTTTTGTCTGTCCTTGGCGTGTTGGGCAGCGCCGGTATCTATCTTTATCTCAGCAAAGATCTCCCTAAAATTTCATCCCTTAAAGATTACCATCCGCCCATCATTACAACTGTCTATTCAGATGATAACAGAAAAATCGCTGAATTTTACAACGAAAGAAGAATTGTTATTCCGATGTCCGAGATTCCCAAAACGCTGATCGATGCCTTTGTCGCTGCCGAGGATGCAAGATTTTATAAACACGAAGGAATCGATTTTCTTTCTATTATAAGGGCTTTTTTCAAGAATATTGAAGCCGGCGCAATCGTTCAGGGAGGGAGCACCATAACCCAGCAGGTTACCAAGTCGTTCTTATTAACCCCGGAAAAAAGCTATACACGAAAGATAAAAGAAGCCATCCTCGCGCATCGGATTGATCGAACATTTAGTAAAGATGAAATTCTTTTATTATACTTAAACCAAATATATTTAGGGCATGGCGCCTACGGTGTGGAAGCGGCTGCCGAGAATTATTTTAGAAAATCCGTCAGGGAGCTAAACTTGACCGAATGCGCCATCTTGGCCGGCCTGCCCCAGGCACCCAGTAAATATTCTCCTTTTAAATTTCCGGAAAAAGCAAAGGAGCGCCAGATTTACGTATTAAATCGGATGGTTGCTGAGGGATATATCGACAACATCCAAGCGACCGAGGCCATAAATGTCAAGCTCGATATAAAACCCAGACGGAACTGGTATATTGAAGAGGTCCCTTTTTATACAGAACAGGTCAGGCGCTACGTTGAAAAAAAATATGGTCCGGCCATGCTGTACAATGAAGGGCTCAAGATTTATACTGCGGCAAATATCGAGATGCAGCAAATTGCACGCACGGAAATAAAAAAGGGGTTAAAAGAACTGGATAAACGACAGGGATACCGAGGCCCTCTAAACCATTTTTCACCGGAAGCAATCGAAACATTTTCAAAAAAACTCCAAATCGAGTTCGATAAGACCCCACTGGAAAAGGGAAAGACCGTAAAAGGCGTGGTGATTGATGTAAACGACCGAAAAAATGAGATCACAATCCGCATGGGAAATGCCAAGGGGATTATCGGTATTACGAATATGAAATGGGCGAGAGAGCCAAACCCCGAGGTCGCCTCCTATGAATCATTCATCAAACATGTGGGTGATATTTTAAGGATCGGCGATGTTATCCTCGTAAAGTTGAAAGGCAAGAAAAAAGATTCGGATCTATGGACACTCGCCCTGGAACAGGTACCGAAGGTTCAGGGGGCACTGCTGGCCATCGAGTCGGAAACCGGCAGGGTCAAGGTAATGATTGGAGGGAGGGATTTCAGAGAAAGCCAGTTTAACCGGGCAATCCAGTCAAGACGGCAGCCTGGCTCCGCTTTTAAACCGATCATTTATGCAGCTGCCCTCGACAAGGGATATACCCCTGCAACCATGATCATCGATTCACCGATCGTATTTCATGATGCCGGGCGTGACTTCAGATGGAAACCCAAAAACTACAAGGAAAAATTTTTCGGTCCGACCCTGCTTCGCCAGGCCCTGGCCAAGTCGCGAAATGTGGTTACAATTAAGATTTTAAAAGATATTGGGATTGACTATATCATCGATTATGCCAAGAAACTTGGCATCACTTCCAACCTGAGCAGAAATCTTTCCATTGCTTTGGGATCATCGGGTGTATCATTGCTTGAATTGCTTAATGCCTATTCGGTTTTTGCCAACGGAGGTTTTCGCGTTGAGTCTATTTTTATAACAAAAATCATCGATCGGAATGGGAATATTCTTGAGGAAATCACTCCTGTGCGAGAAAAAGCTATCGATAAAAGTACCGCGTACATCATGACGAGCCTCCTTGAAGGCGCAGTCAAAAATGGAACCGGCTGGAGAGTACGGGCGTTGGGCCGGCCTGTGGCCGGTAAAACCGGCACAACAAATAATCTTTATGACGCCTGGTTTGTCGGCTATACCCCCCGTTATATCACCGGGACTTGGGTCGGTTTTGATGACGGGCGTTCCCTCGGAAAGAACGAAACCGGATCCAGGGCGGCGAGTCCCATATGGCTCGGTTTTATGAAGAAAGTGGTTGCCGACAGACCCATAAGGGTTTTTCAGGTTCCCGAGGGCATTGTCTTTTCCAAAATCGATGCTAAAACCGGCCTTTTGCCGATTCCCGAATCAAAAAAAACGATATTTGAATGTTTCAAGGAGGGAACTGCACCCACGGAGTATGCCAAACAGCCAGGTGCAATGGCCGAGCCGGAAGAATTTTTCAAATCAGAGATGTAACCGGTCGCGCTTTTTATACCAGTGTAAATAAATACTCAAGTTTCTCACCGCAAACTTCCAGAGGACCTGCCTTTGTCAAATGTCGAAGGCGAAGATCCTGATTCCCTGCCCTTTTCTGAAAATCCAAGTCTTGATGAACTCGTAAAAAGATCATATTGCTCTCTAAATGGCCATTTTGGGGCGTTTAGAGTAGGTGATACTAAATTTCAAGAATTCGTCGTAACCTCCAAACTCTTAACGTACCACCTATCAAAACGCTTTATCCCAATACGAGACTGTCAAATCTTAAAACAGAAATAAACTTAAATATTTGGCCGTGTTCGTGAAGCCTCGATTATTTTTTTCTTTAATGCTTGACCAGAAATATTTTTTTTGTTTATACCTCATAATAATTTTTCATCCGAGTTGCGCTTGAGGTATGACAGGCTTGTAGCCCCGAAGGAATTGATCGCCAATGCTAAAAAAATTACGCTTCATTTTATATATCGCCATCACCATAACCAGTTTATTGGGTTTTGTCTTTCCTTACAAACATCCCCACTTCTGGTGGCAAAAAATTCCTGTTTTTGATGCGATTTTTGGCTTTATCGGCTGTATAATCATTATCATATTCTCAAAATGGCTCGGCCACCATTGGTTGATGAAGGATGAACATTATTATGATTGACATCATCCCGCCCGCTTTCATCTACCTCATCGGTGCGTTCATCCTTCCAATAATCAAAAATAGAAGGGCTCAGCAGGCCTTTGTCCTTTTGTTACCGGTCATCGCTTTTGTTAACCTGATTCATATGCCATACGGTAATTACTGGGTGTATAACTTTCTCGGCTTTGACCTCGTTCTGGGTAAGGTGGACAAACTCAGTATGCTTTTTGCCTATGTTTTTGTCATCATGTCCTTTATCGGTATGGTTTATGCGATTCATATCAAAGAATACGGCCAACATGTGGCCGCCTGCCTTTACGTTGGAAGCACCCTCGGTGTGGTGTTTGCCGGCGATTTACTCACCCTGTTTATCTTTTGGGAAATCATGGCCGCTTCTTCGGTATTTCTCATCTGGTACCAAAGAACCAAATCTGCAATGAGTGCGGGTTTTCGATATATTCTGGTCCACCTTGCCGGAGGGACTTTTCTATTGGCAGGAATTGTTATTCACGCTACTACCACAGGATCGATCGCGTTTGTCCTTTTTGACATCCATGAACTGTCCACAAAATTAATTCTGATCGGCTTTCTGGTCAATGCTGCGGTTCCCCCATTGCATGCGTGGCTCTCCGATGCCTACCCTGAAGGGACGGTCACCGGGAGTGTTTTCATGACCGCATTTACAACCAAAAGTGCTGTTTATGTGCTGGCTCGTTCTTTTCCGGGAGTTGAGCTTCTGGTCTGGCTGGGTGCGATTATGGCACTTTACGGTGTGGTCTATGCAGTCATGGAAAACGATATCAGAAGGCTTCTCTCCTATCATATCATCAGCCAGGTCGGGTTCATGGTCTGCGGCGTTGGACTTGGGAGTGAACTGGCCATCAACGGCGCCGGTGCCCATGCATTCTCCCATATTCTTTATAAAGCAATTCTATTCATGGGAGCAGGAGCCGTCATCCATGTCACAGGTCGCAGAAAATCGACGGAGCTGCATGGGCATGAACTGTATAAGAAAATGCCTGTCACCCTCACCCTTTACATGGTCGGTGCTTTTTCCATATCAGCGGTACCCCTTTTTAATGGATTCATCAGTAAAAACATGGTGGTGGCTGCGGCAGGCGAATTGAACCGACCGGTCATTGAGTTGATGCTGCACCTGGCATCCATCGGAACTTTTCTCAGTATTAGTTTGAAACTCCCCCAGGGAATATGGTTTGGCTCTCAAAAAGGCTCCGATAAAATCCCTGACGCCAAGGAACCACCGTTAAATATGCTTCTGGCCATGGGAATCGGCTCATTTCTCTGTATCCTGACCGGGATCTATCCCAAGCTACTTTACGATCTTCTACCCTACCAGGTTCACTTTCATCCGTATGAAGCCGGGAAAGTGGTCGCTATGATGCAACTCCTTTTACTGACCCTATCTGCTTTCTGGATCTACATTGATAAACTGGGCGGGGAAGCGGCTATCAGTCTGGATACCGATTGGTTCTATCGAAATTTCGGCCGAGCTTTGCTCCGATTTTGCAATGAACCCTTAAATCAGATCCGGCTGAAAATACAGACCCTCTCGTCGCAAAAAGTGGCCTTTTTGAGCAGACTGAGTCAAAATCCGTATGTTCCGCTGGAAATGTTTTGGCATATAGTTCAAGGCAAGACATTGCCGCTTAAAGATTCGGTCAATCAGGCCTACAGTCCGCACATCTACCGGTTGCCGATCGGGGTGGGCATTTGCATGTCACTTGTTTTTTTTCTCATTTATGGGTTGGTTTATCTGTGGTTGGTATGAGGAAGCTATTGAAATGGGTTCATCCGCTTTAAAACACAATTCGCCTAAATCTCCCCGGCAAACCCGTTCCATCGCCCCCTTTCTTCTTACGTTTTTTATCCTGTTCGGCATATGGCTTCTTTTATCCGGAAGGTTCGATGGACTCCACATCTCCCTTGGTGTCATTTCCTGTTTAATTGTTGCATTTTTATCTAGTGATCTTCTATTCACTTCATCTGAAACAAAGGGGATGACGGTGACATGGCTCCGATTTCTTCGGTATATCCCGTGGTTACTTCATCAAGTATTTCTCGCAAATATTCATGTGCTCTATTTGACCTTTCACCCAAGAATGATGGATCTGATTGACCCGGAAATTATCCGATTCAGGAGCAAGCTTAAAAGCAACATTTCTTTGCTCACCTTTGCCAATTCCATCACGCTTACCCCGGGTACAATCACCGTTTATGTTTCCGTCTACGGTGACTTTCAGGTCCATGCCATCGATAAGCCATCCGGGCGACCTCTTCCAGGTGAGATGGAGGAAAGGGTGGGAAGAATTTTTAGTGAATAGGTGAATAATGGACAACCTTTTTCTATATTTTGGAATATTTCTGAGCCTGATCATGGGCTTGTCTCTTTATAGAGCGCTCTTTGGCCCTACGGTCCTGGATCGAATGGTCGGAGTGAATGCCATTGGAAGCAAAACAACGGCCCTTTTGGTGGTCATCGGTTTGTTATACCACCGGGTGAACATGTTTGTGGACATCGCTCTGGCTTACGCCATGTTAAACTTTATCGCGGTCCTGGCTTCTTCAAGATACTTTCAAAAGAAAAAGAACTTACATGAAGAAATAGGAAGAAAATAAATGAATATCATTGTGATTATCTTTCTGGTCCTCGGACTCATATTTTTTACCGGCGGATCAGTGGGTATCATCAGGTTTCCGGATTTCTACTCACGCCTTCATCCTGCCGGTAAGCTTGACACGACCGGTCTGCTGATGACGATGCTGGCCGCGGCCTTGTATACGATCCAGGACTTTTCGACAGAGTCCCTGTTGACCGGTTTAAAAATCATGCTCATTGTCGTATTTGTGTTTATTACCGGTCCCACGGCCACCCATGCCATCGTGGACGCCGGAATCAGGGCAGGGCTTCGGCCATGGACAAAAAAGGAGAAAGCTGATTAACATATGATCTGGCAGCTCGATCTTATCATTCTGACTTTTGTGATTTTCTGTGGAATCGGTGCTATCACAATCAAGGACCTTCTGGGCGCTGCAATCCTTTTTGGCGCATACAGCTTCATGATGAGCCTCCTCTGGGCCATTATGGGGGCGGTGGATGTGTCATTTACCGAGGCCTCGGTGGGCGCTGGCGTCAGTACCGTATTTTTTGTTTCGGCAGTGTTTCGCACCACTAGGAGGACCAAAGATTGAAATGGTTCGGTTTCATCGCTGTATTTTTATGCGGAAGCCTCTTCATTTATGGAACTGTGGAGTTCCCCGGGTGGGGTGATCCTCTATCTCCAACCAGCACCCATGTGTCTCCATACTATATTGAAAAGACCATGGAGGATACCTCCGTACCCAATATCGTCACCGCTGTCCTCGCCGACTATCGGGGATACGATACCATGTTTGAAACCGCGGTGATATTCTCGGCCGGTATTGCTTGTCTATTCCTGTTGCGGCAGATGAAACGAAAAAAAACAGATTTCAGACTTTATCGCCATACGGCAACCGGAATAACTTTTCGCATTGAAAAGGGGGGAAAACTGCCACCTACCGCCAAAGAATTTGAACGGATAGATGGATTATGGACTCCATACGATCTGATAATAAAAACCACCGGCCGATTCATCATTCCGTTTATTCAGATCTTTGCCCTGTATGTTATTGCCCACGGGCATCACAGCCCTGGAGGGGGATTTCAAGGCGGCGTGATCCTCGGAGCGTCCTTCGTACTGTTTGCCATATCCCACGATCTTCGTTCGGCACTTAATAGGATGAGTGAAAAGTTGACCGCTTTTTTTTATACCCTAGGTGTGTATATTTATGCTGGCACAGGCGCTCTTTGTATCCTTTTAGGAGCCAATTTTCTAGATTACAGCGCACTTGCAACCATCCTTTTCGTTGATCCAGTCACGGCACGATCCCACGGTATCCTTATCGTAGAAATCGGCGTTGGTATCGCTGTGATGGCAGTCATGGTTATCCTTTATTACAATCTGGTCTCTGCCGGAAAGTTTGATGAAGGTCTATAAGCATGGTTGATCTTCTCACGATCATCATTTCAAAATACAATTACTGGGGCTACATCGTCCTGATGATGATCGGCCTCTATGCCATGATCGTTAAAAAGAATCTGGTGAAGAAGATTATCGGCATGAGTATTTTTCAAACAGCCATTATCTTTTTTTATGTCTCCATCGGTATGAAAAAAAATGCGACCATCCCGATTATAAGTCACGGCCATGATGGTGGTGAACACGCCGTGCATGCGGTTGACTTTATCAACCCGTTGCCCCATGTGCTTATGCTCACGGCTATCGTTGTGTCAGTGGCAACCCTCGGTGTAGCTCTGGCGCTGGCCATAAAAGTCTATCAACAGTACAACTCCCTTGAAGAAGATGAAATTGATTCGCAGATAAAAGTAAAATGAGCCAACATTTCCCTGCCTTCATTATTGTCATACCGCTAATAGCAGCATTTTTTATTTTTACTGCAGGTTGGCTGAAAAGAACCTACTGTTTTTATATCGCAGCCGTGGCCCTTGCAATATCACTTTTTTCATCTTTTGGTCTGCTTCTGCAAGTACTCCAAAATAAGGTGGTCGTTTACCACTTTGGCGGATGGTCGCCTCCCTGGGGCATTGCATACCGAGTAGACTATTTAAACGGTATTGTACTTGTTGTTTCTGCTGCCATTGCCTTTCTCAATCTCATTGCTACTAAAAAGAGTGTTGAAAAAGAATTCATTGAGAGGGTCGGCCCTTTTTACGCCCTTTATGTGCTTTTCGTGACCGGCACTATGGGCATCGTGGTTACCGGAGATGCATTTAATCTATATGTGCTCCTAGAAATTGCCTCCCTGACCGGTTATGCCTTGATCGGCATGGGAACGGAACACGCGGCCCTAGCAAGCCTGAATTATGTCTTTATGGGGACGATCGGCGCCAGTTTTTATCTTTTAGGGATCGGCTATCTTTACATCGCAACCGGATCGTTAAACATGTTTGACATTGCATCGATCCTTCCAAATATTTTTCAATCAAATGTCGTTTTATTCGCATTTGTGATCTGCCTGACCGGACTATTCATTAAAATGGCGCTTTTCCCGATGCATACCTGGCTTCCCAATGCGTATACCTATTCTCCCTCACCAGCCATCAGCCTTATTGCACCTTTGACAACCAAGGTGATGGTATATGTAATGATCCGTATTCTCCTTTCGGTTTTTACCCCTTCTTTTTCTTTTAAAAGCATGGCGGTCAACACCTCTTTCGTATGGCTGGCGGTTATCGCCATTGTTGTGGGATCCATCCTTGCCCTTTCCCAACAGAGCTTAAAACGGATGTTGTCCTATGTCATGATTGCCGAGATCGGTTATATGGTTGGAGGGTTTTGGCTCGCAAACCGGGCTGGGATAACCGGAGCGATTCTTCATATCATCAACGATGCGGCCATGACCCTGTGCGTGTTTCTAGTCGCAGGAAATATTTTATACCGGGTGCCGGGGGATTCCTTCGACAATCTTAAGGGTCTTTTTCGAAAAATGCCATTTTCCATGGGTGCATTTGTTGTTGGTGCCCTTTCCATTATCGGGGTACCCCCAACCTGTGGATTTTTCAGCAAGTGGTATCTGATTACCGGGGGTATTGCTGCTGGCCATTACGGTTTTGTGGCTGCCTTGTTGTTCAGTAGCCTCGTGAATGTGGTTCTCTTTTTCAGAATTTTCGAGATCGGATATTTTGAACCCTTCGGTGACCTTCACATTTCCGGCAGCATGGATGAAGAGGAGAAAACGTTCGACGATGCGCCCTTGGGGATGCTGGTTCCACTGATGATTGTTGCTGCTGGTCTTATTGCCCTTGGGATCTATACAGATACCCTAGTGACAAAGGTAATTCAGTTTGCCATACCAGGAGGGATAAGCTGACATCTAACACTAAATCACTGTGTCTGCTGATTCGGATGAAAAAACCATAAATGGAAACTATCGTATCTATCAGACCTTTTCTCGCGGTACTGGTGTCTATATTGGCTGTGCCGCTGATCGTTTCAACCCGCAGGACAAATTTTCGCGAGGGGTGGACCTTTTTCGCGGCCTTTGCCAAGTTTTCGATCATTGCTTCCATGACCCCTGTGATCCTAGATGGTGTTGAGATCGAATATACTATCGCCCAGGTGTTACCCTCGGTTGCCATTAAATTAAAAGTTGACGCTTTTGGTATGTTGTTTGCCCTTGTCTCATCCTTTCTCTGGATTGTTACGTCCGCATATTCCATCGGGTATATGAGGAGGTTAAAGGAACATAGCCAAACCCGCTATTTTTGCTACTTTGCTCTTTCCCTGTCAGCTACCATCGGGGTTGCCTTCTCAGCAAATCTTCTGACGCTTTACCTTTTTTATGAAATGCTTTCATTTGCCACCTATCCCCTGGTCACCCATCACCAGGATATGGAGGGACGAAGCTCAGGACGAAAGTACCTATTGTTTATTGTAGGGTCTTCCATAGGGTTGGTTCTTCCTGCAATGCTTTTTATATATCACATGACCGGCACCCTTGAATTTACGCAGCAGGGATTTATTGCAGGGATAGTACCGCCGAAACTGATTTGGATCCTTGTTCTTCTCTTTGTATTTGGATTTGCTAAGGCTGCCGTTATGCCATTCCACTCATGGCTCCCTGCTGCCATGGTGGCTCCCACGCCTGTGAGTGCTTTGCTGCATGCGGTTGCAGTGGTAAAAGTTGGGGTTTTTTGCATACTGCGGGTACTTACTGGTGTCTTCGGAACCCAACTGCTTTTTTCCTCTCAGATGGACACCGTTGTCTTATATCTCGCATCGTTTACCATCATCGCCGCTTCTTTGGTTGCTCTTTCCCAGGACAGTTTGAAAAGTCGTCTGGCCTATTCCACCATCGGACAGCTTTCCTATATTATACTGGGCGCTGCACTCCTCTCCCCTAAAGGGATGATCGGAGGAATGATGCACATTGCCATGCATGCTTTCGGCAAGATCACACTCTTTTTCTGTGCAGGTGCCATATTTGTGGCAACCGGAACCAAAAATATCAGCCAGATGGTGGGGATTGGGAAGAGAATGCCAGTGACACTTAGCTGTTTTTTCATTGGATCTTTAAGTGTCATCGGGATTCCACCGGGAGGTGGTTTTATCAGCAAATGGTATCTGATTCTCGGTACACTGGAGGCGGATCAAAGGTTTATGTTGTTTATCCTCCTCTCAAGTTCGCTTCTCAATGCAGCATATTTTTTGCCCATAATTTATAAAGCGTTTTTTTGTACACCAGAAGAATCGTTGTTTGAAAATAAAATCGATGAAGCACCGCCCTGGTGCCTGGTCCCCTTGACAATTACCGCCATTTGTTCAATTTTTCTCTTTTTTTATCCTGAACCTTTTTTTTCTCTGGCAAAAATAGTATCGGTCGGTATCTTTTCGGGGCAATAGTTCAAGAGCGTGTGAGAGGAGTTAATTATGGTATCCAAAAAGGATTTAAGATCAATCGTTATTTTGGGATATCTTACGGATGAGATGTTTGATAAACTAATCCCTGTAACAGAATTGCTTACGTTTGAAAAAGGGGAAGTCATATTCAGAGAAGGCAATTTGGCGGATCGGTTTTATATGCTAAAAAGAGGAAAAATTCTCCTTGAGAAGAGAATATCGGATCATGTCACCGTTTCCCTGGGTGCAATCAAACCGGGATATTCCTTCGGGTGGTCTGCCCTACTCGGCGAAGGATCGTATACGTCCGATCCAGTGAGTGCCGAAACAAGTGAAATTTTTTCAATAAAAAAAGAACATATTGTACCCCTTTTTGAAAATGATCATCACATGGGATATATGTTGTTCCAAAGATTCCTCAGGGAAGTTAAAAGCCGCCTGGATCGCCGCACAGAGCAATTTTTAAGGGCGGTAAAAAACCATCCGGATATGGACGTTCTTCTGGAATGATACGTTTGATCCCATCCGGGATTGAAAGACCCCGTAAGCCTCCTTTTCAACAGTTTTACTTCAAGAAATCAAAAATTTTTCATACCGCCCGGTTTTCATGGATGGAAGCCACACTAAATATGGAGAATCCGCTTGGCTTGCATGATCGAACCTGTCATTCATCCACCCCTTCGGTTGACATTGTTCCAGGGTTGTTCTATGGAATCCTTTTCCGAACATCTTTTACGTAATGTCGACCGCAGAAGCGTTCGATTGACCCCAGAAAAAACGAAACCCTAAGCCAAAGGAGCTATTTCATGAACAAAGAAGAATTCTTTTTTACATCCGAATCGGTATGTGAAGGCCACCCGGACAAGGTTGCCGATTCGATATCAGATTCCATATTGGATTTCATTATCAAGGAAGATCAAAATTGTAGAGTGGCTTGTGAAACACTTGTAACCACCGGAATGGCCATTGTTGCGGGTGAAATTACGACCACCTGCTATGCTGATATCCCGCGGATTGTTCGGAGTACCATCCGGGATATCGGATACAATTCATCCCAGATGGGTTTTGATTGGCAGACCTGCTCTGTCATCACCAGTATCGACCGTCAATCGCCCGACATTGCCCAGGGTGTTAACAAGGGTGTGGGGCTATACAAAGAACAGGGCGCCGGCGACCAGGGCCTTATGTTCGGATTTGCCACGAATGAAACGCCCGAGCTTATGCCAATGCCGATTACCTATGCCCATAAGTTGTGCCATCGTCTCGCTACCGTGAGAAAGAATGGATCCCTCGATTTTTTAAGACCGGACGGTAAATCACAGGTCACCATAGAATATGAAAACGGAAATCCAAAACGGGTGGATACCGTTGTAATCGCTTCCCAACACAAACCGGATATCGCCTATGAGGATTTAAAAGAGGCGATCATCGAAGAAGTGATTAAGAAGGTAATTCCTAAGGAGATGACCGATGGGGGCACCCGCTACCTCGTCAACTCCACAGGGAAATTTGTGATCGGAGGCCCTATGGGAGATTGCGGCCTTACCGGCCGAAAGATCATTGTTGACACTTACGGCGGGCAGGGAAGCCATGGCGGCGGTTGTTTTTCCGGAAAAGATCCGTCCAAGGTTGACCGCAGCGGATCCTACATGGCCCGGCATATCGCAAAAAATATTGTTGCAGCGGGTCTTGCTGGAAAATGTGAAATTCAGATCGCCTATGCCATCGGTCTGGCCCAACCGGTCTCTGTTCTGGTAGACCTCGTGGGGACCGGCATTGTCCCAAAACAAAAAGTTGAAGAGATTGTTACGGAGCTATTTGATTTGAGGCCTGCAGCCATTATTGAATATCTTGATCTTTTGAGACCTATCTATCACAAGACTTCCGCCTATGGACATTTTGGACGAAGTGAAGCTGAATTTACATGGGAAAAAACAAACATGGCGGAAACAATCCGCGAAAAAGCAGGTTTGTAGACAGAACTCCGAAAACCTTTAACCATGATTATTAACGTTAATTTGATGGAGATGATAATAGAATGAAATATGATATCAAAGATATAAAACTAGCAAATGACGGTGCACGACGCATCGAATGGGCCAATCAGAGCATGCCGGTTTTAAATCGAATCCGTGACAGATTTAAAAATGAAAAGCCATTGAAAGGAATTCGAATCGGCGCCTGTCTTCATGTCACCACTGAAACCGCCTCTCTGATGCAAACACTGAAGACCGGTGGCGCTAAAGTTTTTCTTTGCGCATCCAATCCGTTAAGCACCCAGGATGATGTTGCCGCGTCCTTGGTAAAAAATAACAAAATCCCCGTTTTCGCCATAAAGGGTGAAAACAACAAAACATACTACAAACATATCCACACGGTTCTGGATGCCGGTCCCCATTATACGATGGACGATGGAGCTGATCTGGTTTCTATTCTCCATTCGGAGAGAAATGAATTAATCAAAGATGTTCGGGGGGGTACGGAAGAAACCACCACCGGTATTATACGACTCAAAAGCATGGCAGGAGAAGGGATTCTACAGTACCCGATCATTGCGGTGAATGACGCCCAGACCAAACACTTTTTTGACAATCGCTATGGCACGGGACAAAGCACGATCGACGGCATCATCCGGTCAACAAACCGTCTTTTAGCAGGTTCTAGATTTGTTGTTTGCGGCTATGGCTGGTGTGGAAAAGGCCTTGCAATGAGAGCCCGTGGAATGGGGGCCAATGTGATTGTCACCGAGGTGAATCCGGTGGCCGCCCTCGAAGCGGCCATGGACGGATTTACCCTAATGCCGATACGGAAAGCAGCAGGGATTGGCGATTTTTTCTGCACGGTTACTGGAAATATCAATGTTATTCGGAAAAATCACTTTATGCTCATGAAAGATGGCGCCATCATATGCAATTCCGGCCATTTTAACGTTGAGCTCGACCTTGATGGGCTAAGAGAAATTACCACCACCACAAAAGCCCTTCGGCCCCATGTTCAGGAACATGTTCTGAAAAATGGCCGGCGGGTTAATGTGCTCGCTGAAGGACGGTTAATAAATCTCGCTTCAGCCGAAGGCCATCCTTCGAGCGTGATGGACATGAGTTTTGCGAATCAGGCACTCAGCATTGAACACATGGTCAAACGAAAAAAACCATTGGCTAGGGACGTTTATCCGGTGCCTGAAAAAATAGATAGGCTAATTGCCAAAGAAAAACTGGTGAGCGTTGGGATTACGATTGATAAGCTAACGGGAGAACAAAAAAAATATTTGGCTTCCTGGGACTTGGGCACTTGATCTTCCCGATTGGAAGGCGGGTCACAAGCAGGTTTACAAAGAGGCTAATCAGGGCTTTGTTCTTTTGATTTTTTGTATCGCTTCATATTCACTGCTTACATCTTCGACGAAACCGTTATCAAGCTCAAATACTCGAACAAACCGTTCTAAAGCTTTATCATAATCATGGGATATTTTGTAAGCCACCCCCGTGTAATAATGCGGTCTCGGATTATCTCCACTGGCCGATTTTGCTTTTCGAAAAGCATCCTCTACCTGTCTTAACCATTGTTTTCAAGCTTCACTCCGCCAAGTATATAAAGTCGCATGTACCCGACTTGGGCTACGAGTTTTTGCTCGGTCTCCTTGGCAAATTCATCCGCCCATCTTATGGACACCAAGCCTTTTCCAAACTGACCCTTATGACCATATACCAGGCCCATTCCCACATAGGGAGATGATAATTTCGGATCGAGTTCATTTGCCCTGCTGAATTCTCGAAAAGCGGCTTCAAACTTGTCCAGCTTCAGCAATTTTATCCCGTTGCGAACATGTTGAGCAGGCGTATCGAGTCTGGTCTTTGGTGTAAGCAACTTCTGGCCGCACGCGGAAAAGAAAAACGCGCTCATCATAGCCACGGCAAAACATTTTATTCTAAATGCCATGATTCCTCCACATCGCATCGAAACGCCCGTCATTTAGGCACAAAGAACCTTCCGCCTGCCGGGAATTAAGTTCTATTTTAGGATTTTCCCGCTGTCTCTATTCAGAGGGCAACCACGATCATCACACGACATTTTTTTAAAAAAGAGAGGTGTTTCGAAGAGCCCCTGAGCTTTGAGGCATCCGCATTGCTAATGACGATCACACTGGAGACCCCCGGTCCGCCGCTTGTCTTCAATCCTTTTACAATTAGCGGCTTATTCGTCACCCGCTGATGGTTTTGAGCGAAGGCCATATCTGTTGTATACCCCCCGATTCCATGCTGAACAGCACATTCGCGGCTGACAAATGCGGACCCATAAACCTCCTTCTGGTTTTCATCGACGATTTGGAGGGTCATGGCCGGACGCGCACCAATCTTTCTGGCATCTACAATCAATCCTGTAAAGGGAGAATGTTTCCCTTGGGTAGGTGCTATGGTTTTAATCGATCCAATCTGTTTGATGGCTTGAGGAAGAATAAGTTGAGAAAAACCGCCCAACAGACTCACCTCCATTGTAACCTCTACCGTCCCATCTGACAAATAATTTTGCTTTACCACATGTGCATCCTTAATCAGGCTCTCTATTTTGCTTAAAATAACATCGTTTCCACTGGCATAATCACTGACAGTATAGTTGGAATCGATCCTTATATTTTTTACAACTTCGAGGATTTTACGTACGGCCTTCTGTTTCGCAACGACCAATACATCTTGGGGTTTACTTTTTTTGTCTTTTTCATTCGGCGTGCTGACCCCCTTGGTCTGAACCACCCACCTGGACCAGTTTATACTGCCGGCTTCCATCCTTTCTACCAATTCCTGTTCTTCACCACAATAACTAGGCATTGCCGCCGATACGATCCAGATAAGCGTCCAGAATAAAATTGATAGGCGGTTATGCAAAATCCCTCCTGGGCTAAGGTTGGGGTAAAAAATAAGTGTATTTCCTTGGCTGGTTGTGAAACAGATCGATGCTTCAGTTCAATCGGCGCAACGGTATTTGCGACCGATTTTCAGTTTGATCTAAATTCTTAAAGTACTGACCCATCCAAACTTCCCAACTTCCTGATAAAATGTCAACCAATTTCATTTCTTTAAACCTATAAAAGGGGGATAGATAAATGAAAGAAATGTTGTGGCATAAACGCAAATGGCCAGAGCATGTCATGAAATCGCTCGATTATCCGAACGAACCGCTTTATGGGGTATCGATAGAACAGCTGACCGGTGCGGCGATTCGATCTACACTGTATGAAGTGGGGTCGGACGAACTTTCTCTGAGATCAGAGATGGTGCCAACAAGATCGCCGATTTTCTCCTCAAGCAGGGCATCAAAAAAGGCGACAGGGTCGCAATATTTCTGCCCAACATGCCTCACTATCCAGCTGTCTTCTTCGGTATACTTAAGATGGGTACCACCACTGTTACATGCTGCTACGGAATAACGCTGACCATGATTGCGTCTGCCCATCTGGCGGGCAGACTCGTTTGCATCCCGGAACCAAGGGCTGGAAACCCACCACTGTCTGATCTGTTAGAGGAGATACAAAAGCAAAAAGGTACAATTCTGCACTGTGTCCCCGCCCTGTACGCTGGCATTGTGAACCATCCGAATATGAATCAATACGATCTCTCGAGTCTCAAAGCATGTGGGTCGGGCGCAGCACCATTGGTCCCCAATTTCTGGAACAAAGCCGAGGAAACCGAAGCGGTCTTCAGAACCATTGATGGGAGACGATACTTCCTGTCATTTCGATAAAGCAGCCAAAGGGTGTGTTTGAATTGAAATGGTAAAATTTCCAGACCGCTTTCCCCTTGATTCATCCACAAAATGCATTAAGTTAACCAATAACGGTATTTTAAAAGGTCATTTTACTCACTTAGCAAGAAAATTTTTAGGCGTTCACCAATGAAAGATAAAAAAATTAAATTGCTCATGTTTCGTACTTTAGATTTTGCGAAGACGACGCTTCTGTGGATTGGGAGTGTGAAATCTGAATAAATTGTGTTTAAGGGCAAACCCATGGAAAAAAATCATCTGTTAGAGGGAAAAAGAATTCTCATTGTCGATGACGAACCCGATGTTTTGGAAACACTTGCGGATCTATTGACCATTTGTGTGGTGAAAACGGCTTCTACTTTTGATCAAGCCAAGACGCTCCTCGAAAGTCAATATTTTGATATCGCGATTCTGGACATCATGGGGGTCGAGGGATACGAATTATTAAAAATATGCAACGAGAACAAGGTGATTGGTGTGATGCTGACCGCCTATGCAGTGACACCCGAAAATATAAAAATGTCATATCATGAGGGTGCTGCATCGTTTGTACCCAAAGAAGAGATGACCCATATCACTATGTTTTTAAATGATATTTTGGAAGCCAAAAAAAAAGGAAAAAACTTCTGGTGGAGATGGTTTGACAGGCTGGCGGACTATTGCGAGAAAAAATTCGGACCCGATTGGCAAAAGGATCATGGCTTTAAGGTTCGCTGAAATGTTTAGCACCCCACTCCACCTGAGCGTCACATCCGGCACAGGGTGAAGAAAAATTTTATTCGCTCCTCGCCGCATAAGGGCCTTCTTAAAATTAAAGGGGTGATACTTAAGTACATTACGTAAATTTTTTTAGGGGATAAATTTTACATAATAAGGGACCAAAGGTGACCGCCCCTGTTGCAGGGTCACAAAATTTCTCTGAATCCGGTGTCAGAACGTTCACGTTGTATTCAAAAGTGCCGAACAGCACCGGGTCTTCACCAATTTCCTCCGGCAACCACCACCCGTGCTGGCATTCAACCATTCTTGGCAGAATTCTGGAGGTGAGCTTGGCCTTTTGTTTTATCTTGCCTCTCAAAGTCTCTATTACCGTCCAGTCGCCTTCACCGATCCCTGATTGTCGGGCTGTATCCGGATTAATTTCAACGGTCGGGTAGGGATAAAGTTTGCGCAGGGAGCGGATCTGTCGATGCTCGGAGTGGTGCATGGGACGGAATCTGGCCCCGGTAATCAGGATGAAGGGATATTTTTTGGCAATCTCCGGCTGACTGACGGGTGTTTCCGGCGGCTCTTCATAACCGGGCAAAGGATCGTAACCCAGCTTTTCAAGAATGGTGGAATACAGTTCGACCTTGCCCGTAGGCGTTGCAAACCCTTTGGGTTTGCCCGTATACGGGTTAATCTGTTCGTAACGTTTTTCGATTGCCGGGGGTGCCCAGAAACGTTGTTTTACGGCAAATTCCTCCGAATTTGTCAAATTAAGTTCGCCCAGTAGTGGCTCCAGACAGTAATCCCATTCTTCTTCAAGGCTACGGCGCCAGTATTTTTCCTGACCCAAACGCAGGCCTAATTCCCGGTAGAGTTCATAATCCGTGCGGCGCTCGTACAGGGGTTCAACCACGCGCTGACCGATAGATGCCACATTGCCGCTGCCCTGGGACGTCTGGGTGTACAGCTGGGGATGTTCCAGCCAGTTGGTGATCGGGAATACATAATCCGCCAGCATGGCCGTCGGGGTCATCCACTGTTCGGCAACAACGAGAAGCTCGAGATTCGAACTTTTCAAGGCCTCATAAATTCTTTTTGTATTGGGATAGGCAATCAAAGGATTGCAGGCGCCACAAATTAGCCCTCGAACCTGATACGGATTTCCATCGAGGATGGCCGTCCAGATCGCCGGTTCGTGGCAACCGGGAAGAAAGCCGGCCGACAGTCCCTTATCATACCAGTAAGGTTTGGCGACTTCGTCAACCATTTCATATCCCGGGAAGCCCCACAGCTTGTGCTCTCCGGCACCGAGTTGCTTTTTTCTCTGCCCCGCCGGCAGCCGATCCATGTACTCCATCAGGGCGCCATAGTTGGCCTTCTCGCAGGGACCGGACAGCATATCGCCGCCGATGACATCCAGATTGCCGGTAATTGCCCGCAATATGCATTTGGCCTGGGTGATGCTGGTGACGTTGATTCCCTGCATGTCCGACTTTACGCCCCAGATAATCGACGCCGGCCTGCTGGCGGCGTACAATCGGGCGGTTTGTACAATCTGTTCTTTCAGCACCCCGGTAATTTCTGCAACTTTGCCGGGGGGATGCTGTTTTACGCGGTCTTTCAGCTCGTCGAAGCCGTGGCACCATTGCTCGACAAAATTTTTATCATACAGCTCTTCTTCAATAATCACATTCAACCAGCCCAAAGCCAGGGCAGCATCGGTACCGGGCCTGAGCCTTAGCCAGTGATCGGCCAGACGCGCTGCCGTTTCCGAATATTTGGGATCAATGACAATATACTTGACCCCCTTGCGCTTGGCTTTAATGTGCTGCGGAAATATGCACGCTAATGACTCAGCCGGATTGCCTCCCCAAATGACGGCACATTCACAGGGCGGTTTTACGGCACGGCTGGCCCCGGCGCCGTACACGGCCGCATGAATTTGGCGGCTGACAACCGAGCACCATTGACCGGCATTGGCGTGGTTCGGGCTTTCGAAAAGATTCATAAATCTGACTTTAAACATTTCTGAAAAACCCCTGCCGGTACCGCCAACCGAGGCCACGGCTTCGGCACCGCTCTCGGTTTTGATCCGGCCAAGTTTTTCAGAAACTTCATCCAGGGCTTTTTCCCATGATATTTTTTCCCACCGGCCTTCACCTCTTTGACCCGTACGCTTGAGGGGATAATTGAGCCGATCTTCGTGATAGAGGTGTTCGATAAATGCCTTGGAGCGCTCGCAAATCCAGCCCTGGTTTACCGGATGTCCGGGTTCTCCGCTGAGTTTCACAACTCTGCCGTTTTCGACGGTTACCAGCACACCGGCCTGCAGCCAGCAGCCAAAACAAATAGCGCGCTTTACTTCGGCTGTTTCGATTTTTTGCATTATATCTCCATCCGGAATGAATTGGCCGCTCACTGCGTGGTCCAGAATTTATCTGCATTTGTCTGCTTGCCATAGCCGCAGATGTCATCCATCCATAGAAAAAATGGGTTTAACCAGCGAAGATTCCTCACGCCCCATCGGACAGTATCGTGAAGCCACCCTGTGGGTTTGTTGAAAGGGCAGGTCCGGATACAATTCGCACAATCTGTACCATTCGCCGCCCAGAAACGCAAGCACTCTACCGCATTAATCGGCCACCTTAATAATCCCTGCCTGTTGGAAATATTATTGAGTTTGTCGGTGGGCTCTCCATAGGCAATAGATTGGCTGGGGCATTTCACAGCGCATTTTTCACATTTCAAACAGAAGTCCCAGACACCGAATTCAATGGGTCTATCCGCGATCAGGGGCATATCTGTCAGCACCTTGGCCAATCGAATCCTGGGACCAAAGGCCTGGGTAATCAATAATCCGTTGCGTGCCAGCTCTCCCAACCCGGCGTCAATGGCGATAGGAATGCTGCAGGCGGTGTCATTTCCACAGGCAATTGCCTTAAATCCCAATCCTCTGATATAATGTGCCAGCAACCCGGCGATAAACGCCATTTTAGAATATCCCAGGCCGGTAGCTGCCGAAGATGGACTTGTTGGGGAACAGCGAATTGCCTGATAATTCATCTCAATGGCAATTGCGATGGCATATTGATACTGATCGCCTAGCTCACTTGGCGTTGGCTTTTGATCTCTGAACGGAAAGGCAGCCGAATACACCCAGCGTCTATCCAACTTGCAGACCCCGACCAAAGCGCTGCCAAAGAATTTAGCTACCCTTTTTATACCATCCGTTACCTCAGCAGGGTTGTCGAGATCAATTTTCAATCCCGGCGGCACCAGCGGAAATTCGAAAATTTGATCCCATTCCCAGGCGTACATTCCCATCCTGCCGCCGGCCACACCCTGAGCAAATGTGTTTTCAAGGTGCCACGCGGCATTCACCATGGCCTGATCTTTTAAGCGATAGCCCGGTTTATTCCTGGGCGGCACTTCTGTCATATAGAATTTCTTGCCCAGATCCAGCATCTCTTCATCCCATAGCGGTCTGCAGAACATTTCATTCTTTTGATCAAATTGGGTCACATTCCCAACCACATACCGGTCGGCTCCCTGATCAACAAATCGCGCTTTCATTGATTTTTTATCTCCTTGCCCGCACCTGTCTGAAGCCAGCAACCGAAGCAGAGGGCACGTTTAATTTCGGTATTCTTTACTTTTTTCATGTTGTCTCCTTTCTATTTCACCGGTTTCCCACGCTCAACCGCCGCCGACGTACCGGTGATAAAGGCAATTGGATCTTGAATTTTTTATTGATCTTCATCTTCCATCCATCCGTCCCAGAGCAGTTTTATGTTTTCCCAATTTTCCTCCTCCGGAGAAGAAGCGCCGGATTGATAATAAGCCCCGCGAAAATGAGTGCCGGGCTCTGTAAATGAACCCCGTTTAATCAGACAGCGGATGTTATCCCTGTAAATTTCGTCCACCTTTTCATGGGGCTGCGGATTTTGGTCCATCCACAGATTCTTTGGATGAATCGGTCGTTCATACATTTTTTTGAATATCTCAGTTCTTAAATCCTTCATCCAGTTGCTGTTGAGATTCATGACCCTAAACTGCCGAAGCGCTTCAATGTCAATAACTGCCGCCACCATGGTGTTATAGCCAGAAGCGGAATACGAAATGATGTTACCATAATAATTGACGATGTGGGAATTTCCGCCGGCAATATCAATGGGATGTTTCATCTTTGGATGGAGGAACACAGGTCCGACATTCGGACAAATCATATACAGGCTGTTAAACTGCGCATGGCCTCGGTTCTGGATCATCCAGCCGCCCCCGCCGGGGTATGAGTTTCCGGTCATCGGCATTGCTTCACTTGGGCGATAAACCACTTCAGCACCATTTAGTGCCAACGCTCGAACCGCCTCAGGGTATTCACCGTCGCTGCAGCAAATGGTGCCGATATTTCCGATGTCATCGGTCTTTAATACCGGATAAAACGCATCGATACCATCCCCGAAAAGTTCAACCCACCGATCATAAACATCGTGGGGCGTACAGGATCGCTCCCGGCACCATATGTGGTTTTTGGCGGCCTTGTGTACGATTTCACCGGTAGGTGAAAGGATAAACAGGGTATTAAAGTAACGATTGGGCATTATTTCGGGCCAGCGAGCTTTACACTGAACAACAATATAAGTGTCATAGAGCTTGGCCAGCACCCCGAGGAATTCAGTTTCTTCACCTGGAATGTCGATAAACAGGTCGTTTGCCGCAGCGGTATGGGACAAATCAAAGGCTTCATCGGTAAAACCGGTCATCGCACCTTCTGCCAATGCGATCAGCCTGACCGGCATATTGATGTTTACCATCGACACCGCTGCGTGAATATTTTCTTCAATGGTAGCCAAATTGATTTTGATATGTTTTCGCTCAGCAATCCCATAGACGACTGTGGATAGGCCCACGGCCATATATGGGGCTACCGGTTTTTTCTTCTTTTTAGGCATCGAGTTCCTCCTGATAAATTCTTGAACATATGTACCTAGTGAGAGATTTTATAGACCATTTCTTCCCTATATCCGGTGACGACCTTCACGTACCCTTTCAGCATCTTATCTACCTCTTTATCACCTGTGTCCACCAGAAGCGGTCTTCGCTCCAGCGAAGTAAGCTTGTTTCGGAGTGCCACAACGATAATGTTTTCTGCTCCAATTTTTTTGATGACACCGGGGCTCAATTGCTGATTTCCTCTTCCAAATACGTAGCCTTGTCCACCGATAGGCGTGATGATGATCTTGGCCATTTCCTCTTCAATTAGTTCCATAAGTTGGGCTTCGTTCAGATCAAACGCCACCAGTTTGCCATTCAAGACGGCATCAACACCCAAGAGGGTGTTTTTAAACCGAGCCGTTCCATGATGGCCCGTGGCGTTGTACCTGAGCCGATGATATACAGACAGCCAGCATCCATGGCTTCTACGATCTACTCCGCGATGGATTGCATTGCGAAGATCTCATGATCGCCTGTGACGGAAGCAACCTTAGCGCCTTGGATAAATCGTCTTTCCAAAGGGGCCTGCATCTTACCTTTTTCCGGTTCAGGTAGGCCGAGGTAAGCGGTTTTGAATTCTGTTCGGTTGATGATTTCATCCACAACTGCCGGTACATAGTGGGGCCAGCAGCCGGCCCCGCAAAACACCAGCAACTGGTCATTGTTTTTCGAAAGGATCTCTGCGACATACCGCCTGAGCTCATACTCGCTCATGGGGTCTGGCAGATTGATTGGATCTGATCTGAAGAGAAGATCCTTAAAAAGATCATCGATACCGACTTCCTGCATCATTTACTTCATCACCTCAGGTACTGAATTCGATATGTATGGGTACACGAATGGTACCGCCATGTCCGTCTCCTTTCCTTGCGACACTTTAATTCTTTACGGGTTACAGCATTTTGTCAGGAAGCCAAAGCGCTAACTGGGGAAATAGCATGGTCAATATCAATACAAGCAATTGAATGGCAACAAATGGCGGTATTGATCGCCATATGTCCTTGGTGTGTATTTCCGGTGGCGCAACCCCTTTCATCAAAATGAGGGCCCAACCAAACGGAGGGGTCAGGTAAGCCGCCTGCATGTTGAGGATAAAGACAATTGCAAACCATATGGGGTTAAAACCCAGATGGCGGGCAATGGGGAGGAAGATTGGGGCACATATGGTGATGACGGCATAATCATCCATGAATGCGCCAAATATGAGGAGGATGATTTGCATCGCCACAAGTATGAACCAACGGTTCACATGGAGGCTCTCCACAATTTCCATGATGAGTGATTGTGCGCCTGCCATCGTATAAACAACTCCGAAAAGAGTGGCCGCCACCAGAATCCACAGCGCCATACCGCTGATCTTCATGGTCTCAACACATGAATCAAGCACCACCTTTATCGTAAAACTGCGATAAATAATACAGATTAAAAAAGCACCCGATGCGCCTACACCGGCTGCCTCCGAGGGAGTTGCAACTCCGAAGAAAATCGCCCCCAGCACCATAAAAATTAACATTGCCGGAAGGATAATTTCCTTGAGTGAAATCATCCTCAGCTTCCAGGTAGCATCCTCGGCGACCCTGGGGGCCAGTTGTGGTTGGAAATAACACCTCATGGAAATGTAAAAAATATAAAGAGATGCGGTGATAAAGCCTGGGATCGCCCCCCCAAAAAAAAGCCTGCCAATTGAGAGTCGTGCAATAAAAGCAAAAACAATCATGATGATGCTGGGAGGGATAATTTCTCCAAGCACCCCGCCGGCCATAACACTTCCCAGGGCCAGGGATTTGTCATAACCGCTTTTGAGCATGGCAGGTACGGCAATCAGACCCATCATTAGGATACCGGGGCCAAAGCCCCCGCACATGGCCAGGGCAACACATACACCGACCGAAACGATTGCTAACCCCCCCCTTACCCCAGACAGCCAGTAGTTGAGAGCCTTGAAAAGACGATCGGATATGCCGGAGTGAAGTAAAAAATTCCCCATAAGGAGGAACAAGGGAATACTCATTAAACTGTATTCGGTTATTTGCCGGTAGGTTGTCGTGGCGACTATAAAGAGGTCATTGGCGCCCCCCAGTATATAGGCAACTAATATGCTGATGCTGGCAAGGGCAAAAACAACCGGCACACCGAGGGTTAAAAGACATATAAGTCCTCCAAACAGTATGACGGTCACCAGTTCGGTGCTCATGGGCCTCCGCTAAAAACCATTTGAGGATGGATCGAACAATTTACAATTTTTAAGATTCAGCATTTCATTCCGCTATTTCTCCCGCTGCTGGCGGGACTCAATGCCGCTCATAAAAGACTTTTTAAAAGAAGATCAATCCTCGCTTTTGATAAAAACAGCGATTCCCTGAACCAGGAAAAGAAAGGCAAATACCGGAATGAGCAATTTAAAAGGATACAGAGGGATACGAAATGCGCGTGCAGACACCTCTTTAACCACCCATGCGTTCCAGCCCATCCATGCCCCCTGCCAAACAAGAACACCCATAAAGCAGATCAATGCTGCCAGGGTAATCAATCTTACGATGTATTGAATCTTGGGAGGGAAATTATCATATAAAATTTCGATCCGGATATGACCGCTTTTAGAGGTGGTATAAACGCCCGCGAAGAGTATAAATAAACCAAAAAGCTGCTTGTTGACCGGCCAAGCCCAGGTGGTTGGGTTGTTAAACACATACCGCGCGACAACCTCCGTTGCGGTGACGGCCATCATAAAAAAAACCAAAAGGCTGGCCGGCTTGCTGGTTTTTTGAGTAAAAATATCAACTAGATTACAAAGAACCTTAATCCCTTTGGTCAATTCCAAAGCCCCCTTTACGAATCAATAACTTAAGTTTCACACCTTTTATTTAACAAAGACCCGCATCCGGTGTGGGGCGAATAATAAGATTTTTCACAAAAAAGAAGAGTACTAACGTTGTTAACCGGGGAACCAACAACCCACCCCCTCTGCGCTTTACTTTTTTGCTCTCTGCTGAAAAGCGAAAAGCAAAAAAGCCTTCAATAAAAAGCACCGCTTTTTATCCTATTTCAGTGTTTTTCTCCACGCTTTGACCAATTCGACAGCCTTTACAGCCGACGGGTCTCTTTTAGCGATTTCATCCCACAATTTAGCGGCGACTTCTTCATGTTTTTTTAGGCAAGCATCATCAAAATAGCTTAGTTTGACTTTGCCTTGCTTCACCAACCCATCAACTTTCTTCATTTCTTCCATATAAATTTCGTTAAGAGTATCAAAATAGTCCTTAGCGGCACCCTTTAGAGCCTCTTTAAGGTTATCAGGTAGAGCCTCCCACTTTTTCAGGTTGATCAGTATGTGTCCGGGGACCACATCATTCCCTCCACCCATAATTCGATACGGAGCCACTTCATGTATATTCATACCTGTAACGGCACTGACATCCCACTGAGTTGTATCGATAACGCCCTTGCTCAAAGCCATATAGGCCTCCCCGCCATCCACAAACGTACCGCGGGCTCCCATATTATTGTAAAAGTCTGTCCAGGCGCCTTCTGCCCTGAACTTTTTCCCTTGCATATCTGCACAACTGGTGATCGGTTCCCTGGCAAGAGTAAAAAGCTCACCATAAGAGTGCATATCCAGCCAGTAGACACCCTGTTTGGCGTATTCCTTGCGGAGCAGCTCTGCGAACCCACTGTTAAGGAAGAAATCTCGAACAATCTCCGAATTCTCCTTGACTGTTTTTCCAAGCGGCATGGCCCACATTAGGGGCAAACCGAACTCGATTTCACCGATAGGTGTGGTTCCGCCCCAATATGCCCCGATACTGTGGAGCATATCCAGGGTCCCCTTCTTTGTCGCCTCAAGGGTCTGTTCACCCGGGACGATCTCCGGTGCGGCAAACACCTGGATTTTTATCTGCCCGTTACTCCTTTTGTCTGCGGCGGCTGCAAACTTTTCAAGCATTTGCATCGATATGTCCGCACGCGGCCATGCCGATTGTATCTTCATCCGGTAAACCTTCTGAGCTGCTTCGGCGGTTAAATGACCAATGCACAGAGAAGCGGCAAACAAAATGACCAACACGCCAACACTTATTAAAAAGCTTTTTTTTCTTATCATGAGTCTTCTCCTTTGTTAGATGGTTATGACAGGACGGTCTTTTCAAACCTATCATGCATCGATTTTAGCACGGCAAAAATGATTCGAATGCATCACCTCCTTTTGACTTAACTCACGGCCATATTAGCAGTTATAAGAAATGTGTCAATAGGGTTATCCTCCGTTTGATATCCAGGGCCCCGATCTTCTGGAATCAGTTTATCACCGGGACCCGCCAGGGCAAGAAAATTAATAAGGTGAAGCTTTTCTTTTGCCACGCATCTCGATTTTTCTATCCTCCACACAATAAATGCCTTTACCGGACATGGCCGGACCGAAACACGCGTTACATGAAATACATGTGGCATTTCGAAGATCACCCGACACCCACCGTTTGATTAACCAGGGTTCGCGAATAAACGGCCGGCACAAGGAAATATAATCGGCTACTCCTTCAACCATCAGCCGTTCCGCCAAAAGATACGAACGGATACCCCCAACCAGGATCACCGGCGCCTTAATTGCCGCCCTTAGCAATCGGGCTGCCTTCCGAAAGTAAGCCTGATCCCGTTCAAAGATGATTTTGTTCCGACAGGGACCCAGTTGCCCCGACACAAAGGTTCCGCCGCTCACTTCGATTGCATCCACACCCGCATGGTCCAGCAAGGCAGCAATACGAATAACATCGCTTAAGATTAGACCCCTCTCCATAAAATCTTCGGAGTTGATCTTGACCAAGATCGGATAATAACGGCCCACCGCCCGCCGGATGCTATGGTAGACTTCCAAAAGCGCTCTGGCGCGATTCTCTATGGATCCCCCGTATTTGTCCTCCCGTAGGTTGAAGGCCAGTGAAAGAAACTGATTGAGAAGATATCCATGGGCTGAATGGATCTGAACACCGTCAAAGCCTGCTGTTTTTGCCCTTCTGGCCGCCTGGCCAAATGCCGCTATCGTTTCCTCAATTTCATCTATGGCCATTCCCCGACCCGGATCATTATCCTGACCTTTTTCAGAAGAGGGCCCTTGAGGGGCGGTGCCGGTTAATTCGGATCTGGCCATGAGACCGCCGTGGGCCAGCTGGAGAATGATTTTGCCGCCTTCGCGATGAACCGCCTCGGTCATTTCTTTTAGACCCTCAATGAGGCTGTCTTTGTAAAGGCCCAGTTGCCAGGGCGTGGCCTGCCCGGCTGAAGAGACATAGGTGTGACCGGTAATGATCAAGCCAACACCCCCTTTGACAAGTTTGAGCATCAAATCCACAAGCTCAGGTGTACAAGCGCCATCCCCGTCGGCCAATCCCTCCCATGTGGCAGAACGGATAAAACGATTGGGCAAGTGTAAACCCTTTATTTCTGTAGGCTCAAGGAGTTTCATCGGCCTTCCAAGGTATACGCCTGATGCGGCTTTTCTCAAAATATCAGATGCGAAACTTGAGTTCTTATTTGCGCACAAGATATGAGCCGATAATGGCATCGGCTTCGATCTCCACCAGATGAGCGGGTCGAACCAAGGCTTTCACTTCTGCCAAAATGGTAACTGGCTTAACCTTTTTGAAAAATTCGGAATAAGCCCGCATGTATTCCTCTGAACGACTGATATCGGTAACATATATGCGGACCCGGTATACTTCTGAAAGTCTGGCTCCTGCCTTTTTCAGTGCCTTTTCGATCTTCTCGAGTATGATCCTGGTCTGAAGGTAGGCATCCCCTTCACCCTCCACTATCCCTTTTGAATTGGTGGTGGTTGTACCGCCTATAAATACAAGATTTCCAATTTTTACCGTCCGGCTGTATCCGATTTTTTCTTCCAAAGGTGCACCGGATGAAAAATTTTCTCTCTTCATTAAGTCCATAGCCATGCGGTTCCCCATTTGGAGGTAACGGTCATAATGACCCAAACCGATATCGAAAATCATCGGTGAGGATACACCGTCTGACCAGCGTGAATGTCCTTGGCCGGGTCAATCCTTCCCCGCCGGTGGCGATGTGCAGAGATTTGAATCCCTCTCCCTCAACGCCGAGGCCTGCAATGGATGACCCGTTTTTGATAAACTGAGAGGCATCGGCTATGCTCGCCATCCGTGCGATGTTTTTTAAATCATTGGAGTGAAAAACAATGGTGTGACGCATCCCCTGTTCAGCCGCAATCCCCATGTCCATGGCTTCATCTGCATCCTGGCATCTGACAAACGGGAGAATCGGCATGATCTGCTCGGTCCAAATGAGCGGGTGTTCCTTGTCGGTTTCCAAAATGGCAATTTTTGTGTCAGGCGGGATCTCCAGTCCGATCGCCCTTTTCAAAATTACCTGAGGGGGCTTGCCGATATAATCCATATTGATCACACTGGGGCCTCTGCCGGGTCGAATTTCTTTGAATATCTCTTTAATCAGATCGCTGCCCTGTTCAGCAGTAAGTTCGAATGCACCGTGTTTCTTGAGGAGATCCTTTAATTGGTTGGCAACAGTTTTTACCACAAAAATTTCTTTTTCACTGGAACAAGGGGTACAGTTGCTCAAAGAAGCACCCCGAACAATACACTGGGCGGCATTATCTAAATCGGCGGTTTCATCGACCACCACCGGTGGATTTCCAGGCCCGCCTGCGATGACACGTTTGCCGGTTTGAGTGGCAAATTCAACCACCCGATGCCCGCCTGTTACCGCAATCAAATTGATCTGGGGGTGGGTCATCAGATGCTGCGCAGAGGGGATGTCCGGGTTTTCGACGGTGCTCACACAGTTGGGCGGCCCGCCACAATCGGCGACGGCTTGATTGATATCACGAACCACGCAGGCGGAAATAACTTTGGTTTTGGGGTGGGGGTTGTTGACCACAGTGTTGCCACCAGCCAGCATCAGGATAGCGTTACTGACGATGCTCGGCGCAGCATTAGTCACCGCGTTGATAGAAGCAATGACTCCGACGGGGATGCTCTCTATAACGGTAATTCCCCGGTCCCCCGTAAAGACCTCTGGCGTCAAGTCTTCAAGACCCGGAACACCGCACGCCACTTCCAATTTCAGGACAGTTCCTTCCTTCGCTCCGATATCGGTCTCCTCTAACTCCATGCGACCATATTCTTTACGATTGTTCCAGCAAACATCTCGAATGCCCTGAACAATTTTTTCACGTGTGGCCAAGGGCAGACCGACCAATTGCTTTTGCGCAGTCACCGCCGCATGGATCGCATCCTCCATTTCTCTAAAAACACCATCTCCTTTTTCAAAAGATCGATCAGGAGAAATTTTCTGATCAGATGGAGATAATCTTTCCAGAACCATCCCTACGATCTGTTCTATCTGTTTTTCATCAATATCCATAACATACCATCTATTCCGTTTTCGATTGGCCCTGGACCTCCGCCCCAAAACGATATCGAAAATCGTTTGAGAGGACACAGCGTCTAATCAAGGTAAAAGTCCTTGGTCGAGTCTGTCCTTCGCCGTTGGTCGCAATATGCATTGAGATATACCCCTCTCCGGAAACACCAACGCTTGCCAGACCGCAGGACCCATTTTTAACAAATGCGGCACATTTGGCCATACCGGCCATTTTTTTTATGTTTTCCAGGTTGTTGGAATGAATGGCCATTGTGTGGCCGTATCCCTGTTCAGCGGCGATCGCTGCTCCTATGGCGTCATCAGCATCCTGGCAACGGATAAACGGCAAAACCGGCATGATCTGTTCGGTCCAAACAAGGGGGTGGTTTCGATCGGTTTCCAAAATGGCTATCTTTACGGCAGGACCCACTTCCAGACCGATCGATTTTAAAATCGTTCGGGGTGACCGGCCGATAAAATCCATGTTGATGAGCCCCGGTTCTCCGGGTGCTTTGATTTCCGTAAATATATGTTTGATCAATTCTTCACCCTGTGCCGCTGTGATCTCGAAGGCGCCGTAATCCTTCAGCAGTTCCTTCAGCCGGTCAGCCACCGGTTCAACGACAAAAATCTCTTTTTCACTTGAGCAGGCAATACAGTTGGAGAAGGATGCTCCTTCGATGATAGACTTTGCAGCCCGTTTCAGGTCAGCGGTTTCATCGACCACCACCGGTGGATTCCCAGGTCCGCCCGCAATAACCCGTTTTCCGGTCTGGGTGGCAAATGCCACAACCCCGTGCCCGCCGGTAACCGCAATCATTCTTATACCGGGATGTGTCATCAACTTTTGGGCCGACTCGACCGATGGTTCCTCAAGACTGCAAATAGAGTTCGGTGGCCCACCGGCCTCAACGACCGCTTTGTTCAGATCCTTGATCACCCTGGATGCCACGCCCCACGTTTTGGGATGGGGGTTATTCACTACTGTGTTGCCGCCAGATAACATCATGATAGCATTATGCAGGATCGTCGGTGAGCCGTTGGTTATTGGATTTATCGAAGCGATCACACCAAAAGGAATTCGTTCAATTATGGTTACCCCTTTATCACCGGTATAGACCTCAGGGGAAAGATCCTCCATGCCCGGGACTTCGCATGCGGATAGATTTTTTTTCGCGTTATCTTCAAGCTTGCCCAATCTCGTCTCTTCAAATTCCAGTCGGGCATACGTTTCGGCATTGGAGATACCAACCCTGCGCAATGCTCGGATGATTTCCTGACGAACGGTTAACGGCAGAGCCAACAGTCTTTTTTGAGCGGTGGAAGCGGCTTGGATACAATCTTCCATGTCCTGGAAGACACCATCTGCTATCCCGCTATATCCCGTAGAGTTTCTCAAAGAATCCAACCGTTTGGGGCCTTCTGCCTGAAGACATCTAACGACTTGTTCAACTATTTGTTCGATTTGTCCTTTATCAAGACGCATGCCGATCTCCCGGGGTTTCAGCACTTGTTCCTAACCCGGTTGATGTGTGTGATCACCGGGCCAAAATGATGTGAGATATGAATGATCGAATTTTTGCTTCTTTTCCAAATCAGCGTTTTCTTCCGTGAAGAATTCTTTCCCTGATTTTGCAGCATGGTCAAACCTGGAAAGATATTTCATGGCCTGCTGCTGATCTAAAAAAGTAATTTCATGAATCAGGGCGCCAAGATATGTAATTATATGGGCAAAAGGATCTATAAATGACACCGATTCAAGGTCGATAAGAATATATTGATCAGAAAGCGCGATGATGGGGGATTTTGGTGTATCGCTGAGACCGATGATTTTTACCCGATATCTTTTGGCATATTCCAGAAGGCGAATAACTTTCAGCGGATATCTGGGGAAAGCGATAACAAACATAACGCTTGATTTGCCATTTCGCGCGATTTTATCCATGAGTTTCCAGGATAGGGATGTATCCAGGAAGACATTTTCGAGAATTTTACCGAGGAGATAACCGAAATAAAAAGCCAATGTGGTCGATGCCCGATACCCGACAACATATACCTGTTCAGCATTATGAATGACCCTGGCAACTCTTTTCAGCTCCTTTTTAGAGATCGAACTTCGTAAATTTTCAAGATTGCGTATTGCATTTTGACAATATTTGTCGAGGGTATCCGCTTGGTCTGACTGCTGGCTGGCCTTTATCAGTCTTTCAACCGCCGTCAATTCGATATGGAGGAGTCCCTTCATGTACTGAACAAACCCCTGATATCCTGAAAACCCGAGGTCGTTTGTGAACCGAATAATGGTTGGCTCACTGACCCGGCATTCCTGAGCAATCTCTCTGGCAGTCATCAGAAAAAGCTTTTTATGATCTTTGATAATGTAATCCGCTACCCGTTTCTTTTTGGGAGAAAGATTGGGGTAGACCCTGACAATTTTATCAAATAAATCTTTTTTAGCTGAATTCATAAGCAAAAAATCAAAAAGAGTTTATCGGTTTCACCTGCCATCCAATGCCAATAAAGAACTTTCTGCCACCTCTTTCGCTGCTTGAATGTTGGAGGTGGTTCCGGCCAAATAGACCCGGCCGGTGGCACCAAAGACAGTGAGGTGGATCAACTTGATATCGGCTTTTTTTTCAGCCTCATTGGCCGCATATCCAGCATACCCGGCTGGAACACATTCTAAGATATAAAGAGTTTCATCTGATAAAACCATGCTGGCGTCCCGAAAGCGGTTGACGATCTGACTCATATAGGGCTCTATTCTTTCTATGGTTTCGGTCGCCAATATTTTTGGTTTTAGCCTGTCGCCTTCCTTTAGTCCCAAGTAATCCAATGCCACTTCACCTGCCATATGAACGTCCGCCGGGGAATCCGCATGCACTTCCAACATGCCAAAGATCCTTTCCACGACCATGGCACCGGGTCGAACGTTCGCTTTTTTCATGAGTACATCCGTAAGTGAATTGATCTCGATTCCAGGGGCAATTTCTAAAAATAATGCCGCCTGGCCGGCAACCGGATAATACCCACGGGCAGTTGTGCTGATGTAACCGACAAACTGTTTTTGCAATTCATCCATATAGGAAAAAGCCCTGAGTTCGACCATAATCCCTCATCTTTTCATATACTTTTCAGCCATTCCCTTTTGTTGGGACAGATGGCGGTAACTGTTGTACAGGCCGCGTTTCCTTTACAAGCGCATTCGTGATCACCGCCTCTGTAAAACCGTGAATAACAGAAGTCATTTATCGGAATAGAAGCTTCGCAATCCATAATTAATTCTGAAATGAGCCGGCCGATTACAGGAGCCAGTCCAAAACCGTGCCCGCTGAATCCTGTCGCAAACACAAACCCGGGGACTTCATCAACCAGGCCAAGAACCGGTATTCCGTCAGACATCTGAGCGATGAGTCCGGACCATGTGCGAATGACATGGAAATCTTTAAGAATGGGAAAAAAGTCAATCACCATCCGGGAAATGGCGGGACCGATAAAGTGGAAGAGTGGCTTGCCTCCCTGGTGGATAAACGTTTCGGTGCCAACAAAGCCACCCCAAAGAAAGGGGCCATGAACCGTTTGGCGGCCGTAAAAAAGTCCTTTGGCATGTCCGATCATCTGTTTAAAAAAAGGTGGGTAAGGTTCGGTTATCAAAGCCTCGGTAAAAACCGGCCGCATCGGCAGATCGATCCCAACCATATTTGCGACCTTTCGCCCGGTTATCCCTGCGGCGTTGACCACCAGATCAGTTTCAACCTCCTGTTTATCGGTAATGACCGCAACCACTTTACCCCTCCTCAGTCTTATGTCGGTCACTTCCTCATGGGTGTGGTACAATGCGCCAAGACTTTTTGCTTTTTTAAAAAAAGCATAGGTGACTAGGAAGGGGTTCACATGGCCATCTGTGGGGCAGTAGCCGGCACCGATTACTTTTTCGCCCACAAAGGGGTTGATTTTCAGAATCTGTTTTCGGTCTATCATCTCAAGATTGAGCCCGACCGATTTCTGATTTTCAACAGAGGTGCGCATGGTCTCTAATTCTTCTTCACTGGTACATAATCGAAGGTTCCCTTCCCTGACATACTCAACATCCATGCCCAATTCTTCATGGAGTTGGCCATATAAGCGAATGCTTTCCATGGCCATAGGCATCTCTTTCAGATTTCGAGCCGACTGGCGGACACCGCCACCAGTGCTACCGGAGGCTTCTCCTCCGATGTCCGACTTCTCGATAACGACTGGTTTTAGTCCTTCTTTGGCCAAGTTATATGCAATGGCGTTCCCCGTAACACCACCGCCGATAATGACCACATCTGCTTTATTGGGCATCTGTTCTCCCGTTGTTTATGGGGAATGTTGAAATATCTTTTGCATTATCCAGTCGAAAAAGCCGAAAAAGAAACCGGTCTGACCGGCGCCCGTCCTGTCGTCGGTTTAATCTCAGTCGGATTGATACCGAGCCCGGTGGCCAGAATCTGCGTCACCAACCGCTGGCATGTCTGTCCTTGACAAAGCCCCATCCCCGCCCGGGTAATACGCTTGATACCATTTGGGGTCTTTATCCCATTTTTGATCACTTCCTTGATCTCTCCCTTGGTAATCTCCTCGCACCGGCAAATCACCAGGTCGTCATCCGTAGGTCCGTTTTCTTTTTTCACGGTTTCAGAGGATTCTTGACTCTTGGCCCCTTTGATTCGGCTGATAACTAGGTCGACAACTTTTTCCAGTTCTCCATCTGATATCCGGCCAACAGCAGGAGATGCCTGCGTCTCCTGCGTCGGATCGACAGGCGCTTTTAAAGCATCATCCTTTTGATCGCCAACAAAACGAATCCGGATGTCATTGCCCTTAATCAGATCGAAGGCTGCCGCTGAAATTCTCGTCTCCCGGGGGATCATGATTTCCTTTTTGTCCGAATCTAGAGCCTTCTGGATATCTTCGATGAATATAAAAACAGGTGCCACTTACTTCCCCTGACTTTTATGATGTTTTTTTGGTTTCCGCTTCCGAGCTGGTGTTTTTTTCTTATCCGCCGGCTTTTCCTCTGGCGGTCCTTTAGGAATAATATGCTCAATATCGTCTCTCGGCCTGGGGATGACATGGATAGAAACAAGCTCACCCACCTTCCCGCATGCTGCCGAGCCTGCATCGACAGCTGCTTTAACAGCACCCACATCCCCGGAAATCATGACAGATACCAATCCGCCTTTGACTTTCTGACGGCCCAACAGTTTGACGTTGGCAGCTTTAACCATCGCGTCTGCAGCCTCAATGGCAGCCACCAGCCCTCTTGTTTCAATCAATCCCAAAGCCTGTTGCATCGGTTAAATCCTCCAATCATTGGTTTCTCCCCTCAAGACCGGTTAAGGTGTCAACCACTTTTTTTGCCGCTGCCTGAATTTCGGATTCGCTTCCTGCCATGTAGACCCGCCCGGCAGCTCCAAAGAACCGGATATCAACCAGTCGTATATTGCAGTGTTTTTCCGCTTCGTTGGCTGCGATGGAAGAATAGGCAGCCGGTGTAACTTCTAGAAGGTAAACATCATCACCCCCTAAAATGAGCATTCCACTGCTGTTGCGGTTGATAATCACCGCCTGATACGGATCAACCTTGTTGATTACGCTGGTTGTTAAAATAGCCGGCGCCAGTCGATTTTCTACTTTTAAATCCAGTTCATCCAAAATCATCTGACCGGCGTGAAGCACTTCTTCCTGCTCAAAGGAATGGATTTCCAGCATCCCGTAACGACGCTCAACAATCATCTCACCCGGGAGAGAACCTGTAATTTTTAGGGCAATATCAGTTAAGCGATTGATTTCAATGCCGGGGACCACCTCCACAAATAAAGAGGCCATACCCTCCACGGAGAGGAAACCGCGGCAGCGGGACGCAAATAAAGATGCAAACTGTGGTTGCATCCGATCCAAATGACAAAAGGCCCTCAGTTCAGCCATAAATATGTCTCCCTGATGTGAAATTTTAACCAAAGGTTTTTTTCTAATGCTTCTTTTTTGATGGGAAATACCGATCGCATGATTGATCAGGTCTTAACAATCTTGATTGAATACTCCTTTGCCAGATCTTTCGCCAAGGGGGTTACAATGCCGCCGGGAGAAAGCGCAAGGGTATGCTTCTTTTGATCGACAGCTGCGTAAACATCTTTTGCGTTGATAAATTTTACCGTAGAAGCAGCCACTTCCGTTAGAGGTGCTTTATCTTCAGCGCCCTCGGTATTTTTCTGTTCAACGATCAACTGCTGGAACATCTCGTTCAACTGCCCGGTTTCACAGAAAACCATTCCAAAACTTTGCAGTTTCTCCAAAATATTGTCTATTTCTTTTTTTAGCCTCGCATTGACCAGAATGTCACAGACCAGGAAGCTGTCTCGGGTCGCCAAAATCCTTTTCCCCTGCAGCAGAGCAGAAAGAACGAGACTCGATTCAGGATCATCACATATCAGATTGGCCACTTTTGCAGCCACCCTGAGACAAAAGGTGGGAAGTACCAATAGATCCGCCCTTTCCAAAACCTTATTCAACCCGTCTGTCTTTACATTATCAAGAATACAGCGCGTCCCTGCTTTCTCCCTGACATCACCCCCGCAAACCCGACCCCGAGCAGACTCACCCGTGTATATTCCACACTTAACCGCCTGTTCTCCAATCAGTTGGACCTGTTTCAACGCCGTGTCCAGTTTACGAACACCGGCGTGGAAGATGCAGAATACATAGGGTCCCTTTGAATACGTTGAAACCGATTTTGTTTCCTTCTTTCCGGTTGATCCCATCTCTTTTAAGACATCAAGGACAAATCGTCTGATTTCTTCTTTTTTCAGATTGGCCATTTTCCTACCTCAGCATCATGTCCATTTGTTTTAAGACATGAAAGGGCAATGCCGAAAGGGGTAATGAATTGCGGCGCCTTTGGCCGGAAGGTCACAAGGTTTAGGTTTTTAGAAACAATTTCAGCTAGCCCATCAAGCTCGCATGTTCCACCTGCCAGATAAATTGTGTCGATTCCGGTAAAATTATTCAAAAAGGACCCGACAATGCTTGATATTTTATCGATGACCGGTTGAACGATGGAAAGTATCTGTTGCGTATTTTCCTTTTTCAACTTGATCTGATCGGCCTCCTCATAACTGATATTCAGATGTCCGGCCAAAACCAGCGACAGATGCTCTCCTCCGGTCGCCTCGTCATTGGTATAAATGACTTCACCATCCCTTATGACCGCCACTCCGGTTGTGCCACCACCCACATCGACTATGGCCCCATCCCTCATATTGAGTGCGAATCTTGCGGCTGTCGGTTCATCCAGTACCCTGAGGACCTCTAGATCAACACTTTCGAGTATATATTTTGTAGTGTTGATATTGGCGGTTTCGGTTTGCGGTGGAAATGAGGTGGCTCCTTTATTTATCTTCTGGGGGCTGCAGTTTCTGATCTCATCCATCAGCTCTCGGACAATATCCAGGGCACTTATATAATCGACGATCAGCCCGCTCCGCACCACTTCAGCCTTACGCAGGTTTGCTGCACGCGGCGTTCCCTTCTCATCGACCACAATAACGATGGTTTTGTAGGTACCAAGATCAACACCCGCGTACAGATTTTCCGTTCCTGAAAAATCCCACCGTTCGGGTTGATTTAGCATCCAGCCAATTTTTTCAATTGTTTCCATTATGCCAGTCTTGAAAAAAGCTCCTTGCTTGGGGAAGGGATAACCACATGGCTCTGTATCATCCCTTCTTCCGCCACTTCAGCGATACCGGCATCAACAGCAGCATTAACCGATCCGACGTCGCCGGTCAGTGTGACATAGGATTTCCCGGCCAGACCTGTGGCACAGCGAATCTCAATCAGTTCAACATCCCCTGCTTTTGCCGCGGCATCGGCCGCAACAATACAAGAAACAGTGGAAAATGTTTCGATGATACCCAGGGCATTCATCGAAGGCATCGGGGTGACACAGCCCAAAGCCGGAAAGACCGTTGAATGCACATTGGGAATGATAAATATTCCAACAAGAAACTCGCCGGCCACTTCGCTTCCAACATCGACGGAATTTTCGACTGAATCTACATCACCTGAGATCATCGCCAAATATCTGCCCGGACATGCGCTGCGGGCCATCAAAAGCTCCACGGCAGCTGCCTTGATCATTTCATCGGCGCACTCAATTCCTTTGGCAACACTATTTGTTTCAATGAGCCCGATGGCCTTATAATCCATTCGTTACACCTAGAGATCTTTGAAAAATGCTGATTTTTATTTTGGGCAAAAAGCGATGTTTTTCAAAGGTTCCACCTTTTATTGTCGGATTACAACGTCCGTTCCCACGGATTCCACCACACCGGAGATGCTGGCGTGGACCCTGGCACCCAATGTCTTATTCGGAATCTCCCCGACGAGATCTCCCTTATCGACACGGTCTCCGGTTTTAACCACAGGTATTGCCGGTGCTCCAATGTGCTGCTTTAACGGAATCGTTGCTTTTTTTACCTCTATTTTCCCTGTAAAAATTTCAGGGTGTTGGTCGTACCGGCTCACCTGCAAACGTTCCATAAGCCTTTTGGTTGGGATCTTACGAACATCTCTGAAAGCCGAGGGTTGATAGTCGATCTTTTTGGGAGATCTGTCGACACCTTTTTCCATCATTTCTCTCTTGATCTGTGCATTGACCTCCCGTGGAGAAATCATCATCGGACATGCAAACTTTTCACATATGCCGCATTCTGAACAGATGAGCGCATCCTCTAACAACGCCTCGGAGACCAGCTGGGACCCGACCCCTAGTTGCCGCATAATTTTATGGGATTCAAGGGAATGACCCAGCAGTGTCCTTGGGCACAGATCCGTGCACCGCGAACACTGGCAACAAAACAAACGGGTAATCTGTCTGATTCTTTCCGGATCATCTGTTTTGCCGGCAATGACATTATGATTGATGGGTAGAACAATTACTCCACTTGTGGTCTTGTCCACCGACGTGGAAAGATCGGTGACAACCTGCCCCATCATCGGTCCCCCGACAATAACTTTAAAATCACTAATGGTTGCACCGCCGGCAAGGTTTATGACTTCACCCACAGAAATACCGACCGGCACTTTCACAACCAAGTTTTTTTGCACCTCCCCGGCAACGGTCAGATATCTCTCGGTAACGGGTTTATCGGTTTTTACAGCCCGGGCAATGTTGAGAAGAGATTCAACATTATTTACCACAACCCCCACCTGTAGCGGGAAGCCACCCTCAGGCACCACCCGATTCATTACTTCATAGACCAAAACCATTTCGTCGCCTGCCGGATAAAAATCACCCAGTCTAAAAATATCGATATCTTTTATTTTGTGCTTTGAGATCATTTTTTCCAGTGTGCCAAAGGCTTCGAAATGTTTCTCTTTGAGACAGAGGGTTCCACGTCCGGCCCCAGTGCTCTGCATCACCATGGAAAGGCCGCTGAGAATATCTTCTGACTCGTTCTCCACCAAAAAAAGGTCGCTCATCAGAAGCGGTTCGCAGGATGCCCCGTTCCCGAGCACCCTTTCAACATCCGCTTCGAGTTTGACGTGGGTGGGAAAACCGGCGCCACCTGCCCCTACGACGCCTGCGGCCCTGACTTTTTCTACAATCTCCTGTTTTATCATTTATCCGTCGGCGTCTGGCTTTTCCGGTATTTCAAGGTTATCGACAATACCGACCACCACGGCATCCACAGGAATCAACGAATCTTTGTTAAATGCCTGCATGGCCGGTGCGCCTTGAGTGACAATTACCATCTCCCCCATCCCTGCCCCAATCTCATCTGCAGCAATCAGCATTTCTCCGCACGGGGTTAAATCCTTCCCCAGGGGCTGGACAAAGAGAAGTCTTAACGCATGGATTTTGTCATTCTTTTTGGTCGACCAGACATCTCCGACAATTTTACCGAGTATCATACCCAACTACCTTTACGCTTGTTTACAATGATCGGATTACACCAAATCGATGAAATCCACTGCTACAATCCCTCCTCAGCGGATATGGCATCCAGCGCGGCTTTCACAGCCGCAATCTCGCCAAAAATACCGATCATCGTCAGATGTTGCGGACAGGTTCCTTTGAGATCAAAAACCTGAACGTTTGCAGACTTCTCTGCGATATCAGACGCGTAGATCATATCTATCAAACGACCCTGGACGAGCCCAACGGCGCTCAAATCGATCATTTCAACCGTTTTTCGACCGGATGTGCTCATCCGGGTCATCAAGATGCTGATGACACCGGGTCCGGGGTGGGTTATAAACTGAATGTTTAGAGCCATATCTCTGAGAATTCACAAAATACCGAACGCAAATCTTCCCTGAAAAAGAGAGGAACCCCTCTCAAAATCAAGATTGAAGAACTCCGCAACCTTAAATGTAAGGATACTCCATAGGCGAATAAATCTACGCTGCACTTCGACAAGCTGCGGGGAATGCACTCGCTGTTTCGGTTCAACACAATGTGAAACGGTTATTCTTCCGCCTTGGGAATAGTAAACTCAACGTCTCCGTGAGGCCTTGGGATGACATGTACTGAGATGAGTTCGCCCACCCTTCCGGCCGCCGCACCGCCGGCATCTGTTGCCGCTTTAACCGCACCAACATCCCCGCGGACGAAAACCGTCACAAGACCGCCACCTACAAATTCCCTTCCCACAAATCTCACTTTTGCGGCTTTGACCATGGCATCGGCAGCCTCAATGGCACCTACCAGTCCTCGGGTCTCTACCATACCCAGCGCTTGTTCGTTCATTTTTCATTTCCTCCTGGTTTGAGTTATCGTTTTAATTTAAACGCTCTGGTTCTCATGGACCATTCTTTCGGCACCTCAATGGTGACCAAAGCAGTATGGTCCATTTTATCTGTTTTCCGAACTCTTATGACCGTTGTATCGCCCAATTCCTGCCCGGCACGATCCAATGCGATGACAGTCTCTTCCTTTTCCGGTAATGGCAAAAATTCGTATGGCATTGTTACCCTGGAAACGTCTTCCGTCGAACTTTCATCGACTAAAAAAATAGCCTGTCCAGGGCAAACGGGTAAGCAGGATTGACATCCGATACATTTCTCTTCCAACAGATGGGGAAGATTGGTGATGTCCTCACCCACCTGGATAGCACCTTCCGGACAACTCGCTTCGCAGGGGTTACAGGGGATATCCTGAATGCATTCAAGCACCGCCACCGGGCCTCTACGCCGTCTCCCCTCGGAAGGGATACCAGGACCGTTATCCAGCTCTTCATCTGAGAGATATCCTGTTTCTGACATCCCCTTGGACATGAAACTATCCTTTCATCACTGCATTTATATATTCTTTTGCTATTTTCCGCGCCTCTCCGTGGGAACCGCTCCGCAGCCCCACCATGCTTTTGAATTGCCGATCACGTTGTTCCAGAAAGGACGAGTCATCTATATATCCCAAGCTGTGCGCAATCGCCAATCCCGCAATCCGGCCCTCGATGATGGCTGTGCTGGCCTCCTCAATACCGGACGAATCGCCGGCTACATAAATACCCGGAATAGACGTTTCCTGGCCCAGGTCATGCGCAGGAACCCTTCCGCCCAGAGACGGGACAGGTACCATTTTGCAGCTTAACATATCCAGGAGCTGCGTCATTGGGTTGAGACCCACTGCAATACAGACCGTATCGAGTTCAAATTTTTTTTCGGTCCCTGGAATCGGCTTCCATTCTTTATCGACCTGGCTGATCGTCGCACTTTCAATCCATTTTTCTCCGCCCGCCTCCGTGATGGTATGGGACATGAAAAACGGGACACCATATCGAGCCACCTTGGCCGCATGAACCTCGTATCCACCGATGCGGGGAGCAGCGTCTATGATGGCTGAAACCTGACAACCCGCTTGAAGCATCTGATAAGCCACCACGAGCCCGACATTCCCCGACCCGACCATAAGCAGATTCTCGCCCGGTTTTATTCCATGAATGTTGGCAATGGTCTGGGCCGCTCCAGCGCCGATTATGCCCGGCAGAGTCCAGCCTGGAAATGGAATCATGTTTTCTGACGCACCGGTGGCAACCAAAATCTTTTCCGCCCTTACCTGCTCAATCCGATCTCTGATCAGGACATTCATCGTCCGGTTCTCATAGATTCCCATGACCACAGAGCTCAAAGAGACTTCGACCCCCAGCTTCTCAGCCTCCTCTAGAAAACCGTATCCGATATCAAAACCCCGCTCCTTGGCATGATGTTCTTCTGACCCAAAGAATTTATGAATCTGTTTAAAAAGCTGTCCACCGGGCCGGTCATTTTCGTCAAAAACTAAAACTTCAACACCGTTTCTGGCAGCTTCGGTGGCAGCGGCCAAACCCGCAGGACCGGCTCCGACACTTATCATTTCACATCTGCGCACGATTTACTTCCTCGTGACTTCCGGACCGGCGCCAACTTGAGTCTGGATCACCGACCCTTTCTGCAACGGCTCCACACAGGTTCGCACATTCGGCGTGCCGTCGACGACCATGATACAATCTGTGCAACGTCCGATGGCACAGAAAATGCCCCGGGGCTGATTTCTCCTCATCGTGTAACGATGGATCTTCACACCGTTGCTTCGGAGGGCAACGGCAATCGGCTCCCCTTCAAAACCTTCCATCGCTTTATCATCAAATACGAAGGAAACCTTCTGGCCTTTTTCAAACGTTCCCAATATGGGATGATCGTCTATCCGCATGCTCAACACTTCAGTTCACTCTCAAAAAAAACCAAACGGTTCGGTAAATGCGAAGTTTGTTCCGGCCAGGGGCGTTCCGGTCATTGCGCAGGCCTCCAGGGTCAGAGAACGCAGATCTTCCCTCTCCATATTCGCCAAAGCGGTTTTGCCCGCAGCCTTCGCAAGGATTACGGCTTCATAGGTCATGCCCTGGATATAGTTGGCCACCCGTTGGGCAGCGGCATCGGTATCCAACCGTTTCCGCAGCTCCGAATCCTGGGTGCCGATACCGTATGCACACTTTCCTTCGTGACACCGGAGACAAACCACACACCCCATTGCAACCATAGCCCCAGTCCCGATGGCCACCGCATCCGCTCCCAGGGCCAACGCCTTTGCAACGTCTGCGCCATCCTTGATACCGCCCGAAACAATCAGGCTGACTTCTTCCTTTACCCCCATCTCTTCCAGGGCGCGAGCGCCTTGGACCAACCCCGGCAGGATCGGAATGCCCAGGTGAGTTGAAGCAACCACCGGCGCAGCTCCTGTACCTGCTTCAGCACCATCGATGACGATCCCATCCACGCCGGTCTTCACGGCGATTTTGACATCCTCTCTGACACGGCCTGCAGCAATCTTTACAAAAATGGGGATTTCATAGTCGGTGACGTCTCTGAGTTCCTCGACCTTGAGCACCATATCGTCCGCGCCAAAGATGTCCCCATGCCGGGGGTGGCTGTGAAGATCGATACCTTCGGGCAGCTGTCTGAATTCCGCAATTTCCTTTGTAATTTTGTTTCCCATCAGATGACCGGCAAGACCGGGTTTTGCACCGATGCCGGTTACCAGTTCCAGGGCATCGGCGGCCTCAATGTTTCGCAAAGAAAATCCCATTCGGCTAGGCGTTATTTGAACGACCTGTTTATAAGAGTTCTCACTTTCCCCGGGCAATAGACCACCCTCACCATTATTAATTGAGGTCCCGACAGTCTGGGTCGACTTGGCCAGGGCGGTTTTGGCTTCTTTGCTCAAGGCACCGTAGGACATGCCTGAAATCAGAATGGGTGTTTCAACAACCAGCGGTTTTTTTGCATATCTTGCACCGAGAACCGTCTGAGTTTTACAATCCTCACGATATGTATCGATGGACAGACGCGATAGCTGGGAAGGCAGGATTAAAAGATCGTCAAAGGTGGGATATTTTTTTGTAGACCCACAGCCACGGATACGATGCTTGCCCATATCGGCTTTATATTTGACCTCGGCGATGGCCTCTTGATTCCAGATACCCCTTTGGACATCCTTTGCCCTTGGTTTCCTTTCTTTTTCCGTCATGATTGCGCTCCTGTCTGCTGATGGGTTGGTTTAAACAAAAAGTACTCATGTCGCCCATAAACCTTCGGAACGATGCTTCTAAAACCATCTACAGCTTGTTCGATGCCGTATTTTTTGAAAAGAGTTTCTACTTCTCTCTTCTCCTTATCCTCGATCGGTACGACCATGACATTGCCGCCGAGTTTATCTTCGACTTCTGGATCGAGGACATGGATAATTCCTCTGTACATCGATTCGCCGATCCCCCGGCCCACAGTGCCCAAAATGATGATGCGTCCTCCCATGGTCATTTTACCGCTCCACAAACCGGCGTTGCCGCAGATGATCAGGTTGCCGCCTTTCATTCCCCAACCGGCCCGGCTGCCGCTGTGCCCTTTAACCAAAATGGTACCGCCCCCCATGGAGGGTGCGCAATTGCTGCCGGTGTTCATCCCAACAATGAGCTCTCCGTCACCCATGTTGTCCCCCGTATACCAACCGGTATTCCCTTTGATGATAGCGGTGGGGCCCTGTAAAAATCCGCCGGTGTAAAAACCGGTGCTTCCCTCCACCGTAATCGTCCCTTTTCCTTTTAGAGCTGTGGCAAAGTTATGAACCGAATGGGGGTTTTCGACCACAATTTCATCATCTTGCAGGATCAACTCCCTCAGCTTTTGATTCACATCCCGTGTACTCATCTCATTTATATCTAAACGGACCATACCTTCACTCCTCCTGGCTCCATCTCCGTGGCATAGACATCGGAAACAATGGGGGTTAAAGCGATCTGCTCCGACCCGAAGAGAACAGTGCCGTCCTCTTTTTCATAAACCACAACCGGCTTGAACGCCAACCGATCCCGAAACGCCCCGATCCGGTCGGTCGTAGCAACCAGAATGGTAAAAATCCCATCAAAGGTATCCAGCGCCAGATGAATCGCCCCCTCCAGGTCATATCCATTCTCCTTCATCTCGTATGCGATGAAGTGGGCGGCCACTTCCGTGTCATTGGCAGTTTTGAACCGGATGCCCTTGTTTTCAAGACGCCTTCTCATGTTGAAGTAATTGGTGAATTGGCCATTGTGAACAAGGGAGAGCTCCGGGTAAAGATATGACACATACGGGTGGGAAAAATTGACGTTCTCTACGCTTTCCGTGGCCAGCCGTACATGACCGATGCCATGAGTACCCCTGCCAACCTGGATTTCGTGAGACTTTTGAAGGTCCTCGGCTGATCCTTGATCCTTATATACTTTGAGCTGTCGGCCGATGGAATGGACACAAAGCTCGGGATGGGAGTCGATGTCCCAATGCATTTGACTCACCTGGTTCGGGTCCATGTCGAGGGACCCTTCAAAAAAGGTATAAATCCCGGAACCGGGATAGCTTCTTGAATGGGTGACCCTGCCATAAGTCTGGATGATGTCCAAGAGACTTTTTTCATGGGTCGCACTGGTCATCGAGGCCCTGAGCTGAACATCATTACGCTTTTCATAAATCGCCACCCCGGTAGCATCTTTACCTCGGTGGACCAGCTCCTTGAGCATGTTGATCAAGTCGGTTCCAAGGGATTCGTTATTCCGGGTTATCAACCCAGCTATTCCGCACATGGTATATTACTCCACTTTCATTTAAAGGTTATGGGTCGAGTTTCGCTCCCCCACCGAGGTCTGTTTCCCCCCGGGTCGGATCATACCGGGATGTCCATCTTTAGGTGCTATAACTGGGTGGCATATTCGTTGAACTCCCAGTCGGTAACATGTTTGCGGAACCGTGCCAGTTCGTCCTCCTTGAGCGCGACAAATGCCCGGATCAATTCCGGCCCCAGCGCATCGCAGAGAACGGTATCCGCTTTTAATTCCGTTAACGCTTCGTTCAAATAAAACGGGATGTATTCATAAATGCCCGGTTCCACGCCGTAAATATCTCCCACCGCGTGCTCTCCCGGGTCAATCTCATTCTCAATGCCGTCCATTCCCGCTGCAAAAGCAGCGGCAAAGACCAAATATGGATTGGCATCCGCACAGGGCCCACGGTTTTCCACTCGTGTGGCCGAGCCCCTCTCTTCGGGCACACGGCAGTAGACCGTCCGATTGTCCAGACCCCATGCCAGGTAGTACGGCGCAAAGGAGTCCGGAACGTACCGTTTATACGAATTGATGGTTGGCGCCAGCAGGGCTGACATTCCCTTCGCATGCGCCATCTGACCGCCGAGAAAGTGGCGCATCAAATCGGACATCCCGAATTGACCTTCCGGTTGATCAAATAGGTTCTTTCGGGTCTTTTGATCACTTAACGACAGATGAATATGGTAACCGCTGCCACCGCCATCGGTTGTCGGGCGGCTCATGAAGGTCAGATGAAAATTGTTTTGAGCCGCAAATTCTTTGCAGAGGTATTTGAAAGTGAAGGTTTGATCGGCGGTATTGAGTGCGTGGTCATGCATCCAGTTTATTTCCCACTGGCTGAGGAAAAATTCGTGATTGAGACAGAGAACGTCGATCCCCACGTTGAGCAGATGATTCTGCAGGGTCTGCATCAACCCCATGCGATCCAACATTGGGTTTTGCTGGTAAATGGAGGATAAGATGGGGTTATACAAAGCGCCGGGGCCGTTTTCACCAGGATTGTAAATGAAAAATTCCAGCTCGGATGCGGAAACCGGCCGAAGGCCTTTGTCTTCGTATTTTTTTAAGACCTGCTGGAGAACATACCGCGGGTCGACCGGAATCGGTTCCCCTCCCCTGAAGGCATTGCCGATTAAACGGGCTGTTCTTTCAAGATGGGGCAGGACAGCATAGGTGGAAAGGTCGGGAACGATGGTCATATCTTTCCACTCGATCTCATACCCACATCCGGTCTCCGGTGCCACATCATTGGCCAGATTGATTGCATAGATGGCCTGCGCGAAGTTGATTCCCTCTTCCACCAACCTCTCGAGATGCTTAACCGGCACCATTTTGTTCCGGCATATCCCGTAGAGATCCGGGTACTCAATCCGCAAGGTGTCAATGTTGTCCGCCTTGATCCTTTCCTGAATTTCTTTAAGCTCCATCTCGTTCTCCTTAATTTTGTTTAATAATGGGAGAAATTTGGAATTTTTCTTACATTATTAATCAATTAATGTAATATTTCATTCATTAATAGATGTCAAGAAAAAAACCAAATTCAGGGAAAAATGATTTCAAACAGACATAGTTGAATATATTATAAATATATTCAATAAGTTAATAAAACTTAAGAATGAATATTATCTTACATCAACACAAAAAAAAGACTTGATAATGTTAATAAATCAATACGAATTTAATTGA
>DCWS01000009.1 GCA_002328165.1 Desulfobacteraceae bacterium UBA2156 | reverse complement strand
GGTGCCAAAACTTAATCAATTACCTAAATCTAATCCCTTTTGCCTATCGTATGGCCCGTGCCAGTGTAAGCACATCCACATGTTTGGCCCCACTTTGAAGTAATGTTTTCGCACATTCATCAGCGGTTGCACCGGTTGTATAAACATCATCCACTAGAAGGACGCTCTTCTCGATTACTTTTGATGAGTCCTTGATGTTAAAAACATTTTTAATATTTGACATCCGGCGATAGCGACTGAGGCCTGTCTGCGGTTCTGTCCATCGATTTCTGCTAAGGATATCTCTGCGTATATTTAGATGGTCTAACTCGATGTCGGCCATCTCGGCATAAAGGGCCCAATTCCTGATAAGGAGAAAAGCCTGATTAAAACCTCTTTTTCTCAATCGTTTCGTATGTAGTGGAACAGGGACAATCAGCTCTATTTCCTTTTCCTTCCAGTTTTGCGTAAAGGCACAGAACAGGAGTTGTCCAAGGGGTCGTGCCAGTTGAATTTTTCCTTTATATTTAAAATAATGAAGTACCGCCATAAGCGTTCGATCGTAAACGCCAACCGCACGGGCAATCCTGAATCTTTTTGGAGCAAGTATACATTCACCACAGATATGATCTTCTCCTTCTCGACTTTCAAACATAATGCCGCAAACAGGACAAATGGGCGATTCAATATTTGCAAAACCAGCCGTACACGCCGGGCACAGGAACGTATTCATTAGTTTTTGAAAGATATCATTTGGGCTATACATCAAAACCGTCGCATCCATAAACTTACCTTCGCAATGATCCTTGTCATGGTGTTCTCCCAAATCATAGAAAGTCCCACAGATCAAACACCGGGTCGGGAAAAGCGCTTCTTTCAAAGAAGTAAATATGTCGCCCCAGATATTCATCTAAACGCCCAGAGACGACTGACCCATAAAATGAAACTTATAACTCAAGTCTCATACCCCCAATCCATCGAAACGTCGCCTTCGGCGTTTATGTTTCGCTGTCTGAACACTTCATACATGGTGACGCCGCCAGCCACTGAAGCGTTCAACGAATCTACCTTACCGAATAAAGGGATAGAAACTAAATAATCACACTGTCTCTTCACCAGGGGTCGAATCCCTTTTTCTTCCCCACCAATAACGATCGCAACAGGACAGCTTAAATCTGTTTCAAAAGCAGATCGCTTTGCATTTTGATCCATTCCGATGATCCATAGACCGTTTTGTTTTAGAAATCGTATGGTATTCACCATGTTGGTCACAAGTGCCAGATCAACATGTTCCAGTGCCCCTGCCGAGCTCTTGGAAACTGCCGGGGTTGGAGGTGCAGAGCGATCCCTGGTGATGATCACTGCATCGATTCCAGCACAGGTTCCGGTTCGAATTAGCGCACCCAAATTGTGAGGATCCACCACATTGTCGAGCAAAAGCAAAAAAGGATTCCCAGCGTTGTTTTTGATTTTGTTTACAATTTCAATAATTTCGGATAAAGGATATCTGCTGACTTTCGCCCCAATCCTTTGGGTTGTATCGGTCCCTGACAACATCTTGAGTTTGGAGGGCGTAATTTTTTTTACCGGTATTTTTTTCATCTCCGCGAGAGTAATCGTCCTTTTTAATCGCCTTGAGGTTGTATCTTTTGTAATGTACAGGTCGTAGAAAATTCTTCTACCTGCCTTGAGCGCCTCATATACCGGATGAATTCCAAAGAGTATTTCTGTTTTCACAGCAAAATTGATTTCGTCTCCAGGGATGAAAAACGATGGGGGTTGCTGGAAACTTCAACCACATATCATCGTATTTCTTAAATCTATTCTAACATGATATCTTGCGACTATGGGACAAATGGACAATCGGGGAGGCGTTGATGATCGCGGTATTGCTCGATAATCATAACGAGCTCACCGATTGCTTCTGGCAGTTGATCATTGATAATAATATGACGGTAAACATTTTTTTGCGCGATCTCTTTTTCTGCATTTAAAAGTCGATTCTTAATGGCTTCCTTGGAATCCGCCCCCCTTTGTCCCAAGCGTTGCTTCAGTATCTTCAGTGAAGGGGGCATAATAAAAATCGTGATGCTTTCAGGATATCGCTCAAGGATCAAGATAGAACCCTGAACATCTATCTCAAGGAGAATGTCAAAACCCAAGGCCAATCCCTCGTCTAAAAATTCGGCTGGAGTGCCATAATAATTACCGTGTACCTTTGCCCATTCCGCCCATTGATCTTTTTCGATCTTTTTTTCAAACTCCTCGTTTTTAATAAAATAGTAATCTTTGCCGTTTTTTTCTCCTGGACGTGGCTTTCGAGTAGTATATGAAACCGAATAAATCATCTCCGGAAAACGATTCAGAATTGCATTGCGAAGTGTGGTCTTGCCTGCCCCTGAGGGTGCTGAAAGGATAAAAAGACGTCCTGTTGCTCTGTTGAATTTTGGATCTTTATTTTTCGCTTTTGACTTTTTGGAGTTCACTGTTTGGTACCAGGAATCATCGGGATATCGATTCTCATTCCATAAAAAACTATTACGACTCCCTCAGGGTCGCATAACGCTGGGATATGGTTTCTGGGTGGATGGCAGAGAGTATGATATGATTGCTGTCCATGATAATGATAGAACGGGTTCTCCGACCGTGGGTTACATCCACCAGGCGTCTTTCCTTCCTGGCTTCATCTTTAAGGCGTCTTATCGGAGATGAGAGATATATCTGGGTCGCAGAATTGGGCGATACGATGGCGACAATCCGCTCGGCGACCACCGTGCTTCCAAAACCGATATTTAATAAACTTTGTTCCATAACACGTTCTCCTTCGACTATTTACTCCACGTTCATAACCTGTTCTCTCATCTTTTCAAGTTCAGATTTGACTTCAACAACCTTATGAACGGCATTCGCACTTTCTGTCTTGGATCCAATTGTGTTGAATTCACGGTTAAGTTCCTGCAATAAGAAATTGAGCTTTCGACCTTCCGGTTCCTCTGAATCCATAAATAAACGAAATTGCCGAAGATGGCTTTTGGCCCTCACGATTTCTTCAGTAATATCACTTCGTTCAGCAAGAAATGCCGCCTCTTGCATAATCCTTTCAGGTTCCAAATTCACCATACCTTTCGTCAACGCGGACAGACGCTCCCTCAACCGGGTCTGATAATGCTGCATCAGATCAAGCGAGTCTTTTTCGATATGATCAATATATTTTTCGATGCACGCGAGCCTTTTGTCAAAATCCTTTGCTAAGGCTTCCCCCTCCTGTCTCCTCATGCCTTCAAGATCGTTTAGAGCCTCACACAGACAACGCTTTACCGCCGTCCAAGCGGCCGACAAGTCTTTGTTCATCCATATTGGTTTTATAATGTCCTCTTGTTTAACCAAAAGATCCAAGGGGATCTCACCATGAAATTTCAACATTTCTTTTAACCGGACAAGTGCATCATAGTACTTTGCAGCCTTCGACTCGTTTATCTCGAAAGCAAGTGTGTCTTGGATATCCTCTTTAATTGATACTAAAATTTCAACTCGGCCCCGGGTTACGCTATCGGTGACAAGACCTTTTATCTTATCTTCTAAAGGAAGATACCCACTGGGAACACGCAAAGCGATATCAAGATATCGATGGTTGTACGATCTTATTTCGATTACGATTGAAAATCCCTCTTCTATTTTTTCGGATCTTGCGAATGCGGTCATGCTTCTGATCATTTTTTCATTCCTTACCTATTCTTTTTTTACTTATCTCACTTTGGGATATTCGCTTTAAATCCATGAGATATTTCTCACGCACCTGATCGAGGTAAGAAAGCATTCGACTTTCAACATAATCCGGATAGGTCCACGAGAGGGGCTGAAAAGATCCTTTTTTATAAATCAATGTCAAATCTGCATAAATACCATGGCCGATAAAAATCCTGTGGGTATAATTTTTACCGGTGGCGAGGACAAAACGTTCGTGAAGCAAGCACCCCGGATCTATGTTGACGTTCCGCCTGCGGTTCACCGAGTATTTTCTCTCAAGGATATTTGTTTGAAGCTTTATCTTTGCCAAAGCATCCTGCAATATGAGTCTTTTGAATGTCAGCATCCGCCGAAAAAGAGGGGCTCCCATTTCAGGTTCATAATACGTGGTTTTCGTAAAAGGAAACCATGCGCTTACCAAATCAACGGATCCAAATTTTTCCACCAGTTCATTCGCGACAGGTACAAGAAAGGATTTTTTCTTGAGTATAATACCAATTACCAATTTCCCTGGTTTCGGGGGTTGAGGCTTACTCATGATACATATTGAAATGCCCTGAAGTAACTGGCAAGGGCTCTTTTATTGTTGGGGATTGCGGTCGTTTTTCAGTTGAATCTCCGATTTTTAATCTATCGGTTTTGCTTCATCAATAAGCATTATTGGAATGTCATCCCTGATCTCATATAAAAGTTTGCAATTTTCACAGATAAGTCCATCTTCAGCATCATTGAGATAGATGTCCCCTTTGCATTTTGGACAAGCGAGGATCTCCAGAAGCTCTTGATTGATTCCCATTTTTCCCTCCTTTCATCCTTGACGCATGGGTGCGTTTATAATCCGGCATCAGTGCGATTATGTTCAGCGACAAGTGAACGGTTCGGATGTTTTCGCTTTATAAAAGAAAGGTATGCTCAAGTTTCATACCTTAGATTACATTACACGGAGGCTCGACTTCGCCACACGCCAAAGGCGATGCTCCGGTCGATAGGGGGTGCAAAACTCGAGTATATATTTTAATTCGGAAATGGATCGGGTTCCACCTTCCAGCGCCGATGAACCCAGAACCATTGATCCGGATAACGGCGAATGAATGTTTCGATAACGCGGTTATATTGTAAGGTATTTGCTTCTACATCCTTCGTGATATCTCCGGTTTTAATCAGCGGGACCTCGGGGAGAAAATTCGCTCGAAAACCTGATTTTTCGCGAACCTGAAAAACGGGAATAACAGGCGCCCCGGTCTTTAATGCCAGAAGTGCCAACCCTTTGTTCGTACAGGTCCTTCGCCCAAAAAAATCGACAAAAACGCCTTTGTCGCGATGGGTGCTCTGATCCAACAGAATCCCAACACTTTCCTCATGTTTCAAGCTTTTTAGGATTGTCCGCGTCGAATGCCGCTTTGGGATCACCTTTGCGCCAAAGCGGGTCCGAATATATTTAACAAATTGCTCCAAAGGCAAAAAATCCAAGGGGCGATAAATGGTGCCGGCTTGAAGACCTATCATCGCTGCGGTGATCGGTAAAAATTCCCAGTTTCCCATATGGGCGGTAAGAAGGAACACGCCTTTTTGTTTTTTTTGTGCAGTGTGTAAATTGGACAGACCATCGACCGAAAAAAAGGTATTGAAATCTTCATCTGACAGCTGCATCGACCACCCAATCTCAAAAATGATCTGCGCGACATTTCTGAAAACCTGCCGAGCCAGCCGCTTAATTTCAACCGGTGTCATTTTATCCCCGAATGCGTGGGTCAAATTGTCCAGTGCCACATGCCGGTGTCGCTTGTCGAAACAAAACCAGAGCTGCCCCAGAAAATTTCCGATAAAGATAGACAATCTTCTCGGAATCAGGCCGATGGCGTGGGTAGATTTATCTATCACACCGTAAGCGATTTTGTAAAAATCAAGCATGGCAACACGGTTAGAGTATAAGCTCAAATCCGACATAAACTCAAAACAATCAAAGCAGGTTATCTTACCGGCTCAACATTCAACGATTTCATTTCGTTGAGAAAGTAGAGCAGCCAGCATGATAAGATAAAACGATACAAAAACACTGCGACCAAACACGGTTTCAGTCAAGCCAAAAATCATGAAACCGGATACGAGAATGAAGATCGAATAAGCCGCCTCAGGATTTTTTTCTTCTTTCCTGATCCGTGATCGGGCAATATTTAATGGTAGAAGAAAGATGGAAAGCAAAACCACCAGTCCAACCCACCCAGTGTCGACCATAACAGAAAGATATATATTATGGGGTTGGTTAAAATAAACTTCTCGATCATGTCTCAATGTCCCTTCAGATATCATATCCTGAATAGCGTAGCGATAACCACCCGGGCCGACGCCAAGAAACGGATGATTTCTGTATATTAACCACGCTGCTCGCCAAGATTCCAAACGGTTTCCCACCCCGCCTCCCCATGTTACGTTGCCCCTTGAATAAGTTCGAAAGTCCTCAATGGCTCCCTTAATCCGGTCAGCGACACCCGTAACGGGAATCTGATATACAACCAAAGACGCCAGAAAAATAACGCCAATCGTCGCTCCAAGGACTCGCGGTTTGAAATGACGCTTCAGTTGGAATAACAAAATTGCCAGGAAAACAGGTATGGCAGCCCAGGCTCCCCGGCTGCCGGTTAGAAAAGAAGCAGTTGTGCCCAAAATAAAACCGAGTAAGGGAAGGGCCACCAAAGCAGCATGTTTTTGCCGAAAAAAACCAAAGGTCTGAAAATTCATAAAGGCCATCAGTAGTGAGAGGTCTCCGAAAAGAATCGGATTGTACGCCCCTCTTACGCGATTTCCCAAATTAAACCAACCCGAATCAACCATCGCATAGATACCAACAACAGCAGCCCCGGTCAAAACCCCATACCATACGACCCATAGGGGCAATTTAATATGCTTGAACAATAAATATACCGGGATGAAAAATAGCAAAAAAAATTCCTTCTCCAAATGTTTTGTATGCAGTTGTTCAAGATCGCCGATCAGAGTGTTTACAACAAAAGAAATCAGATATACCACAAAATACGAGACAAATGAACTTATTAACCCTTTTTCCTGCCAGGTCAAATCGGGCCGTCTGCCCTTCGACAAACATACGGGGAGTCCGAGTAAGGCTAATAGAATCAGTATTGAACTCCCGGCGTGTTCGACAAGGTTCGAAAAAACAGGGAAGCATAGGACCAACGTAAAAACCAAGACTCGTATATAAAAACTTTCCATTTTTCCCTGCGATTTGGGTATGATCCAAATAGAATTATACCGGCCCTAATGAACGATGGGGCATCGTCAGTGCCTGATCAATTTTTTTCTTCACCGCATCGACAGTGATTAAATCGATCACGTTCGGCTGCCGGATTCTTTTTCCCCAGCCGATTTCATCGACACTTTTTCCAAATTCATTTCTAACCGCTTCCGGATATGCATTGACAACCCAATTTTGAAAGAGGTAGGGGCCGGTACGAAGCGGATTACTGCCCGCGTATAGACCAATCGTTGGAACCCCAAGAGAATTGGCGATATGAATCGGCCCCGTGTCCGGTGAAACTGTCGCTGAAGCGTTTTCTAACAAGGCCAAAAGTTCTTTCAAATTAGTTTTTCCAATCAAATTAATGGGATCTGATCGAGAAATACAACATATGTTTTCTCCATATGCTTTTTCCGTATCGTTGGGTCCTCCGGTCAGCAGGGTTATGGCATCGTATCGGTTGGCAGCGTAGTCAATAATTTGTGCATACCTTTCAGGGCGCCAATTTCTCCAGTTCCGGAATCTTGAACTCGAGCAGGGATTAACAATGAGATAGGGTTTTGGCGGTGTGGGTATTTTGCTTTTGGCAAAAGCTCTCGCCGTTTCCGGAATCGGGATTTCCCAGACCAGTTTTCTTTGACCAATGCCCATGGCTTCCAAAAATCCGAAGAAACCATCGATGACATGGGGTTGATTGATCGTTTTTGTTTTGAAATTCGTAAACAGCCATTGGAAATCTTTGGCTTGCTTTTTATGGAAACCCAACTTTATATCAGCAGGGATATTCAGTCCTATCAAACTGGTCCGCATCGCCGCTTGCATTTGTAATAAAATCGAAAACCGACGTCCGGCCATTTTCCTTTTCAAATCAATGAGTTCTCCGAATCCATTCTTTTTGTTGCATACAATAAATTCTACCCCGGATATATCATCCACCAGCTGATGCTCGAGCGATCCGATAATCCAGGATATTTTGGTTGTTGGCCAATACGAATGTAACGTTCTGACGATCGGAACAACATTACATACATCGCCGATGGCTGACAGCCTTAAAATGCAGATACTTTCCGGTGCAGATTTGAATGGCAGTTCTATTTTCATTCTCAACTTAAGATTTTTTAAACCGTTTAATTGCCATTGGTCGAATCCGCCGGATGATGGGATGGTGTATCACTTAAGGGGGTTGTATACCGGCAGTTGGGTTCATCAACATCACCTCCGCCTTTCGGCATAATGCCCTCGTCATAGGGTCATGTCAATAAATTATTACTCAAGTTTAGCATCTTAAATTTTACAAAGACTCGCCTTCGGCAAAGGCCGAAGGCAACGCTACGATGGTTAGGGGGTGCGAAACTTGATTTGCTATAAATACAAAAATCGATCATACAATTCGTTTGTGTTGTTTAGACGGAATCATGTCGCGTACTGTGTTGACATTGACATGTGTCTGCTAGCCTGTTAGGAACGACGGTATAAATTGCATCAATTAATAAAGAACATTTTCTGCTTTTTTGGAGGTTCGATTTTGCCGGATCAACACGCCTTGGATCGTCAACTTCGGTTAATTATCGGTCTGCTAGTTTTTATTTCCCCATCAGTTTCAACGATAATTGACCAGGGAGATACCGGACTGCTGGTGTTTATAATCGTTTTGACACTTGTTCTTCTACCCGTTCTTCCCCAAAACATTCAATTGTTGAAAAAAGAAAAAATTCTTCTTTTTCTTTTGTTTCTGTTTTTTTTATTTCACCTGATTTCTCTTTTATCCGGTACCGTGAAAGAAATTACATTCAATGGATGGATGTTTTACTTATTCATTGGTCTCGGTGTTCCGATATATCGATTTTTTCGGCGGCTGCAGATCAACCCCGGGTGGCTTTGGCTGGGACTTGTCTTGGGGTGTTTGTCGACCGGACTGGGGACCCTGATATTATCAATAGCCCATAAGGCTTTATGTGGTACCTGTTCGTTCCTGTTTGGCAGTATGGCACTTGGCGGTTGGAACTGGTTTAAAAATCGGCGTATCATGCGGGTGATACCGCTGATGGCATTCATTTTCGGGTTTATTTCTATACTATCCGGATCTTTTTTTATCCAGCCCGACGGCTTTTACAGCATCATAATCGGTGAAAACCCCATGGACCTGACCAGTCAATTCTTAGGGATATTTGCAGTACTGGCTATTCTTATCGGTTATTCATCCAAGCAGTTTATTGGCGCGCTCCAACACCAATCGGATCAAATCCGTGCCCTTGGTTTGGGGGGAATCGTTTTGGTTGCCGGCATAATCTATTTTTCTTTAACCCAAAGCAATCTCTTGCAAGCAATTCCGCTCCCATTTTTAATCTTTTTTCTGATCGTGTGGATGAGCTTTTTTTTTAATGAAAAGATTTACTGGAAACCGATCGATTTGGATCGCAATCTTTCCTTATCCGTCATCGCTATCACAAAGAATGAGGAGGACCGGATTGAATCCTGTCTTGAATCGGTCTCGAATTGGGCTGATGAAATTATTGTATTCGACAGTGGCAGTACGGATCGTACGGTGGAATTAGCGAAAAAGTATACCGATAAAGTCTATGTCACCGATTGGCCTGGTTACGGACCCCAGAAGCAGCGGGCTTTGGAAAAAGCAGTTAAGGACTGGGTGTTGTCCATTGATGCAGATGAACAGGTTACGCCGGAGTTGAGGGTAGAGATTGACACCTGTTTGGAGGACGATCCGAAAGCCATTGCGTTTCGCATCCCCTGGGCCGTCCATATTTTCGGTAAACGCCTTGATTTTGGACGAAGCGGTCGAGCACCTCTGCGCTTGTTTAAACGAGAAGGCGCACGGTTTTCAGACGCACAGGTACATGAAAAAATCATTTTGCCCAGTGGGAAAATTGGAAAGCTGGAGGGCCGACTTTTACATTTTTCCCATAGGAACATGCTGCAGGCCTTGGAAAAATTTACCCAATATTCGTGGCTATGGGCACAACAAAGACATGAAAAAGGGAAAAAAACAGGGATTGCCAACGCACTGCTCCATTCCTGCTGGGAATTTTTCAACATTTATGTTTTTCGACTCGGTTTTCTGGATGGCCGCCGGGGTCTGCTTATGGCCATACTCTTTTGGCAATATACTTTTAACAAATACGCGTCGCTGTGGTCCTTAAACATTCCGGTTAAAAAATGAAAATGATTGCTTTTGTATTCTGATGAATAAGCTGACGAAAAGATATTAAAATGGAAACCATTTTGTCTCGATCATCTGAAAATGTTTGGTGGAGAGGGTAATGGCTGACATCGAAAAATTACAAAAAAGGTTGCTTCGATACACGGCAACCTTGCTGGAGAGAAACGGAATTTCATACTGGTTGGAATCCGGTACCCTTCTAGGTCTGATAAGAGAGAAAAACCTCCCGCCGTGGCACCACAATATTGACATCGGTATTGACGAAAAATATTTGGGCCGTTTTCTTGCGCTCCGAAAAAAAATTTTACCTCTACACAAGCTTCGAGAGGTCCGAAATCATTCGGGAAGAGAATGGATCGATTCCGATATCACACGGGTTAAAGTGTATAAGGTTTGGGAAAACAACAACAATGCTGTTCTGAAAATCATAATTTCGATTAAATTTAAACACGGCCATACCTATCGGTGGGTCGATAGGAGGAGCTGTAAATCTGTTTCCTCACATTTTTTTGATCGGCTGGATAAAATAAACTTTTTTGATAAAGATTATCCGATCCCCTCTGATGCTGAAAATTATCTCCGCCAAAGATATGGCAACTGGAAAATCCATAAATATCCTTGGTTTGCAAGAATAGAAGACCTTTCAATCATAGATGACGACATTATCAAAACCATCCCCCATAAAAAAATATTACGACCGAAAACAAAAAAACGAATCAAACTGCATGACCACTACCTTGATCGGATGAAGCGTATGTTATTCGACAGTCTGGATATTTTCGAAAAATACAGCATTAAATACTGGATAGATGATGGAACGCTGTTGGGAATAATTCGAGATGGCGATTTAATCCCATGGGATCACGATGTAGATGTCGGTATTTCCGGAGAATCTGCTTCCAAAATCATATCGATCTGGTATAAATTTTTTCCCAAATATATCATAAGAAAAAGACCCAAAAATAATATTTGGCTGCCCGGGAAAACTAGATCGATCATCATAGAAACGCCCTGGGAGAAATTGTTGAAGATCAATTTCCATATTGATCTGTTCGTCAAGTATAAGGCAGATCGATTTTATCGCTGGATAGACAGCGGAGCATTAAAACATATAGATAGAAAATTTTATGATAACCTCGACAGCATCACCTGGGAAGGGAGAAAGATCTCGATTCCGTCCCATGTTGAGGAATATTTAAGCATACGGTATGGTAACTGGAGAATTCCTGATCGAAATTTTGATCCAAGCCTTGACGATGGGACCATTGCTGAAAAAGGATTCTAAAACATCCGCTGTCCACAGATCAGGAAAAGTGTAGCAATCGGATCAAAACAAAGTACCTATTGTTGAAACAGGAGATAAGAAATATGTTTTTCCAGCAGAAAGCGATGCGCAATGGTTAAATTAGCGGTCATTCTGGCAGCAGGGTCCGGGGTAAGAATAAACGATGGAAGCGATGAAAAACCGAAGGGCTTTTTGGAAATTGATAATGAGACATTGATCGAACGGTCCATTGATTTCCTTTTAAAACATAAGATCGAAAAGATCATCATTGGAACCGGGTATCTCTCCCACTTCTATGAGCGGTTAAAAGAAAAATATCCCAATGTGATGACCCAAAAAAATGATTTTTACGATAAAACCTCCAGCTTCTACACCCTTCACAATATGAAAGATATTATAAATGAGGATTTTCTGCTTCTTGAATCAGATTTAATCTATGAAGAAAGAGCCATCACTCATTTGCAAAGGAGCAAAAAGAAAGATATCATTCTCGCAAGCGGCAGAACAAATTCGCAAGACGAGGTTTTTATAGAAACAGACACCAACATGATGCTGGTCAATATGTCTAAAAAGAAAGATGATTTAAAAAAAATAGACGGCGAACTTGTTGGTATTTCAAAAATTTCATTTCAAACTTTCCAAAATGTTTGTGCGTTGTATACAGAAGATGATATCATAACTCGAAAAACCGACTATGAAATTGTCTTCGCAAAATCCTCTCAAATTTATCCGATAACGATCGAAAGAATAGATGATCTTGTTTGGACTGAAATTGACAACCAGCACCATTTGCATCGAGCAATCAATTTGATTCTCCCCAAATTAAAGAATAAAGAATGTGTGCCGAGCACACCATGTTCCAGCGATCTTGAACATTTTTTGAGGGATTGAAAATGAAACCTCCAGTTGTCATTATTTTATTGGCCGGTATCGGCGGCCGCCTCGGTCTTCCTTGCCCGAAAGGATTAACACCACTGACGGCCGGGGAGACGATCTTTTCACGGCAACTGAGAATCTTTCGAAGCTTTGGACTGACGATTATCGGAGTGGTGGGATTTAAAAAAGACCTGATAATGGAGGCTGATCCCGACATCTTTTATGCTTATAATCCGAACTTTGACACAACCAACACCTCAAAGAGCCTCCTCTGTGCGCTGAAGCACATTGATGACAAGGACGTATTGTGGATTAACGGCGACGTGGTCTTTGAGCCGGAGATCATTGAGCGGATACTACTGGAAGAAGGTTCATCCGTTGCGGTGAACAATGCCCGTGTGGGCAGAGAAGAGGTCAAATACACAGTGGATGACCAAGGTTTTATTAACGCAATATCCAAGGATATTAAAAATCCCCTTGGTGAGGCATTAGGCATTAATCTGATCCAATCAAAATATCTGGCAGCATTTAAGAAAAAACTATTAATTGTTGATAACCAAGACTATTTTGAAAAGAGTATGGAACTCTTGATCGCGGATCACGGCCCGGTTTTTAGACCCCTGCCGATTGGTGAACTGTTCTGCATCGAGGTCGACTTCCAGGAAGATTTGGATCAAGCGCGGCATACGGTTTCTGACCCGAAAAGAAGATAGTTCACGATCCGTCGTGAGGCATGGCCATCCATCGAACCCAAAAGCCACTTTGTGGACAGTTTTCGTTGTTGATGGTATTGACCGGGATTTCGGATTTGTTGATCGACGATCCCTTTTAAATCTTGAAATTTCTCCACATGTGGTCCAATATTGTGGAACTTTTCCATTCCTCGATCCATGCGAATATGAAACCGGTAACGAAAAGGTCCACGATAACTCCAGCGAAGCTTTAAAAAATCACACCAGACAATCGGTTTATCCAGAGCGGCAAATTCAAAAAATGCGGATGAAGCCTCGCTAATTAATAAATCAGAAGACGCCATAAAGGGGAGGAGAGAATACTCTTCGGGTCTAGCGATGTAAGTATTATTATAGCCGCTCCAGCTTTTCAATTTTTTTCTTTGATATCGGTATGGGGCTTTACAAAAGGTAAAAAAATGGGGTTTCACAATGAGGTTGTAGTTCTCAAACTGTTTTGGCCAATCGCTGGGCATTCGTTCGATGGAACTAGGATAAAAAGTTGGGGCGTAGAGCAAGGTCGGCCGGTTCGGGTTCAGCCCAGCCGCCACTAAATCGAAAGGAGACATTTTCCCGTGACCGACAGGCAACAGTGGATCGAGTTTTGCAAAACCTGCACTGACCAAGATGGCATCGGGATAACGCCGGCGGAGTTCCTGCAACCGATATTCTCCTTCTACGAAACGTACGTTCATTCCCATTAAATCAGCATCATAATAACAGGATTTTACGCCGATACCGTGATAAAGCAATGCGGTACGAACATTATCGGGCAACCGGCTCAGCTGTGATGTGCTGTCTCCAAATATGATCCAGTCCGTCTTTTCTGTTTGATAAAGATTGACGGCCTCCAGATCGGTTGCAACCCATTTTGACGGCAATACCTCTTTTTTTATGACCGCAGATAAAATGCTCATCATCTCCGTGCCCTTGTGAAAGACGAACAGGCAGCTTACCCCCCGCTTTTTCAGCTCATTCCATACAGGAAGATATTGGGGAAGGTAATAAAGATGGGCAACATCGAATAAGACTTTCATGATCTATCTCAGGTGGTAGTACTTCAAACGCCTGCGAACCTGGAGCTTTCGCCATAGATTTAACGGTTTGGGCGGCATCTGCCGTGCAGTCTGCGCTATAAATCGATCCGTTGCATCCAATACCCGTTCACTCGATTTTCCATCCACATAGGGATGCATCATGTTTACAAATTTTAACGCTTCCCCTAAAAATTTACCGGAATTTTGGAGGACGTCAGCCAGTGCGGATTCGAGGTCGTCCGGTTTTGTGATATCAAACAGATGTGCCGCCGGCGATTTTGTCCGAAAAGTGATGGCCGGTTTTTTTAGCAAAAGAAACTCGGTGACCACGGAAGATGTATCACTAACCAATACATCCGCGGCATGCAGATACGGGATGATATCCGGTTCATCAATCACATGAATGTTTTCCATATCAAGTTGTTGATAGGACCTGACCACGTCTGTGTCCATTTTCGGGTGGAATTTTAGCAACCAATGATAGGTACCTTTTTGTGCAATTTTACCAATGGCTTCTCTGAGGTGAAGGGCAGAAGTCAGAGAGGGGCTGAACGTCGGTGCATAAAGTATAACCGGTCCTTGAATTCGGTTGTCTTCCTTCCAAGTCGATGCTGCTTTATATCTAAAAAGCGCGTCTGTCTTGGGCCATCCGGTTTCAACAACATCAAAAAAACCGTACTTTTTTTTCAGTGCTTGAAAGGGTTTCGTGGTTAGAAGACCGTGGGTGCAATAGAGGTCAAATAACCCTCGAATATCAAAGTGCCCCTTTTTATCTATGCCGAATCCATGGAAAATTTCGACCTTCACCCCGGGAAAAAAATCCGGCACCCAGTTGCCCGGTACAAAGATCGCCCTGGGATGGAATTGACGGACTTCATCCACCGTGAAAAGGCACCTCTCATCCTCCTTCAAGTGGGAAGGATCAAGGGAATAGAGAAACCAGGCCACATGGTCCTTTCTTCGACGAATGGCCGCCTGCAGAGGTCTGAGTATTGAAAATGAATAGACTTTACTTACAAAGAGTAAATAGCGATTGTTCATGGGGTTTTCATGGAGAGAGAACAGGGATAAAAAGTTGTTTTTTCTCAACAAATATGTCAACATTCCGATAAGGTGTCAAGTTAAAAAAGAGGCCCCAAGGTCCTTTCTGACAATTGACATATCGATTAAGGAAAGATTTATAAATGGATTTGTGATCCGTACGATGTCAGAACGCTCAACTCAACAATACGCTTCCTTTACCGTAGGGTCCACTTTGGAACTCACGAATCAGCAACTAAAATGTTTGACCCGGCTTTTCAGAGTACCGGTCAAAACACTGGGCCCAGGGCTTATTGGCAGAAGTTCGGTCACCATTTCCCATCTGAAAGGCATAGGACCTGTGGTTGTCAAGCACTATACCCGCGGCGGGTTTATCCGATACTTCTTGAAACAACGTTATTTGAGATGTGGACGGACGCGGGGCGAAACTGAGTTTAAAATCTTGCAGGAAGCAAGACAGATCGGAGTGAGTGCCCCGGAACCGATTGCATATGCCTTTAAAGGCGGGCTGTTTTATAAAGGATGGCTGGTAAGCAAAAAAATCGAGGGACAACAAACGCTTGCAAAACTCGCCTGTGACAATGAGGGTCGTACCCATACCGTGATGGAAAATATAATTGAACAGATTGCCATTCTGATCGATCATAGGGTTCTCCATGTTGACTTGCACCCGGGAAATATTCTCATCGATCATGCCAACCGTGTTTTTCTTATCGATTTTGACAAAGCCCGTATCACTCGTAAAAATAGAAAAATGTTAATAGAGCGATATATCAACCGATGGAGGCGCGCCGTTATCAAGCATCAGTTACCTCAGATGCTCATTGAAACATTGGACGCAGGGCTTTCGAACCGCCATTGAACCCTGTCATCTTTTCATTTGTATTTCATATCGTCTTTTTATAAGGATGGCCTAAAAAGCAATGAATCGCATCATTGATATTTGGTGATGAAAAAAAGATTTTAAGATGAGATTTGAACCTGCAACTCGATACGATCTGCAATTGTCGATTATCATTCCGGTAAAGGACGAAGACCAAAATGTGGCTGCATTGGCAGAAGAGATTTCAAATGTGTTGTACACGCTCTCAACGTTCTGGGAATGTATCTGGATAGATGACGGATCAACGGATACAACCCTCGATGAATTAGCAAAAATTAACCGAAAAGACACCTGCCATCAATTCATTTCACTCGCTCGCAATTACGGCCAGTCGGCCGCACTTGCCGTTGGATTCACTTCAGCCCGTGGGCAAATTCTGGTGACCATGGATGGAGATGGTCAAAATGATCCAAAAAATATTCCCGCGATGATCAACCATTTATAAGGATGAGGATGCAGACATGGTAAATGGCTGGCGAATAAAACGGAAAGACACTTTTTTCCGAAAAATGGCTTCTTATGTGGCAAATTCCTTTCGAAACTGGCTCACCCGGGACCACGTAAAGGACGTGGGCTGTTCTTTAAGGGTCTTTCGCCATCACTGTATCAAAAATATTCCGATATTCAAGGGGATGCACCGTTTTTTGCCAACACTGGTACGGATGAGAGGTTTTTCTAAAATTGTTGAAATGCTCGTACACCATCACCCAAGAAAATTTGGGGCAACCAAATACGGGATCAACAACCGCCTCTGGGTAGGGATAGCAGATACTTTGGCCATCAGATGGATACGGTCCCGCTTTCAAGCAGGATGGGGAATGCGTTCACCATTTCGACTCAAAGCGTCCGCATCGGTACAATAAAATGACAGAATCCTCTTTTTCTCAACACCCGCCGGTTCAAGAGCAGAAACGAAAAGCCGACTGGCGTTTGTCTTCTCACATTGAAATACGGTTATTATGGGTCGGAATCTTTATTTTTGTATCCTGTATATTTCTTATCGGATACGCGGACCCATCTGTTGCAACCTATGTCAAAACAGTCGATCGAAAAGTCTATCGTTTTTTTAAGATAATTACAGGGCTTGGCAACTCCGGAATTTATCTTATTCCCTTTGGGATGTTATGTATCATCCTGCGACTTTTAAGCGTTATCCCCGGTCTTCAACCCAAAAAAAGATATGTGATGAAAGTCTACTACTCCTTTTTATTCATTTTTTCATCGATTGCAATTTCAGGGGTGATTACCAATATTTTTAAGTTCCTCTTTGGCCGTGCCCGCCCGCCATTGCTTTTCAAAGACAATTATTACGGTTTTGCTTTTTTTGAGTTCTCTTCCGACATGTTGTCATTTCCTTCCGGACACGCCAACACCATTTTTGCCTTGGCAACGGCACTCTTTTTTCTCCTCCCCAAGGGATGGCTTTTTTACTTTTCTGGCGCCGTTTTGGTGGGAGCCAGCCGGATATTTACAGGGAATCACTATCCTAGTGATGTCATTGCCGGTAGTTATCTGGCTGTTTTGACAACCCTCTATATAAAGCAATATTTTGTTTTCAAAAAAATTGATATCTTTGTGAAGCTACGCTACACCGTTCAGGAGGAGCAAAAAAAAGAATTGCGTTAAACATGTTTGTCATTCGTTTTCTTTTTAAACCCTTCAATCCAGCTTTTTATAAACTCATTAAAGCCGTCCTCATCAGGTCCAAAAGAAATCTCCACATCGATCACCACAAAATCAGAGGGCCATTTAATCCCTTTCGGAATTCGAACAAAGTCTTTCGCCGTGGTGAGGATAAATTCAGCGTTTGTGAGTTCGGCGGCAGCAGCTATTTTTTTAAGATCTTGTCCCGAGTACCGATGATGGTCAGAAAAACTGAAAAATCGTGTCACTGTACAACCGATATTATTAACTGTATGCATAAATTCATTGTTTCTGGCAATACCTGAGAAACAAACCGCCGGATGCCCTTTTAGGAAGTCATAATTATTTGTAAATGATTCTGACAAATCGCTCTCGACGCTAATATCACCGGTTTTGAAAATGTGGGAAACAAACGGGCGGTGCGAAGAAATAAAGACCGGTTTATCCGGGGGAAGCCGTTTGGATGTATTGATTGTTGCATCTTCGCAAGAATCACACCGCGTTAAAACAAATGCATCGCCACGAAATAGTGAACCAATCGGTTCTCTTAAGGTGCCCCTTGGCAGTAAGTGGCCATTTCCAAAGGGGCTTTTACAATCCAAAAGAACAAGATTCACATCCCGCTCAAGCCTCAAATGTTGAAACCCATCATCAAGTAGAATAACATCCACCTCAAATTCTCGGACGGCCCGCATGCCTGCTATAAATCGATTTTCCCCCACCAGGACAGGGACTGATTTCAATTTCTTGGCGATCATAAACGGCTCATCACCCGCAATATCTGGACCCATAGAGATTGTCCGTCCATCACATACCACACCCCCGATCTTCTCTGCGCTTCCCCGGTACCCACGGCTGATCACTCCGACATGATATCCCAGTCGTTTGATCATTCTCGCCAAATGAATCGTCATCGGCGTCTTCCCCGTCCCCCCAACGGTTAAATTTCCGATCGATATAACCACACAGGGAAGCTTTTTCGTTTGAAAAATATTTTTTTGGTACAGGGTGTGTCTACATTGAACAATAGCTCCATATCCTATTGAAATCATAGATAAAATAAATCTCACTGGAAGAGAGCGATCCGGACCGCCCTCTTCCATCCTGGCGCGTTGTATTGGGTTAGCGAGGTTCATCGGCTAAAGTGAACCTTAAACTGATCAAAGGGTGAGGTTGGGTGACCATCATCGTTGACATTTGCCCCTTATTCAGCATTTAACAATAAAAAGAAACCCAAACATAAAAAAACAAAGTTTGCCGTCCAAACAGCGAGGAACGGCGGCAGTACCCCGCCATATCCAAGGGATACACAAAAACTGTAAGATACCCAGTACAAAAAGGCCGTCCCCAAACCATAAGTAATCACCATCGGTAAACCGCTTTTAATTTTTTTTCGAACCGCCATACCTGTCCCGACAATGCACATGACGACTGCGATAAAGGGTAGTGCAATTTTTATCTGGAGATCTACCCGGTAGGTCGTTGCATCATATCCTTCTGCTTCGACATTTTGCACATATCTGAAAAGCTCTTTGAAACTCATCTCCTCCGGTTTTTTGATGACCCGACTTAAATCTTCTGGGATAAACTTGAGGCTTTCGGCCCGATTCTCATGGAAGGTAACCACATAATCCCCGGTTTCCAGATTGAGGTTCTGCTCCAGGAGCTGATACAGATACCATTTACCATCCTTAAAAATCCCTTTTTTTGCATCCACCCTTCGGATTAATCTGAAATTTTTATCAAAATTGTTAATCGTTACTCCAAAAATAGCCCGGTCTTTCGGATGATAATAATTGATGTGTACAATCAATCGGTTCTCTTTGATCCAGATATTCATTTCCTTGGATGTGACAAAATACTTTTTTTTCACCTCACCATACCAAATCCGATTGGCCTTGACCGACGTGATCGGCACAATGACGTCAGAGACAAAAAAAAGAAAAATACTCAATAAAATCCCAATGGTAAGCACTGGTCTCAACAGGTAATAGATACTGATCCCGCCGCATTTTAGTGCAATGATCTCATTGTTCTTACTCATCAATCCAAAAACCACGAGAACAGCCAAAAGAATGCCGATAGGCGTAATCTGAGAGATGATAAAGGGTATATTGAAGAAAAAAAAGATGAACGCCTTTGAAAATGGCAGCCCAGCTTCCATAAAATTGTCAATTTTTTCAATAAAATCAAGAAAAACGTATATGCCGATGACCAGTGCCAGTACAATGCCAAAAATTTTAAAAATTTCGCGGATTAAATATTTATAAATGATTGACATATCAAAAAAATATCATTTTGGAGATCACCCGTACCTATCCCCTGACCGATCTGGACACTAAACGACTCGCCCAGTTAAAAAAGAGATCGATTCTTATGGAATGCTCATGGGCAGTTTTTATCAAAAGGAAGAGCCCCAAGCTCCCCATAATCACATTGGGAATCCACATTCCGATCAGTGGCGGATAAACACCGGCCTCTCCAAAGACCCAACCGGCAGACAACATCATATAATACAGAAAAAACATCACCAGTCCAACGACCAGACCATATGATTTTTTTGCGCGGTTTGTTTGCATACCCAATGGGACCGCAAGCAATCCGAGGGCAAAACATGAAAAGGGCAGCGAAAACTTTTTATGAAATTCCATCAGGGTGAGATAGTATTGCGCCTCCTTTTTGGTGTCATTTCTTAAATACGCCCTGAGCTCGGTCAAGGTCATTTCCTCCTCATCCTTCGGTTGGTTTTTTGCTGACATCAGATCTTTTTTCATATCTAGACGGATATCATAGGTGTCAAAATGGATTGAATGCACCGATCGGGTCTCGGGGCTGACCTTGTTGATAATTCCATTATAAAGTCTCAGATGAAACGCAAGATTTTCAGGATCGCTAAAGAGTATCCCCTCCGGTGCGACCGCCGTGCTCACTATATTTTTTGTTCTCTGATCTTCGATAAAAACGTCGATGAGACGCTTTTTCTTTATGTCCACCTCACTCACATAGATCATCACCCCGTCAATACGCGTATTGAACGTCCGTTCCTTTAATCCGATATCGAAATTCTCCCTGGCGACTTTATACGCCAGCTCCTTAAAAGATAATCTTCCCCAGGGTAATCCGTAAATTGTCATAAAACCGGTTAATACCAATCCAAACATACAAAACAGAAATACCGGCGGAAGGAGGCCATAAATGCTCACCCCACCCGCCTTGAGTGCCAGAATCTCATTATCTCCGGAGAGGCGAAGAAAAGTAAGGAGAACAGACATCATCACCGACATGGGGATAATAAATTCTAAAAAAAAGGGCATGGAATAGGTCAGCATCAGGACAACTTTCAGTAAGCTGACCCGGTAGTTTACGATAAGATTGGTAATTTCGAGAATCTTTGTCATCAGAAAAATAAAGCTCAAAAAAGCAAGATTGATGGCAAAAGGAGGAATCAGTTCAAAAAAGATATATTTGTTAAGAATAGAGTTGATTTTCATACCGTTCAAATTTTTTGTTCGGTCTAATAGGTCAGAGGTTAACGGCAACCGACTGCTGATCGGATCCATTCCTCACCGGATAGATTGGTTTGTTAATGGGGTGTACAATAAATATATAGTTTTATCCAGACAGTATCGTATTTTTATTCCCAGATGATGTCAATAGAGGACTGGAAACTTCAATTACAAGTAAAAATAGCCGGTTACAATCTATGTGACCCAGGAATTTGCATTAATTTCGCTTGACTTTGAAAATGCCAAACATTATTTCAACACCATGATTTCACAGCGCGACAGCCTCTATATCCGGGCTGCCTGGGGCTTTATTATCGTTTTTACCATAGTGAGGCTGATATACTCCGGCTTTTTTTTGTTGACCCCCGATGAGGCAAACCACTGGCAATGGGGGAGGCATTTGGCATGGGGCTATCATGACCAAGCGCCAATGACCGGATGGATCATTCGGTTTTCCACATTCATCATTGGCCAAACTGAGACAGGTGTTCGTCTGCCATCGGTCCTCGCCATGACAGCTGTTTCAGGATATATGCTCCTGATTGCTCTGAAATGGATCGGGCCAAAAGCCGCTTTTAACACAGCCATTTTGGCAAATTCGATCCTGGTATTCAATGTGGGAGGCCTTCTGGCAACACCGGACAGCCTTCAGGCTGTGGCGTGGGCTGGTGCCAGCTATCACGTGGCGTGTGCCTATGAAAAGGGGGCATGGTTCCAATGGTTGATGGGGGGTGTGTGGTTTGGATTCGGTATGTTGAGCAAATATACCATGGTGATATTTCTACCTGGTGTCCTCGTTTTCGGTCTTTTATCCCAAAATCATCGGAATCGCCTGACAAGTGTTCGCCCCTGGACGGGTGTTATCCTGGGAACCCTTATGTTTTTTCCGGTGATCTATTGGAATGCTGTTAATAACTGGAATTCTCTACGGCATGTGGCATATATCGGAGGGGCCAATGAAGCATTTTCAATACACTTAAAATATTTTCTGAATTATGTGGCGTCACAGTCAGCGCTATTATCCCCCCTGGTGTTTTTGCTTGTTTTGGGTGCATGGGTCCTGGTTCTTTTGAAGGGATACAGGAGATTGGAGTGGATCTATCTCTATCTGGCATTAACATCATTGCCGATGGTCACAGGGTTTGCACTTTTGAGCCTTCATACTCGGGTATATGGCAACTGGCCCAGCGCCGGATATTTTACCGCAGCTATACTTGTAGCCGCTCTTTTTGGTGGTAACTCACAAAAGGTCTTAAAAAAAACAAAACCCTCAATTGGTCAGAAAATTTGGCCGTGGGCTGTTGGTTCATCATATGCCATTACCGCGTTTATCCTGATCCAGGCGGTATGGCCAATTTTTCCAATACCGACAAAATGGGATCGGACGATAAATGAGATTTCAGGATGGCGGGACCTTGGGAAAAAAGCTGGGGAGGTGTTAAAGACAATGCCCAATCCTGAAAAAACTTTTCTTTTTGGTCTCCGCTATCAAACTGCCAGTGAATTGGCATTTTATACGCCCGGTCAACCCCGGACCGTCTCCATCAACAGATGGAACAGACCGAATGTTTATGACTACTGGTGGAAGGATAAAGATATAATCGGTTGGGATGCCGTGGGGGTAACCGGTGCTCCCGATAGCCATAAAACGATATTAAATCAGGTTTTCGACCGGGTGACGGGCCCAATAAAAGTCCCTGTCTTCCGGACTGGGCCTTTTCTCCGAGTCGAATCATCTGAAAAACCGGCAAAAATCTTCTATCTTTATCGTGCCCATGGTTTTAAAGGCGGCCTGGTCTGGGTGCCACCGACAGGTTCAGATATCAGGGCCAATTGATTGGGGATAGGGATTCGTTTTGTGTAGCCTTTTAATTCTAAACAATTCTTGGAAAACAAACAAAGACTTTTTTAGGCTGTCGTACTGGATCCTCGAATTTTCCACATGACTCCACCAGACCGGAAACTCTCCAACTTTAAACTGTTGCTGTTTTGCAAGCCAAAGTATTTCAGGATCAAATATCACACTGTCTAACTTTTGTTTTTCAAAAAGCGCCGTTGCCACTTTATTTTTGAATAGCTTGAATCCGCATTGTGTATCTTTATATCGAATTCCGAGATAACGATTCTGAATAAATGTATAGAGCTTGGCAGAAATTTCACGTAAAAAGTTCTGATGCCTGATAACCCTTGAATTGACGATGGAACGGGAACCGATAGCGATATCGTATTCATCCGCAATAAGCTTCCTCCCCTTTTCCACATCCGCCATCGGCACGGAATAATCTGCATCCATAAACATCAAAAGCGATCCGCATCCTTTCATTATGCCAAAGCGGACCGCATATCCTTTCCCACGATTTGGGTGGTATTCAAAAACCTTTATTGAAACAGTTTTCCCCGAATCAAACATACGCTCGGCAACATCTTTTGTATTGTCTGTGCTCCCATCGCTCACTACAATCACTTCGCTTTGATACTTCTGTCTATTTAAATAGGAAAATGTATTTTTTAAAGTCCTGACGATTCTGTCTTCTTCGTTATAGGCGGGAATAATTACCGAAAGTTCCATAGGTGTTTCTCTACGAAAAGAAAAAATCTCTTTCTCGGGTTTCAAGTTCCGATTTTTTCCTTAACCATTCCGATTACACGTTTGCTGACCAACGCAAACAATAGACCGATCAGGGTCCCTGCAACACCGCCAACGAATACATCCAATGGGAAATGATCCCCCAGGTAGACCCTGGAATAGCCCACAAGCAGCGCGATGAGATAAAACACCGGCCAAAATCGTTTGAAATAAAAACTCAGCAGAATGGCAACCGCAAAAATATTGGTTGCGTGGCAGGATGGAAGCGAGTGAGATTTTCCATAAACCTTTTCTTTTAATTGAGGGGTTGTACTCCATTTTTTTGTAAACCTGTAATACATATGGATATTTGATACAGAGTGATACGGTCTGGGGCGGTTAAACATTTTTTTTAAAACAAGAGTGCACAGATTGTCTGAGACGAGTATTAACAAAAGGATCGAAATGGCGAGGACCCGCAATTTCACATTTTTCTTTACCAGTAAAAAAATGAGCAACAATCCGAAAGGAACAATAAAATAATTCAAATTGGATAAAATCGGCATTAGAAAATCAAAAAAATCGATCTGCCAGTCCCGATTAATCAAATAAAAAAGGCCATGGTCCGCTTTTTCGATCAATCTCCTCATAAACCACCGGTGTCGAAACTGTTTATTATGAGTTATTATTGTTGCTGCAAAACTGCATCTGATAAAGTTTGAAATATTTTCCCTGTTTGTCCATCAATTCACCGTGTCCGCCCTCTTCCACGATCCTGCCATTTGATAAAACGATAATTCTGTGGGCATAGGCAATGGTTGAAAGCCGATGGGCAATCACAAAGGTGGTCCGCCCTCTCATCAAATTTTCCAGGGCCTTTTGGACCCACATCTCCGATTCGGTATCGAGCGAAGAGGTCGCTTCATCCAGGATCAATACGGGCGCATTCTTCAACAATGCGCGGGCGATACAAATCCGCTGTTTCTCTCCGCCCGACAGACGCCCACCGAGTTCTCCGATTGTCGTGTCAAATTTATCTGGCAAGCCGCAGATAAAATCATAGGCATAGGCGGATTTGGCTGCTTTTTCAATATCTTCGATAGTTGCATCCTGTTTACCATATGCGATATTATACCGAATCGTGTCATTAAAAAGGATGGAGTCCTGGGTAACGATAGCGATCTGTTCGCGTAGTGACCGTATGGTAGCGGTTCGAATATCAGTTCCATCGATCAGGATACGCCCCTCGTAGACATCGTAGAATCGGGGTATCAAATTCACCATAGATGTTTTTCCCCCGCCGCTCATCCCGACCAGTGCCAAAATCTCACCTACCTTAACATTTATGTTGATATCCCTTAAGACCATGGCGTCATCGTACTTGAAGAAAACATTCTCAAAAGTCACCCGATGAGGTCTTTGGGGGATGACCACGGCCGATTGATGTTCGACAATATCCGATTCTCTTTCAATGATGTCAAATACCCGGTCTGTTGCTGCCAGTCCTTCCTGTATTGAATTGTTGAGTTTGCTCATTTTCTTCACCGGGTCGTATAGCATCAGGACTGCGGCCATAAAGGAAAAAAAGGTGCCGGGTGTGGATGCGCCTGAAATAACCTGGTACCCGCCATAACCGATGATAAAAGCGATTCCGAGTCCACCGAGAAATTCCATTATCGGAGAGGAAAGCGCTTTTATGACCACTGCTTTCATTTCCATCCCAAAGAGTTTACCCGTCATTGAAAAAAATCGTTCTTTTTCATGGGCTTCCATACCAAACGCTTTTACGATCTTATTCCCGATAAAGGTTTCATGCAGAAATGAAGTAATACCGGCCATGGCTTCCTGGCACCCGGTGCTGACCCTGCGGACCCTCTTTCCAAATTCTACCACCGGAAAGAAGGCTACGGGTAAAACTACGATCGCAAATAACGCCAATTTCCAATCTCTGTAAAAGATGACAACCGCCAACCCCAGAATAGTGAAACAGTCTCTCAGGGCACTGGTAAAAGCGGTTGAAACCATCGCTTTGATGATATTGACGTCATTGGTAACACGCGAAATAAGGACACCGGTCTTTTCTTTTTGGAAAAAAGAGATGGGAAGGTCCTGCATATGAAAATAGAGACTGTCTCTGAGGCGCTTTATGATGCTCTGTCCCACATAATTCATCAGGTACTCCTGGCCGTAATACGATAGTCCACGGAAAAAATAAATGATAATAACCACAACAGGAATCAGCTTCAGCATGGCTACATTCTTTTTAAAAAAAACATCGTCCAGGACCGGTTTCACTAAAAAAGCGGTTGTTGCAGTCGATGCGGCGACCAACAGCATGCATCCCATGGCACATAAAAGCTTAAGCCAATTATCCCTGATGAGACCCAGCAAACGTTTATGCCGATCCTTTATAATAAGTATCGATATTTTTTTCATTTTTTCTTGATTCTCAGTGCAGACCGTTTCATTTCAGATATCATCGATCGCCACACGCCAATCATACGATGGTATGGCCATATTGCTGGTCGGCTTCAAAGGTAATTCGACAAAGTTCCTGCTCGAGCCGCAAGCGATACATGTTTACGCCATCACTGTCAACATCCTTTGGAACCTGGATCGGTTCGCCGTAGACAGCCAGGCACCGAGTAAAAGGATACGGAAGAACAAACCGGTCCCAACTATTAAAAATTTTTATCTTTTTGGCACTATAGCTGACAGGAACAATCGGATACCCTGTCTTTTTGGCCAAAAAAATCACCCCGGGTTGCGCTTTAAATCTCGGGCCCTGTGGACCGTCCGGTATCACCGCACCCGGTCTGACGCTTTCCTCAAGACGTCTGATCTGTTTTGCCAGCGCCCGGATCCCGCCCCGAGTTGTCGATCCACGGATCGGCTCATGTCCTTGTTTTTTCATTATACGGGCGATAATCTCGCCGTCTTTAGATTGACTGACAATGGCTACGCCGTTCCACCCCTTGTACAAATAACTGATCAACAGGAGTCTAGAATGCCAGAATGCAATGATAAACTTGCGAGAGGATATGACGGACCTGACTCTTGAATACCCATCTCTCTTGATCCGTATCGTTAAAAAGAGGATATCTATAAACAATTTACCCAAACCGCCGATGAGATTCCACTTGATTTCGGCGAGTCGATTTTTATTTTGTTGATCCGTCATCCAAGTTAAGATTAGAGACTATTTCCCAACATCTGTATTGCCAGATCGGCAACCCGTTCCGATGCACCCGGTCCCCCCAGCGCTTTCCTAATCCCCAGAAGCTCTTTTCTCGAGCGTTCAAGGGCTGAGGGGTCATTGAGCATCTTTTCCATCGTTTCTGCAATATTTTCAGGGGTAGCTTGCTTCTGGATGAATTCGGGCATGATCTCTCTGCCTGCAATAAGGTTTGCCAGACCGATATGTTGGACCTTTACCAGTATTTTTCCAACCAAATAGCTTACGGGTGACACTTTGTATATGATGAGCCCCGGAGTTCCGAAAATGGCTGCTTCCAGGGTAACAGTGCCCGATGTCGCAACCACCAACTCCGATCTTTCAAATACCTTTTCCACGTGATTTGCCAGGAGTTCAAATTCATCGGCCTGCTGGTATTTCTCAACGATCTTTTCCACCAACTTCCGGTTTACCGTGTGTGCAATTGAAATGATGAACTTTACATTTTTTTTCCGGTTGCACAAGATTCGAGCCGCATTAAGCATTATCGGGAGATGTCTTTCAATCTCCTTATCACGGGAACCGGGTAAAAATCCGATAATAGGGTTTATCTGGATCCCCTTTTCATTTTTCATATCGACCGGTGGTAAATTGGAGTCAAGGAGTGGGTGTCCAACAAATGTCACCGGGATTTCATGTTTCCGGTAAAAATCCTCTTCAAAGGGGAGGACAACCGCTACATGATTCACCAGCTTTTTTATCTTGTTGATGCGCCCGGGCCGCCAGGCCCAAAATTGCGGGCTGATATAATATAAAATCGGAATCCCGTTCTTCTTTGCCGTTGACGCCACATTGAGATTGAACTCGGGAAAATCTAGCAGGATAAGAAGATCCGGTCGCAAACTTTTGATATACATTTTTACAAAAACCAATTTCTTTAAGATACCCGGTATCTTTGCAAATGACTCGGTAATTCCCACTGCAGCAAGTGCTGAAGCATCGACCAAAATCCTGACCTTTTCGTCTTTGAGCGCCTGCCCACCGATACCGCAAAAAAACAGGTCACGACTTCTCCTCCTCAAAGCCCTCACAAGCTTTGATGCATGAAGATCACCGGACGCTTCACCTGTAATAATCATGACTACTTTCGGATCATTCACCAGATCCGGCCGATTCATATACCTTCTCCATCTTGCATAATACGGTTGAACGCCAGTACAGGGTCAAAATGCACTGGAGATATTTTTCCTTTAGACTGTTAAAAAGAGTTTTTGAACAACAGACGTTCCCGGATATCTATGACCTCAAAAAACGGATATTGGTATGATGAATTTGCTCCATGATACTCAAAGCGGTCTTCAAGGCTTTACGCCCCACCTGACCCGTAACTTCGGGAGGGGTCCGTTGGATGACTGATATAACGAACGATTTCAGCTCATCATTGAGTGCATCTCCTTTTGTAAAACAAAGTTGTTTTACGTCCATGCCGGGTATCAAACCATGCGCATTGCTTTTGCTGATCAGCGTTATGTCGTGACTTGCAAAATCAACAGAAATGTATTCATCCGTTTGAAACATTCGGATCTTTCTCTTGTCTTTGGCGGAAATCCGACTAGCTGTGACATTGGCCACACATCCGTTGGCAAATTCAAGCCGTGCATTGGCGATATCGACCTGCCCTGATATGACAGGGATACCGGCCGCACGTATGATTTTCACCTCGGCGTCAACAAAGTTCAAGATGATATCAATGTCATGTATCATCAGATCAAGCACCACGCTCACATCCGTGCACCTGTCCCTGTAAACATTTAACCGGTGGGACTCAATGAACATGGGAGTTTTTACAATATCCTTCAAAGCCATCACCGCTGGATTAAACCGCTCAAGATGTCCCACCTGAATATTAAGACCCCTTGATTCTGCAATTCCAATCAACTCATCCGCCTCTTCCAGGGTAGTCGTTATCGGCTTTTCAACTAGGACATCGACATCATGTTCCAAAAAATCACGGCAGATCGAAAAATGGTTTGGGGTGGGCACCACAACGCTCACAGCATCTACTTTTCCAATAATGTCTTTATGGTTAAAATATGCCTTTGTGGAGAGCCGCTTTGCGATATTTTCGGCTTTTGTTTTGTCAACATCCACCACGCAAAGAAGTTCCACCTGGTCCATTTGCGCGTACTTTTCCGCATGAAACTTTCCTAGATAGCCTACGCCGATGACCGCTACTTTAAGTTTTTTCAATTGATGTTCCTATATGGTTCCGAACAATCTTTCTTACGCGCTCTCTCTGCTTCATCCATTGCGATTATCGCAATATTAACCTGATTGGCAAGGTCGATCATCTCTTTCCGGTCAAACACAACCACCTTTTGCGCTTCAACTGCAAGAACCACGGCCCCTGCCCTATTCATGATTTCGATTGTATCGGCCCCAACCGCAGGCATGTCAAATCTGATATCCTGGTTCGGCTTACAGGTTTTGACAACCACGGCCGTTCCGCTGCCGAGCGCCGCCCCCCTTTTAATTGTCGCATCCGTACCATCAATTGCTTCCACCGCCAGAATCGATCCCCCACCAACAACAACACATTGACCGATATCCAGACGCCCAATCTCTTTTGCGCTCCTCCAGCCGAGTTCAATGTCGGACATCTCAGAGCGGTTTGGCTTTCGTTTTGTCCAGCAACCGGATGGCGCTAGGAGTTCCGGAAGCAAAAATGTTGAGGCCTGGATCTTGATTCCCTCTTTTTCAAGAGCCCCTGCAAAAGCCCTGAGTATCCCATCGTCATGGGTATGTTTCATACCGAGTATGAGGGAAATTGCCTTTGTATCGGGTTTTACATCCGAAAATATCCTTGTCTTGCGGATGGTGCCGATCATGACAGCCTCGCTGACATGATTTAATTTAAAATACCTGATCAGGCGCCTGACTTGTCCCAAATGAACCCATTCAATTTCATCCACATGGTCTTTTAACCGTGGGTCTGCCTCATGGATATAAGCCGCAGCAAAAACGATAAATCCCTTTTTTTTTGCTCTCTTTGCAAAAATGAGGGGGAACTGACCGCCTCCTGCTATCAAACCTATCCGCAAATCCATATGTTCAATGGTCCATTTTCACAAGGCAACGCTCCGGTGGATTGAAGGGCGTGAAACTTGAGTTTTAAGTTGGTCTGTCTTAGATGATTGATTTTTTTGAGGCTACCGCGTAAGTCCCCGCTGTGAAGATTTGATAAAATCAATGAAATTTACCACCTCTGGAATCTGTTCTACCTCCGCCCGCAACCTTTCGATAGACTCATTTAAGGTAAGACCAATTCGAAAAACAATTCTGTAAGTCTTCTTGAGCAATGAGAGTGTTTTTTGTGAAAATCCATGACGCCTTAAGCCGACACTGTTTAATCCGTAAAGAGCAGCCCTGTCTCCGGCTGCTATAACGTAAGGTGGAACATCTTTTACGACCGCTGATTTTCCGCCGACAAAGGCATAATCACCGATTCTGACAAACTGATGGATTGCCACCAGTCCGCCAATAGTTGAATAATCTCCTATGGTAATATGTCCCCCAAGGGTGGCATTATTAGACAGCATCACCTGTCGTCCGGTTTTACAATCATGGGCGATATGAGAATAGGCCATCACAAAATTTTCTTCACCCACCTCGGTCACACCACCGCCAAACTCCGTTCCCCTGTGAATGGTTACAAACTCACGTATGATTGTGCCGCGTCCGACCTTGACATAGGTTTCTTCCCCTTTAAATTTCACAGACTGCGGTACCGCTCCGATAGCGGCATACTGAAAAATCTGGCATTCGGGCCGAATATGAACGAAAGGCTCAATGACCACATGGGAGCCGATCATCGTCTCCGAACCGATAAAAGTATTTTCTTTGATAATCGTGTAAGGTCCGATCTCTATATTGGTATCCAATTCGGCCTTGGGGTCAATGATTGCGGTGGGGTGTATCATGAGTTTTCTCCTATAGAAGCCATCAGTTCAGCCTCAGCGACGCGCTTCTCGCTAACAAACGCCTCCCCGAACATTTTGACTACTTTAGGTCTTAATTTGATTATTTTTAATTGAAAAATGAGTTGATCCCCTGGCAGAACCGGTTTTCTGAATCTAACCTTGTCCATCCCCATGAAATAGATGAAATCAACCCGCCGCTCCACCGGCATAGTTTCAAAGGCAAGCACCCCGCCTGCCTGACCCATCCCTTCGATGATAAGCACACCGGGCATAATCGGCATTTTGGGGAAGTGTCCCTGGAAAAACGGTTCGTTAATCGACACGTTTTTCAATGCAACCACTTTTTTACCTGGTTCCAATTCTATAATTTTATCGATCAGAAGAAATGGATATCTGTGGGGTAATAATTTCATGATTTCCACGATATCATAAACTTTTTTCATCTTCTTTTTCCTCAATTTTAATCAGTCGTTTCTCAATTTCACCAAGCTTCTTTTTCAATTTCGGAAGCTGCGGGATAATTCTTTGTACTTTGAGCCATAACCGGTGGGGAATTTCAGGGGTTCCAGACACAACTTCACCATTTGGCACCGACTTGGTTATGCCGGCCTGGGGACCAATGATTGCATGGTCTCCTATCTTAAGATGCTCTGCAACACCCGCCTGACCCGCCAGCACAGCGTGTTCTCCGACAGACACACTACCCGCAATCCCCACCTGTGCAACGAGGATCGAATTTTCACCCACCGTCACATTATGGGCAAGATGAACCTGATTGTCAGTTTTCACCCCTTTTTGTATCCATGTTTTTCCAAAGGTCGCCCGGTCAATGGTGTTCCCTGCGCCAATCTCCACATCATCGTCAATCTGAACAATACCGGTTTGCGGAATTTTAACGTAATTTTCGCCATCTGGAGCAAAACCAAAACCGTCACTTCCGATAACGGTTCCCGAATGAATAATCACCCGGTTGCCAATTCTACAACGTTCGAGAATCGTTACATTGGGATAGAGAATAACATCATCTCCAATCACCACATGGTCTCCGATAACCACATTGGGAAAAATTAAAGTCCGGTCTCCAACCGTCACGTTATGGCCGATCGCAACAAATGGAGAAATAGTCGTTTTTTTGTCACAGATGAACTTTTCTCCGATATCCGCGTTCGCTGATATACCGGGTGCTGTCTTTGGTCGTGGGTGAAAAATTGCGATGATTTTAGCAAAGACCACTTGGGGATTCTTTACCCGTACCAGAATCTTCGAAGAACCCTCAAAATCATCAGGGACAATAATAGCCCCGGCGTTTGTTTCGTCTATTCTTTTCAAATACTTTGGAAGACCGGCCAGCGTAATATCGTCAGGCGTTGCCTGGTCAAAAGCCGATACGCCGTGTATCGTTTTTGCCCCATCGCCAATAATTTCACCATCAACCAGATTTGCAATTTGGGTTAAAGTCATTTCCATGATACCGTCAACCTTAATTTTGTCTAAGGAGCTTTTGACATTGGGTCTAATGCCGGGTACCGGCTCACCTCAAACCCTATTCCTTTTTTTTCTCTGCTTCAGATTTTAGCGCATGCTCGGCATTGTATTGATGAATGAGTTTGTCGGTAATATCGATGGTGTTTGGAAAATACAGAACACCCCCCTCCCGCTTTTCAACCACCAGAAGATACCCTTCTTTTTTTCCAATCTCCTCTACAATTTTGAAAATAGCTTTTTGTATCCGGTTGACGAGTTTTTTTTCTAACAACTTGAAATCGTTGGCAAACCTTTTTTTTAAGGCCTTGAAGTCGTTGACCTTTATCCTGATTTCCCTCTCTCTTTCGCTTCGGCTCTCCTTGCTCATCACCAGACTTTCGCGCTCAAGCTTTTTTTTGATTTCTTCGATCTCATCGCCTTTTTCCTTTAAACCAGCCTCCATCTTTTTCCCTTGTTTGCTGATCTCGAACTGTGCTGATTTTCCCGCATCTGAAGTCGAAAGAATTTTTTGAAAATCGACCACCCCTATTTTGGCAATCACGGCTCCATAGGAAAAACCGGGAACTGAAAAAAAGAACATTGCTGTTAAAATCAGGCATATTTTCCCAAGTCGCATTTTTCCTCCTCTATCTGAACATTTTATTCCTACTTTCATACCAATGGCCCTATAAATCCCATCCGATCATCGATTTTTTCTCTTTGTCTAAAAGGCAGCTCCGACGGCAAATTCCCACCGCCCGTCTGTACTTTCACCTTCCCTGGGATCGAGTATATAGCCGTACTCAAGACGGATTGGACCGATGGGAGAAAACCACCGGAACCCAAAACCTGTTGTTTGACGCAAATCTGCAAGGTCAATGCTTTCGTCATCGCCATATATATTACCGGTATCGTAGAATATGACCCCGAAAATTCCTACTTTCTCTATCAATGGTATCAAATATTCAATATTGAACTGAATATATTTATCTCCGCCAATATCGTCACCGTTTTCATCTACGGCGTGCACTTCGCGCCAATCGAAACCACGCAACGAATTGATGCCCCCCAGATAAAACCGTTCCCAGTCCGGTAGCTTTCCATCACCATTCTGGGTGACATAACCTCCTTCACCATGGATAAAGCCTACCGTCTTCAAAAATAAGGGGAAATACCATCCGGTTTCAGCCAAATACTTGGTAAAGCCGATATCACCTCCAAGCCCTGCATATTCCACAGATATCCTGTGTTCTGACCCTTCTGTAGGATTAAAAAACCTGTTTCTTGAATCATAGCGCAAACTGGAGGATACGCTGCTTGTTATATTTGTGCCCTCCATCTCCTTGATCGAGGACGCAACATCATCATCAATATTCGAAATATCTGCTATATCATAGCCATATGAAATATACGCCCTAGTAAAATCGTATACCCGGTAGCCAAGTCTTATCCCGCTGCCGATACTATTTTTTTCATAGGTATCATAATCCTTGTCCCAATGATAGAGATCCAAACCCGCAGAAAGAGGAATATCGAACAGCCATGGTTCTGTAAAGCTAAACTTATATTTGCTCACCTTCGCCCCCACCTCACCTTTGAGGCGAACAATTTGACCCCGTCCAAAAAGATTTCTCTGCGAAATGGAGGCAATGCCGAAGAGCTGATTTTCCGTACTGTAACCACCACCGATACTAAGACTTCCTGTCGGTTTTTCCGTAACTTCGATTTTTAAATTTATCTTATCATCTGCGCTCCCTTTGGGGGTATTCACTTTAATATCTTCAAAAAAATCTAACCGATAAAGATTTCGAACACTTCGTTTTAAACGTTTCCCGCTAAAATATTCCTGTTCATAAACATCGAGTTCTCTGCGAATAACCTTGTCCCGGGTTTTTCTGTTTCCGTCGATGACAATGTTATCAAAATAGACCCGCTTTCCTTTCTTAATTTCATATGTAATATCGACCGTTAACTTTTTTAGATCCCGATCGATTGTTGGAGATATTTCTGCGTAGGCATACCCCTTATCCTCATAGAGATCGGTCAGGGCGGTGATATCTTTTCGAACCACTTCGCGGTTAAAAAACTTTTCCCCCTTAATTTTCAGGTGCTTTCCCAATTGTTCGGCCGACAAAAGCAAATCACCCCTCATATCAACCTTCCCAACCTTGAAGCGGGGTCCTTCATGGATTTTTATGGTCAGATATATCCAGGCATCCTCATATCTTATCTCCGGTTCTCCCACCCTGGCCCTGTTATGGCCGGCGTTGTGATAGAATGCCGCTATTTTGGCGATATCCTGCGTGAGGTCCTCTTGGTTCAATTCACCCGATGATGTCAACCAGGAAAAGTAGCCCTTTTCTGACGTCTTCATCACTTTTTTCAATTCTTTATCTGTAAATACACTGTTTCCTTCAAATGTAATGCTTTTTATCCGAACCTTTTGCCCTTCTATAATGGTAAATTCCAGATCAGCCTGATTTCGCTTAAGTGGAAGCACTTCGTAGGAAATTTTGACATTTTGGTAATTTTTGTCCTTATAAAGATTTTCCATCCGCTCAATGTCATTGCGAATCTTGAATATGTTCAGGATTGAACCGGTGCTTATGTTCAAACCCTCTTTGAGTTCATCATTATCAAGTATTCGATTGCCTTTAAAACGAACCTTCCTGATGGTCGGTTTTTCTTTAACCCAGAAGATGATGGTTTTTCCTCCCGGAGCGGTTTCAGTTTCGATTCTGACCTCTTCAAAATACCCCATGGAATAGACCCGCTTCAGATCCTCGGATAAGTTTTTGGCTATATAAAGATCCCCTGGAGATATTTTAATATTCCTCTTTATGGCAACCGCTTCTATCCGTTTGTTGCCGGAAACAACCACGTCGGCGATCTTCTCTTGTTTAAAGAGTTTTATGCTCAGATCCCGGGACAGTTGTCTCACGGAACCCAAAAGGTTTTCGATGCCTTCACCCTCAACAATAAATATGCTCGGCGGTTCCTTGGAATGGGATTCGATCATTTTTACATCCAAACTGAATGTTTGACCGATTCGCGTCAGACTCCCCCAAATCACGAACTCAGCCTCTTTTTCGATGCCGAATTTCCGAATTTGATCAAAACGACTGATTTCTCCCTTTGAAAAAGATCGGCCCCCGATATTCAAAACAGATACCCGGGCATCTTCTTGTTGTAACTGCTTTTTAATTTCACCCGGAATTTCAGTCTCCAGATAGGAATATTCCCCGGGAGAATGGATGGTAAAATGCAAAACGATAACATGGATCGGCTTTGTGGCAGACCCTGGAAAAGGAAACAGAAATACGGGGACTATCAAAAATGGGATGAATCGTTTTAACATATTGAATACAAAATCTCTTTATAGGGTATCATCGGCGTACTGTTAATTGAAGGCCCCGGCATCTGTTTCAATCAGTTGCCCGTCGATAATAGTAACACGTCTCGATGTACATGCCGCGAGTTCCATATTGTGTGTCACAACAACCAATGTCATGTGGAATTCCCGGTTCAATTCAAAAATAAGTCGATGAATTTGTTCGCTGTTTCGCTTATCAATATTCCCAGTCGGCTCATCGGCCAGAAGAACAAGCGGCTTTAGAATCAATGCCCTTGCCAAAGCCACCCGTTGCTGTTCCCCTCCTGAAATTTCACTAATCCTGTGCAGCAATCGGTCCTTAAGCCCGACCCTCACCAAAAGTCTCTCTGCAGTAACTTTGGATTTTTCTTTGCTCAACCCTTTGATGAGTGCCGGCATCATCGTATTTTCAATCGCAGAAAATTCAGGGAGGAGGTGATGAAACTGAAAAACAAACCCGATTGATTCGTTTCGAAATTTTGCCAGATTTACATCATCCAAACAAAAAACATTCTTTCCTTGAAATAAAATTTCTCCTTTGTCGGGTCGGTCAAGTGCCCCGAGGATATGAAGAAAAGTCGATTTTCCGGTCCCTGAGGCCCCGACAATAGCCAGGGTTTCTCCGGCATAAAGATCTAAATTTGCACCCTTTAGGATATCGATTCGTTCTCTGTGATTGGTAAAGCTTTTGTAGAGGTCTTTGACGGCAATCAAATGGGTTGATTCAGTTTCATTGGAATGTTGTTTCTCCCAAGCAACGGTTTTGTCAACGGACTTCATGTTAACCAAACCGAATCGCCTCAACAGGCTGGAATTTAGACGCTTGGCGAGCCGGGTAGAGGGTTGCAAAAAAACAAACAACCATTGTGGCCGCCACAATTAAAAATACATCCAACATCTCAAGTTTAACCGGCAGCGTTGTCGTAAAGTAGTAAATATCACCGGTGAGTTCGATGATATTGTAATATTTCAGTAAGGTGCATAAAATGAATCCCAGACACATTCCAAGAATTGTCCCAATCGTACCGATCACCATCCCCTTGAAAACAAAGATCTTTCGAATGCTCTTATCCGTAGCACCCATTGCCTTTAAAATCGCGATATCCTTTTTCTTTCCCATCACCATCATGATAAGGGTACTGGCAATATTAAAAGCTGCAACAAGCACAATAAGTGTTAGAATAACGAACATGACTGTCTTTTCCAGTTTCAATGCCGAGAACAGGTTTTTATTCATCTGCATCCAATCTTTTGTCCAAAAAGGGAAGCCGAGTTGTTTGACAATTCTTTCCGAAATACTTTTCGCCTGATAGATGTCCTTAACCCGCACTTCAATGCCGGTGACCGTATCACCCATGTGGAGCATCTTTTGTGCATCCACGATGTTGATATACGCAAAAGAACCATCAAATTCATACATCCCGGACTCAAAAAACCCGGTCACCATAAAACGCCGCATCGCCGGGATGTGCCCTATGGGAGAAAGGGTTCCCCTTGGGGATATGAGAAAAACCATGTCCCCTTTACTTACCCCAATATTCTTAGCGAGCTCTTTACCTAGAATGATCCCGGGCAAGGCGATCTTTTTTTTTTGCCCCTGGGAGACGTTAGATCCATCCTTAAAGGAGATGCGCTCGAGACTCTTGATGACCCGCCCCGCCGATTCAGGGTCCACTCCCCTCAGGACAGCTCCGGAGATGCCGGATGAGGAACGGAGCATAATCTGGGTATAAATAAAGGGAGTTGCGGCTTCAACACCCGGGGTCTTTTCCACATCTTTTATCACCCGTCGATAATCTGATAGGGTTCCACCGTAGCGCATCAACACCACATGTGATTGTCCACCCAAGATACGCGATTTTAAATCAGACTCAAACCCGGATATTACGGCAATGACGACAATCAATGCCATCACCCCCACCGTAACGCCTGCAATGGATAGAATCGTAATTAAAGAGATGAACGCATGTTTCTGCTTGGCCCTGAGATATCGGAGGCCTATAAAATATTCAAAAGACATGGCATCCGGTTTGGTGTTACCGCGAGTCCTTCCATCCTTTGGGTTTCATATGAGGAAATAGAATAACCTCCCGAATGGAGGCCGAATTGGTGAGAAGCATGGCCAGACGGTCAATCCCTATTCCTTCTCCAGCTGCGGGTGGCATACCGTATTCTAGAGCTTCTATGAAGTCCTCATCCATATGGTGCGCCTCATTATCGCCGGCGGCCCGGTTAGCCGCCTGCTTCATGAAGCGCCCTTTTTGATCATCGGGGTCGTTTAATTCAGAGAACCCGTTTGCAATTTCACACCCGCCTATAAAGAGCTCGAAACGATCCGTTACAGAGGGGTCTTTGTCGTTTCTTCTTGAAAGAGGGGAGATCTCCACCGGGTATTCGGTGATAAATGTGGGATCTATCAGCTTCGGTTCAACTAGGACATCGAACAATTTGGCAAGGACCTTACCCATATTGGCGGTTTTGGTAACATCGATCCCTTTTGAGGCAGCAAATACGGTAAGTTCTTCCCTATCGCTGAGAAGTTTTTCAGGCACGCCCCCAATCTCCATCAAGGCAAATTTTAAAGACATCCGGTTCCAGTTGCCCGACATATCAATGGTGTTCCCCTGATAGTGAATAAGTGCATAACCGGTTACTTCCAGGGCAACATGCCTAAGCATCTCTTCAGTCAATTCCATCAGGTCCTCATATGTTGCATATGCCTGATAGAACTCCAGCATCGTAAATTCCGGGTTGTGCTGTGTAGAAATTCCTTCATTTCTGAAATTTCTGTTAATCTCAAAAACCCGTTCGAATCCGCCAATGACAAGCCGCTTCAAATAGAGTTCAGGGGCAATACGCAAAAAAAGATCAATTCCCAGCGCATTATGATGGGTCTTAAACGGTGCTGCCTCTGCACCCCCGGGAACCGGCTGCATCATCGGCGTTTCCACCTCCAAATAATTCCGATCGAGAAAAAACGTTCGGATCGTTTGGATGATTTTTGTTCTTTTTATAAATATATCACGCACATCGGAATGCATCATGAGATCAAGGTACCGCTGACGATATCGCTTTTCAGGGTCTTTGAGTCCGTGAAATTTTTCGGGAAGGGGCCTTGTTGTCTTACATATCAGTTTCAATTCATCAACCAAAAGGGTCCACTCTTCGGTCCGGGTCTTAAATACGCCTCCTTTCAATCCCACAAAATCTCCAACATCTAACTGTTTAAAGAGTTCGTAATTCTCATTCCCGATTCTGTCCTTTCTCACATAGGCTTGCAGCAAACCGGTTCGATCTCTGAATCGAATAAAAGATGCTTTACCGAATCGGTTGATTGCCAGCATGCGGCCGGATACGGTAAATTTTTGATCATCTTCGGAGATCGGATCAGGTGAAACTGAGATGATATTTTTAATATCTTGCACGGTGTGCGAAACAATAAAATTGTTCGGGAACAGATCAATTTTATTGCTTTTTAGGGTTGCCAGTTTGGTTTTTCGTTTTTTTAAAAGATCGCTTGTTTGTTCCAATGCCATTTTAGTCCTTGGTATTTGTGATTTGCGGTGCTAATATGTCAAAACTGTGAAAAGAGATTAGGCTCTGGAATTTTGCCCTTCCTGTAGATTTTTTCCACTCAACCTGCTGAACACGTTCAGGAAAATCCGGTAAATTGATTTTGGTAACCTATTTACAGATGGGTGTCAAGGCTAAGTTGGTCGGTCAAATGGATGAAGCCGCCCCATGATCAGGTCGATTCGTTCCGAGGGTGAATAGGGGATGGGAAAACGGTTACAAAATATCGAGCCCAACTATTGATCATTTTTATATATTTGTTATTCCGTGATAAAATAAAAACATGATAAGATCCACCTGGAAATGAATGGAACCGATCAGCAGGAATTTATCAAAATCGCGGTTTTGGAAAATACGATTGAGGCACAATTGGTCAATTCTATTTTGGATGAGCACAACATCCCCCATCGGCTTCACTCCTATCATGACACCGCATATGATGGATTGTTCCAGATGCAAAAAGGTTGGGGGGGATGGCGTGCACCTCGGTCGTTCAAGGATGACATCCTTGAAATTCTGAATGCGGTTCGATTGGACACAAACGAATTTGCAGGTTAAAAAAAGGGGGATGGATTATGTCGGTTGCTACAAAAGATTTTGAAAATGCGATCAAGATCGGCCGGCCGCCAAATGTGGTGAAGCGTTTTCCCAATTCAAAAGGACTTATTGTAAGCGGAAAATTTATAGACCGGGCCATGACCAAAAATGGAAACGCCATTGCCATGGCTGCAAACGGCCGCAACAGCTTTATCATAAGAGGTGCTTTGAAGGCCGCCCAACAGGCGAATGCGGCCATCATCATTGAAATCGCCAAATCTGAAGGCGGTGCCGGTGCCTATTGTGCGGTAAATTATTGGAATCTCGCCACACAGGTCGATGCCTGCTGCAACGAGTACGGCATCACAGTCCCTGTGGCCATCCATGCGGATCATTATGGAATCAAAAATCAGACTGACGTCGAAAGTGCAAAGATCGAGATTCCCACCCTGTTTGAAGCAGGCATGACATCAATCGCCATCGATGCCTCCCATCTACCGGATGATCAGAACCTCCTGGCGAACCTCGAACTGAATCCCTTTGTACCGCGATGGGCAGGACTTGAAACAGAAGTCGGTGAAATCAAAGGGAAAGAAGGCCTTTCCTCTGTAGATGAAGCCCTGTTCCTTATTCAAGGCTTAAATGCGCACGGTATCTTTCCGGACTGGATCGCCCTCAATAACGGCACCACCCACGGTATTGAGGCGAGCGCTCAAGGGATACAAATTGATTTAACAACAAAAATTCATGAGGCTTTATCAACATACCGGATCTCAGGTGCTCAGCATGGTACATCCGGAAATAGCTCGGACCGATTAAGAGAAATCGCCTCTAAAACCAAAACCACAAAGGCGAATGTTGCCACCGCCCTGCAGATGGTTTCATGGGGTCTCGAAGTAAATGATTATGGGAATACATTGCAGGACGGCGATGGAAATTTTATCAAGTTAAAGGATGAAGGCGTCACCGAAGAGATGTGGGGAAAAATGGTTGCCGATGCCAACGCAAAGGGCCTGAAAGGCGGAGACTACAAAAAACTCAATTTGTCCTTTGAAAACAAGCTCCTCGGCCAACCCCAAGATATCAAGGAAAGGATGATCAATCGGGTTGAGGAATTTGTGTATGATATGCTGGTGAACGTCCTCAATGCAAAGGATACCGCACCGATTGCTGTTGCAGAGATCCTTGCCGCCGGTTCCTGGGACCTCGGACCAAAGGGAATCAAAATTGAGGATCCCGACCAATGGACCCCTGATAAAATCATCAAACGGGCGGCTTCCATGAAGAGAGATCGTGGCCCAGCAGGAGATTTCGACGACTAATCATGCAGAAAAAAACACATTGCCACTTTTGTGGGGATCGATTGATCCGAAAGCGATGGGAGGGGAAAAGGAGGCTTTTTTGTCAACGTTGCGATCAGCCCCTTTATGAAAACCCCATCCCGGCCTCGTGCCTGGTTGTTGTTGATCAGCGTAATAGAGTGCTTCTTGTCAAACGAAGCGTTGCACCCAAAAAGGGATTCTGGTGTCTTCCGGGTGGATTCATGGAGTTGAGGGAGACCCCTGAACAGGCGGCCTTAAGAGAACTCTTTGAGGAGACAGGGCTTTTAGGTGAGAGCGCCATACTTCTCGGTGTGACTGCCAATTCCAGTCCCCAATATCATACGGTTATGATGGTGGGCTATCTGGTGAAAAATTACAAAGGCATCTTGAAGGCCGGTGATGACGCATCTGAGGCGGCATATTTTGGGTATGGTAAATTGCCGGCAATCGCCTTTGAGAGCCATGTCCGATTTATCCGCCAATACTATGGTGGCGACCGCCCCTAATCGATCAGTGGTCCCTCTTTAAAGACCTATCAAAAAAAATCACCCATCTAAAGACGGTGTGCTACCACGTTTTTCTTATCTTCACACCAAAATCGTCGAGGTAGGATTTGATCTGGGAAATCGTATAGGTCCCGTAATGAACCATTGAAGCAATAAGCGCCGCATCGGCTTTTCCTTTTGTCAGGACATCGTAGAGGTGCTTTGGTTTACCGGCACCACCGGATGCAATCACCGGTAAACCGACATTTTCAGCAATAAGAGCGGTCAGTTTCAATTCATACCCGTCCCTTATGCCATCGGAGTCGATTGAATTTAAGCATATCTCCCCGGCCCCGAGCCCTTCGCTCTCCTTTGCCCATTCCACTGCATCGATGCCCGTATAGGTTCTGCCCCCATTGATAACAATTTCATACCCCGATGGCGTATTCTTTTTTTTCCCCACATGTTTCGCATCCATTCCGAGTACGATGCACTGGCTTCCAAAGGCTTCGGCCCCTTTCGCGATAATATGAGGGTCCTTCACCGCAGCGGTATTGACGCTCACTTTTTCAGCGCCTGCCAGCAGCACACGACGCATATCGTCCACCCCGCGGATTCCCCCACCTACCGAAAAAGGTATGAAAGCGGTCTTCGCCACACGTTCCACCACATCAATCATGATATCTCTGTCTTCGTGGGACGCTGTAATATCATAAAATACAATTTCGTCTGCACCGGCCTCATAGTAAAGTCGTGCCATTTCAACAGGGTCGCCGATATCGATATTATTTTTAAATTTGACCCCTTTTGTCGTTTTTCCCGCACGGACATCGAGGCAGGGTATGATGCGTTTGCTCAGCATGGCTGCCACGTACAAAAATTCTTCAAAATGATAAGGCCGGGCCTGCCGCTCTTTTCAAGGTGGAACTGAGTCGCAATAATATTGTCAAACCCGACAACAGATGGAAAAGAGATTCCGTAATCTGTTACACTAAGAATATGTTCTTTATTGCCGGGTGCCGGATAGAAACTATGGACAAAATAAAATTCATCATTTTCATTAACACCGGAAAAAATAGGGTGGTCATAAAGAATCTGGATTCGATTCCAACCCATATGCGGGATCTTTAAACAAATCCCATTCGCCGATGGCATTTTTGATGGAAAGGCGCACACATTTCCATTGACAAATCCGAGACACCGGGTGTTATTTTCCTCACTGTGCCCCATGATGATCTGTGTTCCGAGGCATATGCCGAGAATTGGTTTTCCCGCCAGGAACATTGCTTTAATTGTCGTATCCAATCCAAGGCGTTTTAAACTCTCCATCGCTGAACCGGCGGCGCCCACCCCTGGGAAGATAATTCGGTCAGCGGCTTCGATCTGTTCGCGGCTATGGGTAACCGCACACTTACAACCGATATGCGATACGGCGCGGGCTACACTCGTAAGGTTTCCGGCGTGATAATCGATGATGGCAATCATGACACGTCCATTTTTATTGCTTCTTCCCACACCATATCCATTTCACCGGCGGAAAGAGACTTTATGTTTTTCCCGGTCTTTAAAATTATTTTTTCCATCTGTTTAAAACGCCTTTCAAATTTTTTTATAGCGCCTGATAAAGCAGTTTCAGGATGTATATTTGAAAACCGGGCTAAATTTACAAGAACAAAAAGGAGATCCCCAAATTCCAGGATCAGATTATCCTGATTGTTCCCAGTTCCATTTTTTTCCGATATTGCACATTTTAATTCACTCCATTCCTCTTCCACCTTTTGAATGACCCCTGAAATATCATTCCAGTCAAAACTGGTTCCCGCGGCTTTTTCAGAAATTTTGTAAGCACGCATTAATGCTGGAAGTCTTTGGGGAAGCATATCGAGCGTTGATTCTTTGTTTTCATGTTTTTTTTCGATCGCTTTGAGTTGTTGCCACTGTTTCCGCACTTCATCAGGGCTATCAATTTTGATGTTATCAAACACATGGGGGTGGCGGAGAATCATTTTTTCCATATTTTTTCTGACAACATCCTTGATATCGAAATGTCCCATTTCCCGAAAAATTGTTGAAATGAAAAATACGTGAAATAGCACATCGCCAAGCTCCTCGCAAATATCGGTTGTATTCTCCGATTCAATGGCATCGATCAGTTCATAAATCTCTTCAACCAGATAAATTGCCATGGACCGTGGGGTCTGCACCTTATCCCAGGGACATCCATCTTTACCCCTTAAGGTTTCTATCAGATCTAATAATTATCTCAATTTTCTCGTGAAAGAAAAAGTTTAATCATTGCCAAAAAAAAGATTTTTTAGTGATATCAGTCCCGTAAGTGTTGCAAGATCGACACATCAAAATCAACCATCACCCGCGGTTTTTCTTGACCCTTTTCAATTCCCGGATCTTGTCGGCAAAGTTCCGTTTCATCTCCTTGGGAATGATCGAAGCTACTTTTGTCGATACCAATAAAAAATGTGGGGAAAGCCTTGATTTCTTAATTAAAGGTGTTTCCTTTGGAAGGAAAATGATGAGGATAATTAACAGAATGGAAACAAACAGTATCCCTTTGATAGCGCCGAAACCGGCCCCAAAAATCCGGTCCAGCCATTTTAAAAACGAAATGTTGAGGATATACTTGATGATGACGCCTAGAATGCTGATGATAAAGAAAATAGCACAAAAAATGATCATAAAGCTCAATATATTTAAATAAGAAGTGTCGGTGATCCACTGCGATAAAAACTTTGCAATCTGCTGGTAATAGGTATAGGCGGCATAAAAGCCGACAAATAATCCGATGACTGAAAACAGCTCCTTGATAAAGCCTCTGAAAAAACCCCTGATCAGGCTAAATCCCACAATAATTATAATCGCAATATCAAAAAGATTCATGGCAATTGATTATCATTTCAACGGTTAAATATCTTCCTGCAACCCTATACAAATTTTATGAGTTTGATAAGTACTTGAATAAATAGAATATATTAAGGATGATAGGTTGTTAAAGTAGCAAAGCAGATCATTTTGTCAAGTCATTTTTAATTTGCATGTTCAAACGATAAAATGTAGTTTGCAATCCAATGAATGGTTTGATAGGCAATCACCGCATCGATAAACAGGAACCCGACCGATAAAATTATTTAGATAACCGGACGATAATCGATGAACATGCGAAATCAACGACCATCTATGAAAGAAAAAGTGAACGGCACACGGGCTACACTCAATTTTGCAGACTTGGATTTGGCAAGGCAACTGTTCGGAGAACAGAACAACAACCTTAAACGGCTTGCCGAGGCAATCGACATTACGATTGATGCAAGAGGTCATACACTGTTTATTCAGGGCGATAGCATAACGGTTCGCCTTGCCCAAAACATCCTAAAGCAACTTTACGGTTTGTTAGAGGAGCAATACCCCATCTATCCGGTTGACATCGATTATGCAGTGAGAGCCCTTAGCAGAGACGATCGAGTTAATCTGAAAAAAATCTTTTTAGATACAGTTTACATTACTTCAAAAAGGAGAACGATTGCCCCAAAAGGCCAAGCCCAGAAAGAATATATCGAAGCCATACGGAAATTTGACATTGTTTTTGGAATCGGTCCGGCTGGGACAGGCAAAACCTATCTGGCAATGGCAATGGCTGTGGCAGAACTCTCCAAAGGGCAAGTCAGCCGGATCATTTTAACGCGGCCTGCGGTTGAAGCCGGCGAGGCATTGGGATTTTTACCCGGTGACCTTGCTGAAAAGGTTGACCCGTACTTGAGGCCACTATATGATGCGCTCCGTGACATGATGAAATTCGAAAAGGTCTCCGATTTGATGCAAAAGGGAGTTATCGAAGTCGCTCCAATCGCTTTTATGCGGGGCCGAACCCTGAACGATTCTTTCATTGTTTTGGATGAGGCGCAAAACACCACATCCGAACAGATGAAAATGTTCTTAACCCGTATCGGTTTCAACTCGAAAGCGGTTATCACCGGGGACATCACCCAGATAGATCTTCCGAACGACAAAATTTCAGGATTGATACAAACAAAAAATATTCTTCACACTATAGATGGAATTAAGTTCGTCTTTTTTTCAAAGCAGGACGTCGTCAGACACAGATTGGTCCAGGAAATTATTAAGGCATATGAAGAGATAGATGAAAACAAACAGCAACCATCATAGTATGAATATTGATAAAAAAAAGAAACCGCTTATTTCACTCATCAAGACCCGTAGGCTGGTTCCATGGGGTATTCTGATCTGCATTACAATCATATATGCCATTATCCTTTACCCCAACCTTGTCATCCCGACTAAATCCTATACCCTTGGTGATGTTGTTGAAAAGGATATCAAGGCAACTAGAGATTTTTTTATCGAAGATAAAGAAGCGACCGGAATAAAACAAAGACAGGCGACCAGCAAAGTTTTGACGGTCTATGACCATGATTTAAATCTAGCCTCAAAAATAATTCAGAATGTAAAACAGGCCTTCGCAGACCTCCGACAGATGTCTCAACCGGAAAAGGAAGTCCAGGTTGAAAATTTGCCATTAAAACCCGGGGGGCTTCAGCCTCAAAATAGAACAAAAAAAAGAGACTTTGAGAAAAAACTCGGGATCACCATCAGCAATGGTGCGTTTACCATCCTCGTGGAAAAAGCTTTTTCAGAAAATATTTCTAATAATATCACCTTGATTTTAGATAAACTGTTTGAAAACGGTGTGGTTACAAATAAAGAGATACTCTTAAGAGAAATCGAAAAAGGAATTGTTTTGCGAACAGTGGGAACAGGCACCGAGCGGATCGTTCACAGTTTAAAGCAATTCTATGGGCATGATCAGGCCAAAACCATGGCTAGAATTATCGGTCAACCCTTTCTAAAAAATGTCAATTATATATTGAGAAATCTGATAGTGGATTTTTCTCAAAGGCTCATACAGCCGAATATTACATTAAATAGAAATGAAACAGAAATCCGGAAAGGGAGAGCATCCGAAGAGATAAAGCCGATTCTCCACAAAATAAAAGCAGGTGAAATGCTTTTACGGGAAGGAGAAAGGGTTACACAAACCCAACTATTAAAGCTAAAAGCGCTGCAGGCCGGTAAAGAATTGAAAAAAGCATTGGCAAGCACAATGGGCGCTACCACTTTAATCCTAAGCTTTTTAGTGATAACGTATATTTTACTTGTAGATCACCATCAAATCAAATCGGATCATTATAAAAATTTACTTTTTATTGCCACGATTCTGATCGGTTTTTTCTTTATCGCAAAAGTCTTCGCATCTTTTTCCGAATCACTCTCCGAAAATTCCCTGCTAACCCTCACCCCTTCTTCGATCTATTTTGGAATTCCTCTGGCTTCAGGTGCCATGACCATCTGCCTGTTTCTGGGGGTGAAGGTTGCAGTCCTATTTGCAATGGTCATTGCCACCAGCACAGCCATGATGTTTCAAAATCGATTTGAATTTTTTGTCTACTTCCTATTAAGCAGCCTCATGGCGGCTTACTGGATACAAAATTGCAGGGAGCGTAAAGTATTTATTAAGGCAGGTGTAAAACTCGGCTTGTTAAATGTCGTTGTTGTAATTGCATTAGATGTTTATATGTCAAACTTGACCGGAGTTAAACTTTTGTGGGACGGGGCATTTGCATTTCAAGCCGGTATCGTGGCGGGCATGATCACTGCCGGTATCGCTCCTCTTATCGAAATCGCTTTCGATTACAAGACGGACATCACCCTTTTGGAATTGGCAAACCTTGATCAGCCGCTTCTTCGGCGCCTGATGTTGGAAGTTCCCGGAACCTACCATCATTCTGTCATCGTCGGTTCCATGGTTGAAGCTGCGGCATCCGAAATCGGTGCAAATCCATTGCTTGCAAAAATCTGCGGATATTATCATGACATTGGTAAATTAAAAAACCCGCTCTATTTCATCGAGAACCAGTCAAATGGAAAAAACAAGCATGCCAAACTCGCACCCTCAATGTCGAGTCTTATCCTGATATCGCATATAAAAAATGGGGTTGAGATTGCCAGGCAAAATAAGTTGGGTCATAGCATCATCGACACCATTCGACAACATCATGGTACAAGCCTAATCAGTTTCTTTTACGAAAAAGCAAAACAACTCAAAGGGGAAGATGCAGTAGAAATCGACAACTTCAGGTACCCCGGTCCGAAGCCCCTTACGCGGGAGGCAGCCATTGTAATGCTGGCAGATGTGGCAGAAGCTGCGTCAAGAACGCTCCAGAACCCGACACCGTCAAGAATTCAATGGCTGGTACAGAATCTCATTGACAAGAACTTTTCAGATGGTCAACTTGATAACTGTGAGCTAACGTTAAAGGATCTGCACAAAATTGCCAAAAGCTTTAACAAAATTTTAAACGGAATTTATCACCATCGTATCGATTATCCCGAAAACCTAATTGCCAAAAATGGAAGAGTGAAAAATGGCAGTCTTGATAGACAACAGGCAAACCAAGCACAGGCTGCATCTGGACAAAATACGGCAAACGGCTCAAGACATCTTAAACGCCTTGGACTGCCCTGATGGGGAACTTTCCATCCTTCTTGTTGATGATCCCCAGATCGAAATCTTAAATACAAAATACCTCAACCGGCGTAAACCGACCAACGTGATTGCCTTCCCCATGCAGGAGGGCAAATTGTCAAATATCTCGCCAACCATTCTGGGTGATGTGGCCGTTTCTATCGACACAGCTGCAAAAGAAGGGGAAGAAGCCGGAATCGGCATGGAAAAACGTCTGACAGAATTGCTGCTACACGGCATCCTGCATCTTTTGGGTTACGACCATGAAAATAATGAGCAAGAAGCCGAAGAGATGGAAAGAAAGAGTGCAGCACTTTTGAAACAATTCTGATCAACAGCTGTTCAACATCACCCCTCCGGTAAAAAACCGATAACGGATTCGTGACTGCTTCGCCGCACTATAAATAAATTCGGGGCACTCTTTTTCCCACTGAACATACTACCTCATAATTGATGCTCCCCATCCGTATAGCAATCTCGTCGATGCTTGGATCATCACCAAAGACGGTAACATCGTCGCCAGGCAGTACGTTCTTGACTTTAGATACATCTATCATGCACATGTCCATGCAGACACGTCCGATTATAGGGGCCCGCTGCCCCTTTACCACCACATAACCCTGATTGGACAATTGACGGCTGTAGCCATCTGCATATCCCATGGGAAGGGTTGCCACCACCGAATCCCCATTGGTGTAAAAGGTTCTGCCGTAACTGATGGGTGTTCCCCCGGGAGTCAATTTCAAATGAGAAATCTTTGACCGGAGCATCATCGCCGGTTTTAATTTTATGCTCCGCTTCACCTCCGGTGAGGGGTACAATCCATATATCATTATCCCGGGCCTGACGAGATCATAATATGACCCGGGTAGAGCTAAAACACCGGCGCTATTGGCCAAATGTTTTTTTGGTATTTTTATCCCCGAAGCCTCTATTTCACCGGTGATCTCATTAAATAACTTTATCTGTTTGAAGGAAAAGTCTTTGTCCGACTCATCTGCACACGAAAAATGGCTAAAAATCCCTGCGATGTCGATGTTTTTGAGGCGGCTTAATCGCCTGATAAAAGACAGGGCATCTGTGGATTTTAGGCCGATTCGGCCCATTCCGGTATCTATCTTTATGTGAATGTTGACGCGGGTGGCATTTTTTCGAGCAGCGTGATCCAGTGCCTCAGCGAGTTGAAGATTACACAGGGCCTGCTCCAATCGATTGTCGATGATCTTATATGCCTCTCCGGGCTGTATGGGACTCAGTACCAAAATAGGATTATCTATCCCGGCATTTCTGAGTTGCTCACCCTCTTCCGGCAGGGCGACACCCAAACAGTCGGCCCCGCTCCTGAGGGCGGTCGAACCGACTTCGATGGCGCCGTGTCCATAACCATCAGCCTTTACCACCGCCATTAGGCTCCTTTTGCTTCCAATCTTTTTTCTAATTTCAGCAATATTATGAGAAATGGCGTTGAGATCAATAACAGCTCTGGTGGCTCTTATAACCGGTCTTACGGGTTTCATCATGATAACAAGGCGTAAAGTTTAAATATGAAAAGCCCCGATCCTTTCAATCAATTCTTCTGGGTTTCCTCTAGGAAAATACAAGGGGATAGCCGTCAATGCTGGACCCTGAAATGTTGATTCTATTCTTTAAAGTTAATGATTCTAATTGCAACAACGGTTTTTGTAAACAACATAAATCTATAAGATATTTACTCAAGTTTCGCACAATACGGCTTTCCTCAAAATATCAGATACGAAACTTGGGTTGAGAAATTTAATAATGAACTTGAAATATGGACTAAAAATTATATATGTTGAAAGATCAGATGGTCAAGAATAACCAATGGTCGTTAACCTGTAAAGGGCAGAGTAATATTGAGGCGGGCGCACCTGTCTGTGCAAAGATCTTTTAATCCGCTCCCGAGCGTTGGGAGGAAGTTTGGCATAAGGTTCGCTGTCTTCATCGTACAATGCTTGAGATCGAAGCACTTTTCTTAATGACATCAAGTGCTGCCTATATCGCGAACAAAACTTGCATATCATAAGGTGTATCCATATTCCGATCCGTTGATATCGAGGCAGGTCACGATTCATCGATTCAGACACCATCTGTGTCACTTCTTTGCAGCTAAACATCCAGTGTTTCATCGGGAATCCTCAATTCGGGAGATAGCGTAGCAATAGAGGTAATCTCCGTATCGATCAACCTAAGTTTCAGGATCAAAATTATCAGTGATTCCCAGCACGATCATTATCATCTGCCATTTCCCAAAGGGAGACTCCTTGAGCGGAGCCGAATATGTTCCAACGCCGGAAGAATCGGTTTTGAACATATATGGTGATGTCCCGGTTCCGCTCTGCTTTTTGGGTTTCTTGTTTACAAACCATCCGGTATAGACCGCATTGGGCTGAAGCCCCTTGGCTAGGATGGTTATATTCTGATCATTAATGACAGTGTTCCCAAAAAGTGATATATGGAACTGAAATCGTTTTATTTAAGGAGAGAGAGATGGCGCTGAATAGAAATAATCTTCAGGGTGATTTTGATCCACGATTTAAAACCTTTCACGAGCTGATGAGTAAAAAGGTTCGTGATGTTTTATTGATTTCATCTCCCTATGATGCATGGATAATGGAAGAAGATTGTCGCCTGTCCGAAGCGATTATCAATGAATATCGTGGGTTGAACCTCAGCCACCCACCCCGGCTTCACTGGGTGTCGACCACCGAAACCGTCCTTTCCGATCTGGATCAAAAACGTTTTGATCTAGCCATCGTCATGCCCCGTGCCACTGATCTGGAGGCCATCGAGATTGCTGATCAAATCAAGGCAAACGCCCCAAAATTGCCGATTATGCTGTTGTGTCACCAGACGGTTTTTCAAATCGGATCCTTTCCCGTAAAAAGAGCGATCCTGCCGACTGAGCGCACATTTGTCTGGAGTGGAAACACCGACCTGTTGCTAGCGATAATCAAAAATACCGAAGATCAGATGAACGTAAAACACGACACGACGGTAGCGGGCATTCGAGTGATTATTTTTGTTGAAGATTCCCCCGATTATATTTCCGTGATTCTGCCTCTTTTATACAAAGAACTTGTCAGACAAACCCAAGCCGTAATGGAAGAAGGCCTTAACCAAGAGCACAGGTTGCTCGCCATGCGAGCGCGTCCTAAAATTCTCGTGGCTGAATCATACGAAGAGGCTTTGCAGCTCTTCAGGCGCTTTGAGCCCTATGTTCTGGGTGTTGTATCGGATGTGCGATTTCCACGGGCTGGTAAACTGGAAGGGCAAGCCGGCATCGATTTGCTCAAAATGATCAAAAAAGAATGTTTTGACATCCCCCTTTTACTCATCAGCGCGGAACCTGAAAATGCCGACAAAGCCAAAGATATAAAGGCCTCATTTGTTGATAAAAATTCACCGACACTGTTATCTGATATCCGCCTGTTTTTCCTTGATCATTTAGGCTTTGGCGATTTTGTTTTTCGCTCTCCGGCAGGCCTTGAAATTGCCCGTACAGCTAACCTTAAAATGTTGGAAAAAAGACTTCGTACCATTCCCAACGATGTATTCATCAATCACTGCAATCGAAACGATTTTTCCCGATGGTTATTTGCTCGCTCGGAGATAGAATTGGCTTCACGGGTTCGTTCAATCAGAGGTGAAGAGTTCGACAGTGCCGAAAGTCATCGCCAGTTTCTCATATCTATAATTCATAACCGTCGCATGCGACGGCAAAAAGGTATCGTGGTTCAGTTTGATCCCAAAGGCTTTGATTCCGATTCCGAATTTTTCAGAATAGGAACCGGATCATTGGGTGGTAAAGCAAGGGGATTGGCGTTCATGTCGACGTTACTGCACAGAAACCCCACGCTGGAAAAAAAGTACGAGCAAATTAATACTTTCATTCCACAAACCCTGGTTATCGCCACTGATATTTTTGAGACCTTCGTTGAAAACAATCAACTCAAAACCCTTGCCAAACAAAATTTAGCAGATGAAGCGATTACAAAAAAGTTTCACCAGGCTGAATTCCCCCCTGACATTAAAGATCAACTCAGAACTTATCTCTCACGTGTCTCCTATCCATTGGCCGTACGTTCTTCCGGTCTCCTGGAAGATTCTCAATATCGGGCCTATGCGGGGCTCTATATTACCTACATGTTGTCCAATGATCAGCCGGATTTAGAATGCCGGATGGAACAATTGGTCAATGCGATTAAGATGATTTATGCTTCAACCTACTTTCAAGGTCCAAAATCATTTTCGAGACGAGTGGGGTACCGCACCGAAGAAGAAAAAATGGCTGTGATTATCCAACAACTCGTAGGTAAAAAATATGGCCGTTATTTTTATCCGGTAATCTCAGGCTTGGCTCAGTCCTACAATTATTACCCATTTTCTAAAATGAAACCCGAAGACGGTATCATTATGATCGCTTTGGGACTCGGAAGAACAGTAATGGAGGGGGGGAGAATCCTGCGATTTTCACCATCCCATCCTGAGCTGTTGCCTCAATGCTCCACGGTTGATAATATTTTGGAAAACACCCAGCGCTTTTTTTATGCGCTGAAGATTAACGAACCGGTCTGCCGTCTGGGAGTTAACGATGGGGCCACGCTGGCCAAGCGGGAGGTTATCGATGCTACAGAGGAATCGCCCGTCAATGTGGTGTCCAGTACCTACATTCCTGAAGAACATCGCATACGCGATTCCGGCAATATGAAAGGATATCCGGTCGTAACGTTTGCATCGGTGCTAAAACACAAGCTATTTCCACTTGCTGATATTTTAAAGGATATCCTGGCCATCGGCCAAGAAGGGATGGGGTGCCCTGTTGAGATAGAGTTTTCTGTCGATTTAAATTCAGATAAAACCGGGCAACACCAATTTGCCATCCTGCAGATTCGGCCGATGAGTGCCAGAGAGGAGATGATGAATGTCGACATCCTCCCGGAAGACTTCAATCGGGCATTTTGTGTTTCACAGCATGCACTGGGCAACACAGTCAACGAGGAGATGTTCGATATTGTCTATATAAAGCCGGATACTTTCGATCCGACTTTTACACTTGAAATTGCACGGCAGATAGGACGGATAAATGCAAAACTTTTAAAAGCAGGGCGCAAATATCTATTGATTGGGCCCGGACGCTGGGGTTCGGCCGACCGCTGGCTGGGAATTCCAATCAAATGGTCAGATATTTCCGGTGTAGGGGCCATTGTCGAAACCAGCCACGCTACACTCGAGGCAGAATCCTCGCAGGGTTCCCATTTTTTTCACAATATCACCTCTCTCGGGATTAACTATCTGACAGCGCATGCAAAGAAGGGGAGCCGGATGGATTGGGAGTGGCTAACGACCCTTCCTCTAACCACCGAAACCGACTATGTTGCCCATGCAGCCCTAGATCACGGCATGACAATGAAGGTTGATGGACGAAAATCCCAAGGTGTCATTTTGTACGGATAGATGTATGCCTTCAAAAGGTTTTGGACAAATCAAGCATAAAAATAAGAGACGGTTTCAGGTTTCAAATATCTTTTTTCTTTCGTTTAAGCAACCTTTAAAGCGCAGTTGTACCTCCTGCGTTGAAGCATCGTATTTTTCTTGATTCTTTCACGCCTTGTCAAGATCTCACGTCCTTTGCCGTAGTATACATCAGCTGGAGTCAAATTATTCGATGCTGAATGATAACGATGATTGTTGTAATATTCGATAAGAAGATCGGTCTGTTCTGTCGACTCACCAGGGCTGTAATAATTCTCAAGAAGCAGGATGTTTTTCATCGAGCGATGATAGCGCTCGATTTTACCCTCGAGGATATTTTTCCGGATGTTCAAGAGCCGCCTCCTAAAGGAAGATAAGGTGCATGGTGTGCTTGGCGTCGGAGGTGGCACCTCTTCACTGGTATCGACCAGTATCATGTAATCCCTCCCATTTGGCATGCCAAAGCTGATGGCTTCGAGTATGGCCGGACATCCCAAATACGTGGATCAATATGTAGGAACCAAAGATATCACCATGCTCAACACCGCCGTCGATGTTGTGGAACTCAACCCGATACTCAAAACACAGCTTATAAACGCTGTTGGTGCAATCTGCGGCATGGTTGAAATCTCTCCAGGGTGGGAGATAGCGTTTGAAAAACCAGTTATCGCGGTTACTTCATTTGGTTTTGCGGAGCGGACGGTCGAACCGGCGGTACATTTTCTCCGGGAAAAAGGGTTCATTCCGGTGCCGTGTCATGCGCAGGGGCGCGGAGACCGTGCCATGGACGAACTGATCCGGGAATGGTGGTTCCGAGGTGTTATAGACATGTCAGTCGAGGTATAGGAGGGGAGCTTCTGGGAGGCAACTGCACTGCCGAAAACGACCGGCTCCTTGCGGCCAGCGAATCCGGTATTCCCCAGGTGGTTGCGCCATCAGGACTTGATATGCTAAGCATAGGCGGCTGACCTGAGTTGCTACATAAATATAAGGACAGACCACAGGCTTTAATTGACAGGCTTCGCATTGAAGTGAGAACCGGTTCGGAAGAATTGGAACAGATGGCCGAAATAATCGCTAACAGACTCAATTGCTCAAGCGCCCCATGCGCAGTGTTGATTCCTTTAAAAGGTTGGAGTTCACTGGACAAGGAGGGAGTTGCGTTATATAACCCCAAAGCAGATGCCTTCTTTACATTGGCTCTGAAAAGGCGTTTAAACCCAAATATCCCGGTAAAAGAAGTGGATCTGCACATGAATACACCTGAGTTCGGCAGAGAAGCGGTCGATCTTTTTAATAAAATTTATAAAAAAAATCAGACCAAATCATGAACCCGGCATTTGTTGAAACCGTTATCAAAACCGAAACAGGTTCATACGACATTGAGGCCGGCGTCAGACGAATTGGAGACGACCTCCTGGTTGCAATATGGGGAGGAGAAAAACCGCACATCGGAGCCGTTGCAGTGGCTCAGCCAAGACCGAGCCTGAAAACCCCGGAAACGACCAGTGCAACAGCCTCTGTTATCTGCTTTCCAGGCCATAAGGAAGACGAACTCGTCAAAGGGGTATCGGAAGTCCTTGCCGCGGTAGTGAGCACCAAGGTCGTGGTCACGGCCGGAATACATTGGGACAACCTAAGCGAGAAAGGGATAAGGAAGGTAATCAAAAACAGCGAAGTGCTCGTAGATCTTATTTTAAAAGCGGTTTCATCACCTTAACGAGAATAAGCCCATGACAAATCGAATAGTAATAGGAATTACTGGAGCCAGCGGCGTTACGTACGGCGTCAGGATGCTCCGGCTTCTTGAGGACACAAACTACGAGACCCATCTGATCATATCAGAGGCAGGTATGCTCAATATTGAAATCGAAACCGGATACAAGGCTGAAAAAGTGGCAGCCATGGCCGATTATACATACAACCATGTGAATGTTTCCGCATCTCTTGCAAGCGGTTCATTTCTAACAGAAGGCATGGTGGTCGTACCATGTACCATCAAAACCCTGTCCGGAATTGCAAACTCGTATACGGAAAATCTGCTCGTGCGGGCTGCAGACGTAACCCTCAAAGAAAAACGTAAATTGGTCCTTGTGGTCAGGGAGACCCCACTGCACAAGGGGCATCTCAGGTTGATGACCATGGCTGCAGATATGGGCGCACATATTCTGCCGCCTATCCCCTCCTTTTATCACATGCCGAAAACCATTGACGACATTATTGATCAAACCATCGGCAAGATATTCGATTACATCGGCATCGAACATGAGCTGTTCAGGCGCTGGAACGGTTATGAACCGAAGGATTGTATCGGTAAAAATGAAATAAAGGATGAAAATTAGAACCGAGCTTTTTCCACCTTGGGTCTTGAAACGGTCGACCGGTCAGACCTAACCCATCGGTTGTAATCGGTCCGCTGACGATAGAACTTATCATCTTAACGAACCTAGACTACGTCAACGGTCCATGGTTACCATGCCCATGCCTGTCAGAAACTGGTGGGAGAGTTCCCTGGCATCGCTGCCGAGGTCGCATCATAGCGGTTGGAGTTGTTGCATCAAACGCAATAGGAAAGCAATCTCCAAGTGAATATGTCCCGCCGGTTTGCAAAATAATCTATTTCATATTTGATTTTATAAACCCGGCGATTGCCGAAACCACTTCATCTTCTACCCCGTTAAAAGTGTGGGGCGTGCCTGGATGACAGGGATGCCGCCCTGTGTTACTGCCGCCACTCATTATCAATACCTTTGCATTCGGCGACGATGTGGCGGCGGCAACAATTTCCTTTGCACCCGCTGCAGGCGTATCGGGACATTCGTCGTCTTCATGGCCGACTGCCAGGAGCGGCACTGCGATCTTGTCCAACGCATAGTTGGTCACGGGGACATCATCCCCGATAAAACGATTTTTCAAGGTGACACTGGAGTTGAGAACCACGCCGTCCACTTGCGGCTTACCGTTGACGGCATAATAAGCCGCGGAGACGGTGCCGAAGCTGACACCCACGATCCATACCGGCAGATTGGTTTTTTTCTTAATCCAAGCAACCAGCGATCCGATGTCCTTGAGATGCGAATCTGAAATGCGGTAGTTGGGGTGCATACCGCCGCGGAATTCAGTTTGGTCTGAAGGCGCTACCGGCATGGCAATAAAAAAACCTTTGCCAGCGAAATCTTCACGGGTCATGGATAGAAATCCTCGGGCGCCGTTGATGATCCTGGGACTGCCGCTGCCACCTTCCATAAGGATGACTGCGGCTGACGGATTTTTCGAATCAATCAGAATGACTTTCATGGTCGCACCTGGCCGTGGCTTCAGTTCAATCTCATTGGCATCAGCAAATCGGCCTGAATTGACACTACAGATAAAAACTGCGGCAACCAGGCATGAGTGCAGAAACATCTTTGATTTTTTCATCTCAGCAATCCTCCCAATATTCGTTATTAAAAGAAAGAATAAAGGATAAGAACTCGCTTTTTGGAGGGTATTGTATGGCGGAAGGGTGGTTGTTTGTC
>DCWS01000012.1:85419-92482 GCA_002328165.1 Desulfobacteraceae bacterium UBA2156 | reverse complement strand
CAACAGAAAACGATTATGAATAAACCCTTGACAAGTGAGGTTTCTAAACATATTTTTTATTTTAAATTGAGCATAAACAAACCGGAGAACAGATGGTAACGATTAACGATTGCACAATACATCAGGGGGCTTAATTGATGAATTAAATGGCGGGGTATCACATCTTTTTGCTCAATTGATGTTTTGGGACATTTGTTCCTCGCTACAGGAAAAAACCCTAACGCCTTAATGGAGATTATGCATGCCGATATACGAATATCGATGTAAAGCCTGCAACAATTGTTTTGAAAAGTTGGTTTTCATAACCGACGATGAACCGGTTGTCTGTCCAGAGTGCAGTGATAGAAAAGTGAAAAGACTTTTAAGCTGTTCCAGTTTGATTGGAACATCAACCGAAAACGGTTGTAGTGGCAATGCCCCAAAGGGCTTTTCCTGAGCCACATAATTTTTGTGGCGGTCAGCCACAAATTATACCCGCTTGTTAAACGGAATTTACAAACACAAATTTCGCTCATTTGATTTCACAAAGACCGGCATCCGGCTTGGGGCGAATTTAATGTTTTCACAAGAAAATTAGACGGGTGTTGTTAACCAAAAACAGAAATTTTCAGTTTGCCCAGTGCCCGGTGCGATATTCCGGCGATTTCAAACTAAAAGTTATCTATTTTATAATATACATAATTCAAAGTTGGTTTCTTTTCCACAGATCATCAGATTATAAATCGTATAAACCCACCCATCAGGAACCGTAAATCGAGAACAGACGTCTATCTTTTAAGACCAAGGGGTGCAATGATTATCGGTGCACGGGGGGAAGCAAATCTCTTTTGAAGCCTGTGCTCACCCAACTGTCCCTAATTGGTCCTGTCGGTGAACGAGTTAGATAAATCGGATAACCCATTGCAGATTTTGTTTATACGATCTGATAGAAACTCGCCGAGCCATTAATTATTTAACTCAAATTTCGCACCTTATATATTACGGAGACTCGCCTACGGTACGGAGCAAAAGCGACATGCCGGTAGATTGGAGGTACGCGACTTGAGATTTAGCTTTTTTTCTAACAAATAATGATTAATATATCGTGGACAAAAGGACAATATTTTTAAGAGGAGATTACCATGTGGGAGTATACGGATAAAGTAAAAGACCACTTCCTTAACCCGCGTAACGTAGGGGTAGTTGAGACCCCCGATGGTGTCGGAGAGGTTGGATCTTTGGCATGCGGAGATGCCCTGAAACTGACCATTAAGCTTGATGAAAATAAACGGATCGAAGATGCAAAGTTTCAGACGTTTGGATGTGCCAGCGCGATTGCATCCTCTTCAGCTCTGACGGAAATGATAAAAGGCCTTTCGCTTGATGAAGCCAAAAAAATAAGCAACGAAGATATCGCACAATATCTCGGAGGCTTGCCAAAGGAAAAGATGCACTGTTCAGTTATGGGACGCGACGCACTTGAAAAGGCAATCGGCAACTATTATAGTGAAGGTGAAAAAAAAGTCGAAGGTGAAATTGTATGTGAATGTTTTGGGGTTACAGACCTTGAAATCGAAAGGGCTGTCAAAGAGAATAGCTTGGAAACAATCGAAGACGTGACCGATTATGTTAAAGCCGGCGGCGGTTGTGGAAATTGCCACGAAAAAATCCAGGAGATCATTGACTCGGTTACTGGACAAGCAAGGGTTATTGCGAAAGCGCACAAACAGTTGACCAATATTCAGAAAATAAAACTGATTGAAGAGACCTTGGACCGGGAAATTAAACCCGCGCTTGAAAAGGATGGGGGCAGCATTGAACTGGTAGATGTGGATGGAAATCTTGTCATGGTTAAGCTTCGGGGTACCTGCGCGACCTGCAGTGCCTCCGAGGTTACGATTAAAAGTTATGTTGAGACAAAGCTTCGTGAACTGGTTACATCCGAGCTGGTTGTTGAGGAGGTGCAGTAATGAAAATCGTCTATACGGATAACAATGCAACCACACAGGTTGCCCCTGAAGTCCTTGATGCGATGCTTCCTTTTTTCAGCCAATTTTATGGTAACCCTTCGAGCATGCACTCATTTGGCGATACTGCTGATCAAAAGATCAAGCAAGCAAGGGAAAAAGTTGCCGCGTTGATTGGATCCGCACCTGAAGAGATCATATTCACGAGCTGTGGCACTGAGAGCGACAGTACAGCCATCCGCGCGGCCATACTGTCGAACCCTGATCGGAAGCATATTCTGACTACCCGGGTGGAGCATCCTGCTGTAAAAAATCTGTGTGAATACTTTTTAAAAAAGGGCTATCGGGTTACGTTTGTTCCGGTGGACCGAAAAGGGCGTCTGGACATATCTTTCCTTAAAAAGAACTTAACCGTCGATACCGCCATTGCCAGCATCATGTGGGCAAATAACGAATCCGGCGTGATCTTTCCCATAGATGAGATTTCTCAGATCGTAAAAGAACGCGGGATCATTTTTCACACCGATGCGGTTCAGGCTGTTGGAAAGCTTCCGATTGATGTTCGCAAGGTCAACGTTGACATGCTTTCTCTTTCAGGTCATAAAATTTATGCGCCAAAAGGTGTAGGCGCCCTTTACCTTCGAAAGGGGACGAAGTTTTCTCCGTTTCTCATCGGTGGCCACCAGGAGGGTGGTCGAAGAGGGGGTACGGAAAACGTTGCATCTATTATCGGACTGGGAAAGGCCTGCGAGCTGGCACGGGGCCATCTGGACGAACAGAGGACCCGGGTGAAAGGGCTGCGGGATCGACTTGAAACAGAACTGCTCAAAAGGATCCCCGAGGCGATGATCAATGGGGATCAAGAACATCGTCTTCCAAATACTACGAGTATCGGTTTTGAATATGTGGAAGGCGAGTCGATCCTTCTGATGATGGATCGATTTGGAATATGTGCATCTTCCGGGTCGGCGTGTACATCCGGATCCCTTGAGCCCTCACATGTTTTGCGCGCTATGGGAGTGCCGTTTACAGCCGCACACGGATCGATCCGGTTCAGCCTCAGTGTTTATAATACCCCAGAAGAAATCGATTGTATCATTGATAATCTTCCCCCCATTATCACACGATTGAGAGAGATGTCCCCTTTTTGGAAAGAAGCCGTTGGATAAAGTAATCATCGGGAATCATATTTTATGATTCACATCTTACGGCGATTGCGATGCGCCGGCTTTCAGTTCGCCCATCGCTTTTTTAGCATCGATTCTAAGCGGGCTTGCAGGACAGGTTACGCTGAATTCCTTTAACATCAAGCAAATGCTTACCAGCACAATGTTTTTGCCAGTTGCGACTCGAAAACCCTGAATAAAAAAGGTTTACAGCAACCGATCACTGTAAACCCTTGTTAATTGTGGTAAGCGGTACTGGATTTGAACCAGCGCCTTTTACCGTGTGAATGGGTTAATATCTGAAATTATTAAACAACCATGGTCACAAGTCGTAAAAGCATATACAATAAGGTATAAGAACTAAAGGAAAAGGTACGATTTCGTGATACTACCTAATTTTACAGCTTTTAATGGCTTTTTGCCCTGTTTTGTGATATTGTTGTCACAATTTTCATAAAAGTTTCCGGGGATAGGGTGAGATCCCCGATAAAGCGGTAATTCTGGACCGCTTTCCCTGGAGTTGATAAAACCATAAACAAAAAAATATTTTGATTCAGACCAAAGTCCCTGATTTTTAGTTAATTTACAGCAAAATGCCTTCTTGACAATACGATCTTCATCCGGTATTTGAATTTTGGTTGTCTGAAGTCGCTTGGGACTTGCTGTCGCATCGTTGCAATGCAATATGTTGTGACTCATCTCCGGTGGCCACACAACTCTGTTTTTCTGTTGATCTGTTTTTAAAAACCGAACACTCGCGGTATGCAATCGCTTGTCCGGTCGGTTCGCGCCGTGAGAAATCGTGTTAGAAGCGGCTTGGACTAGCTGGTCAAGTTGACAGATGCCTCGATCTGATATACTAGCCAATCTAAAAGCCAGAACATACCAAATTATTTCGAGGGAACCGATGACCACTATCCACAACGATCAACTGCTACTGCAGCGCTTTTACTCCCACTGTGCTACACGGGGCACAGAGGTCTTTCTCACTCAACCTCAAGGCAATGGCGTGGTGCAAGACTACACATTTAACGATGTGCTCGACCAAGCCAAGCGCATGGCAGCTCACCTGCTTAGCCTCGAACTTCCACCGTGGTCGAAAATCGCTCTGATTAGCAAAAACTGCGCTCATTTTTTCATGGCCGATTTGGCCATATGGATGGCAGGGCACGTTTCGGTCGCGCTCTACCCAACACTGAACCGAGACACAGTTTCTTATATTCTCACTCACAGCGATGCAGAGCTTCTCTTTGTCGGCAAACTCGATACCTGGGATGAAGTGCAACACGGCATACCTGAGGGCATGCGCCAAATCGCCCTGCCTCTATCGCCCCCCACGAATCTACCCAAATGGGGTGACATCACAACCTCTACCGCTCCCATCAAAGACAACCCCGTTCGCAATGCCGACGATGAGTCAATCATCATCTACACATCGGGCAGCACAGGGCAACCCAAGGGCGTCTTGCACACTTTTCAAACTATCTGTACGCCTACGGTGGGCTTGGTTGATATCTTGCAAATCAAGCCTTCAGACCGCAGCCTCTCGTATCTGCCGCTGGCCCATGCCATGGATCGCTGGCTAAGCGAGTGCATTGGGCTCTATGTGGGTTCTCATATCTTTTTCGCTGAGAGCCTAGACACCTTTGTTCAAGATCTGGCTCGTGCACGCTCCACTATTTTTGTTTCAGTTCCGCGCCTTTGGCTTAAGTTTCAGCTCGGCGTCTTCGCAAAAATCCCCGAGAAAAAACTCAACAAACTCCTGAGAATTCCCATCTTACGAGGCATCATCAAAAAGAAAATCCTCGGTAATCTGGGGCTAGACAATGTACGTTTTGCGGGCAGTGGTTCAGCTCCCATCCCCGCCGAATTGCTAACCTGGTATCGCAATCTGGGCCTCGAGCTACTCGAAGGCTATGGCATGTCAGAGAACTTCAATTACTCTCACATAACCATGCCCGGCCGAGGGCGCCCCGGTTTTATCGGTCACCCCTGCCCTGACGTCACTCATCGCCTCTCAGAACAAGGGGAGATACTTGTGAAAAGTCCGGGCAACATGGTGGGCTACTACAAAGAGCCAGAACTGACAGCCGATGCGTTTACGGAAGATGGTTTTCTTAAAACCGGCGACCGAGGCGAAATTGACACCGATGGCCGATTGCGCATCACCGGACGCGTCAAAGAGCTATTTAAAACGAGTAAAGGCAAGTATGTCGCGCCCGCGCCTATTGAGAATATCATCAACACCGACAGCAATGTAGAGCTTAGCTGCGTATCAGGCTCTGGCTATCCTATCACCCACGCCGTGGTGCAACTGGCCGAAGACTTACTGCCCAAACTCGACGAAGCGTCGATACGCGAGCAAATCACCGGCGATCTGGAAACTCTGCTTGCTCGAGTCAATGGGCAGGTCGAGGCATTCGAAAAACTGGGCTTCATCGTCGTCTCAGGCACCCGATGGACCGTCGAGGGCGGGCATCTAACCCCCACCATGAAGATGAAACGCCCTGTCATCGAAGCCCTGCATCAGGAACAACTCGACGCATGGTATGCCGACGGTCGCAAAGTGATCTGGGAGGTCTGAAACTAAGTCCAATAGTGAGCGCGATACCAATGGCATAATGCTCCACCCTTCATCCCGGATTCATACCCCATCCCTTCCGTGGATGACGACCTGATCGATTCTGACTGCCCAGCCGGAGCCTGCTGTTATAATCAGGCCCGTCGAAAGATCAACGGGGGCCTTTGTTTAAAATGCCCGTAATTTTCTTAAGTTGACTAAAATTTGGTAAAAAATAACGGTTGATAAATAGCCTCTCCGTTGGTACTGGAGTCTCAATTGTCACCGCAAACGATGGGTTTTAATATGTTGCGGTTTGCATGATTTTGAAGTGGTTTAAAAAAAGCGGACACCATGCTAAAAGTTATAAAAGAGAAAGGGAGGTGTCCAATGAGTTCCAGACGAATCCGTCCAAAGCACACTGAAGAATTCAAGCGAGATGCGGTCCGAATGGTAATCGAAAACCGATATCGTTCCAACGAGGTTGGAAGACGTCTTGGAGTCAATGGGTCTAACGTATCCCGCTGGGTCCGTGAATACCGTGATGAGCAGGAAGCTGCTGCAGGCGGAATCCCCAACCGTCGTGAATTAGATACTGAAAATCGTCAGCTCCGAAAGGAAAACAAACGACTGCAAATGGAGCGTAAAATCTTAAAAAAGCGGCGGCCTTCTTTACGAAGGAATCGAACTGAGGTTGGATTTTATCCGGCGGCAAATGAAGGCCTATCCGGTCACTTTGATGTGTAAGGTGATGAAAGTCAGCCGGAGTGGGTTTTACGATCATAATGTTAAGAAAACGGATGATACCCCTGCAGAAAAGGCGCTGAAAGCAAAAGCTTGCAGGCGGTTTAAGATAACCACCGATAGCCGGCATTCATTTCCGATAGCGCCGAACGTGCTTGACCGACAATTTAATGTCAACGAGCCCAACAAAGCCTGGGCAGCTGACATCAGTTATGCATGGACACTTGAAGGCTGGTTATATCTGGCCATCGTGATGGAACTGTTTTCTCGTCAGATCGTCGGATGGGCCGTGAGTCGTCGATTGAAGAAGCAACTGGCGCTAGACGCATTGGCAATGGCTTACTGGAGGCGAAAACCAAATGCCGGGTTGATTCATCATTTTGACAGGGGTAGCCAGTATGCATACTGTGATTACAAAGATCGTCTGAAGCAATATGGCATGATCCCGAGCATGAGCAAAAAGGGAGATTGTTGGGATAATGCTTCAACAGAACGCTTTTTGCAAAGCCTGAAATCTGAAAGGCTGCTTATAATGAGCCGATCGATTATATCACCTGCTATAATGCAGACAGACTGCATTCAACCTTGGGCTATAAAACGCCCTTTGAATATGAGCAAGAACAATTCCGCTTTGCGGCTTAATCTTG
>DCWS01000012.1:0-85078 GCA_002328165.1 Desulfobacteraceae bacterium UBA2156 | reverse complement strand
TACTTGACCATTACAATCCCAACTGGGTCATTCAAGCCCAACGGTGACTTTAAATGTTTATGCTCACCTTATGAAACCAGCCAATCAGGAGGCAGCTTGTAGGCTCGAAAGGGCGGTTTGTGAGACAAATGGAGACCAAATGGAGACCAATGCTGAAAAAACTTCAATCGCCATGTCATAGAAACCCTTATTTTTTAATGTTCTATAAGGATAGCTACCCACAAACCACCAATAAAAAAGGTTTACAGCAACCGATCGCTGTAAACCTTCGTTAATTGTGGTAGGCGGTACTGGATTTGAACCAGCGACTTCTACCGTGTGAAGGTAGCACTCTCCCACTGAGTTAACCGCCCTCTAAAATTATTTGTCGACCATCTCCTTTAACTCTTTGCCAACTTTGAAAAAGGGCAGTTTTTTTGAAGGCACCTTGATTTTTTTGCCGGATTTAGGATTTCGACCGGTATATGGTTTGTACTGTTTAACTGTAAAGCTACCGAAACCTCTGATTTCAGCACGATCACCGTCGATAAGCGATTCGCATATGGCATCGAAAAAGGTAGTGATGATCTTTTCAGATTCCCGCATGCTAAGGTCGTTTTTATCTTTTAGGGAATTGATTAAGTCTGATCTGTTCATACAAACTCCTTGAGCAAGGTGGTCAGATGTGGGTTTTTAGTTGGATGAGATCACCGAGCGAACAACATCTAAACATATAATAGATTATCGGTTTTTTAAGTCAAGTGTTTTTTCCCTTTTCATCATCAGGATTTGCCGATTCGATTAGAGGGGGTTGCCCCGTGCTTTCAGTTGAAAGCGTTTCAAGCTTTTCAATTTCTATGGGAGAGGGAAGCTCTTTCAAATTCTTTAAATCGAACACTTCTAAAAATTGTTTGGTCGTCGCATAGATTAGCGGTCGGCCTGGAATTTTCTTTCGTCCCAGAATTCGGATAAGATTTCGCTCCAGTAACATGCGAAGGATACCACCGCAGTCAACCCCTCGAATATGTTCGATTTCATTACGTATAATAGGCTGTTTATATGCAATGATTGCAAGGGTTTCCATTCCCGCCCGACTGATGCGAATTGGTTTTGATTGTAAAAAACGCTTGACCCACATTTTATATTCAGATCGGGTCCGGATCTGATAGCCGCCGGCAACCTCACACAAAAAAAATCCGCCGTTACGGACGTCGTATTCCTCGGCAAGTGATGCAATCGCATTTCGAATCTCTTTTGTTTCCGTAAGCTCGAGGACATTTTTTATCCGATCGATTGACAGCGGACCCTCGGCAACAAAAAGGAGTGCCTCGATGATATTTTTAATCTCATTCATCAAAGATAAAATACCCTGATGATCCCAGTCTGGACATGCTGGGCAATCCTGATCAGACGGATTTTCACCATTTCCAATATGGCGAGAAAGGTAACCACGATATCGCTTTTGGTAATATTTTCTAAAAAGAGTGCTTGAAAAGTGATCGATCCATTAACTTCGAGGATGTCCACAATTTCAGATATTCTTTCTTTTACAGATTTTTCATTGGCCGTTAGATCGATTCGTTTGTCGTCCGACACATTTTTCAGTATCTGTTGGAACGCATCGATCAGTTCAAATAGACCGACCTTTATAAAACCATCCTTAGTGTCCGGTTGGTACTCCTCTTTTCCAGGTACTCTGACAAAAGTATCATCGCCGAGAATGTTTCTTTCGGCGAGCTCTTCTGCAGCGGCCTTCATCTGAAGATATTCCAGGAGCGGTCTGGTTATCTCCAGCCTAGGGTCTTCATCACCCTCATCATCATCATGGGCCGGCAGCAGCATTTTTGACTTAATATGTGTCAAGGTGGCGGCCATCACAATAAAGTCGCCGACAAGATCGATGTTCAGTGACTTCATCAATTCCATGTATTCAAGATATTGATCGGTTATCAACGCGATTGGGATATCGTAGATATTCACCTCATTTTTTTTGATCAGGTAAACAAGGAGATCCATTGGGCCTTGAAAAATATCATCGATTTTTGCCGTGTAAATTTCGTCCAACATGAAGGGTACATTTGTTTTTTTGACGGTGGAATCCTGCCGTGGCGGGGCTGCATCTTGTCGAAGCGCAGCGAAGATCCCGACATCCGGGACTGCGGGGTTCTTCAATTTCCAGTTTTTCAGTTGTCAGCATCCCCGGTTACTACAATTTCTAGGACAGATTCAACAAATTTAAATTTTAATCGAAGATCTGACTTTTTTCATGGTCTGCTTTGCCACTTTTCTTGCCCGGTTGCATCCATCGGTGATGATGTCATCAACAAGTTTGGGCCGAGCTTCATAATGGTCTCTTTTGTTTCGAATCGGTTCAAGGGCCTTTAAAAGGTTTTCAGCCATAATCGCCTTGCATTCGACACATCCGATTTCCGCATTTCTACACGCATGGCTAATCTTGTCGACCGTTTTTGCGTCGGTATATATCTTGTGGAACTCGAAAACATTGCAGGCATCCGGATTGCCGGGGTCAGATTTTCTTGCACGTTGGGGATCGGTAATCATCTTGGCAACCGTCGATCTAATCCTATCCGGGCCATCTGATAGAAAAATGGCATTGTTATAGCTTTTGCTCATTTTGCGTCGGTCGGTTCCAAGTATTTTTGGGGTTTTGGTTAAAATGGCTTCTGGTTCTGGAAAAACATTGCCATATAAGAAATTAAACCGCCGAGCAATTTCACGGGTAATTTCAACATGGGGAACCTGGTCGAGTCCCACCGGAACCCCATAGGCTTTGTACATGATAATATCCGCTGCCTGCAGCACCGGGTACCCCAGAAACCCAAAGGTGGAAAGGTCCTTGTTATCTATCTGAACGATCTGATCTTTATAGGTCGGGTTTCGTTCAAGCCATGGAACAGGTGTTATCATAGAAAGGATAAGAAACAGCTCAGCGTGCTCTTTGATATGGGACTGAACAAAGAGGGTGCTTTTTTCATGTGAAAGCCCCACGCTCAACCAATCGATCATCATTTGTCTGACATAGTCTGATACCGCACTTGTATCTTCATAGTTACTGGTTAAGGCATGCCAGTCTGCGATAAAGAAAAAACAATCATATTCTTTTTGCATTTCCACCCAGTTTGAAAGGGCGCCGAGCAGATTGCCCAGATGAAGTGGCCCTGTAGGTCGCATACCACTGACTATCCGTTTCTTTCCGTTCATATCGTCGCCCCGTTGCTCATAAAGCAAAATTAAGTTCCTGCCGATTCAAGCATCAATTGTTTTTAGGATCCAGTTTATGGATGCGGTATCATGAAACATACCGGCGCACAAAATTAAGTTCATCCTGCTGCGTTTTGAGATTTCCGTTCAATTTGGCATCCAAAACAGCCTGAAGAATCTCCCTGTAGATCGGTCCGGGCTCTATCCCTGTTTTTAGAAGGTCTTTCCCCTGGATCGAGGGTCTGATATATTTCAATTTGGTAAAAAAATGAGATACGGACTGTTTGACTTTTTTATGCTTGGTGACGGCCATCATGAAGAGAATTATTTCGGTTTTAATGCCGTAAAGTTCCTTATAAAGTGTGCTGTTTGTAAGCTGTTGGTTTCGTTCGAGCCACAGAAGGGATTTCTCCGCCTTCAGCCGTTCTTTGAGAAAAATTGTCGTGTATCGCGGTGCAAGTTCGAGCCGCTTACAGATCTCCTCAGAAGTTGTCATATCAAATTGACTCATCAACGCGAGAAAATAAACGGCCCACTTCATATAGGATTCTGTAAAGAAAAGCAAATCATACCAGGACAGTACGGTTTTAACCGAACTCAACAATGATTTGCGCTCATTATTAAGAACCAGCGAAGGGTGAATAACGGTAAATAGGTTATAATCCTGCATCCTTAGAATAGCAGGGGTCGGGTTCTCCTCCTCGAAAACCTGACGGAGTTCGGCGAAGACTCTCCGACCGCTGAGCCGCCTAAAAAAATTCATTTTAACGGCATTTTCAATGAGTCCTGCGGTGACTTTACCGACAGAGAATCCAAAGCGTTGTTCGAACCGTATGGCGCGAAATACACGGGACGGATCCTCGACAAAACTCAGGTTGTGCAGAACTCGAATTACCCCCTCTTTAATATCCTTCTGTGCGGCAAAAAAATCGATAAGTGTGCCAAACTTGTCAGGATTCAGCTGAACAGCCAAAGTATTGATCGTGAAATCCCTCCGGAAAAGATCAAGTTTTATGGAGCTCATCTCCACCACAGGCAATGCAGCCGGAAATTTATAATACTCTAGTCTGGCAGAGGCCACATCGATTTTAAACCTGTCGGGAAAAATGATAACGGCAGTCCCAAACTTTTCATAGGCATGGATCCGAGCACCGGACAAACTGGCATACTTTTTTGCAAATAAAATACCATCCCCTTCGATAACGATGTCTAAATCTTCGTTGGATCTGTACAAAAATAGATCACGCACGAATCCGCCAGCCACATAAGCATCATACCCGATTTCACTGGCCACCTTGCCGATGGTTTTTAGAATTTGGACCAAACGTGAGGAGAGGCGCTCAGTTAAGAATTTATTTATATTTCGGGTCCTTGCATGAACCGGTTCCTCATAGGGATTCTGTGAAGCACCGGAGGGACGGTTTGATTGTTGAATCAACATATTGAGCAAATCGGTTCTTGTGATGACACCGCATATGACCTCCTTATCGATGACCGGTAGTATGCGTTGTTTGTTTTCGATTATTTTTTCCTGCAGTTCTGGCAGATCTGCATCAGGTGCAACCGAAGCCCACTCTGTTGTCATGTACTCCCGTATGGGAACATGATCAAGTTTGTGGTAGAGCGCTTTTTCAATAATCTGACGGGAGATAAATCCTGAAAGTTTCTCTCTGGCGCCGGGAGCATTCGGATCCTTCGGCTTTTCCATCACCAAAAGTGCATTGATATTGTAACGGGTGAGCAGGTCACTTGCATCTTTGCATGAAACCTCTGCGTCCGTAGCGATGGGTGGTGAAGTCATCAGATCCTTTGCCTGCCTGCTTGACTTAATTTGGCTATCAAGAATCGCGAGCAATTGGTGTTCGGTCTGTGCCAATGTTTTGTCTTTGATGGTTGCAGCAGCTGCATAATGGTGTCCCCCGCCTCCAAGGGGCGTGACAATTGCGCCCACATCGACTTCGGGCACCTTGCTGCGTGCCACGATATAAATTTTGCTCCCCATCAACCCGATGGCAAAAATCGCATTAAAATCTTCCATTTTCAGCATCTTGTGGACAAGAAAGGCAAAATCCGGGACATAATTGTCTGTTGTTACTTTTGTCACCGCAATTTCTATTCCGCTGATATTATAATACATTACCGCCTGTATCATCTCGTTTAAAAGAGTAACCTGCACGGGGCTTATTTCTCTGGCGATCAGGTTCGATATTGTATTTAAATTTGCCCCTTTTGAGACAAGAAAAGCAGCTGCCATGAAGTCTCTCTCGGTGGTTGATGGGAAGGTAAACGAACCGGTGTCTTCAAACAGGCCCAAACACATTATCGTTGCTTCATCCGGGGAAATGTCAATTTTCCTTTTTTTGATGATTTCAATTAGGATGGTAACATTGGCACCGGTTGAACGATGAATTTCATAATCGCCCTTGATATCTCCGGTCATCGGAGGGTGGTGATCAAATATGTGGATCTCTATTTCAGGATTTTCCAAAAGAGCGGATAGCTTGCCAATCCGACCGGCCTGTTTTGCATCTACGATAACCAATCTTTTGATCTTGGAAAAGTCGATATCCTTGATATCTGCCATATTAAAAAGATATGCCATCGAACTGATGAAAAAATTTCTAAGATTTTTTTCCTGCGAACCCGGGAATACCACAACAGAATCCGGGTACAATTTTTGTGCCGCAAGCATCGATGAGAGGGCATCAAAATCTGCATTTATATGTGATGCGATGATCGTAAGATCTTTTTCCTTATCCGGTATTTTTTTGTTGGACACCGCCGTCTTCCTTAATAATATGGTCTAACGAACCGCTTCAAATCGATCAACCAAACTACGTTGAGAATAGGCATATATGTGCCGGTTTATCAAGCGATAGATCGGCCCGGTTAATGATCGATTCGCACCAGCAGTTGCTGTTTCAATACAGGTATGGTACAAAAGATCTACAATCAAGTTGATAACCCATTAAAATAAATGACGAATAAACAATCCATCGACTATCGATATCTCTTTGGACCTGTTCCTTCCAGGCGACTTGGCAAGTCCCTTGGTGTGGATCTTGTACCCCATAAAACCTGCACGCTCAATTGTATCTACTGTGAGTGTGGAAGGACCACCCATCTCACTCTGAAAAAGGACGTTTACATTCCTATAGATCAAATCAAAAAAGAACTCGCAGATTTCCTGTCCCATGATCCAAAACTCGATTTTATCACGTTCTCGGGAGGAGGTGAGCCGACCCTCAACAGTGGATTAGGAGAGATAGTCCATTATTTAAAATCCGAATACCCCAAATACAAAGTGGCGCTTTTGACCAACGGTACACTGCTGCATCTATCTGAGATCAAGAAGCAGGTGCTCGATGTGGATCTGATCATAGCGTCACTCGATGCTGCATCTGAAAAGAATTTTAATGAAATCAACAGGCCCCATCCTGGTTTGAATCTTCCAAACATTATAGAGGGTTTAATCACATTTAGAGAGGACTTTAAACATCTATTCTGGGTAGAAATTTTTTTGATTCCGGGTGTCAATGACCACGAAGATGAGCTTTTTAAACTAAAACAGGTTCTAAATCTGATACATCCGGACAGCGTTCACCTGAATACGCTCGACCGACCGGGTGCTGAGAGCTGGGTGGTGCCGGCTGAAAAGAAATCCTTGGCAAAAATTGCAAAATATTTGCACCATGCGGATATGATACGAGATGATCCCGTAGCACAGAAGTACCATCTCTGCGAGGGGGGTCTTTATGAACGGCTTTTGTCCACGATAAGGCGCAGGCCCTGCACAGGAGAAGATATTGCACAGATATTGGGTGTTCAGTTGCATGATGTTATTGATCGATTGGATGCGCTCAAAAAAGACGGTACAATAAAAAAAATAGTGATGCCAAGAGGTGTTTTTTACACCATTAGAGAGGAGTAGTCCCCAAGGCGTTGCTCAGATCGATAAAAGCCGCGAGGCATAACTAAGGAAAACATATAACCCAAAGAGGGTTGATCATGCAGGTTTTTAAACGGGAAGGTAAGAACAGGAAGAACATGATCCAAAAAGGAGAGTTGGAAGCCCCTGACGCGGAAGCTGTGCGGGCCAATCTTGGCAGGAGAGGGATAACCCCTGTCAAAATAAAGAAAAAACCCAAAGACCTTTTTGAATATGTTACCTTTCTTCAGCCGTGGGTCAAAGAATCTGATATCATCATATTCGCGCGACAATTTTTCACCATGATCGACGCTGGGCTTCCGATCATACAGTGTCTTGATATTCTCCACAAACAACAGGAAAATAAAACATTTAAAAAAATTCGGTTGAAGGTGGGTCAACCCTTGCCGAATCGCTGAAAAAATTTTCCAAACAATTTGATGAACTTTTTTCAAATATGATCGCAGCCGGGGAAGCCGGTGGTGTGCTCGATACGATTTTGAGAGATAGATCCACCCCGCTCATCACTGGCGATTTAACAGGTGGTCATCTTTCCCGTTGACATATCCTCACCTGGTTTTCCTTTATGCTTTAACACTAATGACCTTGGGTCTTAACCAGTGTCCATCCACGATATTAAAATGTTCTGTGAAAAAATTTGCCGTTAAATTTTCTGTCCTGATCGGTAGCCTTTTGGGATTGCCCCTGCTTGGAATTGTTTTGGCAGGCCTCCCTGTTGTTAGATATTTGGAATTTCCACCGGAGAAGCTTTACGTTCACCCTGCTCCTTTTTCGTGGCTTTTTTTTACAATCTGTGCTCTTTTCATTTTCGCTGTTCTCTTCCCATTGATCGTTGCCGCCATATTCAACATCCGAAATTTTGAGGTTGATTATCCAATTCACTTTCCATTTCCCTGGTGGGGTTGGCTCGGCTTGTCAACAGGAGCGCTGTTCTGGATACTGGCATGGTCTCGTTTTTCTTGGTTTAGCAAATTCCAACCGCACACATTCATGCCATTGTGGTTTTCGTTTATTCTGATCGTCAACGGTCTTTGCTATCGACAAAACGGACATTGCATGATGAGGGATCGCACCCGGTTTTTTCTCCTTCTATTTCCCTTAAGCGCCGGCTTTTGGTGGTTTTTCGAATACCTGAACCGATTTGTCCAAAACTGGCACTACCTGGGGATTCACCATTCTCCGTGGGAGTACTTTGGATATGCAACACTCTCTTTCTCAACAGTTCTAGCTGCCGTTCTGGGAACCCGGGACTGGTTCATCAATGTGCCATGGATGAAGAGGGAATTTGGAGAGTTTGTTGCCGTCAGATGTGTGCATCACCGGATATTGGCTGTTTTTGCCCTGATGTTTTCCGCTGTGGGATTGGTCGGTGTTGGAGTTTGGCCCAATTATCTTTCTCCTCTTTTGTGGTTATCTCCTTTACTCATCATCGTTTCATTTCAAGAGCTTCAGGGAGAGAATCATGTTTTATCGAATATCTATTACGGGGACTGGCGACAGGTTATATCATCGGCCCTGGCCGCCATTTTTTGCGGTTGGTTCTGGGAGATGTGGAATTATTATAGTCTCGCCAAATGGGAGTACAGGGTTCCCTTTGTCCATCGATTTCAAATTTTTGAGATGCCCCTTTTGGGTTATGCAGGATATCTCCCTTTTGGACTGGCGTGTAGTGCGGTTGGCGAGATACTGGAAAAGATGATATATGGCAAAAGGACAGAACGCTTTATTTCATAACTCTTTTTTTAGGTTCAAATTGTTAAAAGCTCATATTTACGGGTTCCAAGTCCCAGCGTTTCTGCATAGTCCAGCTGAATTTGCCAATCCACCTTGGGATAAATCCTCCTAAATTTATCTTCACCCGGTTTTATGTTTGTGTTGAAGGCTGATTCAGCAAGTGCCGGCTCCTGGTTAACCAGGTCGACAGATACCTGGTCGATGGCAACAGGGTCTTTTGAAGCTACCACACCGATATTTCTTACGAAAGGTGCATCATTGAGGGGCTTACAGTCACATGCCGGAGAGATATCTGTTAGGAAGTTTAGGAATAATGTGCGGCCCGCCTTTTTCTTTAAAGCCCCCATGGTGTATTCTATCATATTTTCTAAAAATATCGGGATGGTCTGATTCCAACGGATCTTTATGGCATTGTTGGGACAGATGAGGATACATTCAGCGCAACCGATGCATTTATCATTACGAATCACAGCTTTGTCATCAACGAAAAAAATGGCCCGTTGGGAGCAATGAGGAATACAGTCACCACAGCCGGCACATTTTTTTTTCTTAACCTTAGGAGAGACAGTCGAGTGCTGCGCCAATTTTCCTTTGCGGGATGCGCATCCCATTCCTATATTCTTTATGGTTCCACCAAAACCAGAAAGCTCATGCCCTGTAAAATGAGCCACTGATACTAGAGCGTCCGCCTTGGCAATCTCAGACCCGATGTAAACGGTCTTAAAACGTCTTTGATTGATGGTCACACGGGTTTCACTCTTACCCCTTAAACCGTCTGCAATAACTATGGGGGCATTGACCACCGAGAAGGCAAAACCGTTTTGATAGGCGGTTGAAAGGTGACTCGGGGCATTGCTTCGTGTGCCGGCATACAGCATGTTTGTATCGGTTAGAAAGGGAATTCCGCCAAAATCTTTTATGGTGTCCACGATTTTGCGGATAAATATCGGCCGGATAAATGCGGTATTCCCCAGTTCGCCGAAATGGAGCTTAACTGCGACCAGGTCTCTTTTTTTGATTGTGTCCGAAAGGCCCGCCACGTCAACAAGTTTACCCAGTTTTTCAACAAAACTTTTCCCGGTCGTTGCCCTTAGATCGATAAAATATACTGCGCTTTTCATAATTCCCTTTTAGGTATGAGAATCTGAATCTGACAAGCCATATTTTTTAATTTTCTTGTTTAATCCGCTTTTCCCAATTCCGAGCAGGTCAGCGGCATTCGACTGAACATGGTTGGTTAGATTCAACGCCCGTTTAATCATTTTCTTTTCAATCAAAGCTATCGTTTCATCTAATTTGGCACCCTCGGGTATGCCATCGAGAAACGTTGTGTCATTTATGTTCTCTTTAAAATCCTTTGGAAGATCGTTTGTGCTGATAATGTCGCTCGTGCAAAGAATCATGGCCCGTTCGATTACATTTTCGAGTTCACGAACATTTCCCGGCCAGCCATATTCGATAAGAAGCCGATCCACCTCCTGCTCAACTCCTGTGACCGGGGGAGCAGATTTGCGTTCATTCGAATACTTTTCTATACAGTGGTCGACAAGAAGACGAATGTCCTCCTGTCTCTCCCGCAAGGGGGGTAAGCTGATGTACATTACATTAATCCGATAAAAAAGATCCTCTCGAAAGCGGCCCTGACGAACTTCTTCTTTTAACGATTTATTTGTGGCGACTATCAGGCGAATATTAACAGGAATCGGTTTAGACCCTCCTACCCTCTCTACGATCTTGTCCTGGAGAACGCGCAAAAGCTTCACTTGTAGGTTTTGTGACAGCTCACCGATTTCATCGAGAAACAGTGTTCCGCCATCTGCCACTTCAAATCTTCCTTTGTTCATGGAGACAGCACCTGTAAACGCACCTTTCTCATGCCCAAAAAGCTCGCTTTCAAGAAGATTTTCAACAAGGGCGCTGCAGTTAACCGCTATAAACGGCTTGTCGTACCGTGGGCTGTTAAAATGAATCGCCTTGGCCACCAGCTCTTTACCTGTACCGCTTGCGCCTTCAATCAGAATATTTGCGGTTACGGGCGCCACTTTTCGGATCATTTCAAAAACATCCCGCATTTTTTTGCTTTTGCCGATGATGTTTTCAAAACTGTATCGGGACTCGATATCATGACGAAGTCGTCGATTCTCTTTGATTACCCGATACATTGCAATTGCCTTGTTCACAAAGAGGATCAATCTTTCGTTATCGAACGGTTTTAATACATAGCTGTAAGCGCCTTTCTGCATCGCCTCTACTGCTTTTTCGACAGTGCCGTGTGCGGTCATCATAATTACCGGAAGATCAGGGTCCGCGGCTTTGATTTTTGCAAGCAGCTGAATGCCGTCCATGACAGACATTTTCATGTCGGTTAAAACAAGGTCAACATCCGAAGTTTTCAGTATCTCAAGTGCGGCCCGACCGCTGTTGGCGGTCAGTGTTTCAAACCCTTCATCCTCTAAAACGGAACTTAATATCAGTGGATAGTTTTTTTCATCATCTACAATCAGGATAATTTCCATGAACATCCCTCCTGCTTTATCGGCAATGTGATACCAACGCGTGCGCCTCCCTGGGACCTGTTTTCCATGTAGACCTCCCCGCCGTGCGCTTCGATTATGTTTTTCACTATGCCGAGGCCCAACCCGGTGCCCTTTTCTTTGGTCGTATAAAAAGGGGTCCATATCTTTTCAAAAACATCATCGGATATACCTTCTCCATCGTCTTCAAAGAAAATGGTTACACCATTATCGTTGGATTTGATTTTAATGGATATTTCTCCACCCTCGGGCATCGCCTGTATGGCGTTTATTAATATATTTAAAAATGCCTGATATAACATGCTGGCATCGGCCATGACTTTGGGAAGGTTCTGCTCAAAACGCTTTGTAATGCTGCAGTTCTGATCTTCGATCTGGGATGAGAAGAATGGAATGTTTTTTTCAAGGACCTCTTCAACCTGACACGGCGTAAAGTTCGGCGTCCTCGGTTTGGCGAAGTTTAGAAAGTCGGTGATGATATTATTTAAGCGATCGGCTTCCTCAACAATAACCTCCGGGATGGTGGTTGAACTGTTTTTTTCAGACAGTTGTTTCTTTAGTAGCTCAGCCGAACTTTTTATGATACCCAACGGGTTTCGAATTTCATGGGAAACACCGGCGATCATCTCGCCCAATGATGATAGGTGCTCAGCACGGCTGAGGTCCTCTTTAAGCTTCATCCTCTCTAGGGCTCTTTGCTGAATAATATTCTCGCCCTTTCTGACCACAAAGGTAAGCGTTATAAAAAGAATTCCCATGACAGCGGCACCTGTACCGACGACAAAGATCTGGAATCGGAATATGGCTTTATAGTCTTCTGACAAATCCTGCACGATTTCTATAACCCCCCCTACAGGGCCTGAAAGCCTGGAGAGTGGTTTTTCAGCGCGAATAGGTGCAAACGTGATGATTTTGCTCATTTTTGGAATACCAATGAAAAGCTCCCAAAAGTTACCCTTTTGCGTCAGCTTTGAGGTGGATCTGCCCAGTTTGGCATTTTGATAAGCGGTTCCTCCCACATCTTTTTTACCGACCCAATCAGGGTTAAAGCTATAGGAAATGATATTATTCATGTCATAGATATTAACCATATCTATTTTGAAGCTGTAGAGCGTGCTCCTGACAACCTTGTCCAACACATCAAACTGCTCTTTATCTCGCAGTTGGATTTTTCGAAATTTCCTTGCCATCGGGATGAAAAATTGTGAAAAAATCTGATGGTTGAGATTTTCAACCAAAAGGAGGGCGTAATCATCGCTCTTTTTCAAATGCATGCGCCTGGCCCAGTGGGTGTTGAGCAAAGAAAGAGCGATTGTTCCAAGAAAAATTGAAATGAGGCTGATGAAGGTGAAATATTTGATCAGCCTGAACGGTTTGGTTTTTTCCTGGGATGATAAATGAGTCATTGGATTTATCGGCGCTTTTTAGTTTTCTGTTGTTGCTGAAAATCGACTAGATATCCTAAGATTAAGAGAAAATACGGGATCATATTGTCTGAAAGTAGCTCTGCAACCATATAGAAAACGCCTGTTTAAAGTCAAGATAAAGCATTATTTTCACTCCATGAATAAATATATAATTTCAAGTTTCGCACCTCCAATGGGGCACGGTGCCGCATCTGGTGTGGGGTAAATAAATTTTTTTGGAAAAACAATGCGGCAATCAGTTTGAATCGCTATCCATAAAGTAATCACCGTGCACAGGCATGCGATGGTCTGGTTTCTTTTGTAATATCAGTTGCTTCTGAAATGCTAACTCTTATAAGGTTTTGTGCCGTTGTCAAAGCGCTCATCATCAATTTTTTCCGGAAAAATTTCTTTTTACCTTATGTCTGATGCGACTTTCCTTGCAATATCAGTTGCAAAACTTGAGTATAATTATATATAATTATGTTGTTTTTATATAAACCCAATTGAACAAAAAAGGCTCAACTGGGGATGTTGGTTAAATGTTAATGGTTATTTGGCTTTAATTCTGTTCACTAACCTATATACTTTGTATAGATGAGATACAATTTTGATTTATATTTTATTCATTTTGAGCTTTATGTTCCGCTTTAATAGGGACCCTGAATATGAAGAATAACTTTCTTAAAGAAATCAGAGAATCGTTGTTACTGGGCAAACCCGAGCTGGCCAAAAGGGCAAATGTCTCCCCCATAACCATTTCGCGAATAGAAAACGGCATGCCCTGCCGGCTATAAACCAAACGCAAGCTGATTTTAGTATTGGGCTATGATCTTGCTGAAAAAAATAAAATATTTTCCGATTAAGAAGAAATCGTTATGTTTGGGGAAAAACCCATCTCTTTGGCCTTGATGTTGGTTCAAGAGTCATTAAAGTGGCCGAAATCGTAAAAACAAATCGAGGGCACCGCTTAACCAAATTTGGTGTAATCGATACTGCCGCAGATGCCATTCAGGAAGGTGAGATTAAGGACCTTGAAGCTGTTGCCGGTTCTATCCGAAATCTTTTTAAGCAGGCTAAATTCAAAGAGAAGAATGTTGCCATATCAATTGGCGGATATTCGGTTATAGTTAAAAAGATCAATATCCAACGCATGCCGGAAGATCAACTGCAGGAAACTATTCATTTCGAAGCTGAACAGTATATTCCATTTGATATCAACGATGTAAATCTTGATTTTCAAATCTTTGAGCAAAGTGAAAATAATCCCGACCAGATGAGTGTTCTTCCTGTATCAGCAAAGCAGGAAATGATTAATAGCTACATTGATCTGATCTAGATGGCCGGACTGCACCACAGCATCATAGATGTCGATGCGTTTTCACTCCAAAACATATTTGAGTTGAATTATGGTATAAAACCCGGGAATGCAGCTCTGGTTGATATTGGTGCCAGTAAAACGTCATTGAACGTGCTAAGAGGCGCTTCCTCTGAATTTATTCGAGATATTCCGGTTGGATGTGACCAAATCAATCAACAAATAATTTCGTATCTCGATTGTTCTGCTGAGGAGTCCGAAAAACTTAAATTCGGAAAACATCCTGATAAAATTTCTCCCGAAGATTTATTGGGTAAAATGACCTTGCGTAAACAAGAACTGAACCTCCAAAAGCCTCCTGGAGAAAGATAACATGGAAGGTAACATGGGAGTTGTGGGAAGAAATCTCCGCCGGGCCGTCTGTGGAGCAATACTGATCGCACTGTTGACAGGATGTGCCACCGGAGTAAAAAAACAGACCCAAAAGGACATTGAGAAACCGCAAGTGCTCAGGCGGATCACCGACATCAGCACAACCGATGACCCGAAATCGATTCATGTCCTGATCAAAGGGAAACCGCTTCTCACTTACAGTGCTTTTAAACAGCCTTCACCTTTGAGAGTTGTTCTTTTCTTTCCGGAAACAACGCTCGAGAATGTCAAAATCAAACAGACGGTGGACAGCAACACCGTTGGTTTAATTCAAGCTTCGGAATTAACCGAGGAGGGACATACGACGAAGATATTGATTTTTTTGAAAAAAGATGCCCCTTATGTCGTCAACCTGGAAAACGGCGGTCTTAGGGTGTCATTTCAAAAAGCACCGATAATTTCGTCTGATATATTGAAACAAGAAGCTAAAACAAAAAAACCGGTTATATTGACAGAAAAGAAAACTGACGCGGAAAGTATGCCGGATGTACCGATGCTTCAATCGGTTGATACAACATTGAACCGGTACTTGGATAGACTGTGCCGATGTATGCCATGGATACCAGATTGCCCTTACGGTCAAACAAGGAAGGGTTCCACGGTTGATTCCGCATTGCCGGATCCGGCAGCAGGATAGCCTGACCGGGGTAAATACGATTCAGATCTTCGATATCAGGGTTGATCAACCAAAACAACCTGGTTCTCTCCTGGTATGACTTTTTTCCGTGCCTGCGGAATTTACTGTCGATCAGGCTGAATATGGAATCACCTTTTTGTATTTCATAGGCTGTGGAGTGCGATTCGATTATTTCCTTTACGTTGGTGATGGTCACAAATGGGATAGTAACAATCCCTGTCGATTGCCCGGGCAGGGCATCAGATTCCAATTTTTTTATGGGGATAATAATGTGCTGACCGGGCAAAATCTTGTCGATAGCCCGGACATGCAGGTTAATCCGTCGAAATATTCTCAAAAACCCTTGAAAATTCTTATAGGCAATCTCCCCTTTTTGTTTAAAGAGGTTTATAAGCGATTCATTCTTTTGAACAATATGGGGGTCACACAGGATGTCCCACCCCATATCCTGTTTCACGACGTAGGTTTTATATAAAAAAGTGCTATAGACGGGGTCAGGATGCCACGGTCCAATTAAAAAGAGTATTACCAGAAACCCGGTTGCAAAATGAAAACAAAACGGTTTCATGGGATTTATACCTTTTCCAGTTCAAGGATCTTTGCTATCTCTTCGGAAATACGGCTGATAAACAGCCTCAATTCGGTCCCCTTCAGTGGTCTTCCCGGTTCCGGAACCTTTTTGAGGTCTTTTGGTCGAATCAGTTCAGGAGTGTTAACTATGCCCGGATTAGGAAGTATTTCAAATTCCGGCGGAAATTTTTTTTTAAAATACATTTCCTGAAAACCAGAAAATTTCAAGGCATGTGCAGTGGAATCGACGATAGCAATTTCGTTTTTATCAACAATCCCTTTTTGCCTGGCGACCACGAGTCCGGCGAGAGATTCGCCACCGTGCGTACAGGCAATATGTCCATTACGGTTTGCCAGAATCTCCCAATCCATTATGGCCTGTTCAGGAACATCAACAAAAAAAGTTTTCTGTTTGTCTGACATGTTGTTATACATATCTACCAGGTGAATCACCCTTGGCATTGAAACCGGGTTGCCGATCATGGCAGCCTGGGCGACGCTCGATTTTACGGTCATTGGAACGAATTTGCGTTTTTTCGGATCCGGTTCCAGATAATAGCGATAAACCGGGTTGGCGTGTTCCGACTGAACTCCTATTATTTTTGGCAGGGTGCTGATAATGCCGATTTCATAAAACTTTAAAAATCCGCCCATCACAGCCGTGATATTGCCTGCATTGCCGATAGGCAAAACCACGACCTTGTTCTCCATGTCAAATTCAAAATCTTGTGCGATTTCATAGGAATACGATTCCTGCCCCAGAAGTCGCCAAGCATTTTTTGAGTTTAAAAGGGCCACATTGTACGTGTCTGATAAAGCTTCGACCACTTTCATGCAATCGTCAAATACCCCTGGAATTTCAAACACTTTCGCTCCGCTGCCCAATGGCTGGGAAAGCTGTTGTCCCGTTACCTTTTTGTGGGGCAGCAAGACGGCGGATTTGACCCGGGGATTCAGAAAGGATGCGTATAAGGCTGCTGCCGCGGATGTATCTCCGGTGGATGCGCATATGGCCAACACATCTGAGAGGTATCCTTTCTGTAACAAAAAATGAATGTAACTTATGGCGCTGGCCATCCCCCGGTCTTTAAAAGACGCACTGGGGTTCTGGCCGTCGTTTTTGAAGTAGAATTGTATGCCTGCACGATCCTGCATAAACGCATTTGCTTCCACAACAGGTGTGTGACCCTCACCCAAATAGACAATGGCGTCGAGGGGCATGATCGGTCCGATAAATTCGTGATACATGTAGATCCCCTTAAGCGCGGGGATCGTCAGCATTTTACGATAATTGAAAATCTGTTGCCATGTTTTTTTCGAGATTTTTTTTAATCGGTCAAATTCCAGATCATAAATCAAAAGCACCTGACTACAGCTTGGACAAGTATATAAAAGCGTTTCTATGCCGGATTCCAAACCACAACCCAAACAACGATAAATCAGCTTCCCTTTTTGCTTCGGAAGGAGATAAGGCCGGATAGTTTTCGGACAGTCCTGCAGTATCATGGTTTGATTACTTCCATTTTTCCCATATAAGATATTAAAACCTCGGGGATGACCACCGATCCGTCCGCCTGCTGATTGTTCTCTAGTATGGCGGCAACCGTACGTCCTACCGCGAGCCCTGATCCGTTCAACGTGTGGACCAATTCCGTACCCTTTTTCCCTTTTCTTCTGAACCTGATGTTCGCACGCCGGGCCTGGAAGCTTTCAAAATTACTACACGAAGAAATTTCCCTGTAAACGGCTTGGGCCGGCAGCCAGACTTCAATATCATAAGTTTTTGTCGCTGAGAAGCCCAGGTCTCCTGAACATAGGGTTATAACCTGATAAGGGAGTTTTAAGTATTGTAGAATGGTTTCAGCATGGCCGAGAAGTTTTTCGAGTTCATCGTAGGAAGTTTCCGGCTTGGTTAATTTGACCAGTTCCACTTTGTTGAACTGATGTTGACGGATTAGTCCCTTTGTATCTTTTCCATAGGATCCTGCTTCGCTGCGGAAGCAGGGGGTGTAGGCGGTGTAGTTAATTGGGAGGACATCTTCATCCAGGATCTCATTCTGGTGGATATTGGTAACCGGGACCTCTGCTGTCGGGATCAGAAAATAATCCCAGCCCTCCAGTTTAAAAAGATCTTCTTCAAACTTCGGGAGTTGACCGGTATTCGTCATGCTTTGTCGATTCACAATAAAGGGAGGAAGAACCTCTTTGTAACCGTGTTCAGTGGTGTGTACATCGAGCATAAAATTAATAAGGGCCCTCTCTAGTCTTGCACCCGCACCGAAATATAGAGGAAAGCGGGCACCTGCTATCTTGGAGGCTCTGTCAAAATCGAGAATGTTGAGCCGGCTCCCTATGCTCCAATGTGGCTGTGGTTTGAAACGTATATCCGGATGCTCACCCACCTGCTTTAAAACCGGATTATCTGAACTGTCCTTTCCCAATGGAACCGATGGATGGGGTATATTGGGCAGAGCCATGAGAATCTGCTCCATTGTTTCTTCACATTCTGAAAGATTCTTTTCAAGTTGTTTGATCGTTTTTGAAACACCGCGCATTTTTTTTAGCAGGTCGTCGTCGGTCTCACTTTTTTTTTTCATTTCCGCAATCTGATCAGAAACCACATTGCGGTGATGTCTCAATTGTTCAATTTCAAAAAGAAATTCTCTGCGTTTGGCTTCACAACTCTCGAAAGTATCGAGATCACCGGTTTCCCCCCGCATCAAAAGGGCATTTTTTACCTCAAATAAATTTTTTTTAACAAACTTGATTTCAAGCATAACAATACCTATATTTTTTGGAAAATCAGTTTTATTTAAACTATCAAAATTAACATGCATCCGGTTTTTAGTCAATGATCTTTGAAAGTTGACTTTGGTGGTCTATTTTGTCTAGTATAACCACCGCAAATTATTTTTGATTATTGTGGCAGGAGACACCGATGGAAGAAATCCAAGCAACAAAGAACGACATACGGAGTGAAATAAAAAATGTTCTCAATTCACTCTCTGGTAGCGAGCGATTAAAAAAAACCCAAGATATTGAAAATCGATTGTTTGAATTTGCCAATTTCCTGGAAGCAAAAATTGCACTTCTCCATCTCAATAGATACAATGAGATCAAGATGAGGGAAATCATTGAGAGATGTTTCAGTATCAACAAAACCGTTGTTCTCCCAGCCTTTGACATTGGAAAACATGAGATGAAATTGATGAAAGTTGATAATTTAAAAGCAAATTTAAAAACAGGAGCGAGAGGTATAAAAGAACCCAAAAGGCACCTTTGTAAAGTTGTTCCGATTGAGTATATTGATATTGCATTTATTCCCGGGATTGCGTTTGATGAAAAAGGAGGAAGAATCGGATCTGGTGAAGGATATTACGACCGGCTTATTTCAAAACTCCCGAACACCACTCGAAAGGTTTCCCTTGCCTTTGAAGACCAGATTGTTCAGCAGGTACCGATGGAATCTCACGATCGGTACATTGACATCCTCATTACGGAAAAAAGGATCATCTATAAGATCTGATTTATGGATTCAAGATAGCCTCTAATTTTTCAAGGTTTTCTAATTCTCCCACAGCGATAACCGTATCCCCCGCCTGGATGGTGGTCTCAAATGATGGGTTGAACAGCATTCCGCCATCCGAAGCCTTTATGGCAATGATGATCAAGTTCAGTTGTTGTCTGATACCGGAATCCCTCAACATGACATTTGTCAGTTTGGATTAAGCACTTACAGGCATCTCTTCCATATGAATATCTTTACGTTCGTGTGTCAAAGCAAGATCAAAAAAACTTGTCACTGCAGGCCTCAATATCCGTTGAGCCATACTGGCGGCGCCTATGTCATAGGGTGATACCACTTGAGTCGCACCTGCAGCCGTCAATTTCGAGATGGATTCCTTCTGGCTCGCCCTTGCCAAAATAAACAGATCCGGGTTGAGTTGCCTGGCGGTCAAAGCCAGAAAGACATTGTCGGCATCAGAGCCTAACGCGGCAATGAGGCCGTTTGCGTGTTCTATCCCGGTTTTGATCAGGTTGCCCGCATCCGAAGCATCTCCGGACACATAAAGAATGCCGTCCTCGTCCATTGCGGGAATCAATTCCGGGTTTTTCTCAATAACCACCAGATTGAGCGGTTTTCTTTGAATGTTTTTATATCAAGTCCTTCCAATACGGCCATATCCACAGATGATATAATGGTTTTTCAACTGGTCGATTTTTCTTTCCAATTTTCTCCTCCCCAATACGGCTCCGATTCGCCCTTCCACCATGAATTGGACGATGGCGCCTGTAATATATAAAAAAAAGCCAACCCCCAGAAAAATCAGGCAAATAGTGAATATGCGTCCAATGTTACTTGTTTCTTCTACCTCATCGTATCCAACGGTTGATAGTGTAATGACGGTCATATATAGGGAATCCAGAACGTTCTATCCTTCGATTACCATATATCCGGTTGTTCCGAGAACAACAATGAACAAAGCGACAAAGACAGATAGTAGAAGATGTTTTATACTGTTCATGTGGGAAACGCTTTTTAATCAAAACAGCTCGTAAATCAACCGATTGAGCTGAGCGGAGAACTTGAATTGAATTTGCTCCAGATTATGTAACATTTTGCTTAAAAATCAAGGACTTTTTGTATTTCTTTTTTAAGGAATCACCAGACTAATTCCTATATTCTTGACCCCACTTCGTTGTTTTGATAGTGAAATTTCAATTATGAAAAAAGAATCCATAAAGTACGAACACTTTCGTGAAAGGATGGTTCAGAAACAAATTGAAGCACGGGGCATCACCGATCCAGGGGTGCTCTCGGCAATGCGAACCGTGCCAAGGCATCTTTTTGTCGACGAGGCCCTGATGGATCAGGCATATGGTGATTTCCCGCTCCCCATCGGAGACCAGCAGACCATATCTCAACCCTATATTGTGGCTGAAATGACTGAAGCACTGCAACTTTCAGAAGAGGATCGTGTGCTCGAAATTGGGACAGGATCCGGATATCAGGCGGCAATTCTTGCAAAATTAGCATATCGTGTTTATACCATTGAACGAATACACTCACTATATTTAAAAACACGAAAGCTTTTTGATAAACTTTACTATTACAATATTGTAACCAAATATTCTGATGGCACGGCAGGATGGCGCGATGAAAGTCCTTTCGATGCCATTATCGTTACCGCGGGTGCCCCTGACATCCCGGAAGTTCTGGTAAATCAGCTGGCTGTTCACGGACGTTTGGTAATACCTGTCGGTGATCAGTATTCACAATCGCTGATAAAACTGTATAAGGATGAAGGCGGTGTCCGCGAAACGAATCTGGGGGGGTGCAGGTTTGTCAAACTGGTGGGCGAATGTGGATGGAGAATATAGTTGATGTTGCGTCGACTTTACGATTGGGTGCTCCACTGGGCTGAAACGCCATATGGGGCGTTGGCATTATTTCTACTCGCATTGAGCGAGTCTTCTTTTTTTCCGATACCTCCTGATGTTTTGCTCATCGTCCTCTCGATCGGCGCACCTAAAAAATCGTTTAAATTTGCACTGATTTGTTCAGTTGGGTCTGTGATCGGGGGCTGCATAGGCTATATCATCGGATGGCAGTTTATGTCCGGGATCGGTGAGCGGATAATTGCCTTTTATGGTCTAGATCAAAAATTTGATTATATAAGGGAGCTCTATCGAGCATACGATGCATGGGCGATCGGTATTGCCGGGTTTACACCGATACCCTATAAGGTGTTCACAATTTCGGCAGGTGCATTTAATATCAATTTCTGGGTGTTTATCGTTGCATCTGTTGTTTCCCGTTCAGCACGATTTTTTCTGGTGGGAGGGCTCATCTACTGTTTTGGCCCAAGGATTCAGTCTTTTATTGACAACTATTTCAATTTACTCGCTGTTGCATTCACAGTTTTTCTTATAGCCGGATTTGTGGTCCTCCGGTATATTTTTTAGAGATCCTAACTGCATTTTGAGAACCCGCACAAATGGCAGACCAGACACCCTTCCTCGTGGGCCATAATCCCGCTGCAGTCAGGGCATACGCCCATCATCACCTCGTTTTCGACAATATCTGAATCAGTTAGGTTTTTTAGCACCTGTGCAATGGCATCCGGGCAGGAGAGAACCATGCTGCCGTTTTGCCATGAAGGTGAAGGACATCTAATTCCGATGAGCTGTTTTGCGATGGCGTCCACCTTTACACCTGACCGTAAAGCGAGCGAAATAAGACGACCCGCCGCTTCTATTTGAGAGGAGGCGCATCCGCCGGTCTTTCCCATCTGAGCAAAAACCTCACACATCCCCATATCGTCAGAATTTATGGTAACATACAGTTTACCGCATCCGGTTTTCATTCGTTCGGTAATGCCCCGGGTCCGGATCGGTCTGGGTCTAGGTAAAATTTTTGTACTCTCTTGTTTATCTATGTCGAGATTCAGAACTTGTTTACCTCGACTTCCATACCTGTAAATGGTAACGCCTTTACATCCGGTTTTATAGGCGAGTCGATACACCTTTTCAACCTGTTCCGGGGTGGCATCCGCTGGAAAGTTAACTGTCTTTGAAACCGCATTATCTGTATATTTTTGAAACGCAGATTGAATCCGGACATGCCATTCAGGTGCGATGTCATGGGAAGTTCTGAAGCATTTTTTGATATGGTCCGGAACCATATCGATCGATTGGACAGAACCTGTTTTTGCAATTTCACCGGCAAGGGTCTTATTATAGAAGCCCGCCTTTTTAGCCAGTTGAACAAACAGTGGATGGATTTCGTAAAGCGTCTGGCCGTCAAGGACATGTCTTTGATGGACCACGGCAAAAATCGGTTCGATACCACTTGATGTGTCTGCAATGATGCTGATCGTACCGGTTGGTGCGATTGTGGTGGTAGTGGCATTTCTCATATAAGGTGTGGATTCATTATCAAATATGCTGCCCTTATAAAATGGAAAGTTCCCTCGTTTTTTAGCGAGGTTTGCAGACGCTTGTCTTGATTCATGCGCAATCAAGGACATGATTTTCTCGGCCTGGACAACCGCTTTTTCAGAATCATAAAGTATTTCCATTTTTATCAACATATCGGCAAAACCCATTACACCAAGACCGATTTTTCTTGTCCCTTTGCTCATTTCTTCAATGCGTCGCAGGGGATAGTTGTTGATTTCGATAACATTATCAAGGAAGTGAACGGCGTCACGAACCGTTTTTTTAAGCCTGCCCAGATTAACACTGTTTTTGTCGACCATTTTTGACAGATCGATTGAACCCAATGTGCAGGATTCATATGGCAACAGCGGCTGTTCCCCACAGGGATTTGTGGCCTCGATACTGCCTAGGTGGGGGGTCGGATTTTTTTCATTGATGCGATCGATAAAAACGACTCCAGGTTCCCCGCTCTGCCAGGCGGAAAATACGATTTTATCGAAAATTTTTCTGGCGGAAACCGATCCCTTGGTGTTGGTTGTACGGGGATTGATCAGATCATATTGGGATCCTTTTTCCAAAGCAGTCAAAAATTCCCGGGTCAAGGCGACTGATATATTAAAATTGTTTAATTTTTCGAGATCATTTTTTGACTCAATAAACGCTTCTATGTCAGGGTGATCAACCCGTAACAATCCCATATTCGCCCCTCTTCGGGTTCCGCCCTGCTTGACCGTCTCTGTGGCCGTGTCAAAAACAGACATAAATGAAATTGGGCCGCTTGATATACCTGCTGTTGACAACACGACATCGTTATGGGGACGAATCTTTGAAAAGGAAAATCCGGTCCCGCCGCCGCTTTTATGAATCGCGGCCGTATGCTTTAGGGTCTCAAAGATGCTTTCCATCGAATCTTCGATGGGCAGTACAAAACAGGCGGCGAGTTGCCCGAGCCGCTGTCCTGCATTCATCAGGGTGGGCGAGTTGGGTAAAAACAACCTATTGCTGAGAAGTTTTAAGAATTTTTTCGTCGTTCTATCAACATCGCAAGAGGATTCAAACTTTGCATCTGCTGCGGCAACATTTGTAGCCACCCTTTCAAAGAGGCCCCCTGGCGTCTCCGTTGTTTTTCCATTTTTATCTTTTCTAAGATACCGTTTTTCAATAACGATCTTTGCATTCTTGGAAAGGGATAGGGACATGTTTATTTCTCCGTTGTGATTCGGTGAGGGAATAAGATCTTGCGGTTGAGGGTTCATATTTCAGTCAACCGGGTTTCTGCTTTGACCGTTGGGAAGATCCTAATCTGAACCCATTTTGGTGGGGCGATTGAATTTTTCTTTAAGCTTCTCATAGACCAATTGAGGAACCATATCGGAGATATTGCCGCCGAACTTCGCCGCTTCTTTAATTATAGACGAACTGGTAAATATCCATCGGAGCCCAGTCATGAGGAAGACCGATTGAATTTCTTTGTTTAACCGACGGTTCATCATCGCCATCTGAAATTCGTATTCAAAATCCGATAACGCACGCAATCCCCGAAGTATCGCGTGGACATTCCGCTTAGCTGCATAATCGACGAGAAGACCGTCAAAGGTGTCCACTTCAATGTTTGAAAATCTTTTCAAGCTTATTTCAAGCATCTCTGTCCGTTCTTCTAAAGAAAATAGAGAATCCTTGTCGAGATTGATCAGTATTGCCACAATAATTCTATCAAAAAGTTTCAATCCTCTTTCAATCATATCCAGATGACCATTTGTGACCGGATCAAATGACCCTGGATATATGGCGATTGTTCCCATTTGAGACCTCTCCGTCAATAAATTAAGGCGGTTTTACCCAGTAAATCAGAATGAGTGTTGGAACACAATTTATATCATGAAATTTAAAATTGAAACAAGGGTTTTTCCATATCTTTTCTGATCAATCATCTTGAATATCGAATGGTTTTCAGAAATCGGTTCCGCGACACTGTGTTCAATAATGATATCGGCCCTTTTGATTAAAGAGCGGCTTTGGTGTAAATTGAGCAGCGTCATTGTTATTTTTTTTTTGTTATAAGGCGGATCCATCAAGACAAGATCAAACTTCGGTTTAATGGTGCAAATACAATTTAAATTCTTAACAATATCCCATTTAATAACCTTTGTCTTTTCATCGAAGGCACATGAGTGGATGTTCTTTCGAATCATGAAATTGGAGTTCTCGTCGTTGTCAATGAATACAGCACCATCAGCGCCCCTGCTCAACGCCTCGATTCCGAGGGCCCCCGTACCGGCAAATAAATCCAGAACCATAGCTTCACGAACGCGATCTCCTATAATATCAAATATCGACTCCCGAATTCGATCGGCTGTCGGCCGAGTTCGTCTGCCTCGAACCGGTTGCAGTTTCTTGCCTTTAAAATTTCCACCAATGATTCTCAATTTCATGCCACGATAAAATGTTATAACTTAGGATGCAGGATTAAACGTACGAAACGGTGACAGGCGGAAAGAAGACGGGATTCAACGGTTGAGGATTTCATCTAGATAACTCTGTTTGATATCGATTGCTTCGGCCGTTTTGGCGAGATTGTTTTTGTTTTTGGAAAGCTTGTTTTTGATAAATGCCATTTCAAAAGCTTTTTTGGCATCCTCGAGCCGATCAATAAAAAACAGATTCGATTCAGATGGCTGTTCCCCTTCACCCGCATTCGGATTATACGGATGCGGGATATCTGAAGCATCAATGGCATCACTTTGGATCATGATGGCCAATCGTTCCGTAAGATTTTTAAGCTCCCTGACATTCCCGGGCCAGGAGTAGTTAAACAGTAATTCCAACGCGTCGTGGTTCATTCTTTTTTTTTGACGCTGATTTTCCTTTGAAAGTTCGTCAAAAAAGATTTCGACCAATAGAGGTATATCATCAGGACGATGTCTTAAGGGGGGAACTTCAATCGGTATCACATTCAACCGATAATAAAGCTCTTTTCTAAAACGGCCTTTTTCAATTTCTGTTTCAATATCTTTGTTACTGGCAGCTATCACCCTTACATTCACATTCAGTACTCTCCCGCCGCCAATTCTCTGGAATTGCTGCTCCTGTAAGACCCGAAGAAGCATAGCTTGGGTCCTTAAACTCATGTCACTTATTTCATCAAAAAAAAGAGTTCCATTGGTAGCCAGCTCAAATTTACCGATCTTTTTTGGGGTTGCCGCCGCAAGTGCCCCTTTTTCATGACCGAACAGTTCGCTTTCGATAAATTTATCAGGAATTGCAGCACAATTTGCATCAATGAGAGGATGATTGACACGCGGGCTTAGAAGATGAATGGATCTTGCAACCAGTTCTTTTCCTGTACCATTCTCCCCGGTGATGAAAATCGATTTATCACTTGGTGCTGCAGTGGCGATCTGCTTTTTTAACTCAAGAGTGGCTGGGCTGGTTCCGTTAATTGAGTGCTTTTCCATGGTTTTTTTTCGTAAATATTTATTCTCTTCTTCAAGCCGCCTGAAATTGAGGGCATTGTTGATCGCGACAATAACCTTGTCGATTGAGAGCGGTTTTTCGATAAAGTCGAACGCACCGAGCTTTGTGGCGTTCACTGCAGTTTCTATTGTTCCATGCCCTGTGATGATAATAATCTGTATGTGGGGATTCTCTTTTTTAATTTCGGTCAAGGTTTCGATACCATCTAATCCTGGCATCCAAATATCAAGTAGAATAAGATCCGGGGATTCGGTACTAACGAGCTGAATTGCTTCATAACCATTTGAAGCTGTTGAAACTTCGAATCCTTCATCAGAGAGAAGGCCGCTTAAAGATTTAAGTATAGAAGGTTCGTCATCGACGATTAAAATAGATGGAAACATATGCCAAATATAAATTGCCAGTTATAAAGAATTATCTCCCCGGTTCTGTTGCAACCGGAATGACCGCAGGTTAAAACACAATTCTCACGAATCTGCAATTTAAAATTCATCTCTTGAAGAATCCCGCAGCCAAGGATATCGGGATCTGCGCTGCGCTTCGACAAGCTACGGAAAATGCGATCGCTGTTTCGGTTTAAAATTGCGCCATATGATTCTCAAACCTGCTTTTACGGATTTATCAAAGTTGTCAAGTTGGTAGTTCGACGACAAATTTAGCCCCCCGGGGCTGGTTGTCCTGAACGCGGATCCGACCACCGTGATCATCCACAATCGAATTCACTATTGTAAGCCCTAATCCCATGCCTGACTTTTTAGTTGAAAAATTGGGTTCAAAAAGACGGGTCTTATTCTCATCGGGAATACCGGGTCCGTTATCTGCAATTTCTATCCGGATCAGTTTTAAAATGGGATCATCGGTTAATGAGATGGAAATACGGCCTCGTTCTTTTAGGGCTGCGATGGCATTTTCGATCAGATTGATCATCGCTTGCTTTATCTGCTGACGGTCAAGGTTCATACGGGGAAAGTCATCTGGCGTGGTGATTTCAAAATGAATATTATTATAGCCCTCTTGATAGAGTGCGACCGTCTCTTCGATGATGGGAAGCAAATTACAGGGCTGAGGGCTTGCTGTGGGAAAGCGGGCGAAGGATGAAAATTCATTTACCAGGTTCCGGATTAAATCAACATGATCAATTATCGTCTTGGTGCATTCATCAAATACCTCGTCACTCAGCTGGTCGGAATATTTTCGCCGCAACCGTTGAGCCGAGAGCGCTATGGGGGTTAATGGGTTTTTCACTTCATGTGCAATCCTGCGTGCAACCTCCCGCCAAGCCGCCATCCGCTGGGCCTTTTCTATTTCGGTCAGATCGTCGAATACCATGACGATACCCATATGCTTCCCGGCATCGTCGCTGATGGCGGTGATGTGTGCTAAAAAACTTCGGGATCTTCCATCTATGCTCAATCTGAAAGGGAGCTCAACCGTATCTCGCCGGGAACTCATAAGATTTTCCATTATTTCCTTTGCAAGGTTTAAATGCTGTTCATTAAGAAGATTTTGATAGCTTTTATTTAAGATCTCCTTGGGTGTTAGATTGAGCATCTTCTCGGCGGATGTATTGATTGAGGTGATAAGGCCGTCTGCGTCAAGCGTAATAACACCAGCGGAAACATTTTTTAGGACAAATTCCGTGTATCGCCGTTTCTCTTCGATCTCGATATTTTGGCGTTGTAACATGCGGGCAGATAGCTCCAGCTGCTCTCTCCCGACTTGCAGATCGTTTGTCATTTTGTTAAATGAATCAACGAGGATCCCGATTTCGTCATCAGCCGTCGAACCAATGCTAAACCCCAGATCTCCCTCAGCAACTCTTCGTGTACCATCAGCCATCTCCATAATCGGTATGGTGATCGATTTTGCCTGACGAAAGCCAAACCAAATGGCGCAAAATATCACCAGCAAGGCCACAATGGAGAGCGTGATGTAATAGGTGATCTTAATTGGTTTTTTTAGAAGCTTGATCTGTTGATATTCCTCATATCCTTTTGAAATGGATGCCATGTTGCTTAAGAGATCCGGTGGGACCAGATTGGTCAACACCACAAAAGCATCGATGTCTTTTTTTTGGGCGCCAAAGGGAACAGTGCCGATGGTTCTTATCAATTCTCCGGTGAGGATCGCTTCGGTAACGCTGATGGCGCCGTCCGATCCTTTTTCTCTTTGAAGATTGTCAGCGGAAACAACCCTTAAATATTCGTTTTCCAAATCAGAGGCGAGGGCAAGTGTAAGCCGTTTTGAGTTGATAGAATAAATTTCTACTGCATCGAGGTTAAACGCTCGCTGGGCGACTTGAATGTAGCGGGAAAGGGCCTTGCTTTTTTTTGGGTCTAGCAGTTTTTTTGCATTCACCTGGTATGCGATTCTTTTAAGAAAAAAGCTATTATTATCCTTAACATGGTTATATAAACTCCTTCCCACTTGTAGAGAGTTTTCGAGAGCCTGTTCTACGGGAACATTGAACCAAAACTCGATACTGGTGGTAATGAAGTTAATGGAAAAGAAAAAAAGCACGCTCGTTGGCAAAAGAGTGAGTGCAATGAAAGCAATAACGAGTCTCGTACGGAGCCTGGCTCCCATCACTTTTCGTTTCCGGTCATAGAGGAGCTTTACAAGGTTTCTCAAAACAAGAAAAATCAATAAAAGTAGTAACAGCAAGTTAATGTTGATCAGAATAAACATCAACGTTGTATTTGAAACGGGAAAGCCAGATCCAAAACTGATAATCTTGATTTCGGCAAAAGTGATAAGGCCCACGACCACGACAATGATCGCAATAAGGACGATTTCGCGTTTCCGTTTCCTTCGCTCCTTTTGCGAAAGAGACGATGGGGTTTTTTTGTGTCTGTTAGCTTTCATCGGTTAATGTCGGGAAGTCGAGGGCTGAAGTATGGTTTGCTTTTTCCAATTTCAGCTGTCCATCGATTAAGATCAGTAGATGAAATCGGTTGTATACCAATCGGTTTCAAAATCCCAAAGAGAAACAAAGAACAGGACATAATGCAGGTAGAGAGGAAGTGTCAGTTTACTAAGTTTGGCCTTTGCCCTAATTTGATACGGCACGCCCTTTTCCAGCTTGTATAACGGAAGAATTTTTAAGCTGGCAATTTCGGTCATCAATTTCTGTGCCTCCCTGAACGATTGGATAATTTTGGCCTCTCCATTCTCCCAAGATCTTTTGACACTATATTCCTTCTTAATATTGCTATATTTTATGGTATGGGTGATGGTGATATCTGCGATCTTCTCATCGATCCAAAAATTGCGCTTCAGATAGAGGGTAATAAAAAATGAAAAAGTGGTGGGAACTCCGCTTAAAATCGCATCTTTCATTTTTTCTCTGAATGCTCCCTCAACATTAAGGTAAAGAAGGAGATCATCACGTGTATTTGTAACAATTATGTTTGTAAGCTTTGCTTCCTGGGCGAAAACCAAATTCTGAAACAAAAAAAAGAGTCCAATGAAAATTGCACCTATTTTTTGGCGTGATATGGAGGCCATTTATATTTGAATGTGTTTATAACAGTTAGCTGTGGGACTGGTTATTTTAGAAAAAACCTAAAAACCGGTGAGCGCTCTCTCTTGCCATACCATACCGAATGTCTTTTCAAATGGCAAGCTATTTTGATTAAGTACGGGAGAGGTCATCCATATCCTGAACTGCGCGGGTCTCCCATGATTCCTTTTGGTTAATGAACTCTCTAAGGAAGGCATGGTTGAAAGAATGGCCGGATTTGTTCAAGATGACATGGCCCATAATCGGCAGACCGAGGAGTGAAAAGTCACCGATGCAGTCAAGGATTTTATGGCGCACAAACTCGTTCGGATAGCGCAGACCACCACTATTTATAATTGCCTCCTTATCGATGACGACAGCATTATCGAGGGATCCTCCCTTAGCGAAACCATAGGATCTTAGGTATTTTATTTCATTTAAAAAGCCAAATGTTCTGGCACTGCATATGTCTTTTTCAAACACTTTGTCGGACACATTTATTGTATAGGACTGATATTTAATTAAGGGATGATCAAAGGAGATGGTATAGCTGATTTTAAAAGTTGAAGAGGGGTACATGCTGACAGATTTATCACCTTCCTTTATTTCAACCGGTTTTTTTACCACAAAAAAATACTTTGGCCCAATTTGCTCAGTTATCCCGGCTTTTAAAATTGCTGAAGTAAAAGGACCGGCGCTACCGTCCATTATCGGCACCTCATAGGCATCAATCTCAACCAGGGCATTATCGATTGAAAGGCCTGAAAAGCTGGCCATGAGATGTTCTATTGTTGAGACGATAAATCCGTCATACCCAATGACAGTGGCGAGGCTGGTGTCCACCACCATATTAAAACGAGCCGATATGCAGGCACTATTCGGCAGGTCTGTTCTTTTGAATTTGATGCCATGGTTGAGAGGCGCCGGTTTAATGGTCAAATTTACCTTTTTGCCGGAGTGAACACCGACACCGGAGCAAAATACAGGCTTTGCAACTGTTCTTTGATTATAATACATACCGGTAAAAGGTGAACTTTAAAAAGATAAATGGCGCATTTAAATTTGTATCCAGTGAGATTTTTCTCAAATCATGATTTTGCCGATATTTTCGTTAACACAGAATTGCAGATAATACAACTCTTGTCTGAAACAGGTTGTTTTTTTAACTCGGGCTTTGTAAAATCGAAGGGAACAGAGATGATAATGCGGTTGTCCGGAATAAAATGATTGCTTTAAATTGAAATAAAAAAAGGAAACGCTTTGATAGCAAAGATATTAAGCAGCGCGGTTATCGGCATTGATGCGTTTACCATTGAGGTCGAGGTGGATATCACCCCGGGACTGCCTGCTTTTACCACGGTCGGTCTTCCAGAGGCTACCGTGAAAGAGAGTAAAGAGCGGGTGAAAACAGCCATAAGCAATTCAGGTTTTACCTTTCCCGATGACCGAATCACTGTTAATTTGGCCCCTGCCAATATTAAAAAAGAAGGAACCGGTTTTGACCTGCCGATCGCTTTGGGAATATTGGCTGCAACCGGAACCATACCACAAGAAATCATTTCCAAATACCTGATTCTGGGTGAGCTTTCATTGGATGGCCGAATTAAACCGGTCAACGGCTCACTTCCCATGGCCCTTGCCGCAAAAAAAGCCGGTTATCAGGGGATAGTAGTCCCATATGGCAATAGACGGGAAGCATCTGTCGTAGATGGAATTTCGGTCCATCCTGTGAAAACCTTGTCACAAGTCGTCGAATTTTTTCGTGGTTTTATCCATATAGAGCCGGAAAAAGCAGATATTTCGACAATTTCTGAGTTCGACGACACATCCGAGGCGGACTTTTCAGAGGTCATGGGGCAAGAGCATGCAAAGCGGGCCTTAGAAATTGCCGCTGCCGGTGGGCACAACTTGATCATGATCGGTCCACCGGGTTCTGGGAAGACCATGTTGGCACGACGACTCCCTTCCATACTTCCGCCGTTAACATTTGATGAAGCCATCGAGATCACAAAAATATTCAGTGTGATTGGGATGCTGTCAAGCGACCGGTCGCTGATCACCAGAAGAACTTTCAGGGCCCCGCATCATACCATTTCAGACGCCGGTTTAATCGGCGGGGGCCATATTCCAAGACCCGGCGAGGTCAGCCTGGCCCACAACGGCGTCCTTTTTTTGGACGAACTCCCCGAATATAAAAAACATGTCCTGGAGGTGCTTCGCCAACCTTTGGAAGATCAGCATGTCACCATTTCGAGGGCAGCATCAACCCTGACCTATCCTTCAAATTTTATGCTGATCGCTGCCATGAATCCATGTCCCTGCGGATATCTTTCTGATCCAAAGCATGAGTGCAGATGCACCTATTCACAAATCCATAGGTATCGATCAAAAATATCGGGTCCACTGCTGGATCGAATCGACATCCATGTGGAGGTACCGGCGGTTCCCTTCAGAGATCTGAAGGGAGAAATTAAAACGGAATCGTCGGTAGAGATAAGAACGCGCGTGTTAATGGCCAGAGAGATTCAGTCTGCTAGATTTTCAAGAACAAAGATTTATTGTAATGCCAAAATGAGCAGCCGCCATATCAAAAAACATTGCCACATTGGTGATGCCTCAATCAACCTTTTGGAATCTGCCACCGACAAACTGGGGCTCTCGGCCCGAGCCTATAATCGCATCTTGAAAATTGCCCGCACCATAGCCGACCTTGAAAAAGAGCCCGATATCAAAGTGGACCATATCTCCGAGGCTATTCAGTACCGCAATCTGGATCGGGGGGGGCAGTACAAATGAATGAATAGGAAGAAATTGTATGAATGTTCTCCGCCCACCCCCCCCTTTACGACACTATTACACAACCTACATCGGCATTTAATGTATATACATTCCACCAAGAGGATGGAGCAAATCGGGTGATTGCAAAATTAAGACATCGGTTGATAAAGGAATGAATGGCAACATGAAGGCATTGTGCCTGGGAGGTGCAGGTAAAATCTGCCGTGAATCGGTTTATGACATACTACAGTGTTCTGATTACAATAAGATTACCGTTGCTGATGTAAGTGAGGGGACAGGTCTTGAAGTGGTTGCCTGGCTTGATGATCACCGTGTTTATTTCATGAAGGTCGATGTATATGACAGGGAAAAGACCCTCAATCTGATGAAACAATACGATATCGTCCTGGACGGTACAACCATATCCATGAACGATCACACGATAGCTCCGATTTTCGAATCCGGAGTTCACGGGATCAATCTGAACGGGTGTAGCTTGGAATGGGATTTTGATAAAGAGTTCAAAGAAACAGGGAAGACCTTCGTACCGAGTGTCGGGATGACGCCGGGTGTTACTAACCTGATGGCAAAGTACGCTGCCGACAGGCTGGATACCGTTGATACGATACGTATCGGTCACGGTGCGTTTAGACCCATCGCCTTTTCGTCCTCAATCGCAGAGACAACCCGTATTGAGTATGATCCAAATCTGGAGACCTGTCTAGTTTATGAGGACGGAAAACTCGTTCAAGTCCCGCCATTTGCCAGGCCTCGAAACACCGAATTACCGGAGCCTTTTGGCACCCTTCCCCAGTATATCATACCCCATGCGGAGACCCTGACCCCCGGAGAATCTTCGGCGGACAAGGATGTCCGGTTGATAGAAGTTTGCGGGACATGGCCCCCAAAAAACATGTGGCTGATAAAGGGACTCTATGACTGGGGATTCCTGCGTAACGACAAAGTAAAAAGCGAGGATAGTGAGGTGGGCGTCCTCGATGTCATTTTCAGCTATCTTATTCAATCTGAAGAAGATCAGAAAACCGATCTATACGGTTATGCGCTCCATGTGGAAGTAACTGGAATAAAATAGAAAAGGTCTGTTCAATATATCCTGACTCATACTCATCCGAAATCGGACGGTTCAGTGGAAGGATGGGAAGAACTGCGTGCGTATACCCGGTGTGTAGGTGTACCAATGGGCATAGGGGCGCAGATGACCAGCAAAGGACGAGTGAAGGGTAGCGGTGTGATAGCTCTGGAACTTGCTTTCAGTCCTGAAGAAATGTTCGCCGAGCTTGAGAAGCGGGGTATAATCGTTCATAAGCAGGTTAATGTTTTAACGGAAAAGGGCAAAAACTGATTTTTGCACGCCTTCTCGTCCATTCGCTTATATTCCTTTGCAATACAGTTGGTTGAACGGCAATCTTCATAATAATGGTTTACAGAATATCTGCTGATTTAGTCTTAATTATACATTTAATCTTCATTATATTTGTTGTAATTGGTGGATTTTTTCTGCTAAAAAACAAAAAATGGATGATCATCCATTTGCCTGCAATTGTTTGGGCGATAATTTTAGAGATCAAAGGCTAGATATGTCCCCTTACACCGATAGAAAATTGGCTTAGGGCAAAAGGAGGGCAGAAGATGTATAATCAAAGCTTTATTGAGCATTATTTGATGCCAATTATTTATCCCGATAAATTAACAAGAAGATTTCAAATCATTTTGGCCTGCTTGGTAATTGTTATTAATGCCGCCTTATATTTATGGGTTTATCGAAAGGCCTACCTAAAGATTAAATGATGTGGCAAGCCTGCTTCGGTTTCGATGGTTACAAATATTGGAGCGTACCTTTCAGCCTGTTTACAGGAAAATGCCTTCTTGACAATACGACCGGTATCCGGTATCTGAATCCAAATCGTCGGTTGCCGCAGTATGATTGCTGTTTGATATCCATCCTTACTATAGATTGGGATTCAACCGGTTATAGTACACAACTTTAGGTTTTTTCTTGCCTCGATCTTAAAAAGGAAACTATTATTCTATGACGATCTTAAATGGCAAAAAACTGAACCTTTAAAATTATCTTTATTAGAAAGAGTTCAGAATGAATATTTACATGGGGAATTTATCGTATGAGGTTACCGAAGAGGATTTTAAAAAAGCTTTTGAGATCTTTGGAGAGATTGATACCGTCAAGGTTATAAAAGACGATTACACTGGCAGATCAAGAGGGTTTGGATTTGTGGAGATGCCCGCTAAATCTGAAGCACAGTCTGCAATCGGAGGCTTTAATGGGAAGGATTTGAAAGGCTGAAACCTTAATGTCAATGAAGCCCGGCCTCGCTCTGAAGGCCGTCGAGGTGGTGCGAGACTTGGAGGACCAAGGCGTGGCGGAGGGCGACGCTTTTCGTGAGCGACACGCGGACATAAGAACCGTAGTGATCATCAGTAGTATATAAATAACATCTGACAACGGCTTTAAAATTGGGCATGGGCATAGTAAATCTTTAAAAAGGGACTCGATATAGTCTCTGTAATATACTATAATATTGCAAAGAAAGGAGGAAAAACATGAACAAAGGCGATTTGATTAATGAGGTAGCCAAGGTAGTTTCGACCAAAAAAGAAGCTCAGGCAGCTGTGGATTGTGTTTTATCAAATATTACGGAAGCTCTGAGGAACAAAGAAGCAGTGCAAATTTCAGGGTTCGGCAGCTTTAAGGTGAGCAAAAGGGAAGCCAGAAAGGGCAGGAATCCACAGACTGGAGAGGAGATCGATATTGAAGCGAGAATGGTGCCGAAGTTCGTTTCCGGGAAGGCATTGAAGGATGCGGTCAAATAGCATAGTATCAGATAACGCTCCATAATTACAATCTGTAACCCCATAATCACTTGTTAGAAGCTACGAGCGCAGTGCAAGTGATACAATAAAGTAGCTGCAATGAAGATTAGCTTACTTGGCGTACCGTTTAATAGTGACGGTACAACCCCGGAAGAAGAGAACCCGGCAAAAGTTCTTCGCAATACCGGGCTGACTACTTTGTTGAAATCAAAGGGACACTCCGTTACGGATTATGGCGATATTGCAATTCCGAAACCAGAAGGCTAGCGAGACAAACAGACATGCATTTTGAATCTAAGCGCATTACAAGAGACTGCCCGTCGGCTTGCAGCAAAACTCAATGAAACTCTGGGCCCAAACGAGTTCTCAATTGTGCTCGGCGGTAACTGCGCAATCCTCATCGGTATTTCTGACGCTTTCGCGGCCAGGGACATTAGTGTCGGTCTTATATTTTTTGACGGCCCTGCAGATTTTCACAGCAAAGAAACATCGCCAACAGGTGAGACTGCTGATTGCGAACTCGAATTTTTAACAGGTCGTGGATCTGAAGAAATCACCGCGCTGTTTGAAAAATGCCCATTAATATCTGACGAAAATATAATAGTTTATGGTTTGCGCGAGCCAGATCTCATCGCTGAATCAAATCTACAGGTCTACACCAAAGAACAGATGGTCCAAATCGGCATCACACAATCAGCCAAAGAAGGATTGAGTCACCTGGTAACTTCCGAACTGCCTTTGTGGCTGCATTTCGACGTAGACGTCATTGACCCGAGTCTTGTGCCGGTTCTCATCCCAACTTCAAATGGCTTGACTTTTGAGCAAACTCAAGACTTCTTATTTCAGCTATTGTGTACAGGTTCTTTTTTTGGAATGAGTATCGCCTGTTATTATCCAAAGCTTAACACAACTGGCGAAGCAGGAAGACTAATGTAGGCTATAATTTCTAATGCCGTTCAAGCAATGGATCAATACAATAGCTTTTAACAATGCATCAACCTGACGCGAAAGCGATTGTACGATTTCAGAGTTCAGGGCATTCGCAGAGTTTCGTGGTTTATCGACATTCAGTTCTCTTGCCTTTCGCGCAGGTTATGCTCAAGTTAATCAAGATATCTCCAACATACCTAATTTTTTCATCCTCCTGAAAACCTGACATATCCATTCCGTATCGTAACTCAGCGTGTTGTCAGGTCAAATTGTATCTTAAATTTGAAAAATGAAAAATTGAATCTTGGTCATTGCATTTTAGAAAATATGAAGGGATAGTTACAACTGAGTTTTCAGACAAGAGACTGCGGCAAGTTCGTGGGCGATTTCCATTATACATATTTGGGTCAGAATCGATTCCAAGCGATTCTTTTAATTGGTCATAGATATTGTTAACTTTGCCTGTTGCTTCTTTTTCATCAATCATCTTAATGGAAGCCATCTTGATTCTCCTTGATCGGATTTTTGTCTAAAAGGTTAGGTTCGGGATCGTTCAAACCGTGCGGCAACAATACCAGCTACGAATCCACAAAGATGGCCCTCCCATGAAATCCAGGAGTAAGTGGGCAGCAGGCCCCATATTAAACCACCATAGGCAAAAACAGTAATTAAAGAAACGATGAGCGAACTGAAGCTCTTTTCAAGGATTCCCCTCGAAACCAAGTATCCAAAATATCCAAACATTAAACCACTTGCCCCTACATGATAGGATGATCTTCCGATTATCCATAGCCCCAGTCCACCGACCAAAATAATGAAGAATGTTTTTTCCAGGAATATCCATTTGCCTCGCCAACAGATGAGGCCTCCAAGGATGGCGATGGGACCCGTATTCAAAATAAGATGCATTATACCGGTATGAATGAAAGGACTAAGGGGTATGCCCACAAGGCCTTTTACGGTCCTTGGGAGTATGCCCCACCTGATAAACTCGTGACCGGTTACAAAATTAACCGCCTCCACCGCCCAAAGCGTGGCAACAAAATAAATAATTAGTGAAAATGAGCGGTTGGCCCCCTGATCGTTCATTGATCTACCCTTCTTCTAAACAGAAACATTTAAAGAAAATTGTCTTCCATATTCAAAACATTTTGCCATACTTTCACTATCAGGGTTCCACATTACTCGCAAACCTTCACCGCCAACATCAAATCCGCATTCCTTATAATAACGCACTGATAATCTTGACCGATTCTCCACTCCACTCATAACAACCGGAACCAAGATTCCTCTGTTGATAGTTGGGGACCCGACTAGAATCGCCTTGGATTTGAAGACTTCAGCGATAACATCGTTCTTATCTGTTTTCGACAAATTAAATAGCTTTAGGCTGACCTCTGAATCGCTGTTTTGTATTCCCTCGGCAATATTTTCGGCCATCAGTCGAGTGCTGTTCCACATGGTGTCATAAATAATGGTAATTTGGTTTTCTTGATAATTACCAGCCTATTCCAGGTACTGTTCAACGATCTGCCCGGGGGTTATCCCGCCATATTACCCCGTGACCGGTGCAGATGATATCCAAGGGGCGATTAAAGCCGAGGACTTCTTTTTCCTTTTTAATAAACATGGGACTGAAGGGGGTTAGTATATTCGCATAATATTTCATACACTCATTGAACAACTCCGATTGATCAACAAGATCATTGAACATATATTCGGAAGCATAGTGCTGCCCGAACCCATCATTGCTGAAGAGCATATTATCTTCAGTCAAACAGCAAAACATGCTGTCTGGCCAATGGAACATCGGGGCTTCAATGAAAAGCAGTTCTTTTGGCCCCAAGCTCAGGCGATTGCCGGTTTTAACAACATTAAAATTCCAATCCTGATGATAATGTCCTCTCAATGAATTGATGCCGTTTTTCGTACTATATATTGGCGTGTCGGGAATATATAGCATTAATTCTGGAAGCGCGCCTCTGTGATCGATCTCTGCATGGTTGGCTATCACATAGTCAATTTTCCTAAGGTCGATTTTCTTGACAAGATTGGTTATAAATTCCTTCGAAAAAGGCGCCCGAACAGTATCGATCAGGGCCACTTTTTCCTCTTTAATTAAGTATGGATTGTAGGTCGATCCCCGATGGGTGGAATACTCGTCACCATTGAATTTTCTAAGCTCCCAATCGATTTTACCTGCCCAGTAAACATCATTTTTGACACATAGACTCATTTCCCCTCCTCATGGTACAATAGTTTGCATTCTTTGGAATTTATTGCCCCTAATCTGTCTCACAGCCAGTGGTGGCGGCACGTGAAAAGGTGACTGCCCGGTGGTAAGCGCTGCAAAGTCATCATCTTATTTTCCTTGAGCTCTTTAAAGCCGGACTTTTTGAATCTGAGGTGGAAAAAAGACCCTTCCGGTCATATTGATCTTTAAAGTCAGGCGAAAATATCAAATGACAAGACGTGTCAAGACGCGAACCCCTCTACCCAAGTTAACAATATCTTGACAACAATCTTTCAGTTTAATACGCTGATTTTAGTCTATAAAAACTTTGTATCGTTTCCATACTTTAATACAGAAAGGATGACAAAATGAAAATACTGGTGGGTTATGACGGTTCTAAGGTAGCCGAAGATGCTCTGAAGATAGCTCAAAAACATGCGAATGCCTTTAAGGCCGATATTTTTATAGTAACCTCACTGGAACAAAGTCATACGTTGCAAAAAGAAGATATTGATAAAGCGGAAGGCAAGCTGGAATATCTAAGAACATCCTTCAACACAGATGATATTTCATGTGAAACACATGCATCCGTTAATTACCTGTCTCCAGGGGAAGATCTGGTTCAATTCGCGAAAGACAACGCTATTGATGAAATTATTATCGGAGTTAGAAGAAGATCAAAAGTCGGCAAATTAATCCTCGGTTCCACTGCTCAGTATGTCATCCTGAATGCGCCATGCTTGGTGGTTACAGTCAAATGAATGGACTGAACATTGGTTTTGAAAAACTGTTCTCAATTTCAGCACCTATTATTGACCGACCGCCACCGGTTTTTGGAGACGCTCTGAAGCATCCGGCACATGGATTACGGGCTCCACCTTGCTTAACTCTTCGATCGGTATATGGCATTTGATGACGTGCCGATCTACCACGACCTGCTCCGGCGGCGGATCGTTATCACAAATATCGCCAATTCTCCGCGGGCAGCGGGTACAAAATGGGCAGCCTTTGGGAGGGTTTATAGCGCTGGGCAGGTTTTCTTCCAGCACAATTTCACGCTTGGTCACTTGTTGAAAATCTTCTGAAAACATGGAGCGTTGGATTCGAAAAAAACCGGGGCGGAGGAAGAATATGAGTGCCCGGAGTTTGACAATCTTTGGAACCCCGAAAAACGTCCGGAAGTTCCCGAAAGTTATTACGACAGGGCTGAAAAAGATATGAGCCACATCTGCGGTGAATTTTACCAAAAACACCCCAGTATCGCTGCCCTCCTAATCGAATGCACCGGCATGGAGCCGTTTGCCGGCGCTGTGCAACGGGTTGGGGCGATCGGCCGAATCTACACAAACATCTTTACATCGAGCTCTTCGTCTTTGTGACGAGTATCGGCCAGTTCACAGATGCGGCTCAGCTCCTTGTAAGTTGCTTCGTTCAGGAGGGGCTCTGTTTCGGTCTCCAGTATTTTGATCACCCGATCGTGGACCCGTTCGCCGTAACGTTTGCTTCCGCAGTGGGTCCAGTCCTCCCAATTTTGACGATCAATCAGCTTTGGCCGCCAAATTTCGTTCTTAAAGTGGTTGTAGGTGTGATTGTGTTCCATAAAATGGCCACTCGGGCCAACAGCACCCATCACATCCAGGGCCATTGTATCGTCGTTCACAGGAATGCCCCGCAAAATGCGCTTCACCATATCAATGATTTCGTCGGCAGCGACCATCTGCTCCATTGAGCTGGTCAAGCCCGAGTCAAGATAACCCACATCATGAATCATGTTGCCACCGATGAGAGCGGCGGTGGAGATGTTGATCGTCGCCTCCATCACCGATTGCTCGTCGAAAAGCTTGGCATCGGAGCATCCGGCTGTTTCATACATCGGCACTCGCAGCCATTTGGTGATATCGGTGTAACCAGCGCTCATCAGGGCCATCTCCGGGGAGCCGTATGTATAGGTGGCGGTTTTCATATCCATGTTTGACATCAAACCGCCGATGATGATCTGAGCCCCTGGTTTTCGTATCTGGCTGATCACAATACCGAACAGGCTTTCAGCCAGGGATTGTACCAGTAAACCAGCCAAAGTGGTTGGTGCCGTCGCACCGGCAAGTGGACAGGGCGTATAGACACAGGGAATGTCGTTGTCGGTGGCAAACAGAAGCTTTTGCACGACCTCTTTAGTGTGGCTCAACGGCGATACAGGCTCGATATAAATTGAAAATGTCGGGCCTTTCCGCCACTCTTCCTTACCGCCCACCAGGATGTGAGCCATTTCAAGGATATCACCCAGGCCTTCGGCGTCTACAGCGGTGACATTGATCGGCTTGCTGGTCCCCTCTACCATGGCCAAATATTGCCAGCGGTCGTATGTACTTACAGCGGTGTCCTGGGTAATCCCCAAGGACATGTGGAAGTTTAAGTTGGGTAACGCCTGCGCCAGCCGAGCAATATTTTTCACATCTCGGTACGTAGTACGTCGCCGTTTTCCTGTGTAAGGATCAAGGGTAAACGGTGTGTCTGAGCCACCTCCAAAATAGATCTGGTTTTTGTAAAGTTCCATACGGTACTTTCGGTCGAATCCAGCGAGAACTACCTTGCTCGGCACGGTGACCCGCGCCTTTTCTACCAGCCAATGCGGAATTTGCACCAAGTGACTCTCATCGGTTTTATCCTCCACAATTGCGCCACCGGAATAGGCAACTTCAACGCCTTCTTTGTCATATACGCGAACCCCTGTTTCATATAACACCCGTAGAGCAGCATAATAGATAGCTTCGATCTGATCTTCGGTAAGTACTTGGAGCGTTGGCGTTTCGTTTATCTGATAATTCGTCCTGTGTACTTGCATAATCGGTTCTCCTTATGTTGCTTACGCCTTATTGACGTATGAATTGTTCCTGTCGGATCTCTCCACCAGACGGAATTATTGCAAAATTGTCGTCAGTTTTGTCTGTCATGCTAGCCACATCGACCAGACAGCGCACATATTCATCGGCGCCGAGGATCTCTTCGTAGTGCAGACCCTACTGCTCATAATAGTGGGCAACTTTGTGTGCTTGAGGCCGATATGCTTCTAGTTCGTTCTGGCTGTTGTCGTCAGCTCCCATAGGCTAGGCCACGTCTAATAGACGCTTTACCAATTTAACCGCAGTGGGTCCATTGTAGGCATACCCATCAGCGCCGATCCGCTCGACAGTTTCGGAATCGACGGGAGCACCACCAACGATCACTTTTACCGAATCGCGCAGATTCGCTTCTTTTAAGGCTTTAATGGTATAACCCATGGTGATCATCGTTGTGGTCAGCATCGCTGACATGCCAATGATATCCGGCTGATTTTCCTTGACAGCCTCTATAAATTTCTCGGGGTCTACATCAAAGCCCAGATTAATCACTTCAAAGCCAGCACCTTCGCACATCATGCCGACCAAGTTTTTACCGATATCGTGGATGTCGCCTTTTACGGTGCCCAGAACAATCCTACCGATCGGCTTGGTTCCGGTAGCAATCAGATGGGGTCGTAACACTTCTAGACCGTCATGCATAGCTTTGGCCGCCAACAGCACTTCGGGTACAAACATTTCCTCTTGTTCGAATCGGCGGCTCACTTTGTTCATTCCAAGAAGAAGCCCATTGTCCAGGATTTCTACGGGTGCCAATCCCTGATCCAATGCTTTCCGGACTAACTCGGGAGTCTTCTCTTCATCTCCATCAATGATGGACGTTGACAATTGCTGATAAATTGTACTCATTGTAATTCTCCTTTTGATTCGAGTCCGATACAGGCCCCTAGGCGGATTTCTTAACCCGGTCTTCAGCTGCTTCCAGAACCTCCCTGATCGCCGCCTCTGTGTCCGGTTTAATGGGAGAGGTTTGATGAGTGCCCAGGATGTCTTGAACCCGCGTAATGACCCTATCGCGCATGGTTGTACGTCCCTTCTTTTCCCACTCCTCAAAACTGTGCCGATCACATAGATTGGGGTACCAGTACTCACTCTTGAAATGTCGGCGCGTGTGTTTTTCATACAAATAGTGCCCATTGGGACCGACCTTATGGATGACGTTGGTGGCTAATGTTTCGTCGTTAACATCGATACCCCGTGTTATACGGCGCGAATAGCCGATTGCTTCGTCCATCATTGCTGTTTGTAAAATAGAGCCAGTCATTCCGCTCTCGGTGTATCCAACGTCGTGGCACAGATCGCCGCCTGTCAGTGCAGAAAAAAAGCAAGAAAGTGAGCCTTCGAGCGCAGCCTGTTCGTCGAGCACTTTAGAATCAGTGCAGCCCCCTGTTTGCCAAAGAGGGATACCGGCGTAATGGGCCAATTCGGTACTGCCGGCCATCATCAGGGACAGTTCGGGTGCACCATAGGAAAGTATCATGTCACTCATATCCATTACCGATAGAACCCCTCCCATGAAAAAAGGGATGCCGGGTTGGATGGTCTGGGAAAGAACCAGCCCCATCCATGATTCGGCCGTTGACTGGATGATGATGCCGGCCGCTGTCACCGGTGCAGTCCCTCCGGCCAAGGGACACGGGGTAAATATCAGAGGTACCCGATGTCTGACCGCAAAAATGAGTTTGTCAACCGCCTCGAATGTACTCACCAGCGGTGACAGCGGTTCACAGTAATGGATATAGTTGGGACGTTTTTCAAATGCCTCCTGCCCCCCTGCCTCGGCAACGGCGATTTTATGGATGTCCTCCGAATCGTCCCACCCGTAGGACCAGGCCACGATCGGTTTACTAGTATTGGGAAACATTTCTGCAAATTCATAGCTGGCTGCCAGTTCAAATTGAACGTCACTGATCGTACCCAGCGACTCACAAAAATCGATGTTTGGAAGGGCATCCACCACTTTTGCTACAATGCGTGCATCGGATTTTAGGAAGGGTCGTCGCTCCAGGGTCTCTACATCAATGAAATTAGGGGGGGTCGGGCCCGGACCAAAGTATGCCCGGCCTGGGCCGATGTGAATATCGTGATCGGGATTTCCATCGCGTGCAAAGATGGTGAAGCTCCGGGGTGCCATCTGCAAAGCGCGTTTCACCAGATAGGCAGGTATGCGTACTCTGAGACCTTCTATTGTTGCGCCGGATTTCTGGAGAATGTCACGCGCCTCTTCGTGATGTACGTCAAGACCGGTGTACTCCAGAAGGTGAAGCACGCCATCAAATAAGGCCTGCAATTGATCTTTTGACAACACGTTGAATCGTATCCCTGAATTGATTCGATAGTTTGTTCTCATTTAACAATTTCCTTTCCAGATGTACTCATACAACTTGTTCAGATCATTGTAGATTCTATGTCGATAAGATTCACGCGATGTTTCAAGCCGATTAAAAATATAATCCCGGATAATCTGAAGAAAATGATGAAAAAAAGACATGATCCGATTACCCTCTGGTCGATGATTCGTCGAACAGATCGCACAATTATACAAACTGATGTAACATCATTTTAAAATTTTAGCACCCATCGCGGTTTGAGGGCAAGGGAAAAAATGAACCATTGTGAAGCTTTATTCTTGACACTAAAAGTGTGTTTTTCTATGTTTTATTTAATAAAATTAAAAAGATATAACGGAAAAACTGAATCCGTAAGCAGTCTATTGGCCATCCGAAATGAACTTTGTAATATTGAAAAATTCCTTGTCCACTCTGGGTAGACTGACCGTCTTAAAAATTCGAGAGCTTGGAAGTGTTGCTGTCTTTTTTTTTCAGGGCTTTTTCTATATTTTTTCTTTTCCCTTGCAGATTGTAAAGACCGTTCAACAGATTTATTTTATTGGGACGAAATCGATTTTCGTCATCATTTTGACCGGTACATTCACGGGAATGGTACTTGGATTCCAGGGATATTACACCCTGGTGCAATTTGGCTCTGAGGGGTTGCTCGGTGCGGCCGTGGCCCTTTCGCTGATCCGCGAAATGGGGCCGGTGATGACTGCAATTATGGTGATTGCAAGAGCCGGGTCGTCCATAGCCGCGGAAATTGGAATCATGAGAATCTCCGAACAGATCGATGCCCTCGAAACCATGGACATCAACCCGATACGGTATCTGGTCAGCCCCAGGTTCGCTGCTGCGGTGATCAGTTTTCCCTTATTGACCGCCCTTTTTAACGTGGTGGGCATTTTCGGCGGGTATGTCAGCGGTTCGGTTTTGCTCGGCATCAATCCCGGCACTTATTTTTTCAGGGTTGAATCCGCTGTTTTAATGGAGGACATTGCCAGCGGTTTCATCAAATCGATTGTTTTTGGCGCCGTGGTTGTCACGGTATGCTGTTTTCAGGGGTTTTTTACCCACACCCGGGCGAAATTCGGCGCTGAGGGGGTTAGCAGTGCGACAACCGCCGCCGTGGTGACTTCCTGTGTCCTAATCCTTATAGTCGATTATATATTGACATCCTTTTTTCTGTAAGAGATGATGAAACAACCACTGATTCAATTTCAAAATGTCTTTAAGAAATTTGGTGGCCAGCCTGTTTTGCAAGGAACCGATCTCAGTATTTTTCAGGGGGAGATTTCCACCATCATCGGGAAAAGCGGGGTGGGGAAGAGCGTCCTGCTCAAACACATCATCGGTCTCATCGAGCCGGATTCAGGCAAAATCCTTTTTCGTGGAAAGACGCTTTCCGAGATGAATAACCGTGCGAAAAGGAAGCTGAAACATAAATTCAGTTACCTGTTCCAGAGTACGGCTCTTTTCGATTCGCTGGATATTTTTGATAATATCGCACTCCCCTTGAGGGAGAGGGGAGCATTTTCCGAACAGGCGGTTCACCAGCGAGTAAAGAAAAGAATGAAACAGCTCGACCTGGGTAGGATTGACCACAAATTTCCTTCCGAGGTCTCAGGGGGGATGAAAAAAAGGATCGCCCTGGCAAGGGCGCTGGTCACGGATCCGGAGATTATCCTTTTTGACGAACCGACCACCGGCCTCGACCCGATCCGCAAAACAACCGTGCACCACATGATTTCCGATTATCAGAAAAAGTTTGGATTTACCGGCGTGATGGTCAGCCATGAGATACCGGATATTTTCTACATTTCACAACGGATCGCCATGTTGAATGAGGGCCGGATCGTCTTTGAAGGAACTCCGGAAGAAATCGGTAATACTTCGGATCCGGTTGTGCGGAATTTTATCCGGGGTTTGGACACCCCAAAGGACGGGCTGACCGGAATGCCCACCCAGCTCCAGATGGAAAAAAAGTTCAGGGAAGAAGTGGCTCGGATGCTCCGGCATAACACCTTCTTTTCCCTGGTTCTTTTTAAATTGGAAAATCTAAATGAAATTTCTCGGGAAATGGGGCATCTCGCTGCTCAAACCGTACTGATAAATTTTGCCACACAGGTTAAGAATCGCATCCGTATTTCCGACGCCTGTTCCCGGGCAGGCCGGGATAAAATTATGGTTATTCTCCCCAACACGAACTTGAAACAGGCCCGGATGTTCTGCGCTAAATTGGCTGACCAGTTGAAGGGGAATGAAATTTTGGAGGTTCAGCCCTATCCTGGATTCTGCTTTACGGTCACCGCGGGCTATGAGGAGATAAAAAAAGAAAAAACCATCGGCGATGTGCTTGCCAGCGCAGAGTCGATAACGAATTCATTTTATGAGTTCATTGTTAGTTAGGCTTGGGAGGCGTTATGAAAAAAACGACCATTGATACATGTGTCGGTATTTTCGTTTTGATCGGCATCGCATGTGTCGGATACCTGACCGTCAAGCTGGGGCAAATGGATTGGATCGGCCAAAATCACTATTCTATCTTCGCCAACTTCGATTCCATTACCGGCCTCAGAAAAGGCGGCCAAATAGAAATGGCAGGGGTTCAGATTGGCCATATTGCCGATATCTCACTGGATCTCGAAAAGCAGATTGCCGTTGTTGAGATGAAAATACAAAATGAAGTGGTTTTAACCGACGATGTGATCGCCTCGGTCAAAACGGCCGGATTAATCGGAGACAAGTATATCAAACTTTCGTCGGGTGGGTCCGATGAGATTCTTAAACCCGGAGACCTGATAACTGAAACCGAGTCCGCCCTTGACTTGGAAGAGATGGTCAGCAAATATGTGTTTGGCGGGGTTTAATAACTCGAACCACCCGTAACACAGCAACAGGAGGTTCAATGATCACGAAATGGCTTGGGCTATCACTGGTTCTGATGCTTGTCGGGATGACGACATTGGTCCATGGCACACCGCCGATGGAAACGCTGCAGAAACCGATGAATGAAATCGTCAGCATCCTAAAAGACCCCCAATACCGTGAAAAAGACAAAAAAGAGGTCCAGCGGGAAGAACTGTGGAAGATCATACGGGGGATCTTTGATTTTCGGGAGATGTCCAAGCGATCTCTGGCCCGCAACTGGAAGCGCTTTAATTCCGGCCAACGGGATCGGTTTACTGATGTTTTTTCCACACTCCTCGGAAACATTTATCTGAACAAGGTACAGGGAGAGTACCATGATGAAAGGGTGGTCTATCTGGGTGAGGCAATTATCAAAGATAAAAAGGCGATTGTAAAAACCGAAATCGTCCGGGAAAACGGTAAAATCCCGATGAACTACCACCTGCGTCTGCACGGGAAAAAATGGAAGATCTACGATGTTATCATCGAGGGAGTGGGACTGGTAAAAAACTACCGGACCCAGTTCAAAAAAATCCTCCGAAAAGTATCCCCCGATCAATTAATCGAACGTCTGAAAAAGAAAAATGAGGCGCAAAAAAAGAAAACCGCACAACAATAAGAGAATCGGTGGAAAAAGAAATCGCTTCTATCCCTGCTAATTAATAATTGATATGAGGAGCGTCACATCCCTTGAAACATCAAATCGTGTTCTTTTCTTTTCTTTTCTCATTCATGATTGGATGTGCCCTTGTTCCTGAAAACCCTCCGCCATCTCTTGCAGATCCATCCTTTCATCAAATTCAAAACCTGCTGGCTTCTACGGGAAATTCAATGTTGTCAACAAATCCCGCAGAGGATGATGCGGCTGATCAAAACGACGACCCTGATAGTTTTGACGATGATGAATACGAAGATGAAGATGAGATCTCTGTTCCGGATCCTCTATCGCTCTGGAACAAAGGGATGTTTCACTTCAACGACAAATTTTACTTCTGGATACTCAAGCCTGTTACAAAGACATATAAGGTAGTAGTTCCAGAACTTGCCCGAATTGGCGTCAGTAATTTTTTCACCAACCTAACCACCCCCATTCGTTTGGCCAATTGCATCCTCCAAGGAAAGTGGCAATCTGCTCATGCGGAAATCGATCGGTTTCTGTTGAACAGCATCTTCGGTATTCTCGGCTTTGGAAATCCGGCAAAGAGATATCCTCGTTTAAAACCAAGTGAGGAGGATCTGGGTCAAACCTTAGGTGTCTATGGAATCGGAGAGGGTGTGTATATCGTTTGGCCTTTTCTGGGCCCATCCACCCTGCGCGATTCAGTGGGTTTGCTTGGAGACAGCTTCATCAACCCACTTTCCTATATGGAACCGGTTGAAGCCGCGGTTGGTATCTATGGTTACAGGATCGTAAACGATACCTCCTTCCGACTGGGTGATTACGAGTCCTTGAAAGAAGCTGCAATTGATCCCTATGAGGCGCTCCGGGATGCGTATATTCAACACCGGAAAAGCAAGGTGGAAGAATGAAAAAGGGTTTTTTTCAGACATCGGGCAAAATGTTTGGGGATAAGCCCAATCCGTCCACAAGGACAGATTTGTATGCCGTAAAGAGATCGTCTTTTATATTGTTTTTCGGTTTTGGAGATGTCTGCACGATCATAAGGCCGCTTTTAAGCAAGCTACCTTGCACGCCTTCGGATACCTCGAAAGTAATCCCAAAAGGGCTGGAACTTTTTACAGACAAACTTTTTTCTTTTAGAACAGCATCCAGACGTTCAATGTCAATTTCAATCCTTTCCCTGGGGGAAATGATAAAATTTCTCATTCCATCCTTTGCGCATGTTTCCACAAATAGGTTGTCCGTCAAACGTTCCGGCGGTCCGGCAGGTTTGATTCCGCATACAGGGCAGTTTTGTGAGGAAGAGATGTCAATGGTATCGAACGCCAACTCTTGAAGGTCGATATATAAAAGCTTATTGAGCAACTTCGGGTCCTTGCCGGTCAAGAATCTCACCGCCTCTGCAACCTGAATCGCTGTAACCAAACCCAAAACAGACGGATGAACACCGACGACACCACATGACGGAAGGTCCTCATCTTTTAAACCCGGCATGAAACACTCCAGACAGAACGTTTTATCCGGCACGATGGTAGAGACATTTCCAAAAGCTTCAATGGCAGAACCAAAGACATAGGGTATCTTGAAATGGTTGCAGGTTCGATTTACCAGGTAACGGGTTTGGGGACTGTCCAGACCGTCAAGAACGATGTCCACGCCATCTATCAACGCTTTGGCATTGGATGAATTCATAGATTCCGGAACCGGATCGAGCTCCACATCTGGATTTAAGCGGTTCAGTTTTTGTAAAGCGGCTTCGACTTTTGGTTGTCCCACAACATCAACATTGTATAGGTACTGTCGGTGCAAATCTGATCGTGAAACGATATCCCTGTCAACCATACGGAGGTAGCCGATCCCCATTCCAACCAGTTTAAAAGCAATCTGTGTCCCCAGACCACCCATCCCGATGATACAGACCTTGGCGTTTTTGAGTTTCAACTGTCCACTATAACCGATGCCAGCCAGGACGACCTGTCTGGAATAGGTCTCCAGTTCGCCGTTCGTAAGATTTTCTTTCATTTTTTTAATAAATTAGTTTTACACATTTTTGTTTTCATAATTCTGGATCGCCTTGGCGAGGGCATCAGCACCAAGATTGGAGCAATGCAGCTTTTGCTTTGGAAGACCGTCAAGCGAGGATGCAACGCTTTTGTTGCTTATCTTTTTGGCTTCTTTTAACGTACATCCTTCTGCCATCTCGCTAACCATGCTCGACACAGCTATTGCGGCAACACACCCGAAGGTTTGGAATTTTATCTCGGAAATTTTATCATCTTTGACCTTGATATAAAATGTCATCATGTCACCGCAGACCGGGTTGCCGATCTCGCCGATACCGTCGGCATCCTCGATGCTCCCAGCATTTCGCGGATTTGAGAAATGATCCATCACTTTTTCTGAATACATGATTCACCCCCTTTTATCTAGTCGCCGCCTTTCCCATCCAAATGGGAGAAAGTGCACGAAGCTTTGCAACATCACCTTGAAATTTTTCCAGCACATATTCCAACTCTTCAACCGCATGGTTCCCATTGAGAGTAAATACGACAGAGCCCTGGGCGAGTTCCGGACGAACACCGATGGCCACCAGAACCGGAGATGTTTTAAGGGCTTTTGAAGCACAGGCGGAACCGGTATTTGCGTAGATACCCTCTTGACTGAGCATAAAGGTTAGGGCTTCTCCCTCGATCGCTTCAACACAAAAGCTGGCGTGACCTGGGAGTCGTTTGTCCGGGTGGCCGGTCAATTTGACAAATTCCAACCGTTCTCCGATGCCTTTGATTAAAAAGTCCCTCAGGTTCCGCGTGCGGGCCACTTTGCCGGGCAGTTCTTTTGAAATGATTTCAGCTGCCTTGCCTAAACCGACAATACCTGGGATATTCTCGGTTCCTCCCCGCCTCCCCTTTTCCTGGATACCGCCGTGAATTAAAGGCATCAGCCTTAAATTATCCCTGAAATAGAGTGCCCCAACTCCTTTAGGCGCCCCCATTGAAATACCGGAAAAACTCAATAGGTCCACATTCAGCTCATTGACGTCGACCGGAATATTCCCAACGGTTGCAACTGCATCGGTATGAAAGACAATTCCTTTTGATCTGCATATGGCAGAAAGTTCTGAAATCGGCTCGATGGTTCCAATTTCATTGTTTGCGTGCATGACGGATACCAAAATCGTTTCAGACGTTATCGCCTTAGACAGACGTTCCGGGTCCACCAGGCCGTGTTCATCCACTTGGAGGAGAGTCACCTCGAAATCCATGCGCTCGAAGAATCGAGCGGAGTTGAGAACCGAGTGGTGTTCAATGGCAGAAATGATGATATGTTTCCCTTTTTTCTGTCTGGCAAAAGCGACGCCCTTGATCGCAAGATTGTTGGCTTCAGCTCCAGATGAGGTGAAAATGATTTCTTCGGCGTTTGCACCAATGAGCTTTGCTATCTTTAGCCGTTGTTCCTCCATTACCTCTTTGACGTTTGAACCGATGTCATAAACCATCGAGGGATTCCCAAAATGCTGGTCAAAATAAGGAAGCATGGCTTCGATGACTTCTCTCCTCATCGGCGTGGCAGAGGCATGATCCAAATAAACCCGCTTCATATCAAATTCCCTCATTTAACCTTTCGAATATAGAGTTTGTAACAATCCTCGTCTTCCTCTACACCGATAAATTCCTGCCCACACTTTTCACACCACTTGGGAATATCTTCCAGGGCACCGTCATAATCGGTCAGCACTTCCAAGACCTGCCCCTTTTTTAAGCACTTTAGCCTGTCACCCGGTTCCAAAAGATGGAGAGGACACATACGGCATACCAGGTCTAAAGTGGCGTCAGCTGGCTGTTTCTCAACAAATTTCATCTCCACCCCCTTTTTCCCCACGACGGCTCTGTTGATGAACCGATTTCAAATCACCCGATCGATTATGATTCCCGATGTAGACCAACTCCGGCTTTTTTAACACCACTTTCGTGTCCTGTGGAACGCCTTCTGTGATCCATACGTTTCCACCGATGATCGATCTGGCGCCTATAATTGCCTTCGCGCCCAACAAAGTCGCATTTGAATAGATAATCACATCATCCCCGATGGTGGGATGCCGCTTCTGATCCTTGAATTGATCGATCTTATCCGCCGGGAGGGATAAAGCACCCAGAGTCACGCCCTGGTAGATCCTCACTCGGTTTCCGATTTCCGTGGTTTCACCCACGACCACACCGGTGCCATGATCGATAAAAAAGCGCTGCCCGATTGTTGCACCGGGATGGATATCAATACCGGTGAGACTATGGGCATATTCGGTCATCATTCGCGGCAAAAGTGGTACCTCCATTTCATAGAGGTTGTGCGCCAGACGGTAGACGGTAATGGCGAACAACCCGGGATAACTGAAAATAATTTCATCGTAACTCTTTGCAGCAGGGTCTCCCGCAAAAGCCGCATCGATGTCTCCGGTCAGTATGACCTTTAAATCAGGCAGCGATTGAATAAATTGAAACGCGGTTTCATGACTACTTTCCAGACATTTCGAGCAGGGCATATCCAAACGGAGGCACTCATGCTGAATGGACAAAACAATCTGTTGTGAAAGCCGATTAAAAAGGGCCATCGCCTCCTGACACAAAAAAGGCTCCAAATTGATCGGATCCATCCGGGTTTGGATGAAATATCCCGGAAAGATCAGGCGTCTGGCCTGTTGGATGATCTCAATTACCGAGTCCTGTGACGCAATCGGTGTAATGTCCACGTGTTCGAAAGACAGGGCATCTTCTTCAGATGGGACTAACAGCCGCTGCATGGTCTTGGGGACGGTTTTATAAAAACGGGTTACCGTTGCGGTATCCCTTTTAACTTGCTTTGATTTTAAAGATGGAGCGGTCATTTTCAGTTACCTTTTCAATTTTTTATAAAATTTTGATAACGCCAAATCGACTTTCGAATCCATGCAACCTTGACAGATTAAAAATACCACAACGTAGTATGAATGTCAACCACCTGAACCCAAATGCCGGGCATATTCTCCATCAGATTTCCAGCGCATAGCGAAGTCTTTGACCAATCTGGGCAGCAGAGCGGATCGTTCTGATCGGATGATATGCCAGCCGGTTAAAAAACAACAGTTAATTCGATCGAAGTGCCCGTTCAATAATGCCACCGCCAAGCACGGTATCCCCCCTATAAAAGACAGCTGACTGTCCGGGCGCTACCGACATCTGCGGGGTGTTAAATAGTATTTTAGCCCTATCGTTTCCGTGTGGAAACAGCGTGGCGGGAATCTCTTGATGGTTCAACCGGATCTTTGCCCCTATCTTATGCTGCCGGTCAAGCCTATCAATGGCCACCAGGTTAAGGTCCTTTGCGATCAACCCTTTGGAAAAAAGATTCTCCCTGTCACCCACAACGATCCTGTTGTTTTCGGTGTCAATTTTCGTCACATAGAGTGGGCGGTCCGATGCAATCCCCAATCCCCTCCGCTGCCCAATTGTGTAATGGATGATCCCTCGATGCCTTCCCAGGAGATTTAAATTTTCATCCACAATATCGCCGCTCTTCACCTCTTCCTCGTTGAAAAGAACCGCATAGTCATTTCTAGCGACAAAGTCCTGGCTTTCGGCCCCGTAGGCTGTTTCCAGTTCCATGGACCGTGCAATTTTTCTGACCTTGGCTTTGGTGTATTCGCCAAGGGGAAAGAGGGTACGGGAAAGCTGCTTTCGAGTTAACCGATAAAGAAAATAGGTCTGGTCTTTTGACCGGTCTTCAGCCTTTTTCAGCAGAAATCTTCCGCCGGTTTTTGTCAGCTTTGCATAGTGCCCGGTGGCAAAAAACTGAAAATCCACTCCTTTTTCTATCGCCTTTTTCAAAAGAAAGCCAAATTTAATCCTTTGGTTGCACACCACGCAGGGATTCGGTGTTCTCCCCAGAAGGTACTCACGCTTGAAATATCCGATAACATGCTTTCTGTACGCTTCTTTCAGGTCGAAAGTGTAATAGGGAATGTCGAGTCTTTTGCAGATCCGTGCAGCCGTTTCAACATCCTCTGTTTCCCCCGGACCATAACATCCATGTCTTCCAATCTCCTTGAGTTCCCCACAACCATCAAATATTTCCATGGTGACACCGATCAGGTCATAGCCTTTTTCTTTGAGCAGTACCGCAGCAACCGAAGAATCGACCCCTCCGCTAAGCCCGACGGCGATCTTTATTTTGTTACGCGATGTTATCATCTTAAAACGCATCAAGGAACATGATTTTTTTTTCTGCCCCATGTCGGTGGGTAACACGGGCGGTATCCCAAACAGGTGGCGTGGTATATGCAACCAGTTTCCCGAGAGCGGTCTTTAAATCGGTTCCCTGAAGAATCACGGTGGGACCGGAAAAGTCAAACGGAACAAGGAAGTGATCGCTCTCTATCCAGAGATTTCTCAACACGTTGCATTCATTTTCATTGCGTGCGACAATCACCTTGTCGCCATTTTCCAGTCGAAAATGCCTTCCTGTTTTAAGAAGGGGGATATCTCCCATGGATGGGTTTTTTGTGAAAATAAAATAATCGCGTATTCTCTCTGAAAAATTTTTGTCGGTCAAAAGACAGCCGCCTGCCGGACAGGGATAGTCACGAATACCCTTCTCAGCGGCAAGGGAGATCTGAGTTTTCCTTGACCGCCCGGTAATCGCCAACAATTTATTCCTATCTACCCACCCTTCCAGCTCCGGAACTGTCGGTTCAAAATGTGCGGCCGAGAGGGGTCGCAAAAGATACTCCGGAAAACCGGATTCTGCTGCGATCATCTGCATGGCCCGCTTGTGTTGGGACATGGGACGCTGGCCCAGGACTTCACCGGTAAACATAAAATCTGCATCTATTTTTTTCATGTATTCGCCTGCTTTTTTTATTTTCATGATCCTGCAGTCGATACACGGATTCATCTGGGATCCATATCCGTGTTTCGGATGCTTCACCATATCCAGATATTCATCGCGCAACGCGATTTGCTTAAGTGATACGCCGCCCAGACCTTTTACGGCCGTGACAGCCGCCGCACATCCTGCTTTCTTCGGCGTACAGGTGCAAAAGGAGGAGGTAAAGTTGACGGCGCATACCTCAACCCCCTGCTCCTGCATGAGTTTTGCGGCAAGCGTGCTGTCGAGTCCACCGGACAACAAACCGACAGCTTTGGTCTTTATTCTTGTTGCGTGCATCGGTTATCTAATCGAGAAAAATCTCCGGCATTTCATTTGAAAAAACTGGAAGCTATTTCAAAACGCAGAAATTTTGTTTTTGGTTATCGGAATACCATTTTGGTTGTTATTAATCGGATTACGCAACATATTAAACATCAAAACGCTATTTGTAAACTTCACTGTCCGATCAAATCAGGGGGATGGAGCCAAAGTCGCTATATCAAATTTCGGAATAAAATTGAAACATTTTGAACCAAAAACAAAACGGTCTGCCTATTTCACAACCCCATGGCTACCGTGTCGACATCACACCGAATCAGCTTCGCCACGGAAATAGAAGTCTCACCACTCGAACCCGATGAAAAGCGTTGGTCCCTTGAAGGCAAGATCGATTTCCAGGGGCAGGCTTTTAACTTTTGCATCAATATTGATTTGTCGATACCCGGCACCGATATGGAATTGAGGTGTAATTCTGGCCAACACAGACACCTCTAATTCAAGATAATCGGCCTCCACATCACTAATTTCCCAGGTGCCGCCCAGCAGTGAAGCACGCAATCTGAGAAATGAAAAAGGGTCACTCTCTACAAAACCTCCAAAAAACAGCAAGCCGGTATCGGCATCCGCTTTTGCGGGCTCACTCTGACCAGGGGCAGCTTGCGTCTCGATGGCGAGATATTCCCCTCCGATCATCAACCCGCCGTGGAATGCTTCAGGGCCGATATTAAAACGATAAAGACCTTGCATCACGGTCATTTCGATGGAACTTGAAATATTCTCATTTATGGTAAACTCCTCACCCCCGAAATAAATGGTACGATCGATTCGATTGCGTGCTGAAGCGTCCAGTTTGAAAATGGAGAGGCCGAACTGATGGGTGTTACCCATAATAACCAGGACGCCAGGAACCGTTTCAATGTCTCCGTATCCAAAATCATTCTCAAGATCTATCTTTGTCCCTTCAAGGCCATAGTTGCCGACCGAAGCCTGACCTTCGGGTTTCATTAACCAGAAAAATCCCTCTATCTCCACCAAAGCCCAGGCCGGGACTGAACAAAATATCCAAACAACACAAATAGCTATTATTTTATGCATGAGATATTCTCCTCCTTTTCATTGGTTCCGATATTTCAACGGGCGCTTCTTCGCACAGGCTTTCCATCATATAAATGTTGATATGTTTGATTGAGCCAAAGCGCCGTTAATGAATCGAATGAATGGGGGGAGCGTTTTTATCACCTGCTGAAATCCTCTGTTTCTACAATCTTCATTTCCAAGTCCAAGAAAAAAGCAAAGGAATGCTAATTACAGCTTTGGGGGCTTAGCGCCAAAAAAATCAGCGTTCCCTTTTATCGATTGGGAGATACTTCATTTTTTTGGATCCCACGTAAATCTGCCGGGGCCGGCCGAGCTTCCAGTTGGGGTCATCCGCACTCTCCTTCCACTGGGCGATCCACCCCGGAAGTCGACCGATAGCAAACATGACCGTAAACATATTGATAGGTATACCGATGGCACGAAGAAGGATGCCGCTGTAAAAATCGACGTTTGGATAAAGATTGTGTGAAATAAAATAATCGTCCGTCGATACAACCTCTTCCAGTTCCAGTGCAATGTTGAGCAACGGGTCTTGGATATTGAGTTTTTTAAGAATCTTACCACAGGTCTTTTTCATAATCTTGGCACGGGGGTCATAGGTTTTGTATACCCGGTGGCCAAAACCCATCAGCCGAAAGGGATCTTTTTTGTCCTTTGCCCTTTCAACCGCTCGGGTCACACTGCCACCCTTTTCAGCAATTTCGAAAAACATTTCGATAACCGCCTGATTGGCACCTCCGTGCAGGGGACCCCATAGAGCTGCGATGCCCGCAGAAATGGCAGCGTAAAGATTAACCCGCCCGCTTCCCACCAACCTCACCGCCGAAGTTGAACAATTCTGTTCGTGATCGGCGTGTAAAATCCAAAAAATGTCCAATGCCCTGACAAGGTCCTTATCGATAATATAGGGTCTGACAGGATTGTCGAACATCATATTCAGAAAGTTCGCACAATATGACAGATCTGGACGGGGATAGACCACTTTATAGCCCATAGAAATTTTATAAGACATGGCAGCAAGGGTGCGAATTTTTGAAATCAAGCGAGTCACCGTAATGTTGATCTCCTCCTCCACCGTCTGAAGCTCCGGATAAAAGCCCCTCAATGCGTTAACCATCGACGAAAGAATTCCCATGGGGTGGGAACCCCTCGGAAAATTTTGGAAGAAAAACTGCATGTCCGTATGCAGTGTCGATTGGTCGTTCAGAAGAACAGAAAAGTGGCTCAATTCTTTTCGAGTGGGTAAGACACCATTGATCAAGAGAAATGCCGTTTCTGTAAACGTGGACCGCTCCGCGAGTTGCTCAATCGGAATTCCACGGTATCGGAGAATGCCCTTTTCACCATCCACAAAGGTAATGGCGCTGGCACAGCTCCCTGTATTGGCATATCCGGTATCGAACGTGATCAATCCGGTCTCTTGCCGCAGTGAAGTAATATCGATAGCCTTCTCATTTTCCGTACTGGTGATTAGGGGAAGCTGATAAGTTTTTCCCCCATAAACAAGCTTTATATATTCACTCATATTGTACCTCCGCAGCGTCTGGTAGTCTATTTGTTTGGGGAAGGGTTTTTGTCCCGAGCCGGATATGACCCCGAAAAATCTTCTTATATGTCATAAACATTTAAGAGAGTCAAGACAGATGGCGACTTTATTGAAGAGCCATGCGGGCCTCTTTCTTTTTGCGATAATTTTATTCTCTCTCTTGACATCCGGTAAAGTGTTGTATATGAGACATTAAAAAAATTTTCAGAAACTGGGCACACACTAAAATAATGCTATGTAACCGTCGTCATTTCCTTAAATTCGGAATCTTCTCTGCGATGGCTTCTTTCCAGCCGGCTCTCGCGCTTGCACACGCGAAACGGTCTTTGCCTTCCCGCAGATCGCTTTCCCTTTATAGTACCCAAACCACCGAACGCCTTTTTGTCAACTATTATATTAGAGGAAAGTATCAACTGAATGCGCTGGAAGAGATTAATTATATCCTGCGCGATCATCGCACCGGAGAGATCAAGCCGATAGATATCCGGCTTCTTGACCTGCTTTGTGCCATTTCACTGAAACTCAATACACGTTCACCCTTTCATGTTATTTCCGGATATCGCTCACCGTCCACAAATGCAATGCTGCGCAAGAAAAGTCGGAGAGTAGCTAAAAATAGCATGCATGTATGGGGAAAGGCGGTTGATATTCGCCTACCGAAGTTCAAAACCGCTTTGTTGCGCAGGACAAGCATGAACCTAAAACAGGGGGGAGTGGGATATTATCGACGGTCAAATTTTGTGCATGTCGATGTCGGCCAAATTCGGTACTGGTGATGCCCAAGCCAAGGTGTGAAACTCGAGTTAATAATAAATTCTCACACCCTTGGTGGTCTTTCCTGATTTCCTTCAAATGATTGCGCTCCGGCATACAAACCTTTTTTGACGATCAGCGGACCCGATCCCTGTACGCAAATGGGTTGCGATCGCCTCTAGCTGTAAGCGCAGGCAGAAGGTGCGGGATGGCCGATCCACTAACTTCCGCGATACTTCTCTTCAAATGTCTTAACCAGGTTGGTCATGGCCATATAAAATGGTGTTGGGACTCCCTTTGCACGAGCATAATCTACGATCTTTCCTCCTAAAAAATCAATTTCTGTCGGTTTTTTATTTTCGATGTCATGGCACATGGAGTCTTTGTGGCTGCCGACCTTATCTAGGTACCCGAAGGTTTGTTTAAGATAATCTTCTCCCAAGTCGTAACCGACCGCCTTTGAAACAGCCATGGCTTCCTGAAAACAAGCATTTGCTATTTCTCTTGTGGGGGGAAAATCCAAAGCCTCTTTTATGGTCAGGTCGGTAATCGCACAAATGGAGGCCATGGTGCATTTCATGATCATTTTTTTCCATATATAACGTTTGATGTCATTGACGAAATCGGTCTCCAATCCGCAATCGGTGAGCATTTTGGCAATCTGAACCCCCTGTTTTCGATTCTTTTGGGCAAATCCACCCATATGGTTGGGTCGGTTGAAAAAGGCCGCTGTCGCGGCCCCTGGACTTTTCAATGAAACCCCAAAATTTAGTGATATTCGGAAGACGGCTTCAGTGCCGAATCTGTCCGCCACAAGGTCTTCTGTCCCCAGACCATTTTGCGTCGGAATAATCTTCATTCCGGGTCGATAAATGTTTTCAAGTTCCTCAAGGACTTCTTTGAGGTGAAAGGTTTTTGTGGAAAGAAAAATGAGCGTGGGGTTGAAGTGACTCAACGCGCCAATCTGGTTACGATAATTGTTAACCGTTCCCTTCAAAGTCAAGGCTCCTGAAACGTTGACGCCTTCTTTTTTGAGTATCTCACCCTGTTCAGCCCTGTGACCGACAAGAACGGTTTCTGGGTATTTGTCGAGCAACGCCGCCGCCAGGACGCAACCGGTAGCCCCGATCCCCACAATCGCCATCCGGTGATTTTTCATGTTTTTTCTCCTTTTTCAGCCGATCTTTTTATCTTTTAATATCGATTTGAAACAAATGACTGTCTTCCTTATAATAAAACGGGTAGAGGTTTTCATCAAGGTCAAGTTTATTTGAGAGATGGCTTTACGGAGTAGCAGTGGGGTTTTGAACGGACACCTTCTGTAAATCATTTAGGTATGATTTGATCAAATGTATCGTTTCATCTTCAGACGCAATTCGCTTTATCGATTCTCGAAACTTGTTGCTGCCCGGGAGCCCTTTTACAAACCAGCCGAGACGACTGCGCATCATATGGCACCCCCGCTTTTCACCCTGGCATCTTATGGTGGAATCCACATATTGTTTCATCATTTCAAATCGCTGATCAAGGCTCACAGATGGAATTTCTCCATCCCGAAAACAGGACAATATTTGTGAAAATAACCATGGATTTCCAATTGCCCCCCGGCCGATCATTATTCCGTCACATCCGGTCGTGTTTTGCATTAAAATCGCATCCGCCGCCCCTTTGATGTCTCCGTTTCCAATAACCGGAACGGATATCGCCGTTTTTATTTTTTCGATAATGGACCAGTCAGCGGTTCCCCCAAATCCCTGGGTAGCGACCCGCGGATGGACAATGACAGCGTCCACCCCGCATGCATCAGCGATTTCGGCGATGCGAAGGGCCTGGTCACCAGACCTGTCCCACCCGGACCTCATTTTTACGGTCAGGGGAATGGTTATCGATTTTCGAACTGCCTTTATCAGCGCCTCCACCTTTTTGGGTGTCTTCATCAAAGCGGCACCCGCTCCGGTTTTGATCACCTTTTTTACCGAGCAGCCAAAGTTAATATCGAGTATGCTGGCGCCTTTTGATTCAACGATACGGGCTGCTTCAGCCATGATGTCAGGGTCCGCGCCAAAAATCTGAATGGAGAGAGGTTTTTCTTTTGGATCACTGCAAAGCATCTTTTCGGTCTTTTCCGATCTTTGAATCAAGCCGTGGGCACTGACCATCTCCGAACAGACCAAGGCACATCCCATCCCCCTGGCCAATAACCGGAACGGAAGGTTGGATATTCCGGAGAGCGGCGCCATAACCAGGTTATTATCCAAAACAAGGGTACCAATTTTCATTCATACACCTGTTGCCTGAAGTTTTCTAAATGGAGGGGTTTGCATAACAGAAAAGGCAGTTATGATGGCATGGTTGCAGGTGATAAGATCCAACATCAACAGAGACCATACAACCGCACCCATCTTTTATCCGCTGACCCGTATCTATTTTCAAAGAAAGATGTCCGCCAAAAATTTTGACGAGCAGATCGTTCGGGATGCAAGCACTTTGTGTGATGACCGACGATGCGGGAAGAACATTGATGATCCTTTTTTCACAACAGGCCTGAAGCCGTATGTTTTTTCCTTTAAGCTCCTGTTCCATCGCAAGCATCACCTTTTTTTTCTTTTCGATGCCAGGATCAACAAATGAAAATCCGGGTATGGATTCGTTTATTTTTCGGACCCGTTTTTGAATCTTCGGATAATCATCCATGAAACTGGTGATACACCTTGAGATTCCGTTTTGGCCGGCCTGACGGGCGATGCGCGAGAAGTCATCGAGATTGTCCCGTATCCCCCCTTTTTCCGTCTGATAGAAACAGATGGGATCAAATCTCCAGTTAACACTCTCAGGGGTAAAACGATCCGTCAAGACTGCCAGTTGATCGAGGCGTTTGCCCAAAGGTGGAACGTTCGGCTCAAGCCAGGGGGAATCCGAGTTGAGGGTGAAGTTAAAAAAGAGATTGTATCCCATTTTTTCCAGTCTATTGCCGAGCCCTCCTTTTATAAAGGGGCCGAAATTTTTTGACCAAAATACGATGGTGTGGACTTTTTCAGGTGTTGATGGCAGGTTGGATACACGCCTGTTGTAGGGATTGGTAATCTCAAAAATTCCCTTTTCGATCTGCTTCATGAACCATTTCATATAGAAGGCGGGGACATCCGTCCTTCTAGACGCAGAAATTACGATCCGGGTGGAAGGTTCCATCAGCTGTTTTTTTTCATATCTGTCAGTGATATCACCTTTGCGGAGTGCGAATCCTTTTTCACGAATTTTTTTTTCAAAAGAGGATCTTCCTTTTTTGAATTTTCCGGACATACCACCCTTTCCAGCTTCATTTTTTTCCCATCCATGGTAAAGGTATCACCGTTAATATAGGAATCTCGTAAAATCCAAGTCACGGTCTGGAGGGGTAGCTGCAAAATGAGCAGTTTTATACGGTACCAACCTGCTTTGACATCCGGAGAAATCTCTTCAATTCTGACAAAAACAAGGGGGTTCTCTTCAACATATAGCAGCACGATATCGTTTTCTTGTGACATCTTTTGGATCACCTCGTTATCGAATTCCGGTCGGAACAGGATTAAAAACGGTTTCATCCATGTTTTTGTTCAAACGCTCCCATAAAATCGACAAGGGCGGAAACCGCCTCAAGGGACGTGGGATTGTAAATCGATGCCCGGCACCCGCCGACGGATCGGTGTCCTTGGAGACCACCCAGGCCGCTTTCAACGGCATTTTTGACAAATGCCACCTCCAAATCTTCATTGGGCAACCGAAAAGTAATGTTCATCATCGAACGGCTTTCAGGCATTGCCGTGCCTTTGTAAAAGCCGCTTTCATCTATTGTTCTGTATAAAAGCCCCGCCTTTTTGCGATTGATTCCTTCCATTTTTTTAATACCGCCAACGGTTTCCTCCAACCACTTCAGCACCAGTTGGATCACATAAATACCAAAACAGGGCGGTGTATTATACAGCGAGTTTTTTTCAGCAAAAGTGGTATACTTGAGCATCGTCGGCAGGTGGTCGGGTATCCGTTCGAGCATGTCGTCTCGAATAATGACCATACACACCCCTGCGGGTCCCATATTTTTCTGAGCACCGGCGTAGATCAGTCCGAATTTTTCCACGTCAAAGAATCTCCAAAAAATATCGGATGACATGTCTGCGATCAGTGGCACGTCTTTTGTATCCGGAAACGACGACCACTGAGTTCCCTTAATGGTATTGTTTGATGTGATATGGCAGTAGACCGCATCACTGTTGAATTGAATTTTGTCCGGGATATAAGAAAAATTTTTATCCTCCGAGGAAGCGACCACCTTTATGCGTTTGTGTTGTATCCGTGCCTCTTTAATCGCCTTTGTTGACCAGGTTCCGGTATTAACGTAATCTGCCAGGTTTTCCCTATTTAAAAAATTCATAGGGATCATGCAAAATTGCATGCTGGCACCCCCTTGGAGAAAAAGGACATGAAATTTTTCGTCAAGCTTTAGAATGCGCCTGATTCTTGTGATGACATCATCTATAACATCTTGAAACCATTTGGATCTGTGACTCATCTCGATAATCGACATCCCGGACCCTGCAAAATTGAAAAACGAATCCTGTATTTCTTCCAAAACAGGAAAAGGAAGGGCAGCGGGCCCTGCATTGAAATTATATATCCTGTTTCTCTCCATCGATTTCCTCCATCTTGAATCAAAACTCATTCGTCAAGTTTCCCAGGGCCGATCCATCGGATCGTCGAATTTGGGTTCACCCTTCATATGTGCAGAGCACATCCATCTATGCAGATCTAAAAAATATGTCAACGGGTATTTTTGATAGACCATGATGACGCTTCGTGTTGACAAATAACCCTGATTCAAAATAAACCTTAAAAAGTAAAACCGAAGGACCCTATTTGAAAATCGATTCAAGCAGCACTAAATCCATAAACGATCCTGTAATATAAGTGGAAAATCTAAAAAAAGAAAGATGGCGGAAATGAAAATCTACAACTTCCCTTCACAAGAGGCTGAAAAAAGGCTTTCAGCCATTATCAACCGGGGTCTCGGCTTCAAAAAGAAAGACTTTCTAAGGGTTAGCCGTATCCTTGATGATGTCAAAAAAAACGGCGATCGTGCTCTGGTAAAATATATTCGGCGTTTTGATTCCCCTGGCATGACCGCAAACACCTTGAAGACGACGGAAAAAGAGATCGATAACGCTGCATCTTTTACAGACCGGTCATTTAAACTGGCTTTAGGTCGTGCGGCATCCCAAATAACGGCGTTTCATCAAAAACAACTGAAGACGTCATGGATTGATACGGATAGGCCCGGGACATTGCTTGGACAGCTGATCAATCCGGTCGGATCAGTAGGGATATATGTTCCAGGTGGAAGGGGCGGAAAGACCCCATTGGTCTCATCGATACTGATGTGTGCCATTCCAGCCAGAATAGCCGGTGTAGAAAAGGTGGTGATGGTAACGCCGTCAACCACGGAGGGAGGTGTAAATCCCCATCTTCTTGTTGCTGCAAAGAAAGTCGGAATCCGTGATGTCTATAAGGTCGGAAGTGCCTGGGGAATCGCCGCATTGGCTTTTGGTACGGAGACGGTTCCGAAGGTGGATGTGATTGTAGGGCCCGGCAATATCTACGTTTCCCTGGCAAAAAAAATAGTGACAGACCTTGTCGGCATAGATCTAGTCGCCGGGCCAAGTGAAATTCTGATTATCGCTGATCGAACCGCTAATCCGGAATTTACCGCTGCGGATCTTCTTTCCCAGGCAGAACATGATCCCTTGGCTTCAGCTCTGTTGGTGACCGATTCTCATGAAATCGCCGGCGCGGTTGCTTTGGCTGTAAGGACGCAGCTAGAAAGTCTTTTACGCAAAGAGATCGCCCAAAAATCGCTTTCCCGGTATGGTGGTATCCTGGTGGTGCCTGATTTAGATACCGCTATGGAAATTTCAAACCGCATTGCACCGGAGCATCTTGAATTGCATATCAAGGATCCTTTTGACTACATCGGACAAATCCGTAATGCGGGCGCCGTGTTTGTCGGAGATTATACCCCTGAACCGGTTGGGGATTATATGGCTGGGCCAAACCATGTGCTCCCCACCGCCGGTACGGCAAGATTTGCTTCAGGCCTTTCGGTGGATCACTTTATCAAGAAAACAAATATCCTTCACTACTCCCGTTCTGCCTTCAATCAGGAGGCAAAAGCGATCATCCGCTTGGCTGAAATCGAAGGGCTGGATGCACATGCGCATTCCATCAGGGTCCGCTTGCAACATCGTAACGGCAAGAATAGCTGATAGTTTCCGAAACCGAAACAAAAAGGGTAGAGAGACTTGAACACCAGAATGATACTTGCTGATTAAAGTAGGAGATGAACAGGAAAGACATTGAACAGATTGGCGAAAAAATTGTCTATTACATCCCTATATGTTATTTTCTAGTGCAGAATAGCAAATACAATGTTCATCAAAATATAACTTTCCAGTACCTTTCCGGCTTTCGATATTGGAGTTTTCCCCGTGTTTGATCGTTATCCGTTTTCACAGGAATGTGTCTATCAATGTGCACTATTTCTGATTAACTAAATACGAGGAATAGAATTACAATTTTTTATGTACTGCATTTGTAAAGGTCAGAGCCATATGGGCCATACGCATTTGTAGAGTGTTCTTAAGAATAATCACATAGGAGAACTGATTATGAAAGTCGTTACTCTACTGGGTAGCGCTAAAACAAACGGAAATACCGCTACTGTTCTGTGATGGATAGAAAAGGAACTCGAATCACTGGGACACGATGTGAAACAGATCCACCCTCCGAGGCCGTTATTTAATTTTAATATTTAATGGTATCAAACATCACCTTTGGCCCTCTATCCCGGTTCTATCTTGTGGCCCTTTTATTTGACACATATGTCTAAGATCTACATAGCCACTTCAACAGAAAGAAATTTCTTGCTCCATAGGTCCCCAGTTTTGTTCCACATACGGCTGAATTCGGCCAACCGAATTTTGATGCCTCAGATGGGGTTGCTTTGAGGGGAGCGCTGACAACTCATCGGAAATCTCGATTTTTTTATGGTTGGGTCGTGGTAGGGATTTCCTCCCTTACATTGGCTGTTGGGGGATCCACCAATGGCTCTTTTGCGATCTTGGAGGAATTCCACTGGAGCAGGGCTAACACGGCAGCGGCATACTCCATTAGCATGCTTGTCTTCAGTGCCTGCGGTCCTCTGGTCGGCTGGTTGTTTGACCGGTTTGGTTCACGTAGAGTTATGCCGTTTGGGGTGATCGTTCTCACCATAGGGGTTTTGAGTTCGAGTTTCATCTCCTCCTTGTGGCAGCTTTACGTTTTTTACGGAATCCTCATGGCCACCGGTGTCACTCATATCGGCTTCATTCCCAATGTGCTTATCATCTCGAACTGGTTTTTTAGACACCGAGCTCTGGCGCTCGGCATTGCAAACACCGGACGAGGTATGGGAACACTTATTCTGATCCCTCTCATACAATATGCCATACAGACAGTAGGGTGGCGAAACGCATATCTGCTGTTGGGAGGGCTCGTTTTCATTGTTCTCTTCCCTCTTCTTACGGTATTTCAACGTGGAAGGCCTCTGGAAAAGGGACTCACCCGGCCGGGTGATCCGGTCAACGCATCCCCAAAAGCAGAGGAAATTAAAAAAATTTCTTTAAAAACCCGGCTTTTAAGTTGAAGGTCATCAAAAACGGACTCCTGGACATAGTCCGCTGAATCGGCCGATTCTGAAATATCCCTGGTCGTCTTTATTCGTTTCATGGCCGCAGCAGACTCACCCGGTTTCAAAATGGTTTTGGCTTCGAGAAACATCAGATTTTTATTTATCGCTCTCAGCGAACCTTCAAGGACGGTTTTGCTGACATCCTGCAATATCACCTGATAACCTTTTGAAGAAAACAGGGTTGTCCAGCCCTGACCGATCAGTCCCGCACCCACACAAGCAATACGCCAGGAATTCTTCTTCATTTTGTCTTTCCTTTTTATGACTTTTTGACGATTCCCATTATTTTCCTGGCCGGGTTAGAAAAGGCATTATCCGACCGTATCCCCTATCAATCCGTTGCAGATTTGCAATAGAAGTTGATAAAATAACGGGCTTTGGAAGGTTGGATTAATCTTTTTCGATCAATTCTACCGGGTCTTTTTCGGGTATTTCCTGCACATCCCTCAATTTTCGCTCGATGGCGCGGGTGCGGATCTCCGCGCTATCGATGCTGTTACTGGCTTCCTGGAGTTTCTTTTTGGTCTTTGACAGTGCGTCACCGAATTGGCCAAACTGGGTCTTAACCGCACCCAGCAGTTCCCACACTTCACTGGAACGCTTTTCAATGGCCAGTGTCCTGAACCCCATCTGCAGGCTGTTCAATAAAGCGGCAAGGGTCGTCGGCCCGGTCACAACAACACGATACTCTCTTTGCAGCGTATCGCACAGGCCGGGCCGGCGCAGAACTTCTGCATATAATCCTTCGACCGGCAAAAACATGATGCCGAAATCGGTGGTATAGGGAGGGTCAATATATTTTTCTTTGATTTCTTTTGCTTCTAACTTTATGCGTGTTTCCAGGCTTTTTATCGATTTTTCAGCCTGTTCTTTATCGGCTGCCTCCTGGGCATCGATCAATCGCTGGTAGTCCTCCTGGGGGAATTTGGAGTCAATCGGCATCCAGACTATCGTATCTTTATCCACATTCTGCCCGGGCAACTTTATGGCAAATTCCACCCGGTCACTGCTGTTCTTTTTTATTGCAACGTTCACTTCATACTGCTCCGGTGTCAGTATTTGCTCCAGAATATTTCCAAGTCTTATTTCCCCCCAAGTTCCGCGGGTCTTCACATTTGTCAGAACCTTTTTCAAATCGCCCACACCGGAGGCCAGGCTGCGCATTTCCCCCAAACCCTTATAGACCTGTTCCAATCGTTCGCTCACCTGTTTAAAAGATTCGCCCAGACGTTTTTCCAAAGTGGTCTGCAGTTTTTCGTCAACCGTTGACCGCATCTGTTCCAGTTTTTTGCTGTTCTCTTCCTGTAATACCCGCAGCTGTCTCTCCACAGTATTGCGCATCTGTTCAAGTTTTTCCTGGTTGAGTTTGGTCATCTCCCCAAGTTGTTTGGAAAATGAGTCGAGCTGATTTTTGTACATGCCAAAATGTTCTGTCAATCGCATTAGCAATGAATCGCTTGAGCCCCTCAAAGATTGGCTGAGTTCTTCCCGTGTCCGTTTGTCGCTGTTTGCTGTTTCTTCCCGGTTTCGGGCTATTTCATCTTTTACCACGTGCTCAAGATGCGCCTGCCTTTTTTCAAAGGGCCTCAATTGTTCATCCACAGCGGAAAAGGTGTTTTTTGTTTTTCGTTTCAGTATCATCCAAAAAAGAATAAACAAAAAAGCAAAAAACAAAAAAGCGAGCGTGAAAACAACATCAGGCATGGACTTTTCCTATAATCAAAAAAACAGGGCGTTCCATATTTATCGTGGGATAGCAGATCTGATTAGGATATATTTTTGCCGCAACGAAAAGGACGGCGATTTTTTTTAAATTCGAGCGCGTGAAACTTGAACTTGAGTTGAAACTATAAGAAAAAGATAGAGTCGGGTCAAGGATAAACGTGGTTCTTTTTGAACCAGTTACGGCAATTCTGGATAAAACGGTTTCATCAGGGCGCATCTTAAACGGCATAATATTTTTTGCCACTCAAAACTCCATCTGTCTTTTTCCAAAAAAGGCTCAAATCTCATCGGTGGATCAGCTTTTATTTACTTGCAACGCCTTGAAAGGGATGATTTTTTTAAATTTGACTGTCTGACGCTTGACAATGTGACTTTACAATTTTATAAGTTATTATTACTGTAGGAATTAAGCCTCTTTTCGAGAAAATAGACAAGCGTTTTCTATGCTGGCAATTCCCCGGTGAATCGGAGGTCGTCGCTGTTATTTTTGAACCGGTGATGTTGCCATTGCCATCATTTAAACCCATGGGGAGGAGAATGCACATGAAAAGACGAAAGTTCATTAAGAATTTGGGAATCGGTGCTGCAGCTGCCGCTACCGGGCTGGCCACACGGGTTGCTCCTGCACGTGCTCAGAAAAAGTATAATTGGAAAATGGTGACTACCTGGCCGCCACATTTACCGGCTCTCGGTGAAGGGGCTGATCTGTTTGCCCAGTGGGTGAGTGAAATGAGCAATGGCCGCTTGAATGTCACTGTATACGGTGGCGGTGAACTGGTTCCGCCATTGGGTGTTTTTGATGCTGTCACTCAAGGCACGGTGGAAATGGGACACAGTGCCGCTTATTACTGGGTCGGCAAAACACCCGCTTGCCAGTTTTTTTGCGCTGTTCCCTTTGGCCTCAATGCTCAGGGCATGAACGCCTGGATTTTAAACGGTGGAGGCATGAAGCTTTGGGAAGAGGTCTATGCACCTTTCAATGTCAAACCGTTGCTCGGCGGTAACAGCGGTGTACAGGCGGGCGGCTGGTTTAACAAAGAAATCAAGACCATTGACGATTACAAGGGACTCAAGATGCGTATCCCGGGTCTTGGTGGCAAGGTCGTCGCCAAAGCCGGCGGAAATGCCGTGCTGGTGGCTGGCGGAGAAATTTTCACCAACCTGGACCGCGGTGTGATTGACGCCACCGAATGGGTGGGGCCCTATCATGATCTGAAAATGGGTTTTTACAAAGCAGCCAAATACTACTACTGGCCGGGCTGGCATGAGCCGGGGACCTGTATTGAGATTACGGTGGGAAAGAAGGCCTGGGATTCGTTGCCCAAGGACCTGCAGGCCATTGTGGAAGCCGCTGCCTATAAATCCAACATCTGGATGCTTGGCGAGTTCGAGGCTAAGAACAATGCTGCGCTGCAAGTGCTGATCAATAAACACAAGGTTTCGATAAAACAGTTTCCGCCATCGGTTTTAAAAGTGCTTAAAAGTTACGCAAAGGAAGTGATCGAGGAGATTGTTTCCAAGGACCCCATGAGCAAGAAGGTGTACGAGGCGTTTCTTAAGTTTCAAAATGATGTCGGTGAATGGGCAAAATATACTGAAGAGCAATACCAGACGTTTAAATATCTGTAGATTCGAGACGTTTATAAACAAATGTAAACATGCGGGGTCTTTTTTTAGGCCCCGTTTTTTTTGCCTCTTCGGTTAGCCCATCGGTGAGACCCGTAAACGGTCGCCTGACTATTCTCCCAAAAGCAACGTCGGCAACCACGTAACTGATTTGGGAATCAAACAGATCACGACCAGGCCGATGAGCTGGATGATGACAAAAGGGACGATCCCTTTGTAGATATCGATGGTTTTAATCTCGGGCGGGGTGACCCCTTTGAGGTAAAAGAGTGAGAACCCGAAGGGCGGGGTCAAAAAAGAAGTCTGAAGGTTGACGGCGATCAGGACTGCTAGCCACAAGGGATTGACGCCCATGGTGATCATAATGGGTGCCAGTACCGGTACATGAATAAACGTGATCTCAATAAAGTCAAGAAAGAAGCCGGCGATGAAAATAATGCTCATGACGATCAGCAGTACTCCCCATTTTCCAAATGGCAGGGCGTCGATTAATTCGCGAACCAGACGGTCCCCGTCCAGCCCCCTGAAAACCAGACCTAGGGTGGTGGCACCCACCAGGATGATAAAGACCATACAGGTCAGGTTGGTGGTTGTTTTCATGACTTTCGATAATACCGTGTAGTTGAACTTCTTGTGGATCACGGTAAGAAGGGTGGCGCCAACAGCGCCGACCGAGGCCGCTTCCGTAGGTGAGGCTATACCGGCAAAAATAGAGCCCAAAACGGCAAACATCAGTAACACCGGCGGGATAAGCGCCTTAAATACTCGGCCATAGAGTTCCTTCTTGGAGATCTCATCCAGTTCTTTTTTTGGGACCGGTGGCGCCCAGTTCGGCCGAATAAATGCTACGATGAGAATATAGAGCATGTAGAGTACAACCAAGATGAGACCGGGTATCACGGCCCCGATAAAAAGATCACCGATCGGTATGTTGATGATGTCCCCCAAAAGCACCAGCACAATGCTGGGTGGAATGATCTGACCCAGGGTGCCAGAGGCTGCTACAGTTCCGGTTGCAAGCGCCTTGTTGTATTTTCGGTGCATCAGGGTGGGGACCGATAACAGACCCATGGTAACGACCGTTGCTCCCACAATCCCGGTGGATGCACCCATCAGGGCACCCACAAAAACCACTGAAATCGCCAGACCCCCTCGAATCTTGGCAAACACCAGTGCCATGGTCTCTAACAACTCCTCGGCGATGCCTGATTTTTCCAACATCACACCCATATAGATGAATAAGGGAACGGCCAGAAGGGTAAAGGCGGTCATACGGCCCCAGATCCGCAATGGCAGCAGATTGAAAAAGCCGGGACCAAAACCGATGAGGCCAAAAAAGAGGGAAACCCCACCGATGGTAAAGGCCACCGGGTAGCCGAGCAGTAACAGCGCAAAAACGAACGCGAACATAATCAGGGGCAAGAATTCCTGTATGAGCTCCATCATCTTACCTGCCCTTCCCCGGGATGTCTTGACCCATTAGATGGAGCAGGCTTTTAAACGACTGGGCGATACCCTGTAGTAGAAGTAGGAAGAAACCCGCCGGGATCATGGCCTTTAATATATAACGGGCTGGAAGTCCTCCGGGGTCCGGAGATATTTCACCGACCGCCCAGGAGTTTAAAATAAAACCCTTGGTGGAATAGATGATGAGCAGGCAAAACGGGATTAAGAAGGTAAAAGTGCAGATGAAGTCGATCCAAGCCTTGGCTCTGGAGGTGAGTTTGGTGTAAAAAATATCGACTCTCACATGGCCGTCGTGTTTTAACGTATAGGCCGCACCGATCAAAAAAATCACTGAAAATATGTGCCATTCCAATTCCTGAAGGGCAATATTTCCTTTATTGAACGCATACCGCATGACCGTATCATAAAAAACATTGATAACCAGCAGAGTGGTCAGCCAACCCGCGAACATTCCTGTCTTTTCGTTAATCCAGTCGATCATTTTTATGTAACGCTTTAGGCCATTCATTGATTACTCTCTAAAATGATCAAAGTTTAAGATTAAGTCTGCGGACCTTAAGCAAAACAAAGAAATAAGTCAAGCTGTAAACCATTGTTCTATAGGCGGCCAAATCCGGACTGACTTCCTGTTGTTCAAATTCCAGCCAGCCCCTTGCATCAAAAAAAGACTCACTAAACCGCGCCCCGCTCACCTCTCATTCGATACTTTCATTCATAAAACCTCGTGCCCAGCTAAAATACCTTTCATTTTACCTTTCACCAAGAATCGCTGAACGTTTACATGATTATTGACTCTTAGCTTAATTTTCGATATTATTTTAGGCTTACCCAATTGGATCTTTCCTTACGGTTTATACGTAAAGCCGGAATGTGACAGTAAATATGGAGCCACAGTGGATAATCGAGAGCGTCAAATTTTAGTTAACACCTGTTTTGGACATTTTATGAGCCATTTCAACATGCTGGCTTTTCCTGCCGTGGTAATTCCATTGACCGGCCTGTTAAAAATGGACATCGCCGGTGTCCTCGCCATTTCCTTTTGGATGTATCTTTTGTTTGGTATTACCGCACTGCCGTGGGGCATGGTTGCTGACCGGTGGAAGGTCCAGCCTCTGATGTTGCTCTTTTATCTGGGTTCAGCTTGCAGCGGTTTGAGTACGGCGATGTGGATCAATTCCCCCACTGGATTGACCATTACGCTGGCGGCGCTTGGGTTCTTCTCCGCTATCTATCACCCCACCGGCGTTGGGCTCATCTCAAAAGAGATCAATCGGGTCAGCCTCGGCATGGGGTATAATGGCATGTTTGGAAGTCTGGGGCTTGCAATGGCGCCCCTGTTGACCGGCATTGCCAACTGGCTTTGGGGACCCCGGATCGCCTATTTTCTCCTGGGGTTGTTGAATATTTTGGGTGTGGTGCTGATGATCGTCTTTCCATTAACACAACAGCCCCGATCGAAAAAACCAGCGTCGGGTGATAAAAAACCAAATAAAATGATCATGGCTTTCCTTATTCTCCTTGTAGCCATGATGCTCGGAGGAGTCGAATATAGAGGCGCTTCTGTCATTCTCCCGGTCTACCTTGAGCTGAAAAATCCCGGAATTTTTCAATGGTTACTTTCAGTGATCGGTGGAGGACTTTCCAAAAACCTGGTGGCGACATCCATCGCCTGTCTGATTTACTTTATAGGAATACTGGGTCAATTCGTCGGCGGCCGAATGGCCGAGCGATTTGAACCTAAATTTTGTTATCTTATTTTTCACGCCACGACGATTCCGGCCGCCTTTGCCATGGCCATCATGTTGGATTTGCCGTTGGTTTTCCTGGCGTTGATTTATTTTTTCTTTCTTCTGGGTATGCAACCGATTGAAAATACACTGATAGCCCGGATGACACCGGAATCGTTGCAACACTCGGCCTTCGGCACCAAGTTTGTTTTGACCTTTGGGGTCGGGGCGCTGGCGGTCAAAATGGTGGAAAGTATCCAGAGCAGTATCGGAATTCATATGGTCTTCCCTGCAATCGGATTGGTTTCCATGGCATCTGTGGGGACTATCGGGCTCCTGATTTGGAAGACCCGAAATCCGGTTCCCGAAGCTTGATTTCTAATATGTAATCAAGTGTCGCACCATGAATCGGCAGGAGTGTCGCCTTCGCCCTATGCCGGATGCGAGTCTTCATAAAATCAAAAGGCGTGAAACTTGAGTATGTAACTCTTGATTACCATTTTTTGATAAGTTAATATTGACGGCTTCGTAAAAAGCCCAACTTCTGTGTTGCGCTGCATCCTTCGCCATTGCAGCGTACTGTAAGTACGCCTCATTCCTCAGGATTTGCGTGCCTTGAATTTGAAGCTTTTTACTTTGCCATCTAATTTCGACTTTTTACGAGACTGTCAATATTATTTACTTTTTGTGCAGGGAGTGAAAATTTTATTAAAGTTGGTGATAAAGGGGCGTTTTCCCGTTTGGTGTTTAATCGATTTTTGCATGTGATTATCATAAGCTGGGTATCATGATTGCGACGACAGTCCATTGGGAAGACAACTATGCCAAAAAAAAGAGGACCGGACAGGAAGCCATTGGGTTTATTCGGCACGGACAAAGGATTTTTATCGGGTCTTCCTGCGGAGAACCCCAACACCTGGTGCGGGAACTTGCCGAAGCGTCTGTCAATTTTAATGACATCGAGATCGTCCGCCTGCTGACACTGGAAAGAACCCCTTTGACATTGATTGCAAATAAAACAAAGGGGCAGAGGTTAAATATCCGGTCTTTTTATCTTGGATCTGCTAAAGCCAAAGGCCTTGAGCGCAACAAGCGGTTTATCACACCGTTGAATCTCTCGGCTATTCCCCGTCTCTTCAAAACCAGAAGACTTCCGATACAGGTCGCTCTAATTCAGGTTTCGCCCCCGGACGATTTTGGGTGGATGAGCCTTGGAGTTTCTGTGGATATCACCCTCTCGGCAGCCCTGTCGGCTGATCTTGTCATAGCCCAGGTAAATCCCAAAATGCCGAGAGTTTTGGGCCGAAGCTTCATCCATGTTAACGATGTGGATGTTTTCGTTGAATACGAAGAGGCGCTTATTACCATTGGTGAGCATCCTGAGTTGGAATCAGCGAACATCATTGCCAGACATATTGCGCGACTCATCGACGACGGCTCAACAATGCAGATCAGTTTGGGCGCAACCCCCCAGGCAATCCTTCTGGGCCTTTCAGACAAGAACGATCTCGGCATTCATACTCAGTTTCTGACCGATGATATCCTGCATCTTATAGAAAGGGGCATCATTACAAACCGCAAGAAAGGATACAATGAGGGAAAACTGGTTGCAAGCAGTGCGATCGGTACTGAAAATCTTTATGAGTTTCTGCATGACAATCCGTCCATCGAGTTTTATCCCTCTGACTATGTCAATGATCCGGGTATCATATCCCGTCATAACAAGATGGTATCGATAAATGTGGTGATGGCCATGGATTTATCCGGCCAGACAGCTGCAGATGCCCTTCCATACAACCACTTCTCAGGTGTAACCGGTATGCTTGACTTTGTGAGGGGGGCTGCCCAGTCGGAGAAGGGAAAATCGATCCTCATACTCACATCGACGTCGAGGGACGGCACAAAGAGCCGCATCGTCCCAACGCTCAACGATACAGCAGTGGTGGTTCCAAGGGGTGATATCCATTACGTTGTCACTGAATATGGGGCGGTCAATCTGTTTGGAAAGAGTATCCATGAGAGAGCCCTAGCCATGATCAGTATTGCGCATCCTGATTTTCGAGATGAGCTTTTTCAGACGGCAAAAAATATGAATCTCCTTAATGCCAAACGCAGACGCTCCCACTTCAGTCATGGGGTCTATCCTTTTAAGATAGAAGAGACGAGGGAAATTGACGGCGAAGTGGTCACGATCCGGCCCGTGAAACCGGTCGATCAAAGAAGGATTCAGGAACATTTTTACAATCTTGACAAAAAAGATGTAATTTCAAGGTTTTTCCATGACAAATCGAGCTTCGTCCGTGACGAGGTGGAAGAGTTGTCCCAGATTGACTATATTAAGAATCTGACCCTTGTGGCGATTATCGGGGAGTTCGGTTTTGGAAGGGTGGTTGCCGTTGGAGAATATCTTTTTGACACAGAAGAAAACAATGCGGAGATTGCTTTTTCCGTGAGCAGGGATTTTCAGGGAAGGGGAATCGGCAAGATTTTAATTAAAAAACTTGCCGAAGCAGCAAGGGAGAACGGAATTTCAGGGATGCATGCCTACACATCATCTCGAAACAAACCAATGGTAAAGCTTTTCAAAATACTGCCTTACAAAACTCAGACTTCCATTGATGGTGATATTCTTCGGCTGAGTTGCAAATTTGATGAGCCGGCGTAAAACTAACTGAGCCTACACGCTCAATGTCTGTTGTTTGCTGCAACCGGTAACAAATGCGGGAAAACCAAAGATGAATGAATACCAAGTATCGTTTCTACCCCACAACAAAAAAATAATCGTCCGGAACGGAGAAAATCTGATCCGTGCCGCCATGGAAGCCGGGGTTCATGTCAATGCATCCTGCGGTGGCGGCGGGGTTTGCGGAAAGTGCCGTGTGGTCATTGAAGCGGGTGAGGTTGAGGGTGGTATTTCAGAAAACTTGAGCAAAGCGGATCTTGAAAGCGGTTACCGGCAGGCCTGTTTGGCGACCGTTAGAAGTGATCTGGTAATTCGCATTCCGATAGAGTCAGCCATTGATTCAAACATCCTCAATATTCAAAGCACCCCGCGACATACCGCTCGAATCCAGGAAATGAATCTAGAGGAATTAAAAGAAAGAGGACTTTTCATTCCACCGGTGGAAAAAAAATACCTGGAGCTTCCCCCGCCGTCACTACAGGATAATCTTGCGGATACCACAAGGCTTATCAGCCTTTTAAAGCTGAATCACAATGAACACCGTCTTGAGGTCGATCTTTCCGTGATTCGTAAAATTCCTGATGTGCTGAGAAAGGACGGCTTCAGGGTTACGGCAACACTGGCTCGTCCCGTTCGCGAAGAGGGAGGGCGGACCCGGATCATCAACGTACAACCAGGAGATACCACTGATCGAAACTACGCCATTGCAATGGACATCGGCACCACGACGATCTATGGCCAATTGATCGATCTTAAAACCGGTGAGGCACTGTCCCAGTATGGCGCATTCAACGGCCAGATAAGCTATGGGGAAGATGTGATCTCCAGGATTCTGTATGCGGAAAAACCGGGAGGCCTTGACAAACTCCATCAAGTGGTGATCCACACGATTAACAGCATCATCAAGAAGGTTATAGATCGTGCCGGTGTTGATCCTGAAGAAATTTCAACCATTACACTGGCTGGAAATACAACAATGACGCAACTGATGCTCAAGATAAACCCAAAGTACATTCGTCGCTCGCCCTATGTACCGGCTTCAACGCTTTACCCTCCCATAAAAGCAGCCGGTTTGGGTATGTCGTTGAGTGATCACGTCACCGCGCTGGTTTATCCGGAAGTTTCGAGTTATGTGGGAGGCGATATTGTGGCCGGTGTCATGGGGTCCGGAATGTACCGGACAGATAAACTGACGTTATATATGGATATCGGCACCAACGCTGAAATCGTGATCGGCAATAAGGATTGGCTGGCCTGTGCAGCGTGTTCAGCCGGTCCTGCTTTCGAGGGGGGCGGTATCAAACATGGCATGCGGGCAAGCAAAGGGGCGATTGAAGATTTTTCCGTAGATCCTAATACATTGGAACCCATGATTATCACTGTTGGAAATGTCGGACCCAAAGGCATCTGCGGCTCCGGTCTGATTATAATTGTGGCGACGCTGTTTGAGATGGATATCATTAATAACAGCGGAAAATATGACCGCGATCTGGACACCCCCCGGATTCGTGAAGATGGTGGGATATACGAATATGTGCTTGCATGGAAGGATGAGACCCAGATCGACAGAGATGTCGTTCTAACCGAACCGGATATCGATAACCTGATCCGTGCAAAAGGGGCAATGTACAGCGGTTGTATGACGCTTTTGGAGGAGGTGGGGCTCACGGTTTTAGATCTCGATCATATTTTTCTGGCCGGTGGGTTTGGAAGCTATGTGGATCTTGAAAAAGCGATGACCATCGGTCTTCTGCCAGAAACAGATCCGGATAAGGTCAAATTTATCGGCAATGGATCCTTGATGGGAGCGAAGATGAGTTCACTGACAAACCATATCCGGCAGGACGTAGTGGAGGTAACCAATAAGATGACCAATTTTGAGCTGTCTGAAACCGGATCTTACATGGACAATTATGTTGCTGCTCTGTTTTTGCCCCACACCGATATGAATCAGTTTCCCAAGCTCAATGCGCGTTTGGCGGCCAGAAAATCGTTAAAAGAATGATTTCATCTGTTGACAAATTGGGTCGCCCAATATAAAGGTGCTCCTTTACCGATCAATGGAGGGATCGGTAAAGAATTTCCAAAATTATGGACTCAATGTTCACCCGTTAAATCCATGGAAACGTTTCTACCGGGACGGGGCGAAGGCAGGTCAGTAATATTCTACAATCAAAAGGGGTTGATCTGCAACAACTTCAAGCATTATTTTAGACAAGGAGGTAAAGTTGGGCTTCGAAATTTATAAAGAAAAATATACCGGGAGTATAAAAGAGATTTCCATTGGAAACGGGGAGAATGCGGTAACCGTTGGTGGTGAGACATGTTACCCGTTCTACCGGTTTGAGGGCGATATGCCCCACAAACCAAAAATCGCAATGGAAGTTTGGGATATGCAACCCGAGGATTGGCCTGAATCTGCCCTGCACCATTTTAAGGGCGTGATTTCTGATCCGGCCGCATGGGCAAAAAGATGTGTTGAAGACTTTGGTGCTGAGATGGTGGTTCTTCAACTCAAGAGCACCGACCCCAATACGAATGATGCAAGCCCTGATGATGCAGCTGCCACTGTAAAAAGGGTCAGCGAGGCGGTCGATGTGCCGCTGATCGTCTGGGGCTCGGCAAATCCGCAAAAAGACGAAGAAGTGTTAAAAAAGATTTCGGAAGAATGTCAGGAAGAAAACCTGACCATCGGACCTGCGGAGGATAAAAACCATAAAGGTATCGGCGCCAGCGCTGTGGGATACGGTCATACCGTTGTTTCATCCTCCCCCATAGATGTAAATCTTGCTAAACAGGTCAATATTCTTCTTGAAAACCTGGGTGTGCCCATGGATCGCATTTTAATCGATCCGACCACCGGTGGTCTGGGTTATGGGCTGGAATACACCTATTCGGTTATGGAACGTCTCAGAATGGCCGCTTTAACTCAAGGGGATGACAAGCTACAGCTTCCGATCGTAAATAACCTCGGTAATGAGGTCTGGAAGTGTAAGGAGGCAAAAGCGTCGGCTGAAGAAGCACCGACCCTTGGAGATCCCGAAAGACGTGGCATCTTGATGGAATCGATTGGGGCGGTGAGTTATCTTTTAGCAGGCTCGGATATTCTCATCATGAGACACCCTGAAGCGGTACGAATGGTCAGATCTTTCATCGACCTGATAACCGGCGGTGGGACGGCCAATGATATTATACCGATAAAAAAGGGACTGGCAATGGCAGATGTCGATTTTGCAGCCATCTCGCCAAAACCGGACCTGACCATTGAAGAAGAAAAAACCAAAAAGCCGGCACCTTCAAAAAAGATCGAGTCAAAGCCGGCTGAAATGAAAACAAAAGAACAAATACCGGCAAAGAAGGTTAAGAAAAAGACATCTGATGAACCTGAGCCTAAGGAAGAGGCAAAGGTCGAGGCTGAGCAAAAACTGAAAGTCGCTGCCGAAGCCAAGGCCAAAGCTGAGGCAGAAGCAAAGGAAAAAGCGGAAGCGGAGGCAAAGGCCAGGGCCGAGGAGGAGTCACGTGCCGAAGCTGAAGCAAAAGCAAAGGCAGAAGAAGCGGCAAAGATGAATGCGGAAGCAGAAGCAAGGGAAAAAAGAGAGGCCGATGAAAATGCGCTAAGGGAACTGAGGGCAAAGGAACGAGATACGTTATCTGCAACCAGAAAAACCGTTTTTAAAACATCAGTAGCGATCACTCCCGCCATCGAACAAAAATTCAAGACAGACAAGATGCTGGAAAGGCTGGACCGAATACATCGAAGAACTGTAGATTGAAATCGAACGCGAAAAAGAGGAATCTTCAATGACAGAGGCCAATAGTAAGATGGATGAGTGAAAGGGTCATCAGTATCGGGCAATATTTTGTTGCTTCAGGGGTCTACACCATATTCGGAGTTCATATGCGACTATCTTTTTAAAGACCTGGAAAAAATATACGGCGGCATGTGGGATCTTGAGGCAGATCCCATCAAGCATGCCCAAAAAATGATCGCCCACATTGACAAGAAACGAAGGGAACTGGGGATCGACATGGCCCGGGAACGTGTTTTAATGGATATGGCCGATCGTCAGAAACTTGAAACTGCGTGATTCACCTAAGATTATGGAAAGCTATCGATCTTATGCTAAAATCTTAAATAAAATAATCCTCAGCGAAGGAGGAACACATGTCTAGACTGGTCGCATTTGCCGCTATTCAGGGCGGCTACAATATTGTCTCAAAGGTTGAAGGAGAATATCAGAAAGCCCTCCAGACTTACAACGCAGATACAAGCATCGGATTTCCCAACACCGCCTACTATCTGCCGGTAATTTATTCGCTTTTGGGAATGAAGGTCGAAACCTTGGAGGACATGAAAAAACCCCTGGAATTTGCGAGGGGACTTTTACCGCCCCATGTGAAGGGGCAGAATCACCTTCCATACCTGGGTCCGCTTTTGGATGCCGGAATGGCAGCCCTTTTTGCTTTTGAAATCCAGGAGGCACTCCGTTATCTCAATGATCCTGATTTCTATCTTCATTCGGAAGATATCGATGAGGAAGCCGGCAGGATCTGGCTGGGAGCAGCTGACGACACGGTCTTTCGAAAAAGAGGTGTGGAATTTGTCGATGGGACGGCCCCGGGCTTTGCTGCCGTTGTTGGATCAGCACCCGATCCGGAAACCGCCAAGATGATTGTCGAAGAATACCAGAGACGGAGCCTTTATATCTTCTGTGCAGCCAATCAGAACGGCACCACAGTGACCGAACAGCTCCTCGAAGCCGAGGTCCAGATCGGCTGGAGCACCCGGATCGTCCCCTTTGGTCCGGATATCTCATCCGCCATATTTGCGCTGGGTTTTGCAAACCGTGCGGCCATGGCTTTCGGTGGGGTAGAACCAGGGGACTATAAAAAAATGCTTATTTACAACAAAGACCGTATTTTTGCCTTTGTCAACGCGTTGGGGGATGTCAACGCCGAATGGGCGGCAGCCGCTGCGGGCTGCGTCAACTGGGGTTTTCCAACGCTGGCTGATACCGATATTCCTGAGATCCTCCCGACGGGAATTTGTACTTACGAACATGTTGTCGCAAATGTTTCCCATGACGAGATGGTTCAAAAATCGGTTGAGGTCAGGGGGCTCAAAACAACGGTTGCATCGATTGACATTCCCTGCGCATTCGGCCCAGCATATGAAGGGGAGCGCGTGCGGGGCGCCGACCTGTTTTCTCAAATGGGTGGTGGCAAGAGCCAGGCCACCGAGCTTGTGGAGATGGCGGATATGAAAGAAATCGATGATGCAAAGGTGGAGCTCATCGGGAAGGATATCGGCGATATAAAAGAAGGTGAAAATATACCCCTGGGTATTTATGTTCAAGTTGCCGGGCGTGAAATGCAGCCTGATTTCGAACCGATTCTGGAACGCCAGATTCATCATCTCATCAACTATATCCAAGGGATCATGCACATCGGACAACGGGACATCACCTGGATACGTCTGGGGAAGCCGGCAGTGGAAAAAGGCTTTACCCTCAAGGATATCGGTGTGGTTTTACACGCCAAATTCCATCAGGATTTCGGGGCCATTCTCGATAAGGTACAGGTCACCCTCTATACCAACAAAAAGGATGTGGATGGCCTGACCAAGCGCGCGAAGGCTGAATACAAACAGAGGGATGAACGGGTTGAAACAATGGCGGATGAGGATGTGGAAACCTATTACTCATGTACGCTTTGTCAGTCGTTCGCCCCAACCCATGTCTGTACGGTTAGTCCGGAAAGAACCGGGCTCTGTGGCGCTTATAACTGGATGGACTGTAAAGCGTCTTTTGAAATCAACCCCACGGGTCCCAATCAGCCGATTGAAAAGGGGGAATGTCTGGACCCTGAACTGGGCCAGTGGAAAGGCGTAAATGAATTTGTCAGCCAGGCTTCCCGGGGGGCGATCGATCACTATAATTTTTATTCCATGATCAATGATCCGATGACGACCTGTGGGTGCTGCGAGTGCATTGCAGCGACGCTCCCAACCTGCAATGGCGTGATGACCGTCAGCCGGGAGTATGCGGGCGAAACCCCCTGTGGAATGAAATTTACCACCCTGGCCGGCGTCATGGGCGGCGGCGCATCTTCCCCCGGTTTTGTGGGCCACTCAAAGTTCAATATTACCCAGAAAAAGTTCATCAAAGGAGATGGCGGCCTTCTGCGGATGGTGTGGATGCCCTTGATTTTAAAAGAGGAAATCAAAGAACGGCTCATAAAGGAGGGCAAAGAACTCGGTGTCCCTGATTTTTATGATATGATCGCCGATGAAACAGTCGGCATCACCGAAGAGGAAATACTCCCATTTCTTCAGGAAAAAGGACACCCCGCACTCTCGATGGATTCGATCATCGGGGAGTAATAGGGGTATCGAGCAATATGGGTTGCGGATAAAAGATGACAGAATCCGGCCGGAACCTGCGGTTTGAAGGTCGCAACCATTATTCTGACCTAAGGAGATCAAAATGGCTTTAACCGGTATACAGATATTTAAACTCCTGCCAAAAACCAACTGCAAGGAATGTGGCGTTCCGACCTGTCTCGCATTTGCCATGAATCTGGCATCTGGAAAGGCTGAACTGGACAGTTGTCCTTACGTGTCCGATGAAGCAAGGGAGAAACTTGCAGAAGCTTCGGCACCTCCCATCCGCCCCATCGCCATCGGCAAAGGGGTTCGCTCCTTTAAAATCGGTGGAGAGACGGTATTGTACCGGCATGAAAAAACTTTTTTTAACCAAACGGCTCTCGGTGGTATGATCTGCTCTGATATTGCAGGATCAGACCTCGAGACCAAACTGAAGATTTGGAATGCGTTCCAGTATGAAAGGGTCGGGTTTAACCTTCGGCCGGAACTCGTTGCGTTAAAAGATGTAACCGGCGATAAGGATGCTTTTTTCGAAAAAGCGAAGCAGATCGCAGAAACCTCAGAGTTTAACCTGGTATTGATGTCGGATGATCCGGCGGTGATGAAGGCCGGGATTGAGGGGAGCGGGTTCAAAAAGCCCCTCATCTATGCGGCGACAGAGACGAATGTGGATGAATTCGGGGCATTGGCAAAGGAACACGGTTTGCCGCTGGTTGTGAAGGCAGATTCGGTGGAGGGCCTGATTCCGTTAATCGAGCAGCTCACCGCAAATGGACTAAAGGATTTGATGCTCGATGCGGGGTCGAGGGATATCAAACAGTCGCTTGAAGACCAGGTGGTCATACGGCGGGCTGCCCTGAAAGGCGGGAACCGGACTCTCGGTTTTCCAACGATTACCTTCCCGTGTGAAATGACCTCCAACCTGGATATGGAGGCTTTGATTGCAGCAATGTTTGTTGCAAAATATGGCGGTATCACAATCCTTTCAGATCTCACCGGCGAAACGCTTTTCCCGCTTCTTTTGGAACGGTTGAATATTTACACCGATCCCCAGCGCCCCATGACGGTAACCGAAGGGATATATGAAGTCGGAAATCCAGATGAAAATTCACCGGTGATTGTGACCACTAATTTTGCATTAACCTACTTCATTGTATCGGGAGAAATTGAAGGAAGCAAGGTCTCAACCTGGCTTTTGATTAAAGATGCCGAAGGACTCTCCGTCATGACGGCGTGGGCGGCAGGAAAGTTCGCCGGCGATGACGTGGGGTTGTTTGTAAAAAAGTCCGGCATAATGGATAAGGTGAAACATACCGAAGTGATTATACCCGGATACGCGGCCGCAATTGCCGGTGATGTTGAAGAGGAGTTGCCGGGTTGGACCGTCACCGTTGGGCCGAGAGAGGCAGCGCATATTCCCGGATTCCTTAAGGCAAAATAGATACGGGGTTGATCCGAAACCAGAAACGTAATTAATGGTCGGTCAAACTGATCAATTGCCATTTCAAAGGAGGTCGTATGTTATTAATTGGTGAAAGCTTAAATGTGATATCCATAAAGATCGGAAGGGCGTTTAGGGCGCGCGATCCCAAACCGATTCAGGAGGAAGCTCTTTTTCAGAAGGAAAAAGGGATGGATTTCATTGATATCAACCTGGGTCCGGCCAAAAAGGATGGGCATGAACTCATGCCGTGGGTTGTTGAGACGGTTCAGGAAGTTGTAGATGATGTGCCGCTGGTACTGGATACATCCAACATCGATGCCATTGAAGCCGCGCTAAAGATATGCAAGCTGCCCCCCCTGATCAACTCCATCATGGTCCGTCCGGAACGGTACGAACGGATGGTTCCGCTGGCAGCAGAACATAATGCCCATTTTATCGCCCTCATGTGGGGACCGGATGGTCTGCCGCGTGATGAAAACGAGCGGGCTTCCCTTTGTGTGGAGCTTCTTTATTTTGCAAATGAGGCCGGTGTCCCCAATGAGAATATCTGGGTGGATGGTATTGTAACCCCTGTTAACATTCAGCAGCCACAACTGATGAGCCTGATGGCATTTCAAGGCATGGTCGAGGACATTGCACCGGGTGCAAAGAGCACCTGCGGGTTGTCAAATATTTCCAATGGACCACCGGAACATCTTCGACCGATTCTCAATCAAACTTTCATGGTTATGCTTCAGAGACATGGCATGTGCTCTGTGATTGCCGATCCGCTCGATGAAAAACTGGCGGATATCGCAAGGGGGAACCGTCAGGATATTGTCGACTTGATCTACAGCGTAATGGACGGGAATGCGCCGGATATGGACAGCCTCTCAAAAGAGATGCAGGATTATGCGAAAACGGTCAATGTCATCCTTGGAAATACGCTCTACTCTGATTCGTGGCTGGATATCTAATCATCAATTCTTCATGTTGAAAAAGTCCCACTGCATCCCCGGTGGGGCTTTTTTGGTTTTGGGTAAAACAGAAAGGAAAAAATCTACCGGTATGGCACGCATCGATGATTACATCGAATCCAGAAGAATCGCCGTTGAGAGACTCAGAGAAGATTCATTTGCGGACATATTAAGTCGCAGCGGATTTGCAAAAGCGGATCAAAATCGGTTTCGGGTATCTTTTCTCAATCGGACATATCTCGTCAATTTCCCGGAATTTGAGTTTTTGGATGATTCTGAAAAGACGAAGGAGGTTTCGATACAGGAACAGATTCTTATCCTGCACTATATGGCATCACCAACCTATGCCGGCTCCACCGGCAATTGGATTTCCTATCGCGAAATCCCCGGGGCTTCATTTTATTTCAGCACATTTGTCAAACGTGCAATCGATCCTTTAAAAAAGGTTTTTGGACAAGATATTTTCAAATTGGCAAAACCGGCGGAAACGATTCAGGGCCAATGGATTGATACCGGCGACGCCGGATATGAATTTCAAATCTTTCCCAAGGTGGCCATGCAGTTAATTCTTTGGGGAGGAGATGATGAATTCCCACCTGAAGCAAACATTATTTTTAACGACACCATCGGAGAGATGCTCTCTCCGGAAGATGTGGCGTGGGTGGCCAGCATGCTGGTCTACCGCCTCATCGCTTTGGCCTGACCACCCTGCCCAACCCCGCATTTTGCAAAACATCGTAGCGTTTAAAAGGAAAGTGGACAGATTTAAGATATAAATTAGAGATGGTTTTAGGTTATAATCGAAATCGAGAAAGGAGACACCGATGACACCTAAAACCCATAAAAGTCCAGAATCTGTGGTTAAAGAAATCAAACGCAGAACCCGCCCTTGAACACCCGGAAAAATCACCTCGTGATCTGACCTGGTACATTACGGACAACCACCGTTTATTGAATACTGAAAGCCCACGATCTTGTAACCAGCTCCGTATACACAGTTTTTCAGCACGGGACAAGGTCCCCAATCCGACCAGAACCCCTAATGAGCTGTGGCAGACGGACTTTACCTGGTTCAAAATCATTCACCGGGGGTGGTCTGAGCACTATTCTTGATGATTATCCCCGCTATATAATTGCCTGGCGGTTTTGCGCCAGCATGTCCACTGAAGCCGTCAAAGCAACGATCGAAGCGGCCACTGGATTGACCGGCGTCCGGGATTCCAAGGTGCTACATCGCCCCCGGTTACTCTCGGATAATGGTGCTTGCCATGTTTTTAAGGCGTTAAAAGAATACTTGAATCAGCAGGGCTTTGCCCACACCCATCACCCGATGCCCCGGGGCAAAATCGAACGATATCATCGCTCGATGAAAAATATCCTGTTGCTTGAAAGCTATTACAGCCCCGATGAGCTACTTGACCAAATCGGTCTTTTTGTCGACTATTACAATAATTACTGCTATCATGAAGCGTTGAAAAATT
>DCWS01000074.1:6374-9416 GCA_002328165.1 Desulfobacteraceae bacterium UBA2156 | reverse complement strand
TGAAGAAAGTAAAGAAAATAAATACATACGCGCAGCCTTGCTCATTTGATTTGTCAACTCCATTTAATGGCTCAGGGAGTTGTTTCATATTTCATAGCATGGGATGGAAGGATAAATAAAGAAAGTAAACAATGGTCCATGTGGTCCCATGGGGGGTGAAATGTTTGGGTAAATTGTTTTTTTGCTTTTGACTTTATAAAAATNNATTCAGACACTTCGAAAAAGCAATGTCTTATTATATGTGTTATTAGATAAAAATAACATATATTTAATTATTAAAATTAATTAAATGAAAGGAGGTGAGACCAAATGAAGAAAGTGAAGAAAGTAAAGTATGGTATTTCCCATTGTGGCCTGTTCCCAGTTTGTGGCCTTCAAAATGGCCCAGTTTATGGTGTAAATTAAATGTTATAAAATAAAAGGAGGTGATACCAAATGAAGAAAGTAAAGAAAGTATATGATTCGAGCTACTCCGGGCCTTGTGGTGCCCCTGGACACAAAATGTTTGGATAAATTGTTTTTTGTTAAATTTTAATTTTTATATTTTGTGATTTTGCTTTTGACTTTATAAAAATAATAACATCCTCCATTACGTGTCCGACCGATTTCATCTTTTACTCGGTGGTGATTTTACGTAAATGCGCAATTCTCCGAAGCTGCTGCCTGGAAGAAGCCCCCGTCGCAAAGCGGTTTCGTCCATCCATTCTGTATAGCAACTCAGCGTGTTGACAGGCCAGCTTTTATTTTCATTTCTCAGGTCACGGGGTGAAAACTAAGGTTGAACTCCCCGCTGTTGGCATTATAGGCGAGCCGGGAGTTTTTTAGCCAATTGTTTTCGTCTGCGTGCGGGTACTCCTCCAGCAGGAATGCGCCGCGGCTCTCCTGCCTTTCCAGGCTGGCGGTGATGATTCCTTTGAGAATCATGGCGCCGCTGCGCAGATCTTCATTCAGTCTCACAGCGGGCAGACTTTGAGGTTTAAGCTTTCCAAGTTCGGCCTCCCATGCGGCCAACTCCTGGCGGCCTTTTTCCAGCTCGGTCTGAGATCGCTTGATACCGGCCCGATACCAGGCAATTTCCCTCAGCCGTTGGAGTAACTCTCTGTGTGGCCAAAGGGAGGTGCAGGCCGATACGGGGAGGGAGGTGGACATTTCATGGCGGAACGATAGGGGATTGTCTGTTATTTGGGCATGGATGGCGGCATGGTTGCCGGCAAGGCGACCAAAAACAACGCATTCGGTCAGCGCATTGCCGCCTTCGCGGTTAGCGCCATGCATTCCCCAAACCACCTCACCGCAAGCGAACAGTCCGGGCAAAGAGGTCTGCCCTTCGCGATCGATTTGGACACCACCCATAAAAAAGTGACATCCAGGCGCAATGGGGGCGGGTTTATTGCGAAAATCGAAGTTGTATTTGCCTAACATCGCCAGAGGATAGCGGGTCCAGGCAGGGTCGGGCACATGGGTAAAGTCCATAAATACCTGTCCGTTCTGGTTTTCCGCAAATAAACAGGCGGAGAATTCATCCCGTTTGTTCCGGATGGCTTGGTTAAGATCTCCGATTCCGAACTTTTTGACCACGTCTTCGCCGTGCTTATTAATGACACGGGATTCAGGAGAGTAACCGGGGTAGAGCATCACTTTGGGCATGCGTTCACCGGCCAAAACCAAAGGATAAAACTGCACGAATTCTAAATCCCATAGCGCCAATCCGGCCCGTGCGGCCAAAACATAGCCCTGACCCAGAGTGCTTTTTTGATTATCGTTGCGCAGATAAAGAGCCCCGGCACCGCCGGTGGCCAGAATGACGGCTCCTGCTCCGAAGCGGATCTCTTTGCCATACCGATCCCAGCCGGAAACCCCAACCGCCCGTCCTTCCCGTTGCAGAATTTCAGTGACCTGAAAGCCCGGTTCTATGCGTATCTTCACTTGTCGTGCCAGCCTTTTAGCCAGCGCCCGCATCATTTGGGCACCCAGAATGATATCCTGACGTTCTCTTTGAAAGACGCGTATTGTCGGCAGTTGCTTGAGATCCAGGCCTAAGGGACGGACGAATTCAAACGAATCTTCCGCACTGGCTGCTGCAAATTCCACCATCCAGGGAACATTGAGACTTTTTCCGGTTTTTATGGTGTCGGTCATGTATTCCCGGGGAGTGTAATCAGGCCTCGGCCCGTTGAACATTGCGTTGGCCATGGCCGAGTTCGTTCCCAGACCTGCTCCGGTGCGATCCAGCACCAAGACTTCCGCTCCTTTACGCTGGGCTGCGAAAGCAGCCACGATGCCTGCCAATCCTGCCCCGATGATGATGACTCTATCTTCCACGTTCTTCTCCTATGTCAGTTTCAATTCGACTGCGGCCTTTTCAACACACTTCTCTTCGGCAACTTCATATCCAGCTGCAGATCCTTGACCTGTTCTCTCAGTTTCTTCAGTTTGGCTTTGATTTTTTGGACCGGGATATCATCGACATCGTCCCCGTATTTTTCGGCCAGCTTTTCCAACCGGGCCAGGCGGGCATATCGATCGAGGTCTTTTTTCAACACTTTTCCATCGGACTGAAGCCTCAAAAGCCCGTCTTTTGCGGTGTCAGTTGAGACTCCGGTACCAACGGAGAGGCTATTTGTCAACCATTACTTTTGACATAACTTGTTAATATTAATAAATAAATGAGATTGAAAGGTTCTGATACTTTTCATGATGCGGGTTAAATTATGATCTGTCCACTTTCCTTTGAAACGCTTCATTGGAAGGTGTATCGATTCAAAGGAAAGTGGACAGATTTAGGATATAAATTAGAGACAGTTTTGAAAACAACAAGGTCAGATCTTGAAACTTGACAGGCATCATGACAAGAGGCTATAGGATTCGTTATAATTTTAGCTTAACATAAAAAGGGTCAAACATAGCTCGTCCCTTGAGAATGAACTGTACTCCATTGCGGCGGGTGAGCCTGGTCGTTATGAATGATATGACTGATTTAAATATTCACTTCAGCAGAGAAGAGTTTGCCCACCGACAGTACCAAGTGCGTGAGAGCCTGGA
>DCWS01000074.1:0-6047 GCA_002328165.1 Desulfobacteraceae bacterium UBA2156 | reverse complement strand
AGAGCCTGGATGGCGCTTTGCTGTTCAAGATTGAAGATATGTACTGGCTCACGGGGTATGACTCAGACGGTTTTTCAATTTTCGGATGTATGTTTATTGGAACAGGCGGGCAGTTGATCCATCTGGCTCGCCCGGCTGACCTTGGGAATGCGGCATATTCTTCGATCTGTGAGGATGTCAGGATAGCTCCCGACAGCGAAAAAACATCCCGAGCCGGACAAATCAAGGAGATGCTGACATCCTCAGGCATGCAGGGTAAGAAAGTTGGCATTCAGGTTGATACCATGGGCTTGACGCCACGGCTGTTCCTGCAAATACAAGAAGAACTTGGCGATTGGTGCGATCTGATCGTTATCCCAGATTTCATTCGCGAACTGCGACTGGTCAAAAGTCCTCAGGAACTCAGCTACATGCGCAAAGCTGGTGAAATAATGGACATCACGCTGAATAAAGCCATCGAGGCAACATTCGCCGGGGCATTCGAAGGAGATATTTATGCCTCATTCTATGATTCGCTTTTCCAGCTGGATGCCGATTTGCCGGCCCATATCCCCCCGCTTGGCAGCGGCAAATCCGCCTTGAATCTTCGCTATACCACCGGGCGCAAACATGTTCTCGAAAATGATCAGGTCACATTGGAACTAGGTGTCGCATATCGACACTATCACGCGGCATGCATGTGTGTTGTCCTCACTGGTCCAAAGATTAATGAGCGCCATTTAAAAATGCACGAGACCAGTGTTATTGCCCTGGATGCAGTACAGTCGATTCTGCGTCCGGGAACTACAGTAGGTGAAATCTACGATACCTACAAAGGAACACTTGAAAATAACGATGAAAAAGATGCTGTGCTGACAGTTTGCGGATACACGATGGGTGCTGCCTGGCCCCCAACATGGATGGAACAACCCATGATTTATGAAGGAAATACCCTTGTGCTCGAAGAAAATATGTCTTTCTTCACCCATATGATACTGAACGACAGGGGAAACGGCTTGTCAATGGCAGTGGCTGAACAGGCGATCATCACAAATGGGGCACCGGAAATAATAACCCACGTTCCACGAGAACCAATTATCAAGCATTAAAAATCAAACCCCACACTTGAAGGGATATATTAAGTAGCGCACTCAATCACTCTTACAACAAACCCATGCAGCCGGACCTGTAAACCGCTACGCGCTTTGCTGGCCTCTGATGCGGGACGTTATACACACAATAATAAAGGATAAGTACTTTGCACATCGAGTGAAAGATTAACTCAAAAGACATTCGGCGAATCAAAGAATTTATTAAACCCCAAGAAACCAACCCGTTTGTTCAGGATCGAAAATAGCGCAATGAAAAAAATATTAATTCTTTTATTATTTTTTTTATCAAATAATGTTCTTGCAGTTGAATTTCAGGGAAAATTTATGCAAGGTCATTTTATAATTGGGAAAACGGAACCCGATACAAAAGTTTTAATCAGCGAAAAAGAAGTGAGAGTCACTAATGATGGATATTTTGTGTTTGGTATTGGTCGAGACAGAAAATATAATATTGTAATAACTTTAAATAAAGATGGCGACAGACAAAAAATAGTTAAAAAAGTTTTTAAAAGAAAATACAATATTCAAAGAATAGATGGACTTCCTGAAGAACAAGTAACTCCACCAGAAAAAGTGTACGCAAGAATTAAAAAAGAAAATAAATTGATAAGTAGTGCTAGGAATATAGATAGTAATTTAACACACTTTAAAAATAAATTTATAGTACCTGTTGAAAATACCATCATAACCGGAGTTTATGGTAGCCAAAGAATCTTAAATGGCAAACCTAAGCGGCCACACTACGGGTTAGATTTCGCTGCAGACGAAGGGACAAAAATTAAAGCCATGTTGGATGGTACGGTAACTTTAGCAGAGACCGGTTTATATTACACTGGCGGAACCTTAATGTTTGATCATGGACATGGTATTTCTACACTGTATATGCATATGCAAAAAATATTCGTGAAAAAAGGACAAAAAATAAAGCAGGGGGATGTTATTGGTACCATCGGATCGACTGGAAGAGCAACTGGAGCACATTTGGATGTAAGGCTTAATTGGTTTCAAACTAAACTAGATCCAGCAACTGTACTATCTAATTGAATAATCAATAATGGCTATTCATTTTAAATAATATTAAAGAAACTGAGAAACTCGAATCAAAGAAACTTAATAAAACAACAGGGTCAGGCCTTGAAACTTGACAGGCATCACGGCAAGAGAACATAGAATCCGTTATAATTTTAGCTTAACATAAAAAGGATCAAACATGGCTCGTCCCTTGCGAATAAGCTATCCGGGGACATTTTATCATGTTACTTCCTGGGGTAATGGGGTAAGGAATCTATTCAAGAGGAAGTGCGACAGGGAGGGAACAACTCGAAAGCATATGGGTTGTGGGTGGGATATGTGAATCCGGAATCATGCCTGGGCGTTTTGTCGATCATGCTCGCTATTCTACTCATGTGCATCATAGGGGGGATGGGGACCCTGTACGGAGGCGTTGTTGGTGCGGCCTTTTTTATGATTACCGAGACCTTCCTGCCCGACCTTCAGCATCTGGCAAAGGACTTCTTTTCCAGCACCGTGCTTTTGCATAATGTGTTGGAACGCTGGCATCCCGTCTTAGGGGTCCTCTTGATCATGGTGGTCACATTTTTTCCCAATCGGTTCGAGAGTTCACTGGCAGACAGAAATAGGGGGTGTTGAAAAAATACTGTGACGTAAGCAAGAAGGTTTAACCGCTAGAATTTTGTTGATTTCAATGTGAAGACAAGGAGGGGTATGGTGACTGAACCGATAATGAAAAGGGCCATGGGAGACGGGGTAGAAATCCAGATTGCCCAATGGGAAGGGAAAAAAAAGGCCATCTTGTGCATCCACGGTATCACGGCCAATTGCAGATGCTGGGATGTGATTGCCGACGCGCTGAGCCCGTCTTATGGGGTGCTGGCCATGGATCTCCGGGGGAGAGGCCTCTCAGGGGCTCCTCCCACTGGCTATTCCATGGAACATCATTGCCGGGATATCTTAGCGGTTTTGGATGATTTAGGGCTGGAGAGGGTTGTGCTCATGGGTCATTCTTTAGGCGCCTTTATATCGGTAGTCTTTGGGGCCAAATACCCGGAGCGGATTGATCGCATCATCCTGGTGGATGGAGGAGGGAAACTTTCAAAAGATCAAATGGTCAAAGTTTTTGCGGGGATCAAGCCATCACTGGACCGTTTAGGTCAAGTGTTCCCCTCATTTGAGGCATATCTGGATCTTAGGAAAAAGGCCCCTTTCCTAAAGAATTGGTCTCAGGCATTAGAGACCTATTACCAGTACGAAGTGGAAGAGGTTTCGGATGGGGTACGCACAAACATTAATCCTGCCCATATTGAGGAGGAGCGCGTCAATCTGGGTAAAGTGGATATATCCCGGTTTTACGGTGAGATCTCTCGCCCTGTGCTGGTCCTGAGAGCCACAGAAGGGATGTTGGCGCGGGATGACGTCCTCCTCCCGGAAGATGTGACACAAAGAATGATACGGGAGATCGCTAACTCCAGGCATGTTGACGTGACTGGCACCAATCATTACTCCATTGTTTTTGAGCCCAATGGGGAGAGAGATCAGGCCATCCGGGAATTCTTAAAAAAATAGGGGTTACTACAGGCTACACAGAGGGGTTTGATGAAAACCCTTGAACGCTTAACTCAATTTTTTACCAAAACATCCAATAGCTTTACCGGTTTGCCAAAGGTCTTCCAGCCATGACGCACGCCGGCAGGTATGAAATAGGACTCATTCGAATTAAGTTTATTACGTTCGTTGCCTATAAACATCTCTATTTGACCGTCTAAGACAACACCACATTGGTCAAACGGGTGCTCATTAAAACAACAGGGTCAGGTCTTGAAACTTGACAGACATCACGACAAGAGACCATAGAATTCGTTATTATTTTAGCTACACATAAAGGCGCTCTCGAGCGGCTGGCGGATCGGCCTGGGGCAAATCGTAAAACCATTTCTCTGCAACAGTACGAGACCTTGAAACAGGAGCTTGTGGAGTGTGAAACGGAAGCTGCTCCCGGTTGCCAATGCCCCGCCCATCGGTGTGTTTCCCGCATATGATGAGGAGCCGGAACCCAGTATCGATGACACCATCACCGATCCGGATTACCTTGCAGAGGCTTGTTTTTAAAAACACACACTCGTGAAGTCAGGCTTCCTGTGCCCAAAATCCTGAATTTTCAGTTAATTTGCGGCAAATTTCCTTCTTGACAATACGAACTTCACTCGGTATTTGAATTTTGGTTGTCTGAAACCGCTTGGGACTTGGTGTCGCATCGTTGCAATACAATGTGTTGTGACTCATCTCCGGTGGCTACACAACTCTGTTTTTACGTTGATCTGTTTCCAAAAAACGAATTCTTATCCTTCGGTTTCAGTATTGGCCGAGAATGCTGCCATTCCCATCCTGTTATGAAATCGTTTTTCTTGACGTTTAATTTGGGACTCACATGCGTCACGTAGCCGCCATCGGATTTGACCTGTTTAACACGCTTATCGAGGCAAATGCAGGGGCGTTGAATGAGGCCATGGATCGGTTGATCCAAAGCCTGCAAAAAAACGGGTTGGCCGGAGATCCGAACGCGATCACGGTTTCATACGAACAGGCTGCTGTTTCTCATATTGAAAAAGCCCACCAAAGCGGGAAGGAGACCCACAACCGGTTTTGGATATGCGATGCATTGAACCGCCACGGCGGCCGACTGTCACCGGATGATTTTCGGATTGCAGAAGCCGTGGACGCCTATTTTTCGGCATTTTACCCGAACTGCCGGCTCATTCCAGGGGTAACGGAAATTCTGACGGACTTAAAAGGGCAGTATCATCTCGGGCTTCTTTCCAATTTTACACATCCGCAGGCTGCGATGACCATCATTGACCAGCTCAATCTCACGCCGTTTTTTGAAACGATCGTCATTTCAGGTGACGTGGGCTATCGAAAGCCTCATCCCCGTATTTTTGACCGGTTTGTGGATAATCTGAAAACAGAACGGGGAAAAACCCTGTTTATCGGAGATGACCTGGAAGCCGATGTTCAAGGGGCCGAACGGTCGGGCCTGATACCGATTTGGATCACCTATGCCAGGGATCGGAAGTTGCCGTTTACCTCCGGAAAATTTTTCAGTGGGGGCGAGCTGCCCGGTAACCATATCCCGCGAATTTCAGCGTGGCATGAACTGTTTCCATTGCTTCATTAACTAATTTCTTTGTGAGGAGGACTTTAAGATGAAACGACTATTTATATTAATTGCGTGCATGCTGCTGTTTATGTTTACTAGCTCACTTGCCCAGGAAGCTGATGATATTATCGGGGAATGGTATACAGCTGAAGGCAAGTCTCTTGTTAAAATCTATAAATGTGACGATTTGTACTGTGGGGAAATAATATGGCTCAAGGAGCCTAAATATGATGACGGTACAGATAAAATAGATAAAAATAACCCGGATGAATCGAAAAGGACCCGGAAGATTATTGGGTTGGATATTGTCTGGGGCTTTAAGCATAAAGATAAGAACAGATGGACCCATGGCAAGATCTACGATCCGGATAACGGCAAGACCTATTCCTGCAAGATAAAACTGGTAGATAATGAATTGAAACTGAGGGGTTATATCGGTATTTCACTTATCGGCCGAACAACTGTCTGGACAAAGAAGTCATAACTCAAATCGGTAAGCCACTGATTTGACCAGTGTGACAATACAGGGTTTGACCTTTAATTGCAAATACCACATTGTTTTTATCCCCAAATATCGAAAAAACAACTGTTTGATCGAATACGAAGATATTTGGGCCCAGTATTTCATGAATTGTTAAGGCAGAAGGACAGTAAGATTCCTGAAGGGCATATGATGAACGATCATGATCATATGTGTATATCCATTCCTCCAAAGCATTCGGTCGCGCAAGTAATCGGTTATATAAAGGGAAAAAGCACAATTGCAGTTACACGACAATTTG
>DCWS01000017.1 GCA_002328165.1 Desulfobacteraceae bacterium UBA2156 | reverse complement strand
AAAGGTATCCACCCAGATATAGGTTTTCTCCAAAGTGGGGATCTGGCCGGGGTCACCGTCCCATTCCAAAAGATTTTTCGGAAAATAGTTGGTGTTTTGGATAAAAGGTGTCTTGAAATAGAGTCCCGGTGAGGTCTTGGGCGAACCGATCACTCTTCCGAATTGAGTGATAACGACCTGCTCCGTCTCATCGATCGTGTAGGCGGACGCAAAGATTAAAAATACGGCTACAATAGCGACTATGATGATGATAGTTTTTGATTTCATTTGATTACACCGCTTTGTTTCCCAAGGTTAAGAAAAGGAAGAATATTTTGTTGATCCGAATCGAGGATATATTTCTGACCCAGTTTTGGAAAAACATCCTGAAGCATCTCAAGGTAAAGCCGCCTTTTGGTCACATCTTTTGCATTGACATACTCTTTGTACATCGCTACAAATCTTGCCGCGTCACCCTCGGACCGGTTGACCCGGTCGAGGGCATACCCCTCTGCAGCCTTTATGGTTCTTTCCGCCTCACCCCTGGCCTGAGGAATTTCCCTGTTGTAATCCTCCTTCGCCTGGTAGATCATCTTCTCTTTTTCCTGAATCGCCTGGTTGACTTCATTAAATGAAGACTGAACCGGACCCGGAACATTCGTCTTTTTCATCTCTATCGTGACGATATGAATACCGGTTTCCGCATGATCCAACTCCTTCTGAAGGACGGATTTTGTCTCAACCGCTATTTCATCCCGTTTAGAGATGACTTCATTGATGCTCCGGTCACCCACCACCAGCCGCATACTCGCCTCGGACATGTCGATGAGGAGTCTCCTGACATTTCGAACTTTGAACAGGTATTTGTACGGATCTTTTATCCGGTACTGAACGATCCATGGGACAATGCCCACATTCAGATCGCCGGTCAACATGAGGGACACATTTACACCCTCGCCCTCAGACGCGAACCGGCGCCGCTCGGTGGTTCTGGAGGAACGAAACCCAAACTCTTCTTTGTAGACCCGTTTGACTTTAACCTTTGTCACCTTCTCAATCCCTGCGGGAAGTTTAAAATTAAGGCCCGGCTGACTCGTTCGGGTAAATTTTCCGAATCGCTGGACGACCCCCACCTCATCAACCCCGATGGTGTAAAATGTCGAGGAGCCAAAAAGAATTGCAATGATGATCAAAATGATCAGCGGCCCCCCGGGTAATTTGCCGGGTAACTTAAATTTTTTAAATTTTTCGATAAACTCATCCATCTGTGGTGGTGTACCCCCCATTTTCTGTTGTTGGCCTTTTAATTTTTCCCAGTCCCAGTTCATTTTTTATTGTCCTAATTTAGATTAATGCGTCTTTACCTCAATTAAGGTTTTGCGATCTGTCAAAACAGGATGATTCAGAGAATCCCTTCTTGATAAAACAAAAGACAAATTGATAAATATGATAAAACAAAAGACAAATTGATAAATAAATGGTCAATAAATTAGAGAAAATAGTTGATAACCCCGTTGAACTCTTTAATCTTTGATTATATTAAGTTAACAAACGGATCAAGTCAAGAAAAAAGAAAAAGATGAAAATTTTGTTAAAAAGGGATAAAGAATTAAAAAAGCAAGGGCATTTATCCACAGACGCTTGCTACAGGGTACTTTCAAACGCTCTTTTTCTTTTGAAAAAAATCGAAGTGTTTTTTCTTGACACACTGAGAGATAGTACATACGGGATAAAGAAATTTGAGATTTCTTATTGGCTGGGTTTTAGATAATACTCAAATTAGCGGTCTGTAAAAAATCATTTTTTTGAAAAACCCTGCAGCCACGAATGTCAGGATTTTCACCGCATTTTGACAAGCTACGGAGAATGTGTTCGCTGTTTCTGTTCAATCAAGTGAGTAATTTTTTAAAGTTTAGATCAGGCAGGTGTTAATTAGGTAATTGTCAATGACCTGGAAAGACAAAAATCGGAAATTCGTACGCCTTGGAAGTGTTATCAAAAACATCCTGAAAAATTACCGATATGCGTCAGATGAGGAACTGACACAGATATGGAGCCTTTGGGAAAAAGTGGTGGGTCCGGTTATTGCAGAAAATGCTCAGCCTGCAGCTTTTAAAGGAAACATTTTGATTTTGCATGTGAGCAGTTCGACCTGGATACAACAACTTCGGTTTTTAAAAAAGGATATGATCGCAAAAATAAATGATGCATTCGGAAAAGAAATGGTTTCGGAAATCAAATTCAAGATCGGGTCGTTGTATTAAAACTTTAATCGAAAAGCATGGGTGGACCCATCCCTCACTTCGGGCTCTCTTGGACGGTAATCTATGGGATCGATGACAACAGATACTTTTTTTAACGGCCGGGTCCGGGTGAACCAGGAGCGATCCGGTTATCGTTTTTCCATCGATGCCGTATTATTAGCCTATTACGCCAGACCTCGACCGGGTGATAAAATAATAGACCTGGGGACCGGATGCGGTATCATACCTGTAATACTGGCACACCGGCATCACGGCATTACGCTATATGGTATTGAAGTTCAGAAGGCGCTTGCAGAAATAGCCACCCTCAACGCCAAAGAAAACCGGATGTCCGATCGGATCACGATCATAGAAAAAGATTTAAAACTGTTGGAACCCCAGATGGTTTCCGGCCCGGTGAATCTTGTTGTCAGCAACCCTCCCTACAGAAGGGCCAGGTCAGGGAGAATAAATCCCGACCCGCAGCAGGCCATTGCAAGACACGAAATTACAGCCACCCTTTTAGATGTTGTGCAGGCCGCCTACCGGGTGTTGCGAAATTCGGGACGGCTGGTGATGATTTTTCCGGCCGAGCGCATCACCGATATAATTTTCCAGATGCGATCCTCATTGATTGAGCCCAAACACCTTCAAATAGTCTATTCGGAGATAGATATGGGGGCCATGCTGGTGCTGATCGAAGGACGAAAAGGCGGCGGGCCGGGAATGAAAGTTGCCCCGCCCCTGACGATTTATCGCCAAGACGGATCTTATACCGATGCGGTTTTAAAAATGTTCGCCCCTTGAACCCAAACAACGAGCGCATTCCCTGCCCGGCTCAGGCGGAGTGCAGAGTTCTTCAAACCATAATACCCTGAAGAAGATCATTGACAGTATGGGAGAAAAATTATATTGCGGTACACACCTAAACCAAATCCCTTTTCTAGTGATGCTGGAGAGGTGGCCGAGTGGCTGAAGGCCCCGCTCTCGAAAAGCGGTATCCTGTTAACCGCAGGATCGTGGGTTCGAATCCCACCCTCTCCGCCATTTTTATTATAATATTAAGTGGTTAAGTTTTAATGAAGGGTGCAAACAAGATACAAACAAATCATTTTATTTTTGGCACATTCTCCACAACTTTTTTCAGCAGAAAAGGCTGAGAGATTTACGGTGTTAGTGGGGTGTTGGGAATGAGTCGGCAGAATTCGAATCGTTCCGTGCTCTAAGAAAACATGACGAAATTAGAACAATGACAACAGGGTCTTTTGAGGTAGTACATACAGAAACATTCAAGGGCGAATACAATTTATATCTGCCCGACCCCCTTAACCTATCATCCCGTACCGGACATCACCTGAGCCCGTGCGAGCCTGGTCATGGTTTCTGGTGCGCCAACCTGGCGCATTGCGCTTGAAAATGGTCCCAACTTGTGAACACGGTCAGGTACACCCATAATTTCCGCAGTCCGAAGTCAACGATATGAGCAAGGAAAAAGAAAAACTTCATTTCTATTGTCCAGGAACAAGGGTTCTTGTTGTTTGGTGTTTCATTTCTCGTTGCCCATTCTGGTGCGGCATTTCTTTCTTCGATAATTAACAAGATGATCATGCCAATTGTCGAGGTGATCCTTGGAGAAGAATCCTGGGAGCAGGCCTCGGTACTCCTTGGTGATGTGAAGATCATGTGGGGAGCCCCTCTTAGTGACGGACTGCATTTTGCTGTCTTCGCCCTTCAGACCTTCCAAAATGATTCGGATTTTTTCTTCAGAATTGAATTTGCGGCGGGTTCTGCGTTTGATTTCTATAACCACAGATTCTGGACTTTTACGGGTTTTAGGTATCATCGGTGTCTCCTTTCTCGATTTCGATTATAACCTAAAACCGTCTCTAATTTATATCCTAAATCTGTTCACTTTCCCTTGAAACGCTACATTTGCGGTGGTCTTCTGGATAAAGGTTGTATTTTAGTAGATAAACTGTTTATATCCTTATTCCATAATCATTCGCAAGCTTTTTACTCCTCTTTTTCTCATATTTTTATGCAACTATAGAGTATCTTTTCGTTAGTATATTTTTAGGTAATTAGTCACGTTTTGGC